>JBCQTD010000001.1:0-184770 GCA_047178725.1 Rikenellaceae bacterium
TACTTATGTTTGATAATATGTAAAATTACACCTATATTTGTAGGTTGAATATAATTATAAAAAATAATGAAAGGCATAGTACTAGCAGGCGGATCGGGTACAAGGCTCTATCCTATCACAAAAGGGGTCAGCAAACAGATGCTCCCCGTATATGACAAACCGATGATCTTCTATCCGATTTCGGTTTTGATGTTGGCTGGCATACGCGAGATTTTGATAATCTCTACTCCGCAAGATCTGCCTGGATTTAGGCGCTTGTTGGGTGATGGGTCAGATTATGGCGTTCACTTTGAGTATGCCGAGCAGCCCTCGCCCGATGGTCTGGCGCAGGCATTTATTATCGGCGAGGAGTTTGTCGGCGATGATGCTGCATGCCTGGTTTTGGGGGATAATATATTCTATGGTAGCGGCTTTACACGTCGCCTAGCGGAGGCTGTGCGCTCGGCCGAGCAGGATAGCATGGCTACAGTCTTTGGCTACTGGGTGGCCGATCCTGAGAGATATGGCGTTGCTGAGTTTAGCGAGGATGGGATGTGCCTCTCGATCGAGGAGAAGCCCGCGGAGCCCAAGTCAAACTACGCTGTGGTGGGGCTCTATTTCTACCCAAATAAGGTGGTCGATGTGGCAAAAAATATAAAACCTTCGGCGCGTGGCGAGCTAGAGATTACAACTGTAAATCAAGAGTTTTTAAAGGATGGTGAGCTAAAGGTGCAGACCTTTGGTCGCGGTTTTGCGTGGCTCGACACGGGCACCCACGACTCCCTTTCGGAGGCATCGACCTTCGTTGAGGTGATCGAAAAACGCCAGGGGCTAAAGATCGCCTGCCTAGAGGGTATCGCCTACCAAAACGGTTGGATCACCACCGAGAAGCTTATCGCCCTAGCGCAGCCGATGATTAAAAATCAATATGGACAATATCTCGTGCGCCTAGCCGAGAGCAAAAACAACGAACTATAATGGAGGTGATAAAGACCGCTTTAGAGGGTGTGGTAATTATTGAGCCGAGAGTTTTCGGTGATGAAAGAGGCTACTTTTTCGAGTCATTCTCGCAGCGAGAATTTGAGGCGAAGGTTTGCAAAACGACCTTTATTCAGGATAATCAGAGCTACTCACGATATGGCGTTTTGAGAGGTTTGCACTTCCAAAAGGCACCCTATGCCCAGAGCAAATTGGTGAGGGTGACAAAGGGCAGAGTGATAGATGTTGCGGTAGATATCCGCAAGGGCTCGCCAACCTATGGAGAGCATGTTGCCGTGGAGCTCTCTCAGGAGAACCATCGCCAGCTCTTTATCCCGCGCGGCTTTGCCCATGGCTTTGTAGTACTATCCGAGGAGGTGATATTTCAATATAAGTGCGACAACTTCTACTCAAAGGAGTCGGAGGGGGCGATTATGTGGAACGACAAGGATCTGGGCATCGACTGGGGTATCTCGGAGGCGGAGGCTATCCTATCAGATAAGGATAAGCTAAATTCTCTGTTCAAGGATTTTGACTCACCATTTTCATACGATATAAACTACTATGAGTAAAACAGTATTAGTAACTGGCGCCAATGGGCAGCTAGGCAATGAGATGAGGCGAGTGGCCAAGAGTAGCTCCGATAGATACATCTTTACCGATGTGGCGGAGCTAGATATCACCGACTATGGTGCTATCTCCGCTTTGGTCTCAACCGAGAGGGTGGATGTGATTGTCAACTGTGCCGCATATACCAATGTCGATAAGGCGGAGGATGATGTTGATTTTGCAAACCTGCTGAACAATACCGCTGCCGGCTATCTAGCGATGGCAGCCAAGGTATCGGATGCAACTCTGATCCATATCTCTACTGATTATGTATTTGATGGCTCGGCGCATACTCCCTATACCGAGGAGCAGCCCACGGCGCCAATCGGCGTTTATGGTAAGACAAAGCTTGCGGGAGAGATTTCGGTGGCCGATAGTGGTTGCAACCATATCATTATCCGCACCTCGTGGCTCTACTCTGCCTGGGGTGGCAACTTTGTAAAGACGATGCAGCGCCTAAGCTCCGAGCGAGACACTTTGAGTGTGATCTTTGATCAAGTAGGTACTCCAACTTATGCTGGCGATCTGGCCGATGCCATAGCTCACATTATTGCTACAGATCAGCTCGACAAGAGCGGTGTATACCACTTTAGCGATGAGGGAGTATGCTCGTGGTATGATTTTGCCGTTGAGATCGCCTCTGAGAGTGGTAATTTCTGCGATATTAGCCCAATACATAGCTGCGAGTTTCCAAGTAAAGTTACTCGTCCTCACTACTCTGTGTTGGACAAGACGAAGTTTAAGGAGAGCTTCGGCGTGAAAATCCCTCATTGGAGCGTATCGCTTAAGAGGTGTATAGAGGAGCTTAAGGGGTAGTCCTATGCTGAAGCGACGAATTAGAGTAGGCTATATCGGCTATGGTGATCCGAAAGATCGCGGCGCGGTGAGTGGCATAACGTATATGATATGCCGCGCCATGGAGAGCATGGGCGCCGAGGTGGTGTGGATTCCCTCTCGTCGCACCTGGCACTATAAGCTAAAGTCGGCTCTTTGTAAACTCAAGTGGATAGCTTTAGGTTATAAGGGCTCTTATAACCACTCGCTAAGCGCCAGTCGTGAGCTTGCGCGCAGCATTGATCGGGAGCAGCTTAAGGGTTTTGATCTCTATCTCTGCATAAATTCGTGCGCAGTGGTGGCTGGTTTGGAGCTTGATAGGCCGCTGATCTATCGCTCGGATACCACCTTTAATTTGATGGTCGACTACTATTTTCACAATCTAAGCCGGCAGACAATCGCCGAGGGAAATGCCTTGGAGCAGAGGGTTTTGGATATGTCGAGTGCGGTGATCTACCCCTCTATGTGGGCGAAGCGTTCGGCCATATCGGATTTTAATCAGCCCGAGGCGAAGCTGCATGTGGTGGAGTCGGGGGCAAATATTGATAGCGAGATGATTGGCCGCAGCCGTGCTTCGTATGATGGCAAGGAGCTCAATCTGATCTTTATAGGTGTGAGCTGGCAGCGTAAGGGTGGTGATATTGCCCTTGATGCTTGTAGATATCTCCATGAAAAGGGACTCAATGTGAAGCTTCATATCATAGGTATTAAGAGGTTGGATGAGAGGATCAAGGCGTTGCCCTATGTGAATCATGTTGGATTTTTGAGTAAGAACAATAAAGAGCAGTGCCAGCAGTTTGTTGACCTAATGCTCACCTCGCACGCGATGCTGCTGCCAACGCGAGCCGAGTGTGCCGGTATAGCGTTTTGCGAGAGTAGCGCCTATGGCCTTCCATCGTTTACCCACGATACGGGTGGGGTGGGAAACTATGTTGTAAATGGTGTGAATGGCTATCGCCTGCCCCTAGGCTCTACGGGTGCAGATTTTGGCGAGAAGATATATGAGTGCCTGCAATCGGGCGAGCTCGAGAGGCTCTCTCAGCAGGCTGTTGAGCTATATGAGGAGCGCCTAAACTGGCAGGTGTGGCAGCGGAGAGTTGAGAAGATAATAGATAATATAATATAAAATGAAGAGAAATATAATCATCACAGGAGGCGCCGGATTTATCGGCAGCCACGTTGTTCGTCTATTCGTAAACAAATACCCCGAGTACCATATTATTAACGTAGACAAGTTGACCTATGCAGGAAATATGGCAAACCTTAAGGATATCGAGGATAAGCCTAACTACACCTTCGTCAAGGCCGATATCTGCGACTTTGAGCGGATGGTCTCGCTATTTGCCGAGTATAATGTTGATGGGATGATCCACCTCGCGGCGGAGAGCCATGTTGACCGCTCGATCAAAGATCCATTTACCTTCGCGCAGACAAATGTGATGGGTACGCTATCGCTGCTTCAAGCTGCAAAAAATCAGTGGAATGGCGACTATGATGGCAAACGATTCTACCACATCTCAACCGATGAGGTCTATGGCACATTGGAGTTTGATGGCACCTTCTTTAGAGAGGATACCGCCTATGATCCACACTCGCCATACTCAGCGAGCAAGGCCAGCTCGGATCACTTTGTGCGCGCCTTTGCCGACACTTATGGCATGCCAACAGTTGTTACCAACTGCTCGAATAACTATGGCCCATATCAGTTTCCAGAGAAACTGATCCCACTATTTATCAATAATATACGCCACTCTAAGCCTCTGCCGGTGTATGGTGCTGGCGAGAATGTGCGCGACTGGCTGTATGTCGTAGACCATGCCCGTGCTATTGATGTTATCTTCCATGAGGGCAAGCTATCGGATACGTATAATATCGGCGGCTTTAATGAGTGGAAGAATATCGACCTTATTAAGGTTATTATCGCAACTGTGGATCGCCTATTGGGTAATCCAGAGGGGCACAGCCTGCCTCTTATAACATACGTAACAGATCGCGCTGGCCACGATCTAAGATATGCCATAGATAGCAATAAGCTAAAGGCGGAGCTGGGCTGGGAGCCATCGTTGCAGTTTGAGGAGGGTATCGAAAAGACCGTAGCGTGGTATCTCGACAATCAGGAGTGGATGGATAATATCACCTCGGGCGAGTATGAGAAGTACTATGAGTCGATGTATCAAAATCGGTAGTAGAAAAAACGTTTGGTGGTCTGGAAATATAGTTGTACCTTTGCAGCCTAATTTACTCTATATATGGCAGGTTCTAACTTTGTAGACTATGTAAAAATATTTGCCCGTTCGGGTCATGGAGGCGCAGGATCGACTCACTTTCGTCGTGAGAAGTTCGTTGCGTTCGGTGGGCCTGATGGCGGTGATGGCGGCAAGGGTGGTAGCATCATCCTTAAGGGTGATAAGCAGTATTGGACTCTGATCCACCTTAAGTTCCAGCGTCACCAGTTCGCCGAGGATGGTGAGGGTGGATCTGGTGCTCGTAGCTCTGGCAAGGATGCCAAGGATATCGTCATCCCTGTGCCTCTAGGTACTCTGGCTCGTGATGAGGAGAGTGGCGAGGTTGTAGGCGAGGTGACCGAGGATGGCCAGGAGTTGGTTCTGCTTAAGGGTGGCCGCGGAGGTCAGGGTAACTGGCACTTTAAGACGGCGACCAATCAGGTGCCACGCTTCTCACAGCCGGGAGAGGATGGAGAGGAGGGAACCTTCATCCTGGAGCTCAAGGTGCTTGCAGATGTTGGCCTTGTGGGCTTTCCTAATGCTGGCAAGAGTACGCTTCTGTCGGTTGTTTCGGCCGCTAAGCCTAAGATTGCAAACTACGCCTTTACGACTCTAGAGCCCAATCTAGGTATTGTCGAGTGTCGCGATCACCACTCATTTGTGATGGCCGACATCCCTGGAATCATCGAGGGAGCACACGAGGGTAAGGGTCTGGGCACACGCTTTCTGCGCCATATCGAGCGCAACTCTATCTTGCTGTTTATGATCCCGGCCGATAGCGATGATATCGCCGCCGAGTATAAGGTTCTGCTAGGTGAGCTAACACAATATAACCCCGAGCTGTTGGATAAGCGCTCGCTGCTGGCGATCACAAAGTGCGATATGTTGGATGAGGAGCTTATCGAGGAGCTTAAGGCTGAACTTCCAGAGGGTATTCCATCTATCTTTATCTCCTCTGTTGCGGGGCAAAATATCGTTCAGCTTAAGGATATGCTCTGGGCTGCACTACAAGATTAGAAGTAAAATCCACGATTAACGATCCGCAGCGCATAGCCGCTGCCATATCTTTCAACTATAGCTGTGATGCTCCCTTGCCCCGTAGGCAGGGGAGTATCTGCATAATCTACCGTGCCACTCACTTGAAGTTTTATCGGCTCCCCGCTCTGATCTTGTAGGGTGTGGGTTGTGTATATCGCCTTGCCGCTCTCTTCGCTGCGCTCGCAGAAGTTCTCTGTCGCCTCGTGTGGTAGAAATTCAAGATCGTCTATGCTAACTAACCGCTTTGCCATCGCCTCGCTGAGGACATCTATGGTTGTGCTGATAGGATTTAGGCTCTCCTCCTGCCCGGTCGTGGAGATATATCGCCAGATCAGCTCCTCGCTAAGCTCGCTCACCTCATCTCCGTCGCTAGGCTCCGCGCCAAGAAGATCCTCACCAAGATATAGCCCCTGGCAGTAGAGTGTCACCTGGCAGCCGATGGGGTAGTAGTTGTATATCTTATCGAGCTCCAATCGAAGCTCAATTGCCGCCGAGCCATCATCTATAACCATGGCGCTGCTTAGCTCGCCATAGAGATCATTCGCTATCACCGTGCCGCGAATGGCGCAGCTGCCGGTTATGGAGATGGTGCTGCCAAGGTGGAGCTGCTTGAGTGAGACGATAGATATCTGGTCAATCTCGGGCGAGACCTCGCTAGGAGAGCACGCGCCGAACAGTAGGCTAAAGAGTAGTAATATCCTCCACATCGCGCATTGTAATTATAAACTCATCGCTGTCATCATCTTGAAGTAGTATGCCCGTTATTGAGCACTCTATGGAGGGTATCTCAATCTGTGAAAAGTTGGCATAGCTGCTTGTCTCGACGATGATCTGCGAGAGCGAGCGGTCGCAAAAATATCTCTCGCCACTCCATGTTGGGAAGTTCTCCTCCTCGCTATTAATAAAGGTGAGTGAGTCGATTTTTATAAGCGAGCCGCACATCGAGGAGTTTAGATCCTCAATGCTAACCTCTCGCGGCGAGGGTTGTTCATAGCTAGCTGTGAGGTAGATGTGTTGGTCGATAAGTGCCTCGGCGGTGAGATAATCTAGCGCGTAGTAGCTATACTCATCCGTGGCAATGCCGATCTGCAGCACACCGTTGTAGCGCGATAGCGATAGCCCATTGAGGGCTACATTAACCTGATATCCAACGGGGTGTCGCAGGTATGAGTCGTATAGCCCCTCGAGTATCTGCACGCCATACCCCTCCTGCTCGATGTAGTAGGATTTATATATGTTGCCACTCTGGTCGGTGGCCGTCACCGTGCCTGTGATGACGATGTTGGCGCTGATATCAATGGTTTGTTCGCCACAGAGAGCGTGCAACTCTGCGAGGGTGATGTTTGGTGTAGGCACAGAAGCCCCATCCTCATCCGCCTCGGGGAAGGAGTTGTAGCACCCAGCGAGCAGTAGAAGTAGTGAAAAGATTACTCTTGAACCCACGAATCTTTAAGTCCTAGGAAGTAGAGGATGCCATCAATACCGATTGTCGATAGCGACTGCTTGGCGGTGGCCTTCACCTTTGGCTTGGCGTGGAAGGCGATGCCTAGGCCAGCAAGATTTAGCATCGGCAGATCGTTTGCTCCATCACCCACGGCGATAGATTGAGCGATGTCGATATTCTCGAATTGGCAAAGTAGCTGCAATAGCTCCGCCTTGCGCTGGCCATCGACGATCTGTCCCGTGTAGTTTCCTGTTAGACGGCCATCGTGCACCTCTAGCTCGTTAGCATATACATAGTCGAAGCCATACTTCTTTCTGAGGTGGTTGCCAAAGTAGGTGAATCCACCCGAGAGGATCGCTGTTTTGTAGCCCACGCGCTTAAGCGTGGTCATCATGCGCTCAAGACCCTCGGTGATGGGAAGATTCTGTGCAATCTCCTCCATGACAGAGACCTCAAGACCCTCGAGCATCTTCACGCGGCGCTTGAAGCTCTCGCGAAAGTCGATCTCGCCACGCATGGCCGCCTCGGTGATGGCGCGCACCTGTTCGCCTACGCCAGCCCTCTCGGCTAGCTCGTCGATAACCTCGGTCTCGATTAGAGTTGAATCCATATCAAAGCAGATAAGGCGGCGGCAGCGGTGGAATAGATCATCCTGCTGTAGGGCGACATCAATGCCGCTATTGGATAGTTCAACGAGAGACTCTTGCAGCTCAGAGCGATTGTGCATACGACCGCGGGCGGAGATCTCGATGCACGACTTTGGAGCGCGACGATCTTCGCTCAGAGGCATACGTCCAGTGAGTCGGCGTATATCGTCAATATTGAGACCTTGCTCCCCAATTGCAGAGGTGATCTTTGCGATATGTTCGGCGGTGATCTTGCGGCCAAGTAGCGTTATGATGTGGCGATTCTTGCCCTGGCGGCTTACCCATGCCTCATACTCCTCCTCAGGGATTGGTGTAAATCGAATATTTACACCCAGCTCTGAGGATTTGAACATTAGATCCTTCATTATGTGACCAGACTTGTCGGCTGTGGTCTTAAAGAGGACTCCGAGAGCTAGTGATTGGTGGATGTTTGCCTGGCCAATATCCAGGATAAAGGCATCGTATCGTGCCAGGATTGCTGTGAGTGATGATGTCACCCCGGGTTTGTCCTCGCCCGAGATATTTATCTGAATAATCTCTAATGTTGACTCCATATTTTTATCTCTTTTCTTCTACAGCAAATATAGTTATTTTATGCTGATTATCAAATGTTGGATTACATATAAAAAATGCTCTATCTCTAGAGCACTTTTTGTTAGTTATTTAAGATGCGCATTGCAGCATCTAAAATATCGGTGTTGTCGAGTGTTACGATTCCACCATCTGGCCCCTGTTCAAAGTGTACACCAGCGCCATCTTTTGCCGCCTGCATGCCTCCGAAATAGTTTCTGACTGTATCGGTGTCGGTGTTAAGCTCCTCGGCGATACGCTGCATGCTACCGCTTGGTAGTCTATCCTTAATCTTTCGTAGTTCATTAAATGTGATAATCATAACAGTGAAGTTTTTAAGGTTATGGGGTTTTGCCCCCTTTTAGGTTGTTTTGGTTTCTATACGCTAAGTTAGATAATATTTTATAAATATACAACTATAATGCGAAAAATTTAAGTATATACTCAAAAAAAAGGTGATCCATTCGGATCACCTCTCTATTGTCTATTGTTTAGCTACTACTCCTCAACAGGGGCGGCGGCCTCAGCCTGTGGCATGGTTATAGGAGCCTGCTGATTTTGCATCTCAATAAGAGCGTTAGAGTCTGCGTTGATAGCCGCGTTGCTGCTGCCAACAAGTGAGCTATCCATCACCACTGTTGCTAGAAGGCTAAGTGCTAGGATTAAACCAGCCATGGCCCATGTGAATTTCTCAAGGAAGTCGCTAGTCTGGCGAACACCCATCACCTGGTTTGAGGCGCCAAAATTAGCAGCCATGCCGCTCTTTGGGCTCTGGACAAGTACTGCGAGGATCATAAGAACACACGCTACAAGGATTAAACCGATACAAATTGTGTATAACATACTATCTATTTTTTAATTATTTCGATCGTTAAATTTACTCTCTAGCCTCAGCTTCGGCAATAAGTTTGGCAAAGTAAACACTTTTTTCTGAATTTAACAAACTTAATTTGCGATAAATCTCAATCGCCTCGCGAGTTAACCCCTGAGCGAGGTATATTTCGGCTAGCTCCACGCTGATGAACTCCTCCTCTTCCTCCAGATCAGCGCTGATCTCTATCTCAGAGGTGGGTTCACCCTGCTCGGCGATGATGCGTTTGTCGTCGTTGTTTTCGAGAAAGCGGTCGATAACATCCTCGCTGCTAAGCTTAAGCAGGGTATCGGTGTCGATTGGCTGCTCTTTGTACAAGATCTCGGGGCGGGATTCATGTAGAATGCCGAGTAGATATTGATCCTCTAACTGTGGTAGGTACCATCTATATTCGTTCTGCATGCTCTCTACCAATTTGATGCAGCAGCCTGGAAGATGTCCGTCACCAGCTGTTCTACGATTTCTGTAATAAGTTCACCCTCTACCTCGGTTAAAAGTAGGCTAGCATCGTAATCGGTGAATCCGCTAAATGATCGGCGGAAGGAGGCCTTTTCGTCTAGCAGGTTTGTAAAGCGTACATTTACGGTGATGGTCAAGCGATTAAGCGAGCCGTAATCGTTCGTTGTGCCGGAGGTTACCGATGAGGTCACTGAGCTGTAGCCCACGATCTCGCCCTCGAATGCGAAGTCGCCACCCTCGCTAACCTGCGAAAGCGCGGTGCGTCGCGAGAAGATATCCTTTAGAGCATTGGTAAACTCCGAGCTGAGGATTGGGGCGACCATGGCGGCGTTGTTGGGAAAGAATGCCACCGAGAATGTCTTGGCCTCTGGCGGAATTGAGGCTCCTGATAGGGAGTATCCTACGGTAAAGCCGCACGAGGTGAGTAGTGTGATGATACCTATATAAAAAGGTAGTAATATTCTATTTTTCATTTTAAACATCTTCAATAGATAACTCTTTGATTTTTCGGTATAGTGTTCTCTCCGACATAAATAGTTCGGCGGCAGCTTCGCGCCTTCTGCCATTGTTGTTGCGCAGAGCGCGGAGGATCTGCTCGCGCTGCACGTCGGCTTTGGTCACCTCGCGCTGCTCGGTGATATCTATGCTCTCGGTGAAATCCACCGGCTCGCTTTTAGGTGGAGGTGGTAGTAGCCCTGCTATGCTCTGTGGTTCGCTTGGCATCTTTGTGTCAGAGGCTGGCGCGTGTATTAAATCCAGCAGCATGCGCTTTAACTCGTTAATGTCTGAACGCATATCAAAGAGTACCTTATAGAGCAGCTCTCGCTCGCTAGAGCTCTCTTCGCTATGTTTTGAACGTGAAGAGAATGTCATCTGAGTGGACGAGCTGCGAGCCTCCTGCTCTGGTAGATAATTTCGGAGGATATCTGCTGAAATAACTCGTTGTTGCTCAATGGCCGAAATCTGCTCTGCCACACTCTTTAGCTGGCGGATATTGCCTCTCCAGTAGTATCCCTCCAGCAGCTCTCTCGCCTGACTATCTAGCGATATGGCTGGCATACGGTATTGTACGGCCACATCCGAGGCGAATTTTCTAAACAGTAGATGTATATCTCCCTGGCGCTCGCGAAGGGCAGGGACATGTATTGGCACCGTGTTTAATCTGTAGTAGAGATCCTCGCGGAAGCGTCCTGTGTCGATAGCATGTAGTAGATCGACATTTGTGGCGGCCACGATGCGGACGTTGCACTTAAGAACCTTTGCCGAGCCAACTCTCATGAATTCGCCACTCTGCAACACGCGCAACAATCGTACCTGTGTTGAGATTGGTAGCTCGGCCACCTCATCGAGGAATATCGTGCCGCCGTCGGCCTCCTCGAAGTACCCCTTGCGAGCTTCATGTGCGCCAGTGAAGGATCCCTTTTCGTGGCCGAATAGCTCCGAGTCGATGGTTCCTTCGGGGATTGCACCGCAGTTTACCGCAATATATTTATTGTGCTTGCGAGAAGAGTAGGCGTGAATCACTTGTGGAAAAAACTCCTTTCCTACACCGCTCTCGCCCGAAACAAATACCGCGAGATCGGTGTGTGCAACGCGCACTGCTATCTCTAGCGCACGGTTTAAAGCCTCGCTGCCTCCTATGATTCCAAATCTCTGTTTTATAACGCTTAGATCCATTCTACTCCTCTGCCGGTATTATCATATCTTTTGTACTCCATATTTTTGATATAATATCATCAATGTTCAGGTTGTTGTCAACCATGTATCCAAATATAATCACTCCGATCGCTATAAGTATGGCTGCTATAGCTACGACGAGGAAGATGTCTATTTTCACTCGCTGCGGCTTGGCGGCTCTCTCGTCTTGTGCGGTGAAGATTGGAGGCTCCTCCATCTGGACACTCTGCTCATTGGCAGGTGGCTCTGGGGTAGGGGTGGCGGGACTCTCTTTTATGATCTCAACAATCTGCCCACTCTGCTTGAGGGTGATGTTGCCACTCTGCCCGATATGTAGATCTCCTAGCTCTCCGATGCTGTAATTTTTATGCTCTTGGCATAGTGCATGGCGAACCTCAAATACGAAGCGATCAATTCGCCCTGCGGCCTCAAGCTCGTTGCCGCACTCTTTTGTTAATATTGAGCGTAGCACACCATCGTCCTCCCTCAGGAGGCTAGAGAAGATCACCTCGCCTTTGTTGCCCTTGACGAGGAATGCACCTAGCTGCGGGACAACAATTTTGGAGTGCACCTTTAGTGCAGCTATGATTGTATCTGTTAACACGGTAGTCGCTTTTTTATTGTGTTCTGCCTCTCTTGGGCAGAATCAGCTACAAATATAGCGTTTTTTTAGCAGATAATAAAGTGCGGCATGCTATTTTTTATGAGTTGCTGATAAATTGTTACACAATAAGTTGGCCATCTCAAAAATAATTGCCTACTTTGCATTGTTGAAACTATTTTATATCCGATCGAGGTGGATTGCCTAAAATATGGCAATGTAGCTGAGATGGATTTAACAATTAAATATGAGTCGTAGATGAAGAATAAGTACATGGATCTGATTGATCAGACCTTTGATTTTCCGCAGGATGAGTTTTCGGTGAAAGATAATGAGCTTAATTTTCATGATATTCCGCTGATGGATATCATCAAGCAGTATGGAACGCCGCTTAAGATTACCTATCTGCCAAAGATATCCTCGCAGATTAATCGCGCTAAACGCATGTTTAATGTGGCCATGGCTAAGGTTGATTATAAGGGTTCATATAACTACTGTTACTGTTCGAAGTCGAGCCACTTTTCGTTCGTAATGGAGGAGGCTCTCAAAAACGACATTCACTTAGAGACATCCTCGGCTTATGATATTCATATCATCAATGCCCTGTATGAAGGAGGTATATTTGATAAGGATCGTTATATTATTTGCAACGGCTTCAAGCGTCCGCAGTATGTGGAGAATATCGCGCAGCTCATAAACGATGGGTTTGAGAATACGATCCCTGTCATAGACAATAAACAGGAGATTGATCTACTTGATAGTGCGATAGATAAGAGGTGTAAGGTGGGTATTAGAATTGCCTCGGAGGAGGGTCCTAAGTTTGACTTCTACACCTCGCGTTTGGGTATTCGATACCACGAAATTGTCGATTTCTACAAGAGTAAAATCCAGAAGAGCAAGAAGTTTCAGCTTAAGATGCTACACTTCTTTATCAATACCGGCATCAAGGATACTGCCTACTATTGGAATGAGCTCTCGAAGTGTTTGAATGCTTATTGCGAACTAAAGGCGATCTGCCCTGAGCTTGATAGTTTGAATATCGGCGGCGGCTTTCCGTTTAAAAATTCGCTAAACTTCGAGTACGATTATGAGTATCTGACCGAGGAGATCGTGGCGCAGATTAAACATATATGTGAGCAAAACGGTATCGACGAACCAAATATATTTACAGAGTTTGGATCGTTTACTGTTGGTGAGAGTGGGGCAACACTCTATTCGATTATCAACCAAAAGCAGCAGAACGATCGCGAGTTTTGGTATATGATCGACTCATCGTTTATCACTACAATGCCCGATACGTGGGGCATCAATCAGCGCTACATTATGCTCGCCGTCAATAACTGGGATAAGGAGTATCAGCGAGTTTTCCTCGGAGGATTAACGTGCGATAGCGAGGATTTCTATAATGCCGAGTCGCATACCAACGCTATCTTCCTGCCAAAGCTAGAGCAGGATAACCCCCAATATATCGGCTTCTTCCACACCGGTGCATACCAGGAGTCGCTGGGAGGTTTCGGTGGAATACAGCACTGTTTGATCCCGGCTCCCAAGCATATTATTATAGATAGGGATAAGTCTAGTGGCGAATACTATACGAGGCTCTTCGCTAAGGAGCAGTCGTATCGTTCGATGATGCGCATATTGGGTTATTAAACAATAAATTGCTATCTTTGCTGAGGATAAAATTTTAAGATTATGAAAAAGACGATTTTGCTACTAGGCTCAGGTGAGCTAGGTAAGGAGTTTACTATTGCTGCACAGCGATTGGGTCAATATGTTGTAGCTTGCGATAGGTATGAGCGAGCCCCAGCCATGCAGGTGGCTGATGCTTTTGAGGTCTTTGATATGCTCGACGGGGAGGCGCTACTCTCTGCCGTTGATAAGCATAAGCCAGATCTTATCGTGCCCGAGATCGAGGCGATTCGCACCGAGGTGCTCTATGACTGTCAAGAGCGGGGGATCATCGTAACCCCTAGCGCAAAGGCTGTAAACTTCACGATGAATCGTAAGGCGATTAGAGATATGGCGGCCAAAGATCTAGGGCTAAAGACGGCAAAATATCTATATGCTACAACCTTAGAGGGGTTGCGTTCGGCAGCCGAAGTGATCGGATATCCATGTATTGTAAAGCCTTTGATGTCATCTTCTGGCAAGGGGCAGAGTATGGTTAAAAGCGCCGAGGAGATTGATGCCGCATGGGAGTATGGTTGCAGCGGAAGCCGTGGTGATATTATGGAGCTTATCGTCGAAGAGTTTATCGAATTTGATAGTGAGATCACCCTTCTGACCGTGACCCAAAATGGAGGCAATCCAACGCTATTCTGCCCACCTATCGGCCATGTGCAGCGTGGCGGCGACTATCGTGAGAGCTATCAGCCAGCGCCCATCTCGCCCGAGCATCTTCTCTCCGCGCAGCAAATGGCCGCGAAGGTTACCGCCGAGCTTGGAGGCGCCGGCCTATGGGGTGTGGAGTTTTTCTTAAGTGATAAAAATGGAGTATACTTCTCAGAGCTCTCGCCTCGTCCGCATGATACGGGCATGGTGACCTTGGCCGGAACGCAGAACTTAAATGAGTTTGAGCTCCACCTTCGTGCCGTGCTCTCGCTCCCTATTCCCTGCATTAAGCAGGAGAGGGTGGGCGTTAGTGCTGTTGTGCTCTCGCCAATAGCGCTCACTAATGAGCCTAATTTTAAAGGTGTTGAGAAGGTGTTGGAGCAGGAGGATACTATCCTTAGGCTATTTGGTAAACCTACAACTAGAATAAATCGCAGGCTTGGCGTGGTGTTGGGGTATGCACCATTAGGGTCAGATATTGACCAGCTGCGTGATAGAGTTAAGGCCGCTGCCGCAATGGTAGAGGTGTGTTAGCTAAGCTGTTTTAGGGCGGCGAATATCTCGCGAATAGTGGGATAGCTGCCTTTTATCATCTGCTCACACTCCTCGGCGGTAAACCATCCCGCGCTATCGATCCCCTCCTCTCTTTGAGGCGAGAGCGAGTGGTGGGTGGTGCTCCGCATCGAGAACCAGTGGGTGCTCTTGAGCTCCCATTCACCCTTTACTGTATAGGTGTGGCGCGTGATGCAGATCGGCTTCGATATGGTTAATAGATCGGCTCCTGTCTCCTCCTCCACCTCGCGCAAGGCACAATCTTCGATGCTCTCGCCCTGCTCCCAGTGGCCTTTGGGTAGATCCCAGCGTCCATTGCGAAGAATCATAAGGAATCGCCCCTGCTCATTGCAGACTAATCCCCCCGCAGCAAGCACCGCCTTGAAATCTTTGGCAAAATCCATTAGTGTTTGGTATGGCTCCGGTGTGATTATTGAGATGGCATTGTGGTATTCAAGGAGTTGCACAATCTCCTCGCGCGATGGTGTTGATGATCGGGTGATGGTGTAGTCGCTGCTCTCAATGGCTTTTGGGGCGAAGCTGACTCTATGGTCTGTGAAGTAGATGTTGTAATGCATAAAAGCAAAGTTAAAAAAAATGGATCTATTTTCCAATAAAAGGTTGCTGAAAGATTTGAAAAGTATCAATTTTGGTCCTGTTGAAGAACTAAAATATAGATTATTTTTAAAGATAGCGCCAGTTGTAAAATAAAAAATAAAAAAAAGATCTATTTTGTTGTGGAATAATCAAATATAGTGTATATTTGCAGACTCAAATAGGTGAGATTAATAATAATTAAACTCTTATAAAAAAATGACTAAAGCAGACATCGTAAGCGAAATCGCAAAGAGTACTGGTATCGAGAAAATCCAGGTTCAGACTATTGTTGAGGCTTTTATGGAGAGCGTAAAGAGCTCTATGGCCGATAACAATAATGTTTACCTAAGAGGATTCGGTAGCTTTATTGTAAAGAAGCGTGCCGAGAAGGTTGCCCGCAACATCTCGAAGAATACAACCATTACAATTCCCGAGCACAACATCCCAGCATTTAAGCCTGCTAAGAGCTTTATTGCTAAGATCAAATAGGTGAGAGGAGTATCACAGAAGTTAAACAATAAAATTTTAAAACTATGCCAAGCGGTAAGAAAAGAAAAAGGCATAAGATGGCTACCCACAAGCGAAAGAAGCGTCTACGCAAGAATCGCCACAAGAAAAAATAGGGTAGTGAACATCTTATAATGTCACTTCAGTAAATTAAAGCTAAGGAGATAGATTCCTTAGCTTTAATACGTTTAGAAACAGATTTTTTCAGCTCTATGTATTGCTCCTTTTATTCTATAAATTAGGTGAAAATAGGGATCTGAGAGCCGAAAAAAGTTTCTATTTAGAGAAACATTCACAATCGCATAAACCTCTCTCGTTGCTGAGGCTTGCAAGAGCCGCTTGTCGGGAGTTGCGAAATAAAAAATATTTCGATTTTATGAATCGAGAGTTAGTCATAAATGTAACCCCGGCAGAGATTACCATCGCTCTATGCGAGGATAAGGTTCTCGTAGAGCTAAATAAGGAGCAGACCCAATCGGGCTTTGCTGTGGGTGATATATACTTAGGAAAGGTGCGCAAGATCATGCCTGGGCTCAATGCAGCCTTTGTGAATATTGGTCATGAGCGCGATGCTTTCATCCATTATTTAGATCTAGGCAGCCACTTTGGCTCGCTTGATAAGATCGTCTCAAGCCATCAGCCCGGCAAGCGAGGGGTGAAGGTCGAGTCGTTAAAGCTACAAGAGACAGTTGAAAAGGGTGGCAAGATATCGTCCCATCTACAGGTGGGGCAGAGCATTATGGTTCAGATTGCCAAGGAGGCGATCTCGACAAAAGGGCCACGCCTAACATCCGATATATCACTAGCTGGACGTAATGTTGTGCTAGTGCCATTCTCAAACAAGGTTTTCTTATCGCAAAAGATACGTGCAGCGGAGGATAAAAAGCGCCTAAAGAGGATCGCCTCAGAGGTGTTGCCAAAGAATTTCGGTGTTATTATTCGCACCGCGGCCGTCAATGCTAAGGATGAAGATATTAAGCTAGATATAGAGCAGCTCATAGATAGATGGCGCACAACATTGCAGAATATCCGCAAAAAGGAGGTGCCGGCGCAGCTTATGAGCGAGCTCGATAGAGCCAACACCATTATCCGCGACACCTTTAATGGTTCGTTCTCGCAGATCGTGGTCGACGACGAGGCGATGTATACCAATATCCGCAACTATATCCGCCTGATTGAGCCCGAGCAGGAGAAGATTGTTAAGCTCTATAAGGGTAGTGTGCCGATCTTCGACAATTTTGATATATCGAAGCAGATCAAGTCGCTCTTTGCAAAGTATGTATCGCTAAAGCGAGGCGCATACCTTATTATTGAGCACACCGAGGCGATGAATGTCATCGACGTAAACTCGGGAAATAGAACCAAGGCGGAGGATAATCAGGAGCAGACAGCGCTAGATGTAAACTTAGCCGCGGCGGCCGAGGTTGCACGACAGCTACGATTGAGAGATCTTGGCGGTATTGTTATTGTCGATTTTATTGACCTGCATAAGGCGGCAAATCGTACGCTGCTCTATAACGAAATGGTCAATCTGATGGCCGGCGATAAGGCCAAGCATACTGTTCTGCCGCTCTCAAAGTTTGGACTTATGCAGATCACGCGCCAGAGGGTGCGCCCGGTGGCGGTAGAGAATGTGCAGGATATCTGCCCAACGTGCAACGGTACGGGCAAGATTCAACCTACGGTGCTTTTGGATAAGACAATCGAGAATCAGATATCATATCTGACGGTAGACAAAAAGTGCAAATATATAAATCTCAGGGTGAGCCCATTTGTTGCGGCCTTCCTCAACAAAGGTCTAATTTCGTTGCGCCGCCGTTGGGGCTGGAGATATGGCTGTAAGATTGATGTTACGACCGACCAGAGTGTCGGTATTATTGAGGTGAACTACCTGAATAAACAGGGGCAAAGTCTCTTTGCCTAATAAATAAGAGGATTCAAATGGAGAAGCAAAGGGGTAAATCTCAGCAGAGAGCAGATACACTCGCGCTATTCGCCTCCTCGCGTGGGGCTAAAAAGATTATTGAATCAGCAAAGTCTAAAGGCACCACTACCCACCTCAAAGAGTTGGTTGGTGGTGCTCTTTCATCCTATGCCGCTGGGGCGATCTCTAAGATGGGGGGCGTGCATATCTTTGTGGCGGAGGATCGTGATGCTGCCGCCTATCTGCTTACCGACCTCTACTCCCTGCTCGGTGATGAGGCGGTGCACTTCTTCCCCTCGGCCTATAAGCGATCAATGCTTTATGGCGCGGAGGATGCTTCTGCCCTTGTGCAGCGCACCTCTACGATGAATGCGCTGCGTAGCGGCGGCGGTGGGCATTGTGTTGTCTGCACCTATCCTGAAGCTATCGCCGAGAAGGTTGTCGATCCCGATGCTATGCGTCGCGAGGTTATCGCTCTAAAGGTTGGCGATAGGCTCACAATAGAGTTTTTGTTAGAGACAATCGTCGAGGCGGGTTTTGAGAGGGTCGATTTTGTATATGAGCCAGGTCAATATTCAACTCGTGGAGGCATAGTGGATATATTCTCATATTCGGAGAGCGAGCCCTTTCGTGTAGATTTCTTTGGCGATGAGATCGACTCTATTCGCCGATTTAATATCTCTAGCCAGCTATCGCACCAGAAGCTAGAGAGGGTAGATATAGTGCCAAATATTGGCAAGCGAGATGGTGAAAATCTAGAGCGAATCTCGCTCGTGGAGTTCGCTGCCGAGGCTTGCGTTTGGTTCTATGATGCCGACTATGCACTTCGCAGGGTTAATGATCTTCGCCGCAAGGTGCTCGTCGAGATGGAGGATCCATCTATGATAGATCTATTTTTGAGCAGTCGCACAAAACTTCTGGAGGATATATCCGGGCGCAACCTCTATATTCTGCGCGACAATCTTGCCGAGCGTTCGGCTGATAAGATTATCGAATTTAAGACTCAGCCTCAGCCTCAGTTTAAGAAAAACTTCGAGGTTCTGGCCTCGGATATGATAATGAGTCGAGATAGAGGTTTTACAACCTATATCCTCTCGGAGAACTACTCGCAGATCAAGCGCCTGGAGAATATCTTCCACCAGACTGGATATCGCGATCTGAAGCTCAACCCACTCCATATAACACTCCATGAGGGCTTTGTGGATCACGATCTGAAATTGTGTTTATATACTGATCACCAGATCTTTGAACGTTATCAGCGCTACAAAATCAGGGGCGAGATCAAGCGCGATGAGCAGATGAGTATCGCCGAGCTTAACGAGCTTAAGGTGGGCGACTATGTTGTTCATTATGATCATGGCGTGGGCAAGTTTGCCGGACTTGTGAAGATCAACGAGAATGGAAAGCTGCATGAGGCCATTAAGCTCGTCTATCGTGATAATGATGTGCTCTTTGTAAATGTTCATGCCCTGCATCGCATAGCGCGATATAAGAGCGGCGAGAGTGAAGAGATGCCCAAGATACATAAGCTTGGTAGCGGTGCTTGGCAGAAGCTAAAGAGTGCGACCAAGAAGGCGGTCAAGGATATCTCGAGGGATCTTATCGCACTATATGCAAAGCGCAAGGCGAGCGCAGGGTTTGCCTTTTCGCCCGATAGCTATTTGCAGCAGGAGCTGGAGGCCTCGTTTATGTATGAGGATACCCCCGATCAGAATGCCGCCTCAGAGGTTGTCAAGAGGGATATGGAGTCCGAGCAGCCGATGGATAGGTTGGTCTGTGGCGATGTGGGATTTGGAAAGACCGAGATCGCTATACGCGCCGCCTTCAAGGCTGCGACCGATGGCAAGCAGGTGGCGGTTTTGGTGCCGACGACGATTCTTGCTATGCAGCACTATCGTTCGTTTCTCTCTCGTTTGAGAGATTTTCCTATTAAAATCGAGTACCTCAATAGAACCAAATCAGCGCGCGAGACAACCCTTATTTTGAAGGATCTCGCCGATGGCAAGGTAGATATTCTGATCGGCACGCATAAGATACTCGGGAAGCAGGTGCAGTTTAAGGATTTGGGGCTATTGATTATAGATGAGGAGCAGAAGTTTGGGGTGGCGGCGAAGGAGAAGCTAACGGCGCTAAGCGTGAATGTCGACACACTAACTTTGACCGCCACGCCGATCCCAAGAACATTGCAGTTCTCGCTGATGGGCTCGCGCGATTTGTCGGTGATCTCAACTCCGCCACCAAACCGCCAACCTATCGTCACCGAGTCGCACCTCTTCTCGGAGCAGATTGTGCGGGAGGCTGTTGAGGCTGAGCTTGCGCGCGGTGGACAGGTCTATTTTGTACACAATAGGGTGGAAAATTTGGAGGCCATCAAGGGGATGCTACAGCGCACCGTACCACAAGCTAGGGTTGGTGTGGGCCATGGCAAGATGGCCGCCAAGGAGCTCGAGCAGTTGGTCATGGAGTTTATCTATGGTGAGTATGATGTGCTGCTGGCCACCACAATCATCGAGAATGGCATTGATGTTGCCAATGCAAATACAATAATAATAAATAACGCTCAGAATTTTGGCCTCAGCGCTCTGCATCAGCTCAGAGGACGAGTGGGGCGAAGCGACAGAAAGGCCTACTGCTATCTGCTATCACCTCCCGAGGAGCTGCTGACGGGCGATGCTCGCCGTCGCCTGCGCGCTATTGAGGAGTTTTCGGATCTAGGTTCGGGCTTTAATATCGCCATGCAGGATCTAGATATACGAGGCGCGGGAAACCTTCTGGGCGCCGAACAGAGCGGATTTATAGCCGACATAGGCTTTGAAACCTACCAAAAAATCATGCAGGAGGCAATCACCGAGCTGCGTGCTGAGGGGCTTGATGTGGCGGGATTAACCCCTAAAGAGACTGAGGCTATGGCCAAGAGTGAGCGCTTTATCGACGACGCTGTGATAGATATTGATCTTCTTGCAGAGCTTCCCGATAGCTACATCGCACAACCAGCCGAGAAGCTTAAACTATATCGAGAGTTGGATGCTATAAAGGATGAGCCAACATTAGTGAGCTTTGCCGCTAAGCTCGAGGATCGCTTTGGTGCGCTTCCACGCCCTGCTGAGGAGCTGCTTAGTGTGGTGCGCCTGCGCCGTGAGGCAATACGTCTTGGTATGGAAAGGGTTAAGGTTAAAAATGGCCTAATGATAGTTCATTTTGTAGCCGACCCTAATTCGCTATACTATAAGAGTGAGACTTTTCTAAGGGTGCTGAAGAGTGTTAGTGAAGATCCAAATCGCTTTGTGTTGCGCCAGCACAATAACCGCCTGGCGGTTACCGTTCGACAGATAGCAGATATTGAAGCAGGGTATAAACTTCTCTCCACCTTATAATGAATTTAATAGTAGATATAGGCAACACGATGGTCAAAATGGCCATTATGGATGGCGGCGAGCTTGTTGAGCAGGTGCGCTCGTCCGATTTTGATGATCGGCTGATGGGAGAGTTGTGCAAAAAATTTAATCCTAGAGGTGGAATAATCTGCTCCACAAGGGGCGATGTGCGTGATATAGTAGCGCGCATGGAGCATCTTTTGCCGCTGTTGATTCTAGATGGGCGCACGCCTTTGCCTATCAAGATCAACTATAAAACGCCCCAAACTTTAGGCCGGGATAGAGTCGCCGCGGCGGTTGGAGCTCAAGAGCTATACCCGGGGCGTAATATCTTGATCGTGGATTTCGGCACGGCAATAACGGCGGATATAGTTAGCTGCGATGATGGCTTTATGGGTGGGACAATCTCTCCGGGTGTCATGAGCCGTTTTCGCTCGCTTCACGACTATACCGCCTCACTACCTCTTTGTGCCCCTACATACCAAGAACTAGAGCTTGCACAGTCGACCGAGGAGGCTATTGTGCAGGGCGTTATGAATAGTGTTGCCTTCGAGATAGAGGGTTACATAGAGCGTTACATGCTAAAATTTGATGAATTATTAGTTATTTTTAGTGGTGGAGATGCAATTTTCTTTGAGAAAAGAATTAAAAATGCGATATTTGCAAACCGAGAGATCCTTTTTGTGGGGTTGAATAGAATATTGGAGTACAATGCAGAATAGAATATACCTACGTTGCCTAGTTGCAATTTTGGCGATTTTAACGCCCTACATGGCTAGTGCACAGCTTGGTAGCATAAATACATATTCACCATACTCAATGTATGGAATGGGCGAGTTGCAGACCCAGGGAACCATCGCTACCCGATCAATGGGTGGTGCAGGTATTGCATTGCGTTCGATGGATAATATAAATCTACTCAACCCGGCCTCTTATAGTATAGCCGTGCCCAAGGGTGTGCTCTTCAACTTCGGTGTTGAGGGTACCAGCTATTTCTCTTCGCAGGTTAGCGCCGAGAGCGGTGAGATGGGGCATAGCTCATATACCACCGCAAACTTCAGGGATATAGCACTTCAAATCCCTATAGCAAAGGGGATGGGTATAGGTATTAGCGTTGCACCATACAGTAGTGTGGGCTATGAGCTTAGCGATGCTGTTTTGCTATCCTCTATCGGTTATATCTCAACTGATTACATGGGGCAAGGAGATGTTACGGAGGTGAAGGTTGGCTACGGTTGGCAGATCGCGCCACGTCTCTCTCTGGGTGTTGCGGCAAGATATTATTGGGGTAGCATTGAGCGATATTTTCAGATTAATATCACAAATATCACGGGCGATGGTTCATATAACTCGGCGCTCGGTGTAAGCACATACTCATGCTCTTCGATAAAGGGGCAGGTGGGTCTGCAATGGACGGCATACGAGAGAGACAAAAAGCAGCTTATCTTAGGTGCAACCTACGACTTTGGCGGCGATCTATCACCCAGATATACCCATAAGGTGATCGGCAGCAATGATCTAACAACAACCGTGGCGCGCGGCGATACGACCACCCTAGAGTTAATCATGCCTCGGCAGTTGGCCGCTGGAGTGGGTTATCAAAGCCCTAAGCTCAATCTGGCGCTTGATTATGAGTACCAGAATTGGGGCGAGGGTAACACCCAGGTGGAGTTGGCAACTACCGGCCTAGAGATCGGCTATAATAATGTCAGCACCATAAGAGCCGGCATCGAGTATACGCCCAATAGAATGGATATCCGCAAGTATATGCGTAGGGTTAGCTATCGAGCTGGAGCAAGATATGGAAACTACTACCAGAGCTTTGGCGGTCAGACCTTATATAAATATGCTGCCACAGCTGGTTTGGGTATGCCGACTAAAGCCGGCGGAGTCTCTAAGATTGATTTGGGTCTAGAGTGGGGGATGATCGGCACAACAGATATAGTAGTTGTTGAGAGTGAGTCGATCGGACTTATTAGGCAAAATTATATTAAATTCTCATTGGGATTGACTATCTTTGGCAACGATTATTGGTTCCAGAGGCCAAAATTTGATTAAGTAAAACTTGAAAAATAACATAACAAAAAAATGAACCGGATTAAATTTTTAATGACATCTGCCATGGCTCTGATGAGCTTGAGCACGGTAGTTGCGCAGGATATCGACTTCAACGACCCTGCCTACGCAAAATGGGGCAATGATGCCGTGGCGCGTAAAAAGAACATGATTGACAATAGCTACATGAAGGAGGCTCTTGACAATAAGGAGTTTAACGCAGCGGCTGGCTACTTCAATAGCCTTATAAACACCTGCCCTGAGGCATCGGAGGCGATTTTTGCGCGCGGCGTGATTCTCTATAAAAACAAGATCAACCGTGCTAGAACCCTTGCCGATAAGAAGATGATGGTTGATTCGTTGATGCTTGTTCATGATCTTCGCATACAATATTATGGAAACCATCCAACTCGTGGCACAGTTTATATTCTAGATAGTAAAGCCCGCGACCAGTATAACTACGATAAGAGTAATCGCGAAGGTATACGTTTGGCTTTTCGTGCTGCTATCGAGGCAGCTGGCGAGAAGAGTGATCCTGAGCTAGTGATGCTCTATTTCCAGAACCTATGCGAGGATTACAAGATGGATGAGGTGATGTCGGATGAGGTGATGGCTGAATATGAGCGCCTAACCCCATTCTTTGTTGCCCTGCCAGAGGATAAGGCTGAGCTTCGTGCTCAGTTTGATAACACCTTCGGTCTTAGTGGTGTTGCTAGCTGCGAGAACCTTGAGATACTATTCCGAGGTAAGCTTGAGGCTAATCCAGACGATACACAGATTCTATCTCAGGCCTTGGCGATGATGGAGCGTGCAAAATGTAATACCCCATATTCAGTAGAGTTGGCCGAGAGATATTATAAGCTTTCACCCACGGCAGATGCCGCTATGTCGCTTGCTGCAGTATTCCAGAATAAGGGTGATTATAGCAAGGCATCAACATACCTTCGCGATGCGCTAGCCTCGGAGACCGATGCCGAGGAGCGCGAGAAGTTGCTATCTCGCATCGCTATCGTTGAGATGGCGGCCAACCGTATGGGCGCCGCTGCTACCGCCGCTCGTGCTGCTCTTGATACACCTGATGGTACATATAATGATAACGGAATTGCACTATTCGTTCTAGCTCAATGCTATGCCTCGGCGGCAGCTGGTTGCCAGGGGGTTGCCGGCGAGACAACCTATTGGGTGGCATACGACACCATGCAGAAGGCTCTTAATAGCTTCACAGCCGAGGAGGAGAGCTATAAAGCCCCTGCTCGCGATATGCTCTCTAAATATGCAGCCTCATTCCCAACCAAGGAGAATTGCTTCTTTGAGTTTGAGTATGTTGATACCGATGAGGGTAAGAGCCACACCGTCACATGTGGTTTGGCTAATGGAATCGAGACTAAGATTCGCTATCGCAAGGAGTAAGGATAGATGTCCTCCAGCAGATTAAATAAATTTATGGTAGCACTTCTCTTCTGGGGAAGTGCTATCTCGCTATTCTCATGTGCGAGCGAGCAAGCCCCCAGGCGCGCCGATAACTATGAGTCGTTGCTCACCGAGCAGAGCAATAATTTGGAGATCGTGATGTCGAAAAATGGTAAGCCCTCTTATCGTTTTCGCGCCCCCTTGGTTGAGGGCTACAATATGGCAAAGGAGCCCTACCGCGAATTTAGACGCGGGGTTGAGATTATCACCTATAAGGATGATTCGCTCTCGCAGCAGGATGCCATCCTCACCGCGCGCTACGCTATCTACTACACCGAGCGCGAGCTGTGGGAGGCCAAGGGTGATGTGGAGGTGGTAAATGCCGAAGGCAAGCACCTCTATTCGCAGCAGCTATTTTGGAATGCCAAAACCGAAAAGATATACTCAAACGTCGACACTAAGATTGTCGACTCGGTGACTGGCGATACATACATCGGCGAGGGTTTTGAGGCTGATGAGTCGATGGAGCAGTGGAGCTATCGCAAGATGAGGGGTAGGATGGAGATGGATCTAAGCCCAACTAAAGAGCCGAGCGACACAACGGCAATAGCGCCAGTAATTGAAATCGAGGAATAGATGCTTCTACCTACCATAATAACCATTGTGGCGATGTTGCTCTTGTCGGCCTTCTTTTCGGGGATGGAGATCGCTTTTCTGAGCAAAAATCGTCTTAAGCTGGAGATTGATCGCAAGCAGAGTCGCGGATTCGACTTTGTGGCAAACGTATTTGCCCGCCACCCGGGGCAGTATATCACAACTATTCTTGTGGGTAATAATATTGCCCTTGTGATCTATTCGCTCTATATGTCAAAGATGTTGCGCCATCTTATAGCAGAGATAGGGTGGAGTGGAGTCCTGTCAGACTTTTCGCTACTTATCGAGACCCTTATCTCAACCGTGATTATCATCTTCTTTGCCGAGTTTGTTCCCAAGTCGATCTTTAAGAATAATCCGAATTTCTATTTTAAGTTTTTCGCACCGCTTATCTATCTATTCTATCTGCTCTTATATCCCATAGCGCGCTTTACAACAACCCTATCCCAGCTATTGTTAAGAGTTGTGGGTGGAGATCTTGATGCTCCGGATGAGAGTAGAGCCTTCGATAAGCAGGATCTTGCTAGTTTGCTAGATGGAGGAGCTGATAGCAGTAGCGAGACCGATAACGAGATCAAGCTATTTCAAAATGCTCTGGATTTTGCCGACCTAAGGGTTCGGGATTGCATGACCCCTAGGGTTGATATTGAGGCGGTGGATATTGCCGACACCTCTATCTCGGAGATTACGGCACGTTTTGCAAAGACAAAATTCTCGCGTATATTCTTATGGCAGGGCAGCATTGATAATATTGTAGGTTATGTAAATTCCAAGAGCCTTTTCAATGAGCCAAAGCACCTGTCGGAGGCGTTGCGAAGCGTGAATTTCGTCTCGGAGACCATGCCGCTCAATGCCTTGATGCAGAGCCTTATTAAACACAAGAGCAATATCGCGGTTGTGATCGACGAGTTTGGTGGCACGGCTGGCGTGATCTCTCTAGAGGATGTTTTGGAGCAGATATTTGGCGAAATCGAAGACGAACACGACGAGACCGAGATGATCGAAAGGCAGATTGGCGATGGAGAGTACCACTTCTCGGGCAGGCTTGAGGTTAGGCATCTGCGCGAGAAGTATGAACTTAAAATCGAGGAGTGCGATGAGTATGATACTCTAGCTGGATATATAATCTATCACCATAAAGAGATCCCCGAGGCGGGCGAGAGCATCAACATTGGAGGTTTGGAATTTAATATTCTTAGGATGAATCGCTCAAGAATAGAGCTGGTCGGTGTGAAAATATAGTGGCATATTAATCTTTGAGTATAAGAAGATGATTAAATTCCTCACAAAAAAAGTTGGATTTACTTTTAATTTTACTACCTTTGATAGTCAAAATAAAAATGAAATATAAACTAATTAAATAAATGGCAACACTTAATACTTTAAGAACCAAATTTGGTATCGTTCTTTCGGCCGTTATCGCTTTCGCGCTGCTGGCCTTTATCCTATCTATGGGAGTAGAGATGGGCTTCTCTGGTAATGATCCTGTTGTGGGCAAGATGGCCGGCGAAAAGGTTAAATATAGCGATTATATTGCTGAGTACAATGATGTGAAGAGTCGCACAGGCATCGCTGAGAGCGATGAAGAGCAGGCTACTACTGTAGCTAATCTGACATGGCAGGGGCTCTTCTCTGATCGTGTTCTTACCCCCGGCTTTGAGGATCTTGGCCTTAAAATAAGCAATAACGAGCGTCTAGGGATGATCAGTGGAAATATCCAGACACAGGCCTTCTATAGCGCTTTCGCCGATCAGTCTACCGGCGCGTATAGCCCTATGGCGGTGCAGCAGTTCTTGATCCAGGCTAATGGAAATCCTGAGGCTGAGGCAATGTGGACAATGATAAACGAGCAGGCCTCGGCTGAGCGCCTGACATTTAAATATATCTCTCTTGTTACAGCTGGTAGCTATGTAAACTCTTTAGAGTTAGAGCAGGGTGTTAAGAGTGCAAATAATACCTATAGTGGCCGTTGGGTGAAGAGATCATACTCTGATATGCCTGATTCACTCTATAATGTAAGCGAGAGTGAGATTAGAAGCTACTATAATCAGCATAAATCTCTTTATGAGAGAAAGCCTTCGCGCGAGATCAACTATGTGCGGTTCGATATAGCTCCAACCAAGGAGGATGAGCAGGCGATCGAGAGCTCGGTAAGGAAGATGGCTTCGGAGTTTGCTAAGGCTAAAGAGCCACGCCTATATATTCGCGAGAATCGCTATGGCTCAATCGCCGATAACTATCAGACTCAAGCTCAGCTAGCCACCGCCGAGGCGGAGAAGCTAATGAGCGGTGCGCAGTATGGCCCAACTAAGTCGGGTAATTCGTGGCGAGTAGCTAAGGTTATATCTAAGATCACCGCGCCAGACTCGATCGGCATCCGCCATATCGTTCTGCCATATACAGAGCAGAAGTTGGCCGATAGCCTCGTTCTCGCCCTTAAGGGTGGTGCCGATTTTTCTCAGATGGCTGCCGGCTACTCGGTGTTCGACACTCGCCGCAACGGCGGTGAGATTGGTGTTATGGCCTTCTCGGAGCTTACCGACGATTTTGCCCTTCCGCTAGCAAATAAAAAGGATGGCGATATTGTAAAGATCGAGGTGGGTGATATGATTCAAATCATTCAGCCTTATAATCAGGGCAAGCGAGTTGCTCAGGTTAAGGTTGCTGCTATCGACTATCCTATTGTTCCATCACAAAAGACGATTAATGATACACACGCTGCTGCCAGCAACTTTGTAGTGGCTGCGAAGGGAGCATCTAATAAGGAGGCCTTTCAGCAGGCGGCAAAAGATGCATCTTCGGTCTCTCGTCAAGTATATCTAACCCAGGGTCAGCGTAATCTATCGGGCCTGACAAACTCTCGCGAGGTGGCACGCTGGGCGTATGGCGCCAAGGCGGGCGAGCTCTCGCAGATCTTTAAGTTGAATGATAGCTATGTGGTAGCTAGAGTTAATAGCATTAATAACGCGACTGTTAGCCCTTTAGAGGATGTAACTCCAGGCATCAAGCGCCAGCTTGCTGTAGATAAGAAGTTTGCAGCTATTGAGGCTGAGCTTGAGGGCATGAGCTTCGCGCAGCAGTCGGCACAGCTAAAGAGTGATAGCGGCGAGTTTGAGGATGTTGCATATGACTCATATTTTATCTCAAGTGTAGGCGTGGAGCCCGCCCTTATCGGTGCAATCTCGGTGAGCGAGGTTGGCAAAGCTAACGCATTGGTTAAGGGTGCAAGCGGTGCGTTTGCGTTTGAGACTACAAAGATCTCACCAGTAGAAGAGCCTCAGAGCGTTGAGGCTGAGAAGGTGCGTGCCGAGGCTGCGGTAAAGGAGCGCGCCGGACAGAGCGCATTTATGGCTATCGAGAAGCTTGCAGAGGTTGAGGATCTAAGAGGAGAGTATATTTAATACAACCCGATATCTTTATATCGAGCTCACCATTGCGGTGGGCTCTTTTTTTTGCTTTTGCAAGAAAATTATTGCATAATTATTGAGTTAAATTTTGTAAAGTCTGGAATAATTTCTAAATTTGATAAATACAAAAAAAGCATACTATTATGGTAGAAGATGTAAAAAGATATAGCGATGCAGATCTTGCAGAGTTTAAGGAGTTGATCCTTAAAAAAATAGAGAATGCCCGTGCAGACTATGAGCTGTTGCGTGCCACTATTACACATACTGCTGATAATGATACAGAGGACACCTCGCCAACCTTTAAGGTTTTGGAGGAGGGTGCAACCACTCTATCCAAGGAGGAGAGCGCACGTCTAGCGGCACACCAGATGAAATTCTTGCGTAACCTTGAGCTTGCACTAGTGCGTATTGAGAACAAGACTTATGGAATCTGTAAAACTACGGGAACGCTTATCCCTAAAGCTCGTCTGTTGCGCGTGCCACACGCTACGGAGTGTATAGAGGCAAAAGAGGGGCGCAAGTAGCGAACTTCAACTCAGAATATAACTAACTACCCATAAAGATTGCTAATGTGATCTTTATGGGTAGTTGTGTTTTTTTTCTGGGTAATTTAAAAAAAGGGGGGGGGCTGTTCGAAGCACCCTTAAGATATATCGCAGTAGGATGCAATATCCTCCCTTTCGATCCTATCGCCACAAAGAATTACTAGTCGTTCAACGACATTATGCAACTCGCGTATATTGCCCCTCCAGGGCATTGAGGTGAGCAGGGTGAGAGCCTCGCGCGTGATCTCCTTGCAATCTATCTCATAATCTTGGCATATCTGCTTTAGGAAGTGATCGACAAGAAGTGGAATATCTTCACTCCTCTCGCGCAGAGGGCATACGCTAAGTATGATAACTCCGAGACGATGATAGAGATCCTCGCGAAAATTGCCATGGTCAATCTCGCAGCGCAGATTTTTATTTGTTGCCGCAATCACCCTAACATCTACATCAATATCGCGATCGCTTCCAACTCTGGTTATCTTTCGCTCTTGCAGGGCTCGTAAAACTTTAGCCTGAGCCGAGAGCGACATGTCGCCCACCTCATCCATAAAGAGAGTACCTCCACTGGCCTGCTCAAACTTTCCGCGACGAAGTTTTACGGCCGATGTAAATGCCCCCTTCTCGTGGCCGAAAAGTTCGCTTTCGATCAGCTCCGATGGTATTGCCGCACAATTTATCTCGACAAAAGGTTCGCCGGCACGTTGGCTTTGACGGTGCAGCTCGCGAGCTACAAGCTCTTTGCCTGTGCCATTTTCCCCCATGATTAGCACGCGGGCAGGCGATGGGGCAACTTTTGATATAATCTCGCGCAAGCGACAGATCTGGTGTGAAGAGCCCACCATCCTCTCTAGTTTTGCGCGTCGTCTTGTTGTGCGCCGGACGTTCAGCGGCTCGCTCTCGTGTTTGTCGATGCCTCTTATTAGGGTTAAGAGTCGATTCATGTCTATAGGTGCACCCAAACAGTCAAGTGCGCCGCGTCGCGCCGCATCAAGCGCCATGTCTACCGATAGCTCGGGTGATAGCACCACGAAGGGCAGGTGGGCTAGATGTTCGGGAAGCTCCACGAAGCGATTGTCGCATAGTAAAATGTCGAACTGCTTTGTGCCACACAATCGCTCGGCCTTAGATATTTCGGCCTCACCGATAGTTTCAAATCCCTCGAAATTTAGCCTCTCACATAGAGTATTTCGCACGCTTTTTGATTGATCTAATATTAAAACTTTCGCCATAGTTGGTTATTACAAAAAATTGCTTACTTTTGTAGATCCTTAGTAAAGGAATCCGTTTCAAAGATAGTTAAATATTTTCGTTAGCTGGTCATTAATAAATCGGGCCATGTGCAGAATATGTAGCAAAAATCACGCCTAATGAGCACTATGTCGCTGCTTACAACCGTTAAGATATAGGCGTTAATTACTACTCAATCTAACAGGAGGTAGAGTGGGAATAATTTTACTTTATGAATAAAAATTACAACTACAAACGACAAAAATTGATTTTGCCCGAATATGGTCGCCATATCCAGGAGATGGTTGACTCTCTGGCCACAATCGAAGATCGTAGCGAGCGCAACCGTCAAGCACGTGCGGTTATCGCCGTTATGGGTAATCTCAACCCTCTACTTCGCGACACCGCTAATATCGCTCATAAGCTGTGGGATCACCTCTTTATAATGTCTGATTTTAAGCTAGATGTAGACTCGCCATACCCTCTACCCACGCGCGAGGCTCTTAAGGTTACGCCGCGCAAACTCGACTATAACCAACGCACATTTGGCTTTAAGCATTATGGACGATATGCTGTGCAGATGATCCGCTCGCTAAAGGGCGAGGCTGGTAGTGTAGCTCTATCACAAACGGTGGAGAATATTGCACGCTTTATGCGTAGCAAAAGCTTTGAGTATAACCAGGAACACCCCAACAATGAGACGATCATAAAAGATATAAAGCATATATCTAATAATGAGATCGAGCTGGATGAAGCGGCGATAAATAATATCCGTAGCGACTATAGAAACAACCATTTGGGTCACCCTCAGCGCGCTGCTCAGCGAGGCAGTAATAATACAGGCTCACGTGTGCAGCGTTCGCAGCCATATCATCAAGGTGGAGCTCGACCATTTCAGAAGAGTGGCACGCAGCGTCGTAATCCAAATCCAAATAGATAGATGCGATGAGAGCAGGGGTATTATCTCTACTACTAGTGGTGCTCGCGATTAGCTGTACCACTAATAAAACTCATGTCGAGGGTGTGATTATCTGTCCGGATAACGAGTGGATCTTTCTTGAGAAGATAAATGGACTCGAGCGTGAGTTGATAGACTCGGTGCAGCTAGATGAGAGTGGTAGATTTTTATTTAAAATAGCACAACCGACAGAGGATCCAACTCTCTATGAGCTCTCCTCTGGTCGCGAAGGGATACCCCTATTCGTCGCCGAGGGTGATAGAGTTATAGTTAACTCTATAGGTAGATTAGCCCATAATTACAATGTCTCGGGTTCGCGCGAATCGGAGCTATTGCGTGAGTTTTTCCAGCCCTATGTGGCGAATAAAAATAGTTTGGCTGAGATTGCACGCGAGTATGCTAGCGAGAAGATTTCGGACGAAGAGCGCGAGAAGATAGCCAAGAGATATAGCGATATATATCGCACTACTAAGCGAGACCAGCTGAAGTTTATAATTGCCAATAACTCCTCGCTGGCAGCAGTATATGCACTCTTCCAACATCTGCCTGGCGATAAGCATCTGTTTAACGGCACCAGCGACATTATATATATGCGAAATCTGGCCGAGGCCTTAGAGCAGAGCTATCCAAACTCTAGCTACTTAAGAGGATTGAAGAGCCAGATCACAAAGCTTGAGCAGATTCATGATCTGGAGAGCCGTGTGGAGCTGCGAACCTATCCCGAGCTAAATATGGAGAATATGTATGGCGAGAAGATCTCTCTCTCATCTCTCGATGGCAAGGTTATACTTTTGAGCTTCGTCTCGGTTGGGGCAGGTAATAGCGATAATGCCTCTCTTGGCGATATATACAAAAGATATGCTGATAAGGGTTTCGAGATCTATCAGGTGAGCATTGAGAGCTCTCGCTCTCGATGGATAGAGGCGGTGCAGGCGCAGCGTCTGCCCTGGATCTCGGTTAGTGATTTGCGTGGCAGCGCCTCACCTTCGCTAGGACTCTATAATGTCACCCATCTGCCCTCATATTACCTTATAGGTAAGGATGGTCAAATAGAGGGGATCAACATCTCTTTCGCGGAGATTGAGCCTATGGTTAAATCGCAGCTAAACAGATAGAGAGATGATCTACTTTGCATCAGATGTCCACCTGGGCGGTGGCGATAAAGAGAGCTCTCGCCTTACCGAGCAGCGATTTATTGCATGGATAGATAGTATCAGCGCTGATGCTGAAGCTATCATCTTGTGTGGTGACGTCTTCGATTTTTGGTTTGAGTATAAGAGGGTCGTACCCAAAGGTTTTGTTCGCACTCTTGCCCGGCTCGCCTCGCTAACGGATAGCGGGGTTCGGGTTCTCTTTTTTACGGGAAATCACGATATGTGGGTGCGCGATTATCTTGAATTAGAGTGTGGTATGGAGATATATACAGCCCCCAAAAGATTGGATCTGAATGGCAAAAAGGTGCATATTGCTCATGGTGATAACCTAAGCCCACGAGATGGTTTTGTGCTCAGATTGATGAATGCAACTTTCCGCTCAAAGGTTGTGCGATGGCTATTCTCTACTCTCGTACACCCCGATTGGGCACTAAAATTTGGACTTGCATGGAGCAATTCCTCGCGCAAGAAACACGATAATGGTAGCTCGCCAAAGGTGCAGCAAAGCAAGCAGGCGCTTGTTAGATATGCCATAGAGCAGCAGATGATTGAGCGATGTGACTACTATATATTTGGCCACCTACATATTAATAGGGTAGAGAGGCTTGACGATGGTGCTGAGATTGTATTTGTAAATGATTGGAGTCGTGATCCACATTATGCTGTGATGGATGACGAGGGTAAAATAAAATTGGTGAAGGTATGAGACAATATCTAGATCTACTACTGAAGATTAAAAACGAGGGGGCACAGAAGGGTGATCGCACCGGAACAGGAACAAAGAGTATTTTTGGCCACCAGATGCGCTTTGACTTAAACGAAGGCTTTCCTCTATTGACTACCAAGAAGGTCTTTTTGAAGGGCATCATCCACGAGTTGCTGTGGTTTCTGAAGGGTGATACTAATATAAAATACCTACTCGACAACAGCGTGCATATATGGGATAATGATAGTTATCGCCACTACCGTGAGCTCTGCGCCAAGGAGGGGGTTGAGGCCATCTCTCGCGAGGAGTTTTTGGCCTCTGCCGCGCGTGGTGAGAGCTCAAATATTGAGGGGTATATCTTTGGAGACCTCGACCATGTATATGGCCACCAATGGCGCAGCTGGGGTGGATATAGTGGCGAGGTAATAGATCAAATCAGCGATGTTATCAGCGCCATCAAACACTCGCCAAACTCACGCCGCCTGATGGTCTCGGCGTGGAATGTTGCCGAGATCGAGCAGATGGCTCTGCCTCCCTGCCACGTGCTGTTTCAATTCTATGTGGCCGATGGTCGACTCTCGTGTCAGCTCTATCAGCGCAGCGCCGATACATTTCTGGGGGTGCCATTTAATATCGCCTCCTATGCTCTGCTTACGATGCTTATCGCCAAGGAGTGCTCGCTCGAGGTGGGTGAATTTATCCACACACTAGGCGACACACATCTCTACCTCAACCACTTCGATCAGGTCGACGAGCAGCTATCGCGCACGCCTCGCGCTCTGCCGAGGCTCTGGATCAACCCCGAGGTGAGCTCTATTTTTGACTATAAATATGAAGATTTTAGGCTAGAGGGCTACGACCCGCACCCTGCAATCTCGGCCCCAATGTCCTTTTAATCATGGTAAATATCATTGTCGCCATCGCCGAGAATGGCGTTATCGGAGGGGATAATACCCTGCTCTGGCATATAGGAGAAGATCTGAAGAACTTTAAAAAGATAACCTCTGGCCACCCCGTTATTATGGGTCGCAAGACATTTGAGTCGATCGGTCGGCCTCTGCCCAACCGCACAAATGTGGTTATCACTCGTCAAAATATCTCTATCGAGGGGTGCCGTGTGGCGCACTCTTTTGAGGAGGCTATCTCGCTATTTAGCAGCGAGGAGGAGATATTTATAATTGGTGGAGCTCAGATCTACGCTCAGGCGTTGCCGATTGCCACAACTCTCTACCTGACCCGCGTGCACAAGAGCTATGAGGGTGATACTAGCTTTCCAGAGTGGAGTCTTGATGAGTGGAGCTGCACGGAGAGCCAACGCTTTGAGTGCGGCGAGAAGTTTGAACACCCCTTTACCATCGAGAAGTATCTGCGCCGCTTTGCGATGATTCCAGCTGGTGAGGAGTCTATCCCAACGATCCAGCGCCTAGCCGCCACCGCTTTCCCCGCCACCTATGGCCATATCCTTGGCCAGGAGCAGCTCGACTTTATGATGGATTGGATGTACTCCACCTCTGCCATTATCAAACAGATGGAGAGCACCTTTAGTTACTTTCTCACCTGCGTAGATGGCCAGATTGTGGGATATGTCGCTATTGAGTACCACGCCGATGATAAATATGAGCTGCAGCGTCTCTATCTGCTGCCCGAGATGCAGGGGCGCGGTATAGGTCGCAAAATGATCAAATTTGTATTTGACCATGTGCGCTCCATTGCCTCCTCGCCCGTTAAGGTCGATCTGAGGGTAAACCGCAACAACCACACAGCCATAGAGTTCTACAAGCGCAACGGCATGGAGATCGAGCGCGAGGATGATGGAGATATTGGCCATGGCTACTTTATGAATGACTATATATTCGTAATTACACTATAATATTTGCACTTAGTAGATAATTTATTATCTTTGCAGATGTTTTTTCTGGCTCTATAGTTCAAGGGATAGAACAAGGGTTTCCTAAACCCTAGATTCGCGTTCGAGTCGCGGTGGGGCTACAATGTTATACAAGCGTATATTAACTATCGCCGGCAGCGATTCGGGAGGGGGCGCAGGCATTCAGGCCGATATAAAGACCATCTCGGCTCACGGCTGTTATGCCGCCACGGCAATCACAGCAATCACAGTTCAAAATACATTAGGAGTCAGCGCAATACACCCTGTACCACTCGATATAATCGAGGGGCAGATCGAGGCTGTGCTTAGCGATATTGGTGCCGATGCCATTAAGATCGGTATGCTACACTCGGCCGAGATAGTGGAGCTTGTTGCGCGCATGGTCGACAAATATTCTATTCGTAATGTGGTGCTCGATCCGGTGATGGTATCGACCTCTGGACATAGGCTTATTGAGCAGGAGGCGATCGAGACACTTCGCTCAACTTTAATTCCACGAGCACGCATAATAACCCCAAATATCCCCGAGGCGGAGATCCTATTAGGGCGTAAAATATCCACGCAGCAGGAGCTGCCCGCGCTCGCTCGCTCGCTATCGATGGAGGGGGTCTCAGTTCTGCTAAAGGCAGGGCATCTGGAGGATGAGGAGTTGATAGATGTTATATACAACGCAGAGGATCAGACATGTACTCCTCTAAGCTCTAAGCGCCTTTCCACGCAAAACACCCACGGCACGGGTTGCACACTATCGGCGGCGCTCGCCTCGGCGCTCGCTATGGGATTAAACCCAACCCAGGCGGCAATCTCTGCTAAGGATTACATCTCGCGTGCAATAGCTTCTGGTGCAGAATACACCATCGGTGGGGGGCATGGTCCTGTGGATCACCTCTTCGCGTGGAGATAGGATTCATCTTTCGTTGGATAAGTTTACTAGCTGCAGCTATTTTTAAGCACTAAGTAGGGTAAAATAATTATTGGTGTGTTTTTAAGAGTACTATTGGAGCGATATTTTTTGCTATTGAATCGAAAATATCGCTCCAAGAGTGCTTTTAAAAATATGGCAATAATTGTTTTACACTACTTAAAACACGATTGCTGTTGGAATCGAGTGAATGAGGTGTTTTGACAAATTGAGCTTGATTTGTGTCGATATTATTTGTAATTTTACCTAAGGAGCGCCATGGTTCATGGTGTAGTGGAAGCATTTGAGATAATAAAAGTTCAATTTAGAAGAGATGAAACACGAAAGCGATATAAGAGAGCAGATAGCGCAAGAGGCAAAAGAGCATCTAACGGAGACGATATGGGGCAAACCTGCGAATGATATTATCACTGGTATCGCCAATAATAGTAGTGTTCCTGTTAATCGTGCGATATGGGAATTGATACAAAATGCTAGAGATGTCTCTAAAATTGGAGTCATGGCGAAGGTCTCATTCATAAGAGAGCAAAATGAGTTTATCTTCAAGCATAATGGACAGCCTTTTGAGCGTAAGTCTCTTCAAGCTTTGATATTACAGACAAGCAGTAAGGTTCGTAATGATATTGTACAGATAGGTCAATATGGAACAGGATTTCTGACAACTCATAAGTTTGGCCTAAGGTTTAAGTTAGCAGGAGCACTTAGATTGTTGGGCAACGAGCAATGTTTTTATAATTTCGGAGTTAATGAGGCGTTTGTTATTGACCGCAGTTCGAAGGATAAAAACGAATTAAGAGATTGTATAAAAGAGCAGATTGATATCTCTCAAGGCTGGGGAGCAGTTCAAACCCAAATTAGCGAAACACCTATTGATGAGACTACTTTTACATATTTACAGGATCATCAAGTAGAGCGTGATAATGTTGCAATAGCTTTTTACGAATCGCCAGAGCTGGTTCCCTATGTGTTAGCATTCAACACGCTTGTTGGCAGTGTTGAGTTTCATGATCAAGTCGACAACTCCTCGGCGCTTTATCAACGCATATCGAAAAAGGAGTTGGATAGTTTCGGCGACACCAAAATGCAGGCTGTAACTATAGAGAAGATAAAGGATGGCTCGGAGGAGAACCTTGAGCTACTGTTATTGGAGTGCAGCTCTGATGGCGAGAGCGACGAGGTGGTGGTGGTTGTCCCAAGTGCATCAGTGAATGGGGCGCTGAATAGCCATCCTCTTTTGGACAATCACCCTCAGCTGTATCTGCACTTACCCCTTCTAGGTACAACTTGCTGGGGTTGGAACTACATTATACACTCTGCCTCTTTCACATGTAATAAAGATAGTCGAGACACTATTCTTATAGTAGGGAATGGCCAGAATAACGATGATCAGGCGGTAAAAAACCATAGGCTTATCGAAATAGCAGGAGATAGAATAAAAGATTTTATTGAGGCCAGGCTGGATAATTATTCTGATAGAAAACACTTTGGCAAAGTAAATTTCTTGAGGGAAGGCAATGGAAATTTAACCCCATATTATGCTACACTTCAAGAAAAGTGGGTATCCTACTTTGAGGATAAACCATTGGTAAAGAGTGGGGATAATTACCTAAATGTTAGCGAAATAAAGGTGTTGAGTAGAGAGCTGTATGAAGCATGTGAAAGCGATACAGAACTTTTAAATGCATTGTATGAATTACTCTCTAAAAAAGAGTATGAATTACTCTTGCCGGAGAGAGATGATCTGGTATATTGGAGTCGATGTACTGATGAATGGTATATAGGCAGAGACAATCCGCACGTTATTACATTGAAACAAATTTGCGAAAAAGTGCAATCCACATCTTTGGTTGAGAGTGATGTTAATTGGTTGCATACTCTATGCTTATATCTGAAAAATCACCCTTGCTTAGATATAGATTTGAGGAGAATTGTGCCGAATGAGGATTTAAAACTCTCTCAGTCCGAGCTGGTTAGGCCAATAGAGTTTGCTGATACGTATAAAAATGCTATGATGATTTTAATCCCTGATGAGGTTGGAAAATTTATGCATTGCAAATTTTATGATATTTCGATCGACGCTAGGGAGTATGGGTATGAAGATGCTAAAAAGGATGTAACTACAGCTATTACGAGCTTTAAAAGCAAACATATAGAGTTGAAGAACAAAATATTGCTGGGTGAATACCTTGACAAGGGGTCGTTTGAAGATGGTTATCTTGAAAAAGATCAGATTGAGGCAATACTTGACATATATAAGATGTTATTATCTAAAGATGGAGCGGGTTTTAGATCTAAGGCATTTAATCTCTTATCGGAATTTTTTGATTACAACGCGTCAACTACTCATGTGTTAAACAAAGACTATTTCGATATACGCACATGTTATAATGCTCTTATCGCTGAAGCTTTATGCAGGTTTACTCTATTAGAAGATAAAAACGAATGGAAAGATTGGAATTTGGCGATTGTGGAAGCGCTCTACAATCACTCTGATTCTCATAACTTCTTGCGCGACTATCTAGTATATAGAGATCAAAGAGGTGAATATCGTCACGCTTCAAAATTGAAGAAAGAGCGCAATATGCCAGAGCGATTAAAGGATATTTATGACGAAATCTGCTTTGAAGATAATAGATCTCAGTCGATTGATTCTATTCGCGAGAAGCTGATATCAAGTGAATATGCTGAGTGTTTTATTGAAACTGGAGAGATGGACGGCTCAGAGTTGGCGAGAAAGATGCAAAATCCTTTTATAGAAGGCGAAGTATTATCCATAGAAAAGAATCCTCATCAGCAACTTTATATAGAGATTATAGAGCGATTTAGTGACGAAAAAGAGGGGAAAATATGGAGCTCTTTATTCGAGACTATAAATAATATTAAGGCGCAGTTGATGTTAAGTGTTATAGATAGCCCCCGGAAGCGAGAGAGCATATTTCACATTATGAAGATTCAAGACGAAAGCCGATTGGTTGCTATTGCAGAGTTAACAAAACATGAGGATATTGAAAAGGTAATTGCGCTCGGCAAGAGAGCATATGACAATGAGGTTGGACAAAAGAGTGATTTTGAATTTAAAAAGAGGTTGGGGTTATATGTTGAGACATTCTTGTTAGATCAATTACAAAATATATTAAAGGGTGAATATTTAACGGTTAAGGTCTCTGACGAACAGAGAGGCCAAGACTTAATCGTTAGAGTAGACGATACGCCTATATATTATATTGAGGTGAAATCCCGATGGGAGAGTGATCGTAGCATATTGATGAGTACTATGCAGCATCAAACATCGTATAAACAAAAAGATAGATACGCTCTATGTGCTGTAGATATGTCTAATTATGATAAGGAGTTGGCAAAAACGCATCAGTACCCCGATCTCCAAGAGATGATTGATAGAATAAGTGTGGTGGATAATATTGGAGCGTTGAATGAGCGAATGCAAGATGCGGTAGAGAATAAGGAGGAGTCTTGTGTTTATATAGCTGGCGGTTATGAAGTCTTGGTGTCTCAGAAAGTGATAGATATTAACAAAAAAGATTTCACCCTATTTATTGAACACTTAAAGGATTTAATAAATAGATATATTAAAACCCGTTAAATAGAAAAAAGAGAATACGCACACTATACGACTAGTTTAGTGCGTAAAAGTGTGCGTAAATTTCATAAAAGCCTGATTACCGGGCGATACTGTTGAGCTACTAGGACTCGAACCTAGAATGTCAGGACCAGAATCTGATGTGTTACCATTACACCATAGCTCAATTCCTTAATCTAATAGCGGCTTTCCCGTTTTCGATGGTGCAAATTTAGTCAAAAAAAACTATTCTGCAAAAATTTGAGTAATAAAATTATTTAAATTTTTCCTACTACCACCGTAACTAGATCGTCTTTAGGGAGATATTTGCGTGCTAGGTTTTGAATATCTTCAGGTGTGAATAGCTCAATTCGTTCGATGCTCTGCCTGATGCTAGAATTTTTATCACCACAAAGGATGTTCTCGATCGTAACATCGGCAACTCCAAATGGCCCATCAAGGATACGCATCATCTCGCCGATCATAATCTTGCGCACCATATCAAGCTCCTCCTCGGGAACCATCTCCTCGCTGAGGCGCTCAATCTCCTCATAGATCAACTCAAGCGCTTCGGAGGTAACCTCCACCCCAACCTGCGTTGCGACTGCAAGATATCCGCCCTGGGCGAAGTTTACCATCGCCGCCATTACGCCATAGGTGTAGCCGCGCTGCTCGCGCAGAGATTGCATAAGCCTAGACCCGAAATAACCGCCCAAGATAGTAGCCACCACCTGCATCCCTAGAAAATCGGGGTGTGATCGGGTGAATAGATAGCGACCAACTCTAATCGACGACTGCACAGCCTCAGCCTGCTCCAAAAGATAGTAGCTCCTCTGCTTAGCCACGGGCAGCTCTATGGCGGCGAGCGAGCCTCTGCTAGTGAGCTGCGATGCTATACTCTCGATAAGCGCCATCTCTCTCTTATCAACCCTGCCGCTGCACACAACAAAGCAGCTCTCGGCGCAGTAGCAGCGCGAGTAGATCTCTAAAAGATCTTCACGCCTAAGGTTGTCATACTCCGCCTCGCTAGCCGATACTCCATAGGGGTGATCCGCCCCGAAGAGCGATTTGGCAAACTCCTCGCGCGCCTTGGTCTCCACCTTAGCTCGCTCAACGGCCAGGCGCTGCTTGCGTTTTAGGCGATATGTCTCTAGCTCACGTTCGGGGAATGTGGGTCGTAGAATTATCTCGCTAGCAACCTCTAGTGTCGGCTCGACAAATTTACTCAGCGAGCAGAAGTTGATGTATACATAATCGCGGTCGACATTAACGTCGAAGAATGATCCATAGTAGTCGAGCCTCTCGGCAATCTCGCTCGAGCTCATATTCGCGCTCCCCTCGCAGAGTAGATTGGCTGTGGAGGTGGCCGAAAATGGGCGCTTCTGTTGTATGGTGCCGGCCGAAAATACAAAGCTAACACGCAACACGTCGAACTCTTCGCTGGGTAGGGTATAGATCTTCACACCGTTGCAGGCTTGGTGCACATCAGCCTCTTGTAGCGATATATTTATATTAGTCATTCTGCTCCTTTGCTTTATATATTAATGTATTACTCCTCTCCCGGGTAAAGTAGCCAGTTGCAAACTCGCGCAGCTGCTCAGCTGTGATTGACCGGTAGATCTCCACCTCTTGATTGATTAGCGGCAGATCGCCGAGCATCTCATAGAAGCCTAGGTTCATCGCTTTGTTCATTACGTTTATCTCGCCGAATGTAGTGTTGGCCTCAAATTTATTCTTCACCTTGTCTAGCTCATACTCACCTATCAGATCTCGTTTTAGACTCTCAATCTCGGCCCAAATGGCCGCCTCGCCCTCTTCGATGGAGGTGTCGGGCAGAAGTTGAATAGTGAATATAAATAGCCCCGGGTCAACCTCGCCGGTGATGTAGGCGTTGGTCGAAGCCACTAGCTGCTGCTGTTTTACTAGGCGCTGATACAACCTGCCGGAGTCTCCGCCGGCTAGGATGTCAGAGATCATATCGGCATGATAGAAATCCCCAGAGGTGCGCGAACCCATCCTAAAGGCGATGGTGATGCAGGTTGATGGCACATTGCGTTCCACCTCAACCCTGCGTGCGCTCGGCTGCTCTCTCTCGGCGGGGATGATCTGCCTATCGAGCGGACGATCCTCTACTCCAGAGAACCATCTCTCGGCTAGGGCGAATATCTGCTCCGACTCAACATTTGCCGATATGGATAGTATGGCGTTTGATGGACGATAGAAGTTGTCGTAGAAGCTGCGCACCTCCTCCATGGTGGCCGATAGGATATGCTCCGGCGAGAGACCTATCGTCGCCCAGCGATAGGGGTGCTCTTTGTAGCACATATCTCTCAGCAGCATCAGATGATCACCATAGGGTTGATTTAGATAGCGCTGCTTATACTCCTCGACAACGACCCTCTTCTCGGCATCCAACATCTCGTCGGTGATCTTAAGGCCGCGCATGCGGTCGGCCTCAATCTCGAAGGCGCGCTCAATATTTATTGCCGGTAGGGTTATATAAAAATCGGTATAGTCGTTATTTGTAAAGGCGTTGTTCTCGCCAATGGCCATCTGCACCGCCACATCGTAGCTAGGGAAGGCCTCTGTGCCGCGAAACATTAGGTGCTCGAAGAGGTGGGCAAAACCGGTGCGCTCCTCTCGCTCATCTCTAGCTCCCACCTTATATAATATATTGACAGCGGCCAAGGCCGAAACCCTATCCCGGTTGAACAGCACCGTAAGACCATTATCTAATACTTTTTTCTCGTAATTTATCATAGTGTGCAAAGGTAATGAAAATGGTTGAAATTCTTATCTCAACAAATAAAATAGATAAAATAGAGCTATTTATTATTATATTTTAATTTTTCTTCATATATTTGCAATGTTTATATAGGCGCATTGTGCTTTGATGGCTATATGTAGCTAGGCTAGTTATGAACACAAACAATACTACAAATAAATAAACTAAAGTAAAATGGCAGAAAAGAAATTTATTACCTGTGATGGTAACTATGCTGCTGCTCACGTAGCTTACATGTTCTCTGAGGTGGCCGCAATCTACCCAATCACTCCATCGTCCACTATGGCCGAGCTAGTTGATGAGTGGGCTGCTCAGGATCGTAAGAACATCTTCGGCGAGACCGTCGAGGTGGTTGAGATGCAGTCTGAGGCTGGTGCCGCTGGTGCCCTTCATGGATCTCTACAGAGTGGTGCTCTAACAACAACATTTACAGCGTCTCAGGGTCTACTCCTTATGATCCCTAACATGTACAAAATCGCAGGTGAGTTATTGCCAAGTGTTTTCCACGTATCTGCTCGCGCGCTTGCTGCCGCTTCACTATCTATCTTCGGTGACCACCAGGATGTGATGGCTGCTCGCCAGACAGGTTTCGCTATGCTTGCCACATCTTCTGTTCAGGAGGTTATGGATCTAGCTGGTGTTGCTCACATCGTATCGCTAAAGTCTCGCGTTCCTTTCCTACACTTCTTCGATGGCTTCCGTACCTCTCACGAGATTCAGAAGATCGAGGTTATCGACCAGGCCTCTCTTTCGGCTATGTTCGACCGCGACGCTTTGAAGGCTTTCCGCGCTGCTGCTCTTAACCCAGAGCACCCAGTAACTCGCGGTACAGCTCAGAATCCAGATATCTACTTCCAGACTCGCGAGGCATCTAACAAGTTCTATGATGCAGTGCCAGATATGGTTGCCGATACAATGAAGCAGATCTCAGATATCACCGGCCGCACATACGCTCCATTCGTATACTATGGTGCCGAGGATGCCGAGGATGTCATCGTTGCGATGGGCTCAGCTACAGACACAATTAAGGAGACTATCGACTACCTTGCAACTCAGGGCAGAAAGGTTGGTCTTATCACAGTTCACCTATACCGTCCATTCTCTGAGAAGTACTTCTTCGAGGCTCTTCCAGCATCTGTTAAGAGAGTATGTGTTCTTGATCGTACAAAGGAGCCAGGAGCTCACGCTGAGCCACTTTTGCTTGACGTAATCGACATGTTCTATGGCAAGGAGCAGCAGCCTCTTATCATCGGTGGTCGTTATGGTCTATCTTCAAAGGATACTACTCCAGCTCAGATCGTTGCCATCTACGACAACCTAGCCTCTTCGGAGCCTAAGAATCACTTTACAGTAGGTATCAATGACGACGTAACATTCCTATCTCTACCTGTTGGCGAGGAGGTTGTTATGGATAAGCAGGGTCTATTTGAGGGTATCTTCTTCGGTCTTGGTGCTGATGGTACTGTTGGTGCTAACAAGAACTCGATCAAGATCATCGGTGGCACAACCGACAAATATTGCCAGGCATACTTCTCTTACGACTCTAAGAAGTCGGGTGGTTACACCTCGTCTCACCTTCGCTTCGGCGACAATCCAATCCAATCTCCATACCTAGTAACTACACCAGACTTCGTGGCTTGCCACGTTCCATCTTATGTAGATAAGTATGACGTATTGAAGGGTCTTAAGGTGGGTGGTACATTCCTTCTAAACTCTGTACACGATGCTGAGACAACTTGTGCATCACTTCCAGATAGCATGAAGGTTTACCTCGCTAAGAATAAGATCAACTTCTATATCATCAACGCCACTAAGCTAGGTGCTGAGCTAGGTCTAGGTTCTAGAACCAACACCATCATGCAGTCGGCATTCTTCAAGATCGCAAACGTTATCCCATTCGATAAGGCTGTTGAGGAGATGAAGAAGGCGATCCTTAAGTCTTACGGAAAGAAGGGCGAGGATATCGTAAATATGAACTATGCAGCCGTTGACGCTGGTGGCAACGCCGTAGTTAAGGTTGAGGTTCCAGCCGAGTGGGCATCTATCGAGGTTAGCGCAGCTGCTGCCGTAGTTGATGAGAGCCGTCCAGAGTTCGTTCGCAATATCGTTGACCCAATCAACGCCCTTAAGGGTGATGATCTTCCAATCTCAGCCTTCAACGGCCGCGAGGATGGTACTTGGGAGAATGGTACTGCCGCCTACGAGAAGCGCGGTATTGCTGTTAATGTTCCAGAGTGGATCGTTGACAACTGTATCCAGTGTAACCAGTGTGCATACACATGTCCTCACGCTGCTATCCGCCCATTCCTTGCCACCGAGGAGGAGGCCGCAGCTTCAGGCACGGCTTGGAAGCAGGGTCTAGGTGAGACTAAGATCTACAAGTTCCGCATGCAGGTCACTCCATTAGATTGTACTGGTTGTGGCAACTGTGTTGACGTTTGTCCAGCTAAGACTAAGGCTCTAGTTATGAAGCCGCTTGACAGTCAGATGGGTGAGCAGAAGAGTTGGGATTACATCACTAAGACAATCGGCTATAAGCAGGATTTCGATAAGATGAAGAGTGTTAAGAACCTACAGTTCCAGCAGCCTCTATTCGAGTTCTCGGGCGCTTGTGCAGGTTGTGGTGAGACTCCTTACGTTAAGACTATCACGCAGCTATTCGGTAATAAGATGATGGTTGCCAACGCAACTGGTTGTAGCTCAATCTTCTCGGGTTCGGCTCCATCTACTCCATATTGCACCAACGATAAGGGTCAGGGTCCAGCTTGGGCTAACTCTCTATTCGAGGATAACGCCGAGTTCGGTATGGGTATGCACATGGGTGTCGAGAAGCTACGCGATCGTCTGCAGCTCACAATGGAGGGTGCTATCGCATCTTGTACTGAGTGCAGCGAGGAGCTTAAGGCTGCTATGGGCGAGTGGATCGCTTCGCGCGGATCATCATCGGCATCTGAGGCTGCTACAGCTAAGCTTCTTCCTCTTGTTGAGGCTTGTGGTTGCGAGAGCTGCCAGAAGATCCTTGAGCTTAAGGATTGGCTCGTTAAGCGCTCACAGTGGATCATCGGTGGTGACGGTTGGGGTTATGACATCGGCTTCGGCGGTGTTGACCACGCTCTTGCCTCTGGTATGGATATCAACATCCTAGTTCTTGATACTGAGGTTTATTCTAATACAGGAGGTCAGTCTTCTAAGGCTACTCCAGTTGGTGCTATCGCTAAGTTCGCTTCAAGCGGCAAGCGTATCCGCAAGAAGGATCTAGGTGCTATCGCTATGACCTATGGCTATGTATATGTTGCTCAGGTTTCGATCGGTGCTTCACAGCAGCAGCTATTCAACGTAATGAAGGAGGCTGAGGCTTATCCAGGCCCATCACTTATCATCGCCTATGCTCCATGTATCAACCATGGTATCAAGGGTGGTATGACTCGCACTCAGAGCATCGGCAAGGATGCTGTTGCTTGTGGTTACTGGCACCTATGGCGCTACAACCCACAGCTTGAGGCTGAGGGTAAGAACCCATTCATTATGGACTCTAAGGAGCCAGATTGGAGCAAGTTCCAGGCATTCCTTAAGCGCGAGGTTCGTTACACATCGCTTCTAAAGGCGTTCCCAGATGAGGCCGAGGAGCTATTCGCTGCAGCGGAGGATAACGCTAAGTGGCGCTACAATGGCTACCAGCGTCTTGCAAAGATGGAGTACTAGTCAATACGACTTCTATATAATTCGGGCGATCACTTCCAGGGTGGTCGCCCTTTTTATTGGCAATAGCCAGAGTAGAGAACCTCCACATTCACTCCCTGGGAGTTTGATCCAGATATGTATATCTCATATATGCAGTTGAGTGAATCGATCTCTATTGTTTCACCATAAAGCGGTTCAAGATCCGAGGCACTAGGTAGGTGATCCAGAGAACCAAGATCCAACGATACGGCGTAGTAGGCGCTCCCCTCTATAAGGGCAACTACCGCTCCTCGGCCAATAGCTGTGCGATTACTATCGACTGCCGCATAGCCTCCAAAGATATATAGTGCCCCATCCGCTGCAACCAAGCGCGTGAGAGCGATAGGTTGCTCGAGGGCAATTCTAAGCTCGCCCTCGCCGCTCGCGGTGATGTATCTACTCTCCTCTTTCGAGCAGCCGATGGAGGAGAGAGTCAAGAGTAAAATATATATCTTTATTCTAAGTTGTGTAATCATTGGAAAGCAGATGAATACAAATTGCGTGCGAGAGCAAAAAAAAAGATGATATAAAACATTGATTTTCGGATAATTTAGATTACCTTTGCAACGCATTTCTCACGCGCTGAGAGTAGCATAACTCGGGGAGGTCGCGAACCTCCTAATTATAAACAAATAATTTTATAGCAAAATGGCTGTTAAAATTCGTCTAGCTCGTCACGGTAAGAAGGGCTACGCTTTCTATCACATCGTTGCCGCTGATGCTCGTGCACCACGCGACGGTCGTTTCATCGAGAAGTTGGGTACCTACAACCCTAACACAAATCCTGCAACTATCGACCTTAAGGTTGACCGCGCATTGGATTGGTTAATGAAGGGTGCTCAGCCAACAGACACTTGTCGTTCAATCCTATCTTACAAGGGCGTACTTCTTAAGAAGCACCTTCTTGGCGGTGTAGCTAAGGGCGCTTTCTCTGAGAGCGATGCTGAGGCTAAGTTCAACAAGTGGGTTGAGTCTAAGAGTGGCAAAATTGCCGACAAGACTCAGAAGCTAGCTTCTGATGCCGAGAAGGCTGAGAAGGAGCGCAAGGCTGCCGAGGTGAAGATCAGCAACGATCGTGCTGAGGCAATCGCTGAGAAGAAGGCCGCTGCTGCCGCAGAGGCTGCCGCTGCTAAGGCTGCTGCCGAGGCAGAGGCTGCTGCTACAGAAGAGACAACCGAGGAGGTTGCTGCTGAGTAGTTTTTCCTATCGCTTATGATAACAGCTGCAACTCTTACGGGGATGCAGCTGTTTTATTTTATAATTTTTTCAAGATGATAACTGTAGCACGAGTATCGCGACTCTTTGGTGTGGATGGTGAACTGATAATCAACCTTCACACCACGTTTCCCGACGATTTTAATCTAGAGAGCCCTATGTTTGTTAAGATCAACTCGCTTCTAGTACCTCTCTACTGCGACAAATTCGAGCGCCGCGGCAGGGCTAATGCACAGGTGCGCTTTGCCGACTTCGACACCGATCGCAGGGCGATGGAGCTTGTTGGCGCCGAGCTTTTGGCGCCCGAGAGCGAGGAGGCGTTTGACCCCAATGACGAAGAGTTTTTCATGGAGGATCTTATAGGCTTTGCTGTTGTGATTGATGGCGTACAGGGCGAGCTTACTGGCTATATTGAGAGTGCACATAATCCCCTATTTGAGATCGAGCTAGAGGGTAAAGAGCACCTAATCCCCGCTGCCGAGGAGTTTATTGCTGCCATCGACTTCGATGCCCGCAGAATCGTATTCATCCTGCCAGAGGGTCTTTTAGATCTATAAATTATGGCAAGAGTAGTAGTAGGAATCTCGGGAGGCGTAGACTCATCCGTTGCGGCATGTCTGCTCAAAGAGGCTGGACATGAGGTGATTGGACTCTTTATGATAAATTGGCACGATACCACGGGCACACTAGAGGGTGACTGCCCTTGGCATGATGATCGTGTTTTCGCCGAGCTTGTTGGCCGAAAGCTCGATATTCCGATCCATGTTGTCGATCTATCCAAGGAGTATAAGAGCCGCGTGGTCGATTATATGTTCTCCGAATATGAGCAGGGGCGTACTCCCAATCCCGATGTGCTATGCAATCGCGAGATTAAGTTTGATATATTTCTAAAGGAGGCGCTAAAGCTAGGTGCTGAGTTTGTAGCAACGGGGCACTACTGCCGCCGCGCAGTGGAGATGGTCGATGGTAGGCCAATATATAAGCTGCTGATGGGCTCTGACCCAAATAAAGATCAGAGCTACTTCCTCTGCCAGCTCTCGCAGGAGCAGCTCTCGCGGGCACTATTTCCGATCGGCGATCTTCTAAAGCCCCAGGTGCGTGATATCGCCCAACGTGAGAACCTAGCCACAGCCAAGCGTAAAGATTCGCAGGGTATATGCTTTGTGGGCAAGGTCGACCTGCCGCTATTTTTGCAGCAGAAGCTCTCTAAAAAAGAGGGAAATATACATGAAATTATGCCTACATCTAAGCGCTATGAGCGCACAATTTCGCCCGACGATCTTGCGGCTCTTGCAGCCCCGATAAGATATACTGTGCGCGATGGAAAAAAGATCGGCACCCATAATGGCGCACACTTCTACACCATCGGCCAGCGTAAGGGGCTAGGTATCGGAGGCCGCAAGGAGTCGCTATATATTTTAGCGACAGATGTTAAAGAGAATGTGATCTACGTGGGCGAGGGCGACTCGCACCCAGGATTATATCGCAGCGCGCTGCTAATTCCGAGCGAGAAGATCCATTGGGTAAACCCAATAAAAGCCATAAAGATAGATGAGAGTCGCCGAGCGATGGTGCGCATACGTTATCGCCAGAGTCTACAGCCAGCAACACTAATTCACCGCCCAGAGGGGTTGTATATCCATTTCGATGAGCCGCAGCGCGGCATCGCCGAGGGGCAGTTTGCCGCCTGGCATGATGGCGATGAGCTCTATGGCTCGGGAGTGATAGGGTAGTAAAATTAAACGACTAGTAAGCGCGAAGCCTACTAGTCGTTTTTTTAGCAAGAGGCGAAATCTACTCCTCCTCAAACTGATCTTTGCCAACGCCGCAAATTGGGCAAACCCAATCCTCAGGAAGATCCTCAAATGCAACTCCTGGTGCAATGCCGCCATCAGCATCACCAATCTCTGGGTCATACACCCAATCGCATGGCATACATCTGTACTTATTCATAGTTGTGAAATTTTTATAGAGAGCAGCCTCTCCTTGATTGTAATTTAGTTTAAAATAGCCTCAGCCATATCCTCCATCTGCGTGCGGTTCTCCGCCTTGCAAGTTGACTTTATTAGTACTGATCTCTCGCAAATTTCAATGCCCTTCATCCCCTCAAGCATGGCGCGCATAACCTTGCCTGCCGAGGGTGCCCATGTGCCATTTTCGATGATACCAACTCTGCGCGATTGGTAGTTCTTGCTCTTAAGGCGCATTAGGAAGTGCTCCATTGGAGGGAATAGCCCAGCATCATAGCTAGATGCTGCGAGGATAAGGTGCTTAAGACGGAATGCCTCGGCAACAGCTTCGGGCATATCATCTCGGCATAGATCATACACGGCAACCTCCACGCCGCGTAGGCGGAGCACATCTGCCATCTCGTGGGCGGCGGCGGCCGTGTTGCCATGGATAGAGGCGTAGGCAATCATTATACCATCACTTTCAGCCTCATACTTGCTCCATTGATCATATTTGCCAACGTAGTAGCCAATGTTCTCTGTCAATATTGGGCCATGTAGAGGCAAAATAGATTGTATATCAAGCCCTGCCGCTTTTTTAAGTAGAGCCTGAACATTAGCGCCATATTTACCAACAATATTGTAGTAGTAGCGGCGAGCCTCAGCCTCCCATGGTTCATCGCAATCCAAGGCGCCAAACTTACCAAAGGCATCGGCGCTGAATAGACGCTTCTCGTAGCTGTCGTAGGCTAGCATCGCCTCTGGCCAATGCACCATTGGGGCAAAGACAAAGTTGAGCTTATGCTTGCCAAGATCAAGAACGTCACCCTCCTTAACCACAAGACGCGGCGAGGTGATGGGCTCGGCGAAGAATTGGTCTATCATGTTGAATGTTTTGGCATTGCCTACAATTGTTGCCTTCGGGTATTTCTCTGCAAAGCAAGAGAGGCATGCCGAGTGGTCGGGCTCCATATGTAGCACCACAATATAATCAGGCTCTCTCCCCTCAAGTGCCTCCTCTAAGCGCGCCATCCACTCGGCGCAGAAAGCGCCGTCAACGCTATCGAAGACAGCTACACTCTCATCTAATATGAGGTATGAATTGTAGCTTACGCCATTCTCAACTCTGTATTGACTCTCAAAAAGGTCTATCTCTCTATCATCTACACCAATATATCTGATGGTGTCTGATATCTTTTCAATCATATTTTTATTGATAAGTTCCAAAAAATTTCAAAAATTGTGTGCGTACAGCGCTCTCGCGCATCGCCTCGCTCTTGGCGTTCATCGTCCCGCGGTAGCTCTCTGTATCTTTGTATCCGTGGCGCTGCTGCCAATCACGCGCAAACTCTACTGCTGAGCCTATCCACTCATTACCCTCGCGATAGAGCGAGCTGCATACCTCCACGGTTGTGGCTCCCGAGAGTATAGCCTTTACAACATCTGCGCCATTTTGTACACCGCCCGAGAGCGAGTAGTCCATCTGTGGCACGGCTGCCGAGGCCAAGGATGTAAAGCGTAGTGGAAGGGCGAGCTCTTGTGCCGAGCTGAGAATTGCCCCTTTTGATATCTGCATCTTCTCAATATCAATATCGCTCTGATACATCCTGTTGAAGAGCGTCACACCCTTAACGCCACAGCTATAGAGTTTGCTGATAAGCGATATAGGGTTTGTGATATTAGAGCATAGCTTCACAATAACCGGAATCTGAATCTTAGAGGTGATAGTTTTTGCAATCTCAAGGTGTAGCTGCTCAAAGCTACCCTCTGTGTAGTTTGGCTGGCTCTGTACATCCATGATGTTTAGCTGCAAAGCGTCAGCTCCAGCCTCTTCTATGAGTGAGGCAAAATTCTCCCACTCACCATCAGAGTGGCAGTTGATGCTGGCAATGATGGGTACACTACACGCCGCCTTGCTCTCTTTGATTAGTGTTATATATTCGCTTAGAGCCTCCGAGCGAAGATACCCATGAAGATAGTCGGCCGCCTCGCTGTGCATTGAACTATCATTCATTGCCGCTGAAGCACGAATAATATCCTCCTCAAATAGCGATTTGAGTACAATAGCACCCACTCCAGCCATCTCTAGCGCGAGGTTCTTCTTTGCGCTATTTGTCCTGCCGCAGCTCGCTGCGATTATCGGATTGGTGAGCTCTAAACCCACGAATGAACACTTTAATCCTTTCATAGTTATAAGTTATAAGATAAAGGTGCAACTTTACGCCTCAAATTTACGATTTTTTTTATTATTCTACTACAACAACTCAATAATATCTTTCAATCCAACGCTATTAGAGCCCTTAACCAAGATTTTAGCCCCTATAATTGGGCTCTCCATCAATTCGGTGGCTAGCAGATCGCGAGTGGGGAAGTAGCTAACACGATCGCTCTCGGTGGCAAAAGAGAACTCCTGGCCAACTAATATCACACGCGAGCCATCAATGGCGAGTGCCTGCTTCAGCACCCTCTCGTGCTCCGAGCGGCTCCACTCTCCTAGCTCTAGCATCTGGCCTAGGATCAAAACCTTGCCGCCATCTTTTGCGAAGTTGCTGATAGAGGCCTGCATGCTTGAAGGGTTGGCGTTGTAGCAATCTACAATTATGGTGTTGCTCTCGCTCTTGTGGTATTGCGAGCGGTTGTTTGTTGGTCTATACTCGTAGATGGCGCTATCAATATCTTTAAGCTCAACACCTAAGTGAAGAGCTATGGCCATAGCTGTAGCTATATTTTTGAGATTGTATGAGCCCACCAGATGGTGCTTTACCCCCTCGGAAAGAGAGTAGCTGTAGTCGACCCGGTTGAGCTCCTCGCGTTTGTCGGCCATCGACGATAGCATCTGGTCATCTGTGGGAATAAATGCTAATCCTCCACTTTTAAGTAGATAGTCGAGTAGCTCGCCTTTACCCTTAGCAACACCATCTTCGCCGCCAAAACCCTCAAGGTGGGCTCGGCCTATATTTGTGATAACACCCATATTAGGGGCTGCAATCTCGCTAAGTAGGGCGATCTCACACGGAGCGCTGGCACCCATCTCGACGATGGCAATCTCCGTATCGCGCGGGATTTCAAGCAGTGTTAGTGGCACTCCAATGTGGTTGTTGAAGTTGCCGCGTGTTGCCGCGCAACGATATTTTTTGCTCAGCGCGGCGTGCAGTAGCTCCTTGGTTGTGGTCTTGCCGTTGGAGCCGGTGATGGCTATTATCGGGATCGCTAGCCTCTCGCGGTGCTCGTGGGCAAGCTCTTGAAGTGCTTTGAGGGTATCCTCCACTAGGATTAGATTCTCCCTACGATCAGGGTGGCGCTCAAGTAGCGACTCATCATCTATGACGGCGTATGCTGCGCCGGCCTCAAGAGCCGATATCGCAAATAGGTTGCCATTAAACGAGGCGCCATGCAGGGCGAAGAAGATCGAATCATCGGCGATATTGCGCGAGTCGGTCGAGATCTTCGGGTGGCTGGCGAATGTCGAGTAGGGGATCTTATTCATTACACGAACTCCTTTCCGCTTTTATACTTGACATCCTCTATAAACTGCTTTATACGGGCTTGCTCGCTCTGGGGGCAGATCATGAGCAGATCTTCTGTATCCACAACGATATAATCTTTAAGGCCAGAGATCACCGCTAGTTTATCCTCGGGCATAGATATTATCGAGCCGCGAGTATCATATAGGATTGCACTCTCGGGTGCGTGGTTGGCATAGGCATCTTTGCGCGATAGCTGGTAGCGTGAGCTCCATGTGCCAACGTCGCTCCAGCTAAAATCGCCGCAGCGGACATATACATTGTCGGCGCGCTCCATAACACCGTGATCTATCGAAATTGATTTGCACTCAGAGTAGACCTTATTAATGCTCTGCTCTTGGCGATCGGTATCAATATCATCTACTATGGATTGGAATAGGTGATGCAGATCTGGCATATGTTGCTCAAATGCTGTGATTATATCACAAGCTTTCCATACGAAGATGCCCGAATTCCATAAAAATTCACCACATTGAATAAGTGTTTGGGCAATCTCTAGGCATGGTTTTTCGGTGAAGCACTTTACTCGGCTTATATGGCTTTTGTCGCTGTATTGAATGTAGCCATAGCCAGTCTCTGGGCGCGAGGGCTTTATGCCGATTGTGATTAGTGCATTGTTATTCTCGGCAAAGAGAGTACACTCCTCGATATTGCTGATAAAGTGCTCATCGTCGCTGATATAGTTGTCGGCCGGGGTTACGATCATCGTTGCGTCAGGATCCCTCTTTAGAAGTGTAAAGGCGGCGTATGCCACACAAGGTGCGGTGTTTCGCCCCTTGGGTTCGCAAAGAATCTGCCTCTGGCTAAGCTCTGGTATCTGCTCAAGGACTATCTCTTTGTATTGGCTATTAGTGACCACGATAAAGTTTTCGGGGGCAATTATACCGGCAAAGCGTTCGTAGGTTTGGCGAAGGAATGTTTTGCCCGTTCCTAGAATATCTAGAAACTGCTTAGGCATGCTTTTTCGGCTCATTGGCCAGAAACGAGTGCCGACGCCGCCAGCCATGATTATGCAATATTTGTTATTCATACTCTCTGAATCTGTTTAAATTTCTCTCATCTATTTTGCTAAGGATCTGTCACTTCGTTTTTCTCTCCTTGCACTGCGTTACATAGGCACCGCTATGCGCCTTATGCAAAGAGAGAAAATCAAAGCAACATCTCTCTTTGCAATTCTAGCGAGAAAAACTTAAACAGATTCTCTGTTTATTCTTTTATTAGAGGCTATTAATAGTAATAGCCCATACAAATGTAAAAAAAATATTGTATATTTGCCTGCTGTTATATGGAGAAAATGAAAATAAAGCTTTTTACTATACCAAATATACTTACGCTAGCAAATCTGCTGTGCGGTGCGCTAGCGGTGGTGGAGATTGTCGCTAGGCAAAATTTCGAATTGGCCATCTGGCTCGTGCTCGCCGCCGCCGCCTTCGATTTCCTAGACGGCTTCTCGGCTCGCCTTCTTGGGCAATACTCCTCGATAGGCGTCGAGCTCGACTCGCTTGCCGATATGGTCTCTTTTGGGCTTGCCCCCTCGCTCGCGCTCTTCTATCTTTATGGTGGTTCGCAGATGGCGTTTGTGGATGGCGAGTTGGCGCAATACTTGCAATACATAACTCTGATTTTTCTCCTCTTTGCAGCTTTGCGCTTGGCTAAATTTAATGTCGATCCCACGCAGCATGAGGAGTTTAGCGGGCTGCCTACGCCTGCCGCCGCGCTATTTGTCCTCTCTCTGGGCTATCTCAATGATGCTCATCTTCTAGAGCTCTCGGGCGAGATGATAGCGTTGACGTCGGTTGTGTTGGCGCTGTTGATGGTTGGCTCTATGCCCATGTTGGCATTGAAGTTTAAGGGATTTTCGCTCGGCGATAATCTGTTGAGATATCTATTTGTCTTGATCTCGGCTATTGTGGCTATATTTTTGGGTTTTGCCGCTGTGCCATTTATCTTTTTGTTCTACCTCTTTATCTCGCTTGTGCTCCTTGTTGTTAGGTTCAGGGCTTAAATTTATATGAATTTTAAATTTATTCTAAAAAATATTGCGTTAACGCTGCTCTTCCTCTCGGCGTTGCTTTTGGGGGTGAGTCCTCTCTGGGCACAAACTACGCAGGAGATTCTAGACTCGCGTGCTGAGGAGTCGACCTATGGAACAAACCCTTTTGCTAGTCCAGATGGCGCCGAGGGCACTATGACACCTCCGCCGGCTGATAGTGTGGAGGAGGTGAAGATTCGCAAGCCTCTTGAGTCCTACTTCTTTAGCGATTCGGTGCGCGCTATGGTGAATTTTAGGTGGAATATCGAGAGGGGCTATAACCGTGTGGATATCATCCCAATGGATACCACGCTGCTTGATTGGCGTATAGATTACCCCTATCAAAAGGAGGGCGTTGGCGATATAACTCTAGGTGGGCTAGGTCAGGCGACCGAGCCGCTTAACTTCTTTGACCGTAAAACATATCAAGATTTCGATTTTGCCAGAGGTTTTGACGCCTATATATTCGATATGCAGAGTGTTAATTTTTACAACACCAAGCATCCATTTACGCAGTTCACATATCTAGAGTCGGGGCAGAAGAACTACCGCGAGGTTAACTTTGCGATTAACCATGCGCAGAATATCAACCCCACAACAGGGTTCAATATAGAGTATCTCTCGCGCGGCACAAAGGGTTTGTATGATCGTCAGGAGACCAAGAATCACAACCTTGCGCTCACTTTTGCCCATACCGGCAAGCGCTACTCTGTATTTGCAGGATATGTAAACAACTATATAAAAACCGAGGAGAGTGGAGGCGTGGTAGGTGAGTGGACAATCCAGGATACCATCTTCGAGATGGAGATAGGTATACCGATGAAGCTTGCCGATGCAGCAGCCACAAACACCTATCGCAACAACTCCTTCTTTGTACAGCAGTCGTATGGTATTCCGCTTCAGAGAATGACTCCTTACGACTTTTCGCTCTCGTCGCTCTCGGCCGTTTACATCGGTCACAGCTTTGAGTACAACAGCTGGAGCAAGAGTTATAAAGATGTCTATGCAACCTATACCGACGACAGAGCCTACCGCGGCGATGATGGGGCGTATGTTTCGGCGGAGGGCGAGTATTATGATAATTGGTATATAAATCCGCTTGAGAGTCGCGACTCTTTGTATGAGCGAGTAATCACCAATAGGCTCTTTATTCAGGCGCAGCCATGGGATAGAGATGGAGTTGTGGGTACGATAGATGGTGGTATAGGTGTAGATTTTCACACCTATTCGCAATTTGTTTTGGATGACTATATCTCGGGTGAGATGGGTGTAGATAAGTATACCAGCTGGTTTGGATATGGCTCGGTTAAGGGATCTGTGAGCCGCTATGCTGATTGGGGTGCAGATATAAAATATAACCCATCGGGCTATAGAGCTGGAGATCTAACCATGGGGGCAGAGCTAACGCTTAAGGCCTATGTGAAAGATCGGCCGCTGATCCTCTCGGGTTCGTATAAATTTGAACATCTTTCGCCAACCTATTGGCAGCAATCGCTCTTTACTAACCATTTCGCCTGGTTCAACGACTATGAGAAGGAGGAGGAGAGTCGCTTTAATGTAAGCTTTAAAGTTCCCGATCTAGCACTTGAATTGGGCTTTAATCAGTCGATCCTAAATAATAAGATATATTATGATGAGAATGCCATCGTCCAGCAGAGTGATGAGACGATCTCCATAACTGGCATCTACGCAAGGAAGGATTTCAGAGTTGGCGGCATGCACTTCGATCATAAGGTGTTGGTGCAATTCACAAGCAATGATCTGGTCGTTCCGCTGCCGCTCGCCAGTGCTTACCTATCCTATTATTATGAATTTTGGGCGGTGAAAGATGTTCTGCGCCTGCAGATAGGTCTCGATTGCCGTTATACGACGAGCTACTATATGCCAGGATACAATCCAGCCCTTTCGCAATTCTATAATCAGCGCGAGCTAGAGGCCGGCGACTACCCATACACCGATGCCTATTTGATGGCTAAATGGAAGAGAATGAGGATATTCTTCAAGTATCAGCACTTGAACAACAACCTCTATGGCAATGATAACTACTTCTCGACAGCATATTATCCACAAAATCCCGGCATGTTTAAGATGGGTATCTCTTGGGGTTTCTATGATTAGGAAGATTGCAATATTCTGGTCTTTGCTACTGCTGATTCTTGTGATTAGCGGCCTTTCAGATCATGTTTGCAATGTGAGGCTCAGCGAGTCGGACATCACTAGATATCGCCATGTGCATAGGCTCTCATCCTATGATGAGCTCTTTCGAGAGATGGGCTCTAAGCATAATATTGATTGGCGAATGTTGGCAGCGATCGCTCATGTTGAGAGCCGTTTTAGGCCCCATTCAACATCCTATGCCGGGGCGATCGGAATGATGCAGATTATGCCGCGTGTGGCCAGAGCGATGGGGGTAGAGCCCATTAAGCTCTATAATGCTGAGCTCAATGTAGATCTCTCATGCCAGATATTGAATAGTATAGATAAGATCTTGCGCTTTGATAAATATATCCTTCCGCGCGATCGCCGAGCGCTGATTTTGGCAAGTTATAATGGAGGAATAGGCCATATTCTCGATGCCAGGCGACTCGCTAAGGCTATGGGGGGCGATGGTAATAGCTGGAGTGATGTCTCGCGAGCTCTTAGTGTAAAGAATGATTCGGAGCATCAATCAACGGTGCATGTGAGAAATGGTCGGCTATCTGGTGTGAGATATATCCTCCGCTATGTAGATGATGTATTGGCTAAGTATGATGAATATTGTGCCGCTGTGGTGCTTTAAGTAGTGCAAAACAATTATTGCCATATTTTTAAAAGCACTCTTGGAGCGATATTTTTCACTATCAAATCTCAATATAGAATAACTATATTTTCGATTCAATAGCAAAAAAATCTCTTCTCCAATAGTACTCTTAAAAACACACCAATAATTATTTCACCCTACTTAATGATGTATAAATTTTCAAAATATCGCGAGCAATATCGCGCAAATCTAAAGCTTGCGATCCCTGTAATGCTATCCCAGCTGGGGCATGTTATTGTGCAGGTGGCCGATAATGCTATGGTGGGTAGCTATGGTGGAGATAATCCGCTGCCGCTTGCCGCTGCCGCCTTTGGTGGTAGCATCTTCTTTATCTTCTTTGTCACCACGATGGGGCTCACATTTAGCATAACGCCTCTGGTTGGCGAGCTCTTTGCACAAAAGCGCTTTATCTCCACGGTTAAATATCTCCAGAATAGCGTTGTCTTGTATCTGGTTGTGAGTCTGCTAATGAGTGGAGTGATGTTTGCCTGCGTGCCGCTTATGTGGCGTATGGGGCAGCCTGCTGAGGTTGTTGCTATGGCGATACCATTCTATAAGATGCTAATTTATAGCCTTCTGCCGGCAATGCTCTTCTTTGTGTTTAAACAGTTTTTGGAGGGTTTAGGCAATACAAAGATCGCTATGTATGCCGTGGTGAGCAGTAATGTTGTAAATATTTTTTTCAATTGGCTGCTTATCGGAGGTGAGTGGGGCTTCCCGGAGATGGGTACCGAGGGGGCAGGTTTAGCTACGCTTATCTCTAGGTATGTATTATTGTTGATCTCGATCGGCTATCTGCTCTTTGGGCGCGATCTCAGGCTCTATCGCGAGCTCTTTACGCAGCGACTCTTTTCGGTGCGTATTATGCGCAAGACACTTATGCAGGGGTTTCCGATAGCGTTGCAGATATTCCTTGAAGCCTCGTCGTTTGTTGTCGTCACCTTCCTCTTTGGTTGGTTTGGCACGGCGGCCATCAGCGCCAACCAGATCGGCATTGCCATGAGCAACTGTTCGTTTATGATTATCGTTGCGCTCGGCTCGGCAACAACTATTAGGGTCTCGCACTGCTATGGCCTGCGCGATGTGCCGCAGATGCGTCTTGCCTCACATGCTGCTTGGCATCTTGCACTTGGGTGGAATATATGCGCCGCCATCTTCTTCTTTGCAATGCGCTATCGTCTGCCGATGCTCTTTAGCTCCAATGAGGGGGTCATAGAGCTGGGATCATATATCCTACTCTTTGTCGCCGCCTATCAAATTCCCGATGCTGTGCAGTGCATCGGCGTGGGTGTTATGCGCGGCATGCAGAGGATGAAGGATATCCCGCAAATCTCATTTTTTGCCTATTGGGTCTGTAATATTCCTGTTGGTTATCTCTGCGCCTTTCATCTTGGGATGGGGCCTCTGGGGCTTCATGTGGGCTTTATTTCGGGCTTTGCGGTGGCCGCCATTTGGATTATCATTAAGATTAAGCGTGTTCAATGTCAGTTAGAATCTGTTTAAATTTCTCCCATCTATTTTGCTAAGGATCTGTCACTTCGCTTTTCTCTTTTTGCACAGCGTTACATAGGCACCGCTATGCGCCTTATGCAAAGAGAGAAGATCAAAGCAACATCTCTCTTAGCAATTATAGCGAGAAAAACTTAAACAGATTCTTAGAGTGTGGCGGTTTCTAGATTTTTTTACTATCTTTACGAAAAATAATTCTACAACAATGAGCTGTAAATGTAAAAACAGACCAAATATAGGGCGAGGCGCAGCATTCTGCGATGAAAACGAGGAGCTAGAGGCAACAATACATGAGGGGTGTTATAAGCTCCACGAGTATGATTGGCTAGAGGACGAGCCAGATAATCTGCCCACCGACATCTATGAGGTGCGCTTTAAAAATACACGTAGATCATACTATGTGAATGTAAATAATCTGCCCCTAAAAAGGGGGGATATTGTAGCCGTGGAGTCCTCTCCGGGGCACGATATCGGTGTGATATCACTCACCGGCGATCTTGTCGCAAGGCAGATGCTCAGGGTGGGGTTCAATCCACAGAATGGCGAGTTTAGAAAGATCTATCGCCTAGCCAAGCCATACGATATCGAGAAGTGGCAGGAGGCTATCGCCCTAGAGCATGAGACGATGATCGCCTCGCGCCAGATCGCCGCCGATATGGGTCTTAATATGAAGATCGGTGATGTTGAGTATCAGGGCGACAAAATCAAGGCGATCTTCTACTATATAGCCGACGAGAGGGTCGATTTCCGCGAGCTAATAAAGGTCTTTGCAGACCGTTTTCATATCCGCATTGAGATGAAGCAGATCGGTGCAAGACAGGAGGCTGGGCGCATCGGCGGTCTGGGCGCTTGCGGGCGCGAGCTCTGTTGCGCCTCGTGGATCTCAAACTTCTCTAGTGTCACCACTAACGCCGCTAGAGTGCAGGAGATCTCTCTAAATCCGCTTAAGCTAGCGGGTCAGTGTTCAAAGCTTAAGTGCTGCTTAATGCATGAGTATGACACCTATGTAGATGCACGTAAGGGCTTCCCTCGCCTGCGTGAGCCTTTGCAGGCTATGGATGGCGAGTATCATGTTGTTAAGAGCGATATCTTGGCCGGCACGATGTCATTCAGCAGTAGCCGCGATGCAATGGCAAATATAATCACCCTGCCTATAGATCGTGTGCGCGAGATTGTATATCTCAATCGTGGAGGTAAAAAGGTGGATCAACTGCAGCGCGAGGAGGATATTGTAAAGCCAAATGAGGAACCAACATACCGCTCGGAAGAGGATAGCATAACACGTTTTGATAATAAAAAGCGCGGTGCAGAATCGAGGAATCAGCGCAAGCCAAAGCCTCAATCTACAGAGCCGCAGCCGCAGCAGCCAAAGGGCGAGGGTGAGCAGAGGCCGCCACGCGACCAAAATAGGCGTAGGCCGCAGCGCAAGCCGCAGGTTGAGGGTGCTCAGGGTGAGAGGACGCAGGGCGATAGGCCACGTCAGCCTCGCCGCAACGATAGGCCGCGCGGCGAGCGTAGGCCAGAGAGAAAACCAGAGAGTAAGGAGTAGCGATGAGAGTTGGGCTGTGCGGCATATTGCTATCATTGCTTATCTCTGGCTGTGGATTCGACCTAGCTGTTGAGAGCCATGTGCAGGATGTAAACAGAAGCAGCTGGTGGCAGAGCAAAGGCTTCACCTTTAATATAGTTGACACTCTTTCCAAATACGATCTTTCGATCTATCTGCGACACGAGCGCGGGGTGATAGAGGGGGATACATTGGGCTTTAGGGTGGATTATAGAACACCAAAGGGTTATTTCAGTCGTGATACATTAATGATCCTTGTAGACTCTATTTATGGGCGAATTGGATCTGGCTATAGGATCTCCAGCGCAAAATATATTATTGCAGAGCGTTTTGAGGAGAGTGGAGAGTATGAGATTAGATTAACGCCAGTTGAGAGCTATAACCACTGTTTGGCAGTAGGCATAGAGCTAAAGGAGTCAAATTAAAATCAGGGAGAAAATAGAGCTCCCCTAAAACAGATATATGGGTAAGGATAAGTTGAGGAAATTTGCCGAGAATCTTACATTTAAGTGCTTCGTGCAGCCAGAGTTTGAGGATATCTTTAGGTGCGACCACCCTTTGAAGGGGCGCTGGAGAGAGGAGTTTTTTGGCAACGATAGGCCAATAGTTCTAGAGCTCGGATGTGGCAAGGGTGAGTATACTGTAGCCTTGGCTAGGGGCGATAAGGAGCGAAACTATATAGGTATAGATATCAAAGGTGCACGAATGTGGCGCGGAGCTAAGACGGCAACCCAGGAGGGGCTGAGAAATGTTGGTTTTCTGCGTACGCGTATTGAGTTTATAAACTCATTCTTTGCCGAGGAGGAGATTGATGAGATATGGATTACATTTCCAGATCCGCAGCTTAAGTCTCGCCGCGCCAAGAAGCGCCTCACCTCGCCGATCTTTTTGGAGTATTACGCTAAGATGCTCGCCCAGGACGGTGTGATAAATCTAAAGACCGACTCAAAGCACCTCTTTGGATATACAGGTGAGGTGATCCGTCGTTTCGATCTATCGTGCCAGGCGCAGGAGGCGGATATTTATGGCTCGGGATATGCCGATGCCACACTCTCGGTCAAGACAGCCTATGAGCAGATGTTTCTTGATCGAGGTTTGCCAATTACCTATACACGCTTTTCACTCGGATCTCAGAGAGAGTTTGAGTTCTTTGAGTGGGATGAGGATGATAAGCTAAAGAGCGAGAAGGATAACGAGCAGGAGAGAGCTTAGAGCTCGAGGTTGGCAGAGTTTTTGAGAGGGGTTGATTAAATCATAAAATCAACTCAATATGTCGAAAACAGTCAACACCCCACAGACGGCGATATACGCCTCGGAGCAGATGCTCCAGCCAGCCCCAACGCAGATAATTCCCGATAGGATGACATCTCCCGATATCGCCTATCAGATGGTCAAGGATGAGACATACGCCCAGACGCAGGCGCGATTGAATCTTGCAACTTTTGTCACAACTTATATGGATGAGCACGCCACAAAGTTGATGAACGAGGCTATAGATATAAATTACATAGATGAGACGGAGTACCCAAGAGTGGCGGTGATGTGCTCAAGGTGCATCAATATCATCGCCAATATGTGGAATACCCCCGAAGAGGCCGACTCCAAAACCGGAGCGCTAGGGATCGGCTCATCCGAAGCGTGTATGTTGGGTGGCGTTGCCGCCTGGCTTAGATGGCGCAAGAGACGCAAGGAGGCGGGGCAGAGCTATGATAGGCCTAATATGGTGATGAGCTCGGCGTTTCAGGTTGTGTGGGAGAAGTTCTGCGCCCTGTGGCAGATTGAGCTTCGCACGGTGCCCATCACCATGGAGCAGCGGACTCTGGATGTTGAGCAGGCGATCGGAATGTGTGATGAGAATACCATCTGTATAGTGCCTATTGTAGGTGTTACGTGGAGTGGTCTGAATGATGATGTTGAGGCCCTGGATTGCGCCTTGGAGCGCTTTAATAAGGAGCGCGGATTGGAGATCCCGATCCATGTAGATGCAGCCTCGGGAGGATTTATACTTCCATTTTTGGAGCCTGAAAAGCGTTGGGATTTTCGCCTAAAGTGTGTGGCCTCGATCTCAACCTCGGGTCATAAATATGGCCTAGTATATCCAGGCCTAGGTTGGGTTGTGTGGCGCGACAAGAGCTTTTTGCCCGATGAGATGTCCTTTAGTGTAAACTATCTGGGGGCGAGCATCACGCAGGTGGGATTGAACTTCTCGCGACCTGCGGCGCAGATCTTGGGGCAGTACTACAACTTTATCCGCCTAGGTTTTGAGGGGTATAAGAGTATCCATCAAAATTCGATGGAGGTGGCCAGGTATTGCCATCAGGAGGTGGGCAAAATGGCACAGTTTGCCAATTTTTCGCCCACGGTTGAGAATCCGCTCTTTATCTGGATGATGGATGAGAGTTACATGAAAGATGCAAAGTGGACGCTCTACGATCTGCAGGATCGCTTGCAGCAGAGCGGTTGGATGGTTCCGGCCTACACTATGCCAAAAAATATTGATGATATCGTAGTGATGAGGGTTGTCGTAAGGCAGGGTTTCTCGCGCGACATGGCTGATATGTTGCTAAGCGATATCTCGGAGGCGGTTGCCGACTTTGAGAAGTTGGAGTATCCAACCACCTCGCGCATAAGCTATGAGAAGAAGATAACCCAAAAAGGGAGAGTATACACCCATTGAGAGGTGGGCTAGGCTATAACTCAAGAGCTGTGTGAATTTTCGCGCAGCTCTATTTTTTAACTAAAGAAACAGATGATGAATATTGGAAAATTGCCGCTTTATATTAGGGTGTTAATTGGTATGTTTTTTGGCCTTCTTGCGGGCTTTGTTGTGACTAAGCTTGGTGCAAGTGAGTTTGCCGAGGATTGGATCGCCCCCTGGGGTGTGATCTTTATGAGGCTGCTTAAGCTTATCGCTGTGCCATTGGTCTTTCTCTCGCTTATAAAGGGGGTCTCAAATTTGGGCGACATTCGCTCGCTCTCGACCATGGGCTTGAAGGTTGTGGGGATCTATATCCTGACCACCTGCGCGGCCATCACCTTTGGCCTTATTGTAGCCTCCGTAGTGCGCCCCGGGGCTGTGATCTCACAGGAGGCTGCCACCTCGCTTAGAGATGCCGCCGAGCAGAGCGGTATGAATATGAGTGCGAGCAGCGTTGATGCAGCGCCTCTGGATGCCATAGTAAATATCTTCCCCGAGAATATGTTTGGAGCGATGGCTAACAATAACTCTATGTTGCAGGTTATAGCGGTGGCTATTTTGATAGGTATAGCGGCCATTATGGTCGACAAGAGGAGCTCCGAGCCGATGCTTAACCTAGTCTCGTCGATAGAGGCGATCGTAATAAAGATGGTAGATATTGTGATGATGTATGCACCCTTCGGTGTCTTTGCACTAATATGCATGGCGGTGGTCGACTCGGCGGGCGATCTCTCGCTGCTCAGCGCTTTGGGGCTCTACTTTGTCACCGTTGCGGGGACGCTTTTTGTACTTATCGTAGGGTTCTATCCGCTGCTTATCCGCCTCTTCTCGAAGCTCTCGCCGTTTGAGTTTTTAAAGACAATGTTCCCCGTTCAGCTAGTTGGTTTTTCAACCTCATCTAGCGCTGCGACTCTGCCACTAACGATGGAGACCGCCACCAAGAGGCTAGGAATATCGGAGCGCACCGCCTCGTTTGTCTTGCCCGTAGGTATGACTATTAATATGGATGGCACCTCGTGTTACCAGGTTATAGCTTCAATTTTTATCGCTCAGATCTTCGGCGTCGAGCTCTCTTTTATGACGCTTCTGGGGCTCATTACGGTTATCACCATCTCATCTATCGGTACGCCCGGAATCCCCGGCGGAAGCATCGTTGTACTCACTATGGTGCTCGCCTCGGCCGGAATACCCATCGAGGGTCTGGCGCTGATTATGGCCGTTGATCGCCCTCTGGATATGTTGCGCACGGTGGCCAATGTTACGGGTGATGTCACTGTGGCGGCTATTGTCGACCGAGGGTGATTTGTTTTAAAAGAATAATTTACTACATTTGTTAAATGATGGAGAGAGTTGCAATATTTCCCGGATCGTTTGATCCCTACACAAAGGGGCATGTGGCTATTGTCGACGAGGCGCTAAGGCTCTTTGATAGGGTGGTTGTGGCCATTGGCGAGAATATAAATAAGCGTGGCATGCTCACCACCGATGAGCGCAAGAGGTTGATTGATGATCTCTATAGTGCGGAGCCAAGAGTGGAGTGTATGATCTATGGTGGCCTGACCGGCGACTTCGCACGTTCAATCTCGGCGTCTGCAATTATCCGAGGCGTTAGAAATAGTGCCGATTTTGAGTATGAGCAGCAAATAGCCTCAATAAATCGCAGGATATTCCCCGGGCTGGCAACGGTGGTGCTGATGACCCCGTATGCTTTGGCCGATGTCTCATCGAGTGCCGTGAGGGAGCTGCACGCCTTTTCGCACTCGGTTGAGGCGTTTATGCCCGAGGGTATAGAGTTAGAAAAATATATTAAATAGAAGATTAAATGGAGTTTACAGCAGAGATGATCGCAGGCTTTTTGGGCGGCGAGATCGTTGGTGATCCAGCGTCAAAAGTGAGTAGGGTATCCTCTATCGAGGAGGGGCAAGATGGGTCGCTGGCCTATCTTACAAATCTTAAATATGAGCCATTTTTGTATGAGTCTAATGCCTCTATCGTATTGGTAGATAGCAGCTTTGAGCCTCGGCAGGAGTGCTCGTCAACCCTTATCAAAGTTGAGAGCGCTGGCGAGGCTATTCTAAAGCTCCTGGAGCTATATAGCGCTGCAAAGCCCAAGCGAAAAGGTATCAGCAAGATGGTCTCAATAGATGAGTCTGCCGAGGTTGGCGAGGTGTGCTATGTGGGCGATTTTGCCGTTATCGAGGCTGGCGTTAAGATCGGTGCTGAGAGCCATATCTACCCACAAGTATATATTGGCAAGGGTTCGCAGATCGGCAGTGGATGCATAATTTATGCAGGGGCGAAGATCTATGAGGGGACTCAAATCGGTGATAATGTAATCATCCACGCAGGTGCTGTGATCGGAGCCGATGGCTTTGGCTTCAGACCTAAGGAGGATGGCAGCTTTGATAAGATTCCGCAGCTGGGAAATGTGATTATTGAGGATAATGTTGAGATCGGAGCCAACACCTGCATAGATAGAGCTAAGACCGATTCGACGATTATTCGTCGCGGAGTGAAGCTCGATAACCTTATCCAGGTTGGCCACAATGTGGTGATAGGCGAGAATACCGTATCATCGGCGCAGATGGGCGTTGCCGGCACCTCAAAGATCGGAAGCGGTTGCTTCCTTGCCGGGCAGGTTGGTATTGCAGACCATGTTATTATTGGTAACAACTGTAAGATCGGCTCGAAGAGCGGCATAGATAAGAGTGTGCCCGATGGAGAGGTGAGGATGGGTTATCCCGCGCTTCCTGGAATTCAGTTCCACCGCATGGTTGCCGTGCAGAAGGATCTACCCGCTATCTCGCGCGCCGTTCGTCAGCTCGAGCGCGATATGAAGGCTCTAAAGGGGGAGTAATGGCCGCAGAGGAGAGCTATCGTCTGTTGGGGATCGACCCCGGCACAAACTATATGGGATATGGCGTGGTGGAGATCTCGCGCGGAGAGGTGCGCGGCGTGGAGATGGGCGTTTTGGATATCCATCGTCTGGATGATCCATACCTTAAGCTAAAGAGGATATTCGATAGAGTGGTGGAGCTGGTGGATGAGTTCGCGCCCCAGGAGGTGGCTCTTGAGTCGCCATTCTTTGGCGAGAATGTGCAGTCGATGCTTAAGCTCGGCAGGGCGCAGGGGGTGGCTATGGCTGCCGCTTTGAGCCGCCAGGTTGATGTATTTGAGTATGCTCCCACAAAGGTTAAACTCGCCGTTACTGGCCGAGGTAGCGCCTCTAAGGAGGAGCTCGCGGCGATGGTGGGAGCAATCACGGGGCTCGATGTTAAGCTCTCTCGCCTGGATGCTACTGATGCCGTGGCGGTGGCAATTTGTCACTATCTCTCAACCTCTACCTCGCGCAGGGGTGTGGATCTAGGTGCAAAGAGCAAGGGTTTGGGTGGAGGTCGGAAATCTCTGAGCCGTTCGGGTAGTAAGAGCTGGGAGCAGTTTGTAAAGGAGAATCCCGGGCGAGAGCTAAAAAAATAGTTGTTTGGCAATATGGTGAGCATAAGCAGATTAACTTTAGGCTTGAATTTTTATTAAAAATAAGTTGCAAAAATATTTGCACAGTAAAAAAAAAGACCATATATTTGCATCGCAATCAGGCACCGTAGCTTAATTGAATAGAGCATCTGACTACGGATCAGAAGGTTCCAGGTTTGAGTCCTGGCGGTGTCACAAAGCAGGCGTTACCATCTTTTGGTGACGCTTTTTTTGTCTATATATATCGTTTTTTATATCTTTGTCTCAACCATAACTATGACCAGAATGAAACGATATATCTCGCTAATACTACTTCTGATAATTCCTCTAGCGGTAGAGGCTCAAAAGCCAGCCCTCTCTTTGGAGGAGCTAATGCAGAGGCGAAAGCCAAATATCCTCTTTGTCGTTGCGCAGGAGCTCAGCTGCACGCTGGGCTGCTATGGCGACGAGATAGCCTCCACCCCCAATATAGACAACTTTGCAAAAGAGTCTATTTTACACTCGGAGATGTTCTCGACTATCTCTGCTCCATCGCCGGCGCTCTATGCCCTTTTTACTGGGCGCCATCCTTCTACTGATGGTGCTAATTATTGCGCCTCAAAACCATTTAATGAGCATCTTGGCACCGTGGCACCAAATGGGGTGCGATCCTTTAGTGAATATCTTCGCAGATATGGCTACTACTGCTGCTCAAATCTGAAAGATGATGCAGCGCTGACTCTGCCCTCGGCCTCGTGGGATGATAACGCCTTTGAGGCGCATTGGCGTAATGCACCGGAGGACAAACCCTTCTTCGCTCTGCTTGAGCTTAAAGGGGCGCGCGAGAATTATGTTATAAATTATAGGGGGGGGATTAGCAATGAGCAGCTAGCGAGCATGAGGGTTCCGCCATACTACCCCGATACGAAGGCGGTGCGTGAGACCCTCGCGCGCCACTATAATAATCTAAAAAAGATTGATGCGCAGTTTGGTGCCATCCTCTCCGAGCTAGATAGCAGCAATAGGGCTAATAATACGGTGGTGATATTCCTGTCAACATGCGGCGGTCCCCTGCCTAGGGTGAAGTATGAACTGACGGATGAGGCTACGCGTGTGCCCTTTATGATTCGATATCCGGATGGTAAGGATGCCGGTAGCCGTAATAGCGATATGATGATGTGTGTAGATGTGGCGCCAACGCTGCTTTCGTTGGTTGGTTTGCGCTCGCCCGATTTTATGTTAGGTGTAGCGCAGCATGGAATCCATAAATATCCCGACAAGCGCGACTTTATTTATGGTGCAATAGATAGGGTGGGGATGATGAGTGTTAAGCGAGGCTCTATTCGCAATGAGCGCTATCTCTATATTCGCAACTATATGCCGCAGCAATCTATCTATCGCCCGTCGCCATACCGCCGTAAATTTGATATGGTCAAGCAGATGGAGCGCATGTATAAAAATGATAAATTAAACGAAATACAGGCAAGTTGGTTTGTTGAGCCCGCACCGATGGAGGAGCTCTACGACCGCCGGGATGACCCCTATCAGCTCTATAATCTAGCTGGCCAGGAGCGTCAGGAGCGAACGCTGAAACGCATGAGAGAGAGCTATCAGCAGCGATGGGTTACCAACTTTAATATGGCTTGGGATAGCAATGGCGATAAATATTTTGCTCAGCTTATGTGGCCAGATGACAAGACTGCCGAGTGTGAAAAGGTGCGCTGGATGACCATGGATGGGATGATTTATGTGACTAATAATTTATCGCACTACTCAGCTAGCTATCGCAACGAGGGCGAGAAGAGCTGGCACTTATATACCGAGGCTGTAGAGATGGAGCAGGGCAAGGCTCTGGAGATAATGCTCGAGAGAATAGGCTATAAGCCAACGATTGCTACTATACCATCCGATAATTGATAGCTTAAAATTACACAAGAAGAGCTGAGAATCTATTTAAGTAGGGTAAAACAATTATTGCCATATTTTTAAAAGCACTCTTAAAAATATGGCAATAATTGTTTTACACTACTTAATAGCTCAGCGGCAGCCAAACGCTCATGTTTGTGCGCTCTCTGTTGCTCCAGCTATAGTAGGGTATAAATTGTGTCTCGACACTCTTTAACCTCTCTTTCGAGGCTGGGGCATAGAGTCTATCCCCGTTGCTCTGCTTGATTAGTATCTTGCCCTTAAGTGTTGTAGCACCAGCAAGAAGATCGCTGTTATGGGCAGCCTTTAGCTTGATATTACGCGGCAGAACCACATCGTGGATTGTGACATCTTCGGGTAGATCAATCGACTCCAAGCAGTAGACAACGGGGCCTCGTTTGATTGCCGCTTGGCCATGGGTGTTCTCCAAGAAGGCGTGCCCCTCAATAAGCTTGCTCTCCATCGGCATGTCAATCTCAATGATATCCCCCTCTTGCCATACGCGCTGGCATGTGAGATACTCTCCCTCTGTAATATCCTCGGTGATCGCCCTCTGGTTGATCTTTACACTTGTCCCCTCTGCCCACTCAGGAATACGAAGCATCAGGGCAAATTCAGCAGAGCTCTCTAGTGATGTGATCTTAAGCGATATCTTGCCGCACCATGGATAGCGGCTCTGCTGCGATAGCTCGAATGGGGTGCCATCTACAAGTTTGCTATTTAGGGTGTTGGATCCATATAGATTTACCCATACGCCTTTATCCGATATTGAGTATGCATAGTTGTTCGCTTGGGCGATAATACGCACAACATTCGGAGGGCAGCAGAAGCAGGGTAGATACTCCTCGCGGCGTGCTTGGCGAGAGAAGTGGCTGCCCTTAAACTCTTCAATGAATCGCAGAGGATTCTGGTAGTAGAAGTGTTTGCCGTCAAGGCTGATGCCTGCTAGTACGCTGTTGTAGAGAGCCAGCTCCATGACCTCGATATATTTCGCCTCGCCAGTTGCGAGAAACATGCGCCAATTCCACATGGCATTACCAATATTTGCGCAGGTTTCGGAGTAGCCCCGCGTGTTGGGTAGATCATAGGTTGCTCCATACGCCTCGCCAACAACCGCGTCGTGGCTCACCGTGCGATCGTGCGAGCCGGTGGCGCCGGTGATATACATCTTCTGATTCACAACCTCGCTCCATATGGCATCTAGCGCCTCGCCCAGCTCCCAATCGCCGCTCTCGGCTATGTAGTCGGCTATGCCACAATACATGTAGTTTGCGTGCACGGCATGACCTACAGCATGGCGCTCCTGCTGGAACGGGATTCGCTTTTGGCTATGATCTAGACCTCTGCCTGAGATGCTATATTTGGTTGTGCCAAGCATGTTGATAAATGTTTTGGTAAGCTCCAAATATCGACTCTCGCCCGTGGTGCGATATAGCTCTACGAGAGCCATAAAGTGCGGTGGATTCCAATGGATTGCAGCAAGCTCGGGTGAGGGCACACCGAAGTGCTCATCGAGGCAGTCGGCCGCTTTGATGGCTACATCTAGCAAAATTTTGCTGCCCGTAGTGCGATAGTGGATGCAGCCCAGAGTGATAAGGTGGCCGAAGTTGTAGAGCTCGTGATCTCTGTCGGCGATAAATTTATTCTCCCTCTCTAGAGCTCCGCCCTCGGTGTGGTCGAAGTTCATCTTGCTCCCCTTGCCTATGATTTTGCCTGTGGTTAGATATCCGTTTTTTAGCTGCGCCTTGGCAATAACCATGGCGATCTGGTTGATATGCTTGAGAAGCTCTTGATCTTTAGATATAGCATAGTCATAACACATAGCCTCTACAAATTTGTAGAAGTCGCCATCGCCGAATAGAAAGCCGCGAAAAACGCCCTCCTTCTCGCCGGCAGCAACAAGGAAATTTTCATATATGTGCGATAGCTTTGGATTGTTAACCAACTCCCACATATTGGGTATCATCACCTCGCTGCACACCTTAAAACGATCGCCCCAGAAGCCGCCGTCCCATTTGCAGTCGCTCATGCCGATCGACTTTATTGGCATGTATGGCGATCTCGAGTTGTCGACAAGTGGCTTTGTCTCGGCCTGGCTTGCCCCTATAGAGCATAGCAGTAGTATGCTTAAAATAGTTTGCCTCATGTGGTTGCCTATTTTTTTCTGCCGCCGTTTAGTGGATCGTAGTCAGCCTCCTTGCGATCGAAGAGCTTTTTGTTTGATTTAAACGTTGAGTAGTCGCGAGTGTAGCTGCGCACATAGTCGACATAGGTTGTGGTTGGGAATCCTGCGGCAGCGGCCTCTTCGGCAGTGACTGGCAGAGCGTGGCGTGTGCCGCCTTTGTATGACTCATATGGTGTGCGAATGCCCATCGAGAGTTTCATGAACATAGGCAGGTGCCAGTAGTAGTTGGGCTTTGCAGCAACTCGTTTGTTGTCGATGTAGAAGATGATCGAGTCGGGGCGGTTCTCGCAGGCATAGATGTGATACTCATCCTCAGCATCCCAATCTACCTTAAACTCATTGCGGCCGATCTTTGGAACCATACCGGCCGATAGGCGAGTGACGCGTTTTTTGCCGCTAGCATCTGTTATCAGAGCGCCCGTGTGTAGATTGCAGGCCATGATGTTCTTATCGCGTGCGATCTGCTGAATCTCAATGATATCTACTTCGCTATATGTGATTGTATTCTCCTGATCGCTCATCTTAAATGGGGTGGTGCCTCCAGATGTAAGCCAGAAGGCAGGGCATACCCCCGGCCATAGATCAGCACCCTTGATGCGAGCCTCAAAGTAGCCGTAGGTGGTTAGCTCTTTAGATACAACCATGCCCGAGGCTAGATAGAACTCTTTGCCGTTGTTGAGCGTTTTCGGAGCATAGTCGGCTATGATATGTAGTATGCCATCCTTAAACTGGATATTATCTCTCTCTAGCGACCAAACTGCCTGTGTACCCTCATTTATGTAGAAGTTATCGTTGTTGAGCGCACCGTCAAATTCACTACTGTAATCGGGGTTGGGGCTAAATACCCCCTCGGTGTTGTGGGGTGTGGCCGCGTAGGGCGAAATAGGCTTTTTAGGCGCAGCATAAGCACTAAAGGCGAGAGCCACTAGTAGAATAGATGTTGTGGTTAGTTTCATAAATTATTTAATTGGTTAGATTGTTTTCATATCCTGCCTCCTCTTTTTCGTCTAAACTTTACGGGGAGGGAGTCTCTAGGCAAAGATAGTAAAAACTTAAATAGATAGTAGAGAGTATTTATCTTTTTTTTGCATATACCCCAGTCTATTTTATTGGCAATTTGCTGGCAAAAAGAGAAAAAGCAAAAAGGTTAAATCGCTGAAAATCAACTATTTAACCTTTTCTTGGTGCCCAGGACGAGACTCGAACTCACACGGACTAATGTCCACCACCCCCTCAAAGTGGCGTGTCTACCAATTTCACCACCTGGGCATTTGCTTAGCTACACAAAGTGAGCTTTGCTAATTGCGTCTGCAAAGATAATATATTATTTTTAACAAACAAAATATTTTCACTTATTTAGACATGAATTGCTCCAATTCAATATATAATTTTTGCAGAGGCAGCCCCATGACGTTGTGGAATGAGCCCTCGATTCTCTCAATGCCGATAAAACCGATCCACTCCTGAATGCCATAAGAGCCAGCCTTGTCGAGTGGGCGGAAGTTGTCGACATAGTAGTCAATCTCCTCTGCTTTGAGTTTGCGAAACGTAACCTTGCTCTCCGCTGTAAAGCTCTTCATTTTGTCGCTCGAGCGTAGTGTCACTCCAGTTACGACGGTGTGTGTGCGAGCTGAAAGGAGGGTGAGCATAGCGCGAGCATCGTCGAGGGATTCGGGCTTGCCTAGTATTAAATCATTGCAGATGACAACCGTGTCGGCTGTAATCAGAATCTCGCCGTCAAATAGAGGACGAGGGGCTCCTTCGCTTTTGAGAGCCGATAGGTAGAGTGGCACCTGCGAAGGCTCTAGCGATAGGGGATACTCCTCATCGACACTATATCGTAACAGCTCAAAATTAAAGCCACAGTCAGCCATAAGATCTCGGCGGCGAGGTGAGGCCGAGGCTAGTGTCAGCTTGTAGCCCTCCTCGGATAGTCTCTCTTGTAGTACCATTATCGTATCTCGAAATTAAGTAGTTCGCGCCCCTCGAGTGTGGCTCGCAATTTATCACCACCCTTTACAGCACCCACTCCAACGGGTGTGCCGGTAAAGATTAGATCGCCAATTTTGAGGGTTATAAATTTTGATATATAGCTTATAATCTCATCTACGGCAAAGATCATATCACCTGTAAAGCCACTCTGTCGCACTTGGTCATTCAACTCTAGATTGAAATTTAGATTCTGAATATCTCCGCCTAACTCCTCAAGTGGAATAAATGTAGGAGATATGGCAGCCGAGTGGTCAAAGCCCTTGCATAGCTCCCATGGGAGCCCCTCGGCTATCGCCTGGCGCTGAACGTCGCGCGCCGTGAAGTCGATGCCGAGCCCCACTTCGCTATAGCAGCGATGGGCAAATTTGATATCAAGATCTTTAACCACGCGGTTGATCTTAATCACAAGCTCGCACTCATAATCAATTTGTTCTGAGAAGTCTGGGCAGTAGAATGGGTCGTTATTTCTTAGTAGAGCGGTGTCTGGCTTTAGAAAAAATGTAGGTACCGTGGGCCTTTTGGCGCCATCTTGTAGCTCTGTGATATGCTCGTCATAGTTACGAGCCATGCAGATTATCTTCATTGTTTTATTAGTTTTGTCATTTTGGCGGCAAAGCGGTGTGAAGCCCCTGCCTTGCCCATCTTCTCTTGCAGCTCCTTATAATCATTAAGCATGCGCTCGCGCTCGCTGCCAGATAGAATCTTGCCTAGTTCGGCTATTAGTCGTTTTGGATTTGCGCTGGCTTGTGTGATCTCGCAAACAGCCTCGCGCCCTAGCACTAGGTTCACAAGCGAGATGTATGGTATCTTTAGAAGCAGCGGTTTTAATAGTTTGATTATCGGGTTGAGCTTATATAGCACCACTTCAGGTGTGCCCAGAAGTGCAGTCTCTAGGGTCGCCGTGCCCGATGTTACGATAGCGGCATGGCTATGCTGCACCAGGGAGTAGGTTTGCGAAAATATTAGGCGCACGGAGCTGCCCTCAAGTATCTTCTCATATAGAGCCCTGTCAATCCAATCAACACCTGCCACCACAAATTCATACTCAGGAAAGGAGCGAGAGGCGGCAACCATAATCGGCAGGTTGTCAAAGATCTCGCCGCGCCTACTGCCTGATAGTAGTGCTATTGTCTGCCTGTCTGCTGATAGATTATTCTTTGAGCAAAACGCCTCGCGAGAGGGTAGCGCCTCGCGCTCTAGCTCCAGGGCGTCTAGTAGCGGATTGCCCTCAAAGTGCGCCTCGATCTGGTGGCGCCTGAAATACTCCTTCTCAAAGGGGAAGATTATAAATAGTTCATCAACATATTTACGTATGATTTTGACCCTCTTCTCGTTCCATGCCCACACCTTTGGGGCGATGTAGAAGTGGGTTTTGATCCCTATCGAATGGGCATGCTTGGCCATCTTTAGGTTGAAGCCGGCATAGTCGATAAGTATCAGCACATCGGGGGCGAAGCTGGTGATCTCTCGGCGGCAAGCATCCATCTGCGCGAGGATTGTGCGCAGGTTAAGAACCACCTGTAAAAAGCCAAAAAATGAGCTCTCGCGATAGTGTTTGAGGAGCCCCTGCTCACCTCCAACTTCGGCCATCTTATCGCCGCCCCAGAAGCGAAACTCCGCCTCGGGATCTTCGGCCAGGATGCCGCGCATAAGGTTGGCGCCGTGCATGTCGCCCGAGGGCTCGCCTGCTATTAGGAAGTATTTCATCGCTCTAGGGGAGCTCTAAGTAGAGTGAAATAATTATTGGTGTGTTTTTAAGAGTGCTTTTAAAAATATGGCAATAATTGTTTTACCCTACTTATTTTCTCCCTGATTTTAATTTATAGTTAATAATTGCGCATTTTTGATTTTTCAAAAGTGGGTCATAGAGGCTCTATTGCCTATATTTGCAAAATCGAAAAGGCGTGGTTAGTAGCTGAAAAGTATTTTAGGGAGAAATTAGAACTCCCCTATTCTATTTTTCTAGAAGGTCGGGGCGCAAGAGCTTGGTGCGTTCGTATGATTGCTCCTCCTTCCATTGCTCGATCTTTGGGAAGTTGCCCGAGAGTAGCACATCTGGCACCCTCATTCCGCGAAACTCCGCCGGACGCGTATATACGGGTGGTGCTAGTAGGTTGTCTTGAAAGCTATCGCTAAGCGCCGATGCTTCGTCGCCAATAGCGCCCGGGATAAGCCTCACGAGCGAGTCGGCAATAACGCAGGCGGCCAGCTCGCCTCCCGTGAGAACATAGTCGCCGATGGAGATCTCGCGCGTGATGAGAGCCTCTCTAACTCTATGATCGACCCCCTTATAGTGGCCGCAGAGGATGATGATATTACCCATCAGAGAGAGGCGGTTGGCCTCCTGCTGGTTGTAGGTGATGCCATCGGGCGAGGTGTATATTATCTCATCATATTTGCGCTCCGAGCACAATTTTTCGATTAGCGCGAATATTGGCTCGGGCTTAAGCACCATGCCAGCTTCGCCGCCGAAGGGGTAGTCGTCGGTGGTGCGGTGACGGTCGGTGGTGTAGTCGCGGATGTTATGCACCACAATCTCGGCGTGCGATGAGGCCTGCGCCCTCTTTAATATCGACTCATTTAGAGGCGAGGAGAGCAGCTCGGGAACAACTGTTAGAATATCTATTCTCATCTTAATAGTTCACCTCTTTGTTTATGACCTCCACAATAAATGGGTTGTAGAGCACCTCCTGGCCAATGCTGGTGCTGCCACCATGTCCTGGGAATATCTCCACATCATCGCCTAGGGTGATGATATTTTTTGTGATAGAATGCATTAGCTGGTGGTAATCTCCGCCAGGTAGATCGGTGCGGCCGATGCTCTCCTTGAAGATTGTGTCGCCAGTAAGGAGCGTGCGGTCCTGCTCATTAAAGAGCGATATGTGGCCGGGAGTGTGGCCTGGGCACTCGATGATCTTAAGTGTGGTCTGGCCAAAGCGGATCTGCTCTATTGCATCTAGGTCGATATCTATTTTTGATGGCATATCTCCAATTCGCATGCCATACACTACCGATCCGGATGGGGTCATGTCGATGATTGGCTGATCCTTAGAAGAGAGCGCAAATGGTATGTTGTAGTGCGCGCGCAAGGCTTCAACTCCAAGCGCATGATCGAAGTGGCCGTGAGTGCAGAGCACCATCACAGGCTTGAGCGATTTGCTTGAGATAAAGCCTATGAGTTGCTGGGTCTCCACCTCAGAGTAGTTGCCCGGATCTACGATTATACACTCATTACTCTCATCCCATAAGACATAGGTGTTCTCCTCAATGGGATTAAATACTAATTTTGCTATTTTCATTATATGTTGTAATTACTCTATACGTGTTATATCTGCCCCCAGCGCGCGAAGCCTACCTTCGATATCCATATATCCGCGGTCGATCTGCTCTATGTTTTGTATTGTGCTCGTCCCCTCGGCGCTCAGGGCGGCGATAAGCAGCGCGACACCTGCGCGAATGTCGGGCGAAGAGAGGCGCGCGGCGCGTAAACTACAGCGGTGGTTAAGGCCAATTATTGAGGCGCGGTGCGGGTCGCAGAGTATTATCTGTGCCCCCATATCTATAAGTTTGTCGACAAAGAATAGGCGGCTCTCGAACATCTTCTGGTGGATGAGCACCGACCCCTCGGCCTGCGTAGCTACAACCAGAAATATCGACAGCAGGTCGGGCGTAAGCCCTGGCCATGGAGCATCGGCTATCGTTAGGCTTGAGCCATCAATATATGAATCTATGGTGTAGTTCTCCTGCTCGGGGATGTAGATGTCATCGCCCCGGCGCTCCATCTTTATGCCTAGCCTAGCGAATTGAGAGGGGATTATGCCAAGGTTGTCGTATGATACACTCTTGATGGTGATCTCCGATCGTGTCATAGCGGCTAGCCCAATAAAGCTGCCCACCTCGATCATGTCAGGTAGCATGGTGTGCTCCGTGCCGCCGAGGCTCTCCACTCCATCTATTACTAGTAGGTTTGAGGCGATCCCCGAGATCTTAGCCCCCATTCGGCATAGCATTTTACATAGCTGCTGAAGGTATGGCTCGCAGGCGGCGTTGTAGATTGTCGTGCGCCCTTTGGCCATAGCTGCCGCCATGACGATATTGGCCGTGCCTGTTACCGACGCCTCATCTAGCAGCATATAGCACCCCTCAAGGCCATCTTTGGCCTCAACCGAGAAGAACTCAGAGCTGCTCTCAAAGTTGAAGCTAGCGCCTAATTTTTGAAATCCTATAAAGTGTGTATCTAATCTCCTGCGGCCGATCTTGTCGCCTCCGGGTTTAGGCACATATCCCACGCCAAAGCGTGCGAGCAGAGGGCCGACAATCATTACCGAACCGCGTAGGCGTCGACAGCGCTTGGCGAAGTCCTCACTGCCAAGATACTCTAGATCTATATATTTGGCGCAAATTTTAAAAGAGCCCTCGCCTAATCGCTCCACTTCGGCGCCCATGGTTTTGAGCAGATCGAGTAGCTGCAGCACATCTAGAATCTCAGGCACGTTGTGCAGCGTGCAACACTCGCCCGTAAGTAGGGTAGCGCAGATGATCTGTAGAGCCTCGTTTTTAGCTCCCTGTGGGGTGATTTCGCCTCTTAGGCGGCCTCCTCCTTTGACTTTGAATTGTGCCATATACCTAGGTTTTTAATAGTGTAAAGATAGTGAATAATTTTGGATTTTCCCTCTATGCTCACCCAATTTTTAGCTTGTGAAGATTATTTTGGTGTTTTGGTGAAAATTAAGTGTCGAATTATTTTTAAGATTAAGATATTTATCATACCTTTGCCATCCGTAAAAGTTAGAGAACAACAAATTTTAATATTATGTCAACTAAAAGAACTTACCAGCCATCTCGTCGCAAGAGAATTAATAAGCACGGTTTCCGTCTTAGAATGTCTACTGCAAATGGTCGCAAGGTGCTAGCTGCACGCCGCGCTAAGGGTCGTAAGAAGCTAACAGTATCTTGCGAGTCTACATTTAAGTATGCTTAATTCACTTGTCTAGGGTGGGGCGAGCTTGCTAGGTTGAGCATTGCCACCGCGCTAGGGGATGAAAATATAGAGATAGAGGAGGAGAGTAGCAATACTTTCCCCCTCTCTATATTTTTGTAGGTATATCATCGGTTTAGATTTTTTTTGCTACATTTGTTATATCAAATCTAAAATTCTTGAAAATGAAGCGCAAACTACTACCATTGATAGCGTTGCTATCTCTAGCCGTATCATCGACCCAGGGGCAGAGCTATGAGCCTGAATGGAGGTCAATTACGCAGTATGAGATACCCGATTGGGCACTAGATGCAAAATTCGGAATCTACGCCCACTGGGGCCCATATTCAATTATTGGCTCGTGGGAGGAGAATGACACCTATCCAACAAATGGTAACTACTATACGGTGGGTTATCGTGGCGTATATTCGAGTGATAGATCAAATCCTCAGCGCAGGGCTTTCGAGGCACGATATGGTAAATTGGAGGATGGGCACGGTTATTATGATCTATGCAGAGATTTTAAAGCCAGGGGTTTCGATCCTAAAAAATGGGCTGAGCTGGTTGATCTAGCTGGAGCTAAATATGCCGGCATGTGTGCCGTGCACCATGATGGCTATCTTATGTGGAGTAGTGAGGTGAGCGACCTCTGCGCAGGAAAAACGGGTACTAAGCGCGATCTTCTAGGCGAGCTATTCGAAGAGCTCGACAAGCGAGGCATTAAGCGCATAGCCTCCTTTCACCACGCTCGCACGCAGAGCTTCTTTAATGGATTTGCGAAAAATCTATCGAAGGATCCAGCCTATAAAAATTTAGATCTTTTTACCGACGAGGGGCGCTCTAAATATTGGTTTATGTGCGATGAAGATGAGTTTCACAAGCGCGAGCTGGCCATCACTAATGAGCTTGTAAATAAGTATCATCCAGATGTTATATGGTTTGATGGAGGTGTGACAACGGGCGTCAAGGAGCTGCTAGCTGAGTTCCTTAATATGGGCGAGAGAGAGGGGCGTGAGGTGTGCCTTCACAATAAGGATCGTATGTTTGGCGACGATTTTGGAGTCTACTCTTATGAGCGCGGCTATCTTCGTCCGCATTCGCTGCTCAACCACCCTTGGGAGGATGACGAGACTGCCTCTATATGTGGAAGCTGGTGCTGGTGGCATGGCATCCACTATAAGCCTTATGGCGATATTGTTAAGCGCCTCTGTCATCTTGTATCTATAAATGGCGGTCTGCTCCTATCGCTCAACCCACGTCCTGATGGCTCGTTCGACCCCGAGATGATCGCCCAGCTTAAGGGTGTTGGTGAGTGGATGGCACAGAACGAGGAGGCTATCGACGGAACCCGCCCATGGAAGATTCAAGGCGAGGGAAATATGGATGAGCTCAGCCTCAGATACTCGTGGAGTAAGCAGATGCCAGATCGTTATGCAACGCCTAATGTCTTGAAGTTCAAGGCTAACGATTTTCGTTTCACCACCAAAGGCAATACTCTCTATGCTCTACAGTTGGTTGTGCCTCGTCCTGGCTCTTCGGTTGCCATCAAGTCGCTGTCGAATAAAAATGTTGTTAGCTCGGGCAATGAGATCAGGAGCATAGAGCTGCTCGGCTATGGCAAGGTTGAGTTTGCTCGCACGGACGAGAGTTGCATTATTAAGCTGCCTATGGAGTTGCCTAATAATATTGTCCTTGCCTACAAGATTGAGGTAGAGGGCGAGTTGGAGAGGGTGCTATATCAAGGCAAGCGTTAGCTGAGCGAGGCAAATATTTATGCCAAAAACAGAGCGCCCCAGAAGTTTATGGTAATACTTCTGGGGCGCTAATAGGTTAATTATAAGGGCTTATAGGCGAGCCTTGATAGCCTTAGTAGCCTCCTCGTAGCCTGGCTTCTCGAGAAGAGCAAACATGTTCTTTTTGTAAGCCTCAACTCCTGGCTGGTCGAAAGGATTTACGCCAAGTAGATATCCGCTTATGCCACAACCGCGCTCAAACATATAAAGAAGTGCGCCGATATAGTACTCATTGATCTCAGGGATTGTGATGCGAAGGTTTGGTACACCACCATCAACGTGGGCGATGGTAACACCTAGCTCAGCCATAAGGTTTACCTGAGAGATGCGACGGCCGGCAAGGAAGTTTAGACCATCCAAATCCTGCTCGTCGGCCTCGATCTTAAGCTCGCGCGCTGGCTTCTCAACTGAGATTACAGTCTCGAAGAGTGTGCGCTCACCCTCCTGGATGTATTGACCCATAGAGTGAAGATCGGCAGTAAGTGTAACGCTAGCTGGGAAGATACCCTTGCCATCCTTACCCTCGCTCTCGCCAAAGAGCTGCTTCCACCACTCAGAGACATACTGCAGCTTAGGCTCATAAGAGGCTAGGATCTCGATATTCTTACCGCTCTTATATAGCTCATTACGAACCGCAGCATAGATAGCCGATGGGTTCTCCTCGAAAGGAACATCAACGCCAGTGGCGCGCTCCATATCCTGAGCGCCACGCACTAGCTCGGCGATATTCACACCACCAGCAGCAAGTGGAAGTAGGCCTACAGGTGTAAGCACTGAGAAGCGGCCACCAACATCATCTGGAATAACAAATGTGGCGTAACCCTCCTTGGTGGCAAGGCTCTTAAGAGCACCACGTGAGGCGTCGGTTACGGCGATAATACGCGATGCAGCCTCCTGCTTGCCATAGCGCTTCTCAATCTCAGCCTTGATTAGGCGGAAGGCGATAGCTGGCTCGGTGGTTGTGCCAGACTTAGATACCACTACCGTAGCGATAGAGTACTCCTTGGTAGCCTCCAAAAGCTCTACCATATAATCCTCCGAGATATTCTGGCCAGCAAATAGAACGATAGGCTCCTTCTGACTCTTGTGAAGCAATTTGAATGAGTCGCTCATAGCCTCTAATACAGCCTTAGCACCGAGGTAAGAGCCACCGATGCCGATGCAGATGATAACCTCAGCTTTAGCCTTAAGAGAACCAGCAGCGGCGTTAAGTGCCTCAAGCTGAGCAGCATCAATAGATGTTGGGAGGTTTACCCAACCAAGGAAGTCGTTACCCTTGCCGCTCTTGCTCTCCAATACCTGTGCAGCCTCCATAGCTGCCTTCTTGATCTCGGGAGTTAGCTCAATGCCACTCTTTGAGATATCCAATTTAATCATAGTAGTAAATATATAATTTATTAAGTTTAAATCAACTCTTTTGAGAGCCTCTTCATCGAAGCTCTTGCCGAAGCACCCTTGTATAGCACCTTATACACCATCTCGGCGATAGGCATCGAGGCGATCTGCTCACTGCTCAGGTGGCGGATGCACTCGGTGGCGAAGTAACCTTCGGCTACCATGGTCATCTCATTGAGGGCGCTCTTTATGGTGAAACCCTTTCCCATCAATAGGCCAAGGCGGCGATTGCGACTATAGGTCGAGTAGCAGGTTACGAGTAGATCACCAAGGTATGCCGATTCGCGAGTGTCGCGCTTATCTGGGAAACTCGTCTCTAGGAAGTTGTTCATCTCGCGCGCGCAATTTGAAATAAGCACCGATAGGAAGTTGTCGCCATAACCAAGGCCTACCGCCATGCCGACAGATATGGCGTAGATATTCTTTAGCACCGAGGCATACTCTGTTCCATAGAGGTCGGTCGAGTAGTTGGTGCGAATATAGCTGCACTCAATTTTGCGCCCCATAATGTAAGCAAGTTCAATCTCGGGAGAGACGATCGTAAGATATGATAGGCGCTCAAGGGCAACCTCCTCGGCATGCGAAGGGCCGGTGATGATTCCCATCTGCCGATAGGATAGATTATAGTGCTCGTGAAGATACTCCACCACGGTGAGGTAGTTGCCAGGAACGATGCCCTTAATGGCCGAAACAACAAACTTATCCTCAAGCGAGGCGGTTAGCGGCTCAAGGAAATTTTTGACATATGCCGAGGGCATAGCCATGATTATAATTTTGTAATTCTCAACAATGTAGTTTATATCATTTGAGGCATCAATACGATTCAGGTCGAACTTAACATCACGTAGATATTTGGGGTTGCGAGCATCCTCATTCAGCCCCTCAAGCACCTCATTATTAGTAATGTACCACCCAACGCGCTCGCCATTTCCGGAGAGCAATTTGACGATAGCGGTAGCCCAACTGCCATAGCCAATTACGGCGCAAGACCACCTATCTGATCCGTTTATATCCATCTTTGTTAGATCTGTTAATAGATGCAAATATAGTGTTTTTGGGTGGAAAAACCTCTATGAAATAAGTTTTTTTAAAAACTTTCTTATTTCTTAATGAAAATTATGTGATATTTCTCTCTCCAAATAGATGTATTCTCACCTATATTTTGTAACTTTGTCACATTGCTATGTTATGTAGCCTTGAATATTTAGTCTTAAAAAAGTATAAAGAGATAAAAATGGGATTTTTTTCATTAACCCAGGGTTTAGCGATAGACCTAGGAACTGCGAACACACTAATATATTACAACGATAAGGTTGTAGTCGATGAGCCATCTATTGTGGCTTTAGATGTAAGAAACGATAAACTAGTGGCCATCGGCCACAAGGCTCGCCAAATGCACGAAAAGACGAGCCCCAATATTCGCACAATTCGCCCCCTGAAAGATGGTGTGATTGCCGATTTTACAGCTGCTGAGCTTATGCTTAAGGGGCTTATCAAGAAGGTAAAAATGTCTCGCAGCCTCTTTGCACCATCGCTCAAGATGGTGATCTGCATCCCTTCAGGCTCTACTAATGTTGAGATTCGTGCCGTGCGCGACTCTGCCGAGCATGCAGGTGCGCGTGATGTATATATGATCTTCGAGCCTATGGCCGCCGCTCTAGGCGCAGGATTGGATGTAGAGGCTCCTGAGGGTAATCTTATTATCGACATAGGTGGAGGTACATCTGAGTTTGCTTGTATCTCGCTAGGTGGCATCGTATGTTCGGAGTCGGTTAATGTTGCAGGTGATGTATTCACAGCAGATATTCAAGCCTATGTGCGTCAGCAGCACAATATCCGCATTGGCGAGCGTACGGCCGAGGCTATTAAGTGTGCTGTCGGATCTGCGGTCTCTGATCTTGAAACCCCTCCCGAGGATTACACAATCACCGGCCCCAATATGTTGACCGCCCTACCTCAAACCATCTCGCTAAACTATACCGAGATAGCCTATGCAATGGATAAATCGCTCATTAAGCTCGACAACGCGCTAATGAAAATCCTGGAGACCATGCCACCCGAGCTCTACTCTGATGTTGTGCGCAATGGTATCTACCTTGCAGGTGGAGGTGCGCTTATTCGTGGGCTCGATCGCCGTCTACAAGAGAAGACCGGTATCCCGGTATATATTGCGGAGGATCCTCTGCGTGCCATCGCTCGCGGTACAGCTTTCGCTTTGAAGAATATCAATACATTCTCATTCTTAATGCGTTAGGAGTGCATAACCTTTTAGAGTTTCTACGAAGTATATCCGTAGTGGTGCTCTTTATCTGTCTAGAGAGCATCGCTGTGGCCTACTACGCTAGCTCTACTCCATATACTGAAGCTAAGATATTAAATTCGGTTGGAGGAGCTGTCTCGACACTTAACTCCATCTCTCGCAGCGTAAGTGGCTATCTCCATCTAGGAGGTGAAAATAATCTGCTTATGGCTCGCTTGGCTGAGCTGGAGCAGCAGCTAGCCGTATACCAGCGTTATGAGCAGGACTCTCTTTTGCGCTCTAGCTCCTTTGAGTTGGGGGATCAGCCCTATAACTATATCCCCGTGAAGGTTTTGTATAATTCAATCAATAAGTTGCAGAATCAAATTGTCTTAAATAGGGGTATTGCCGATGGCGTAAGGGAGCGCATGGCGCTTATCTCGCCCGATGGATACATGCTTGGTTATATCTCATCTTGTTCGGATAAATACTCTGTGGCCACCTCTATACTAAACACCTCATTTCGATCAAGTGGAAAGTTAGATGGCGATAGCTATGTTGGCTCAATCTATTGGAGTGGCGATAGCCGCTATCAGGTGCAGATGAAAGAGCTCTCTAAATATGCTTCGCCGCAGGTGGGGCAGCAGATTATATCCACCGGATTCTCAAATATCTTCCCTGCGGGTGTGAAGATCGGTAGGGTTCTATCCTATGAGCTTAGCGCCTCGCAGCGCTCGTATGATTTGGTTATCGAATTGGGGGTAGACATCTCGGCTATTGACAACCTATTTATTGTTGGCAGTAGCAGCTCAGGTCAAATCAAGCAGCTGCTAGATGGAGAGGAGGCGGAGCTATGAAATATACTATACAATACCTATACCTGCTCATCGTGTTGCTAGTTCTGCAGTTTGGTCTTTTGGGCAATCTCTCGCTAGGGGTGTGGCTTTTACCTATGCCATACATCGCTTTTATTGCACTATTGCCGCTAGATATTTCGCGCACGTGGCTCCTCTTTATAGGTTTGGCTCTCGGGGTTGTTGTCGATATTTTTTCTGGGACTAGTTCCCTAAATACAATCTCAACTCTTCTTATAGCTTTCGCGCGCCCATATCTGTTGGATGCTCTTAAGCTTAAAGATGGCGTCGATATGGGTGGCGTTCCAAGCAAGCTGCGTATGGGAGGTGAGAGTTTGAATATCTACCTTGTAGTGCTAATATTGCTACATAGCCTCTGCTATTTCTGCTTTGAATCACTAAGTCTGCTCAATATTGAGCTTACGGCATTGCGCATCGGTGTCAGTTCGCTCGTTAGCTTGCTTCTGATTTGGCCTATGGTGGATCTGTTTAATATCTATCTCAAGAGGAGCTAGTCGATGAGAGAGGATAAATTGCGCTTGTTGGTCTTGCAGGGGGTTGTTGTTGGCGTCTTTCTGTTGCTGCTCGTGCGCGTATTTTTTATACAGATCCTGGATGATAAATATCGAAGGATGTCGGATGGCAATGTGTTGCGCTATGCTGTTGAGTATCCTGCCCGCGGTGAAGTTTTTGACCGAAACGGGGAGTATCTAGTAAAGAGCAGAGAGTGCTATGATCTGATGGTTATCTATCGCGAGCTGCCAAAGGAGGGTTTTGACACAACGCTATTTTGTTCGATCTTAAACATAGATAAGGATCGCCTTGTTAAGCACCTTAAGAGCGCCAGGATGCGTCCCCGCGCACCATATCGAGTCCAAAATTTCCTTACTCAATCTGATAAGCTTCTCTTTGAAGAGTGCTCTTTTAGGGGTTTCTACACTATTATGCGCACCGCCAGGGAGTATCCGCGCAAGATCGGAGGAAACCTCTTAGGACATGTTGGTGAGGCTACGCAGAGTTTTTTGGAGAGAAATCCTAGCTACAAAAGTGGCGATTATGTAGGCATCGGTGGTGTGGAGTCGGCCTACGAGAGCGAGCTAAGAGGAAGGAAAGGTGTGCGCGTCTCGATGGTAGATACGCATGGCGCAATTAAAGGTTCGTACATGGATGGTGAGTGCGACTCGTTGCCCGTTGAGGGTAAATATCTGGTCTCAACCATCGACGCACGTCTGCAGCTCTTCTGCGAGGAGCTTATGGTGGGCAAGGTGGGCGCTGCAGTAGCTATTGATCCAGCGAGCGGCGAGATACTCATGATGGTCTCATCGCCCTCATTTGATCCCGACGAGCTCGTCGGCCGCCAGCGAGGAAATAACTATATGACCCTGCTCAACAACCCTCGACAGCCACTCTTTAATCGTGCAGTTAGTGCCCGCTATCCACCTGGCTCCACCTTTAAACTCTTGCAGAGCGCAGTCGCCCTACAGGAGGGGGTGACGACACCATCACGCCGATATCCCTGCAACGATGGCTTCCACTATGGAAATAGAGTGCTAAAGTGCCATCACCACCAGTCGCCAATAAATATGGCCTACGCCACCGCCACATCGTGTAATTCATACTTCTGCTACATCTTTAGAGATATGCTCTATAATGATAAGTATGATAATTTTCGTCAAGCCTATAATAAATGGCGCGAATATGTTCTAAGTTTTGGCTTTGGTCGCAGGCTCGATTCAGATTTCCTGAGCGAGGGTAGCGGCTATCTGCCGACAGTTGAGTTCTATGATAGAATCTACAATGGCTATTGGAATCCACTCTCTATTATATCGCTCTCAATCGGACAGGGCGAGCTAGGGTGCACACCGCTCCAGATGGCCAACATGGCGGCCATCTTCGCAAATCGAGGCTACTACTATATACCTCATATTATCAAGGAGGTTGAGGGGCGTGATTCACTAGATAGACGTTTTTATGAGAGGCAATATACAATGGTCGACTCAATGCACTTTGAGCCCGTTATTAAGGGCATGTGGGATGGTGTAAATGTGTCTGGCTCGTCGCTCTGGGCAAAGCTTAATGGATTTGATGTGTGTGGCAAGACTGGCACATCACAGAATCCTCATGGCGAGGATCACTCGACATTCCTCAGCTTCGCCCCTAGAGATAATCCGCGCATTGCTATCTCGGTCTATGTTGAGAATGGGGGCTTTGGCTCTGTGGCGGCGCTGCCAATCGCCTCGCTCGTCGAGGAGTACTACTTGACCGATACCATCAGGCGTGGTTGGCTAGTGGATTATGTTAAGAACTTAAAGATAGCATACCCCAATTATGAGAAGAGAGATTAATCCATTCTCTGGCGTAGACCTATTCGCTGTGCTGCTCTATCTTGTGATAGTGGTGGTGGGGTGTATCTGTGTCACAGCCGCTTCGTTTGATGAGAGCAGTTTAGAACCCTTCTCCTTCTCCCACTTCTACATCAAGCAGATCATGTGGGCTGCATTCTCGTTTATTGTCGCTATGGCGGTGTTGCTCTTGGATAGCTCTATGTTTTATAAGTATGCCAACATGTACTATTTTAGTGGAATTCTACTCCTGCTGCTCACCCTTCTGGTTGGACGCGAGGTTAATGGAGCAAAGGCGTGGCTTGATCTGGGGCCTGTGCGTTTGCAGCCCGTTGAGCTTGTTAAGATCGCCACGGCACTATCAATGGCTAAGATTATGAGCGACTACTCCTTTTCGATAAATAAGGGGGCAGATATGTTGAAAGTAGTGCTACTCTTAGCGCTCCCTCTCTCAATAATCGTTTTGCAGAACGACACAGGCTCGGGAATAGTATTTGGTTCGTTTCTCTTTGTATTCTATCGCGAGGGGCTAAATAAGTGGCTCTGTCTACCCGTGCTACTTATCGCCACGCTATTTATTGTCTCATTTTTGATCTCCTCAGAGCTCCTGCTGATCATCTCTCTGAGTGTGTGTATCCTATCTAATATGATGATGACACGCGCTTGGCGTGCCCATATAACACTTATAGCCTCTATTGTGCTGTTAACAATTGCACTGCCTCTACTCTCGCACTTTATCTTCGCCTCGGAGCTTTCGCTATATGGCTCGTTGCAGCTCGCCTCGCTCATTATGATTCCGCTGTCGGTTAGTTATGCCTATCGACATAAGCTGCAGCAGAGCTATATTCTTATAAGCTTCTATCTCTTCACGATACTATTTTTGCCCATTACAAATTATATATTCACATCAATTCTGCGCGAGCATCAGCAGAATCGTATTATGGCCTTTTTGGGGCTCGTAAGTGATCCGCTTGGTGTTGGGTATAATGTTAACCAATCCAAGATAGCAATTGGCTCGGGAGGGCTCTTTGGTAAGGGCTTCTTGAATGGCACGCAGATCCGTTATGGCTTTGTGCCCGAGCGCCACACCGATTTTATCTTCTGTGCTCTGGGTGAGGAGTGGGGTCTTGTGGGGGTGATATTTCTGCTCGGCTGCTTTGCAGCCCTTATTCTTCGTTTGATGAGTATGGGAGAGCGCCAGATTGACACCTTTGGCCGCGTTTATTGCTACTCTGTGGCCTCAATTCTGCTATTCCATATTCTGGTGAATGTCGGTATGACAATTGGGCTTATGCCCGTCATGGGCATCCCTCTGCCCTTTATGAGCTATGGAGGCTCTTCGCTTATGGCATTCACCATTATGCTATTTGTGGCTCTAAGGCTCGACTCCTCTGTTGGAGCCGGCACCCGCCGATAAAAAAGAGATACAGAGCACAATGCTCCATATCTCAAAAGTTATGTGGTGGGCGCGTAAGGCTACTGAATCATAATATCCAGAATCTCAAATTTTAGTGTTCCAGCTGGAACAACAACCTCTACACATTCGCCCTTTTTCTTGCCGAGCAGAGCCTTGGCGATAGGTGTGCCGATGGCAAGCTTGCCCTCCCGAAGGTTCGCCTCGCTCTCGGATACGATGGTGTAGGTCACCTCCTTTTTGGTGTTGTGGTTTAGCAGCTTCACGCAGCTTAAGATCTGCACCTTGCTGGTGTCGATCTTTGTTTCGTCGATAATTCGGGCAGCATTAATCACAGCATCAGCCTTAGCAATACGCATCTCCAAAAGACCCTGAGCCTCGCGCGCAGCATCATACTCGGCATTCTCCGAGAGATCGCCCTTATCTCTAGCCTCGGCGATTGCCGCGGCCGCCGCTGGGCGCTCCACAGAACGCATATAGTCTAATTCATCCTTTAGTTTTTTGTAGCCATCGGCTGTCAAATATATTATCTCCTTTGCCATTTTTTTTGTTTTATTTAGTTTACTATAGAGATCAAAAAATAAGAATCCTAACCTTCATGGCTAGAACCCTCTATTTGACCCCTGCTTTTACAAAGATAAAAAATTAATATTTATAATCCAAATTAATGATCCAATAAATGTGCCATAAAATGAGCAGAGAGGCGATTTTTAATCTGCCCCTCTGCAAAATCGGCAACTCCTATAAGCCGAGTTCTGTACCCCGGATCGCTCCGTGGCCTCTATCATTTATCTACGACGACAGTCACCTGTCGCCTCTAGCAACCTACCCCCCGACAACGGGCGAGTAACCCTTAAATGTCGGTATACATGGTCTTGCAACCTGCAAGGCGTACGGCCGAAGAGTATCGCTACCTTCGCGGTGGGCTCTTACCCCACCTTTTCACCCTTACCTCCCCGAGGGGAGGCGGTTATTCTCTGTTACACTACTATACCCTCACGAGTATCAAGCCGTTAACTTGTGCAGCACTCTGCGTTGCTCGGACTTTCCTCTCCCACCTTTCGTGGCAGCGATAGAGCGGAGTTGCGCGGCAAAGATAGTTAAATTTTGCGACTTGCGCTATCCCCTGTTGAGAAAATATTGAATCTTCTAAGCATAGGGTTGCGCCTCTCGCTAATGAGTGGCTCCAGAAGAAGTAGCGCAAAAGCTATAGCGACAAGATATATAAAGTACTCGAAGTACTCCTCGAAGCGCATAGTAGTGAGCTCACCCTGCTCCATCTGCTCGATGGCACTCTTAATCTCAGCGAGGCCGAGCGATCGGCGGGTAGCGCGCACATAGCCGCCGCCGGTGATCTGGGCAATCTCGCTGAGCATACTCTCACCAAGCTTTGAGACCACCATATTGCCATCCTCGTCTTTGATAAATTCACCATTTATACTAATCGGTGCACCCTCGGGAGTGCCAATGCCGATCGTAAAGATGGTGACTCCCGCCGCCTTGGCGCGCTGGGCAGCCTCGATGGCATCATCCTCATGGTTCTCGCCATCGGTGATAAGCACGATCACCTTGCTGCGATCGCTCTCCTCCGAAAAGGATAGCATCGTTAGATCTAAGGCGCGGCCTATTGCTGTGCCCTGCTCGCCTACAAGCGAGGGCGAGAGGCGAGAGGCGAGGCTGCGCGCCATGCGATAGTCTGATGTGATTGGCAACTGTACAACGGCGTCACCGGCAAAGGCCACCACACCGACCCGCTCCTGATTTAGACCCTCGAAGAGGTTATTGATTGCAAACTTTGTACGCTCCAAACGGTTGGGCTCAAAGTCCTCAGCCAGCATCGAATTTGAGACATCTACCGTAAGCATCATCTCCACGCCTTGGCTCTTTTGTTCGCGCAATTTTGAGCCCACTTGCGGCCGCGCAGCGGCGAAGATAAGCAATGTTAGAGGTATTAGATATAGCCACATCTTAAGGTTTACCCTCCCCTTAGAGCGGTCGGGCATAAGCGAGAGTAGAAGATCTATATTGCCAAATCTTTTTAGTCGTCTCCTTCGCGCAATAGTTGCTAGGACCATCATCACCGCCAGCAACGGTAGCAGCAGTAGCAGATATAGAAGCTCTGGATTTTCAAATCGTAGCATTATGGTAATCTTTTAAGGATTAGAAGTTTAACAAGCTGCTCAAGAAGTAGCATAGAGATAGCCAAAAGTAGCCAAGGCAGAAACTCTTCGTTGCGTGTGGTCTGCTCGTAGATCTCCACCTTGCTCTTCTCGAGGGTGTTGATCTGCTTATATATCTGCTCTAGCTTGTCGTTATTTGTGGCGCGGAAATACTCTCCTCCGGTGCTCTCGGCGATCTCGGTCAGCACCTTCTCGTCGATCTCAACGGGCACATCCACATAGCCCACAATATTGCCATAGGCATCTGTGCGGGGGTAGGGTGCGCGTCCCATTGTTCCCACGCCTATTGTGTAGACCTTAACCCCCATCTCGGCGGCGATCTTTGCAGCCGTTACTGGAGCTATCTCGCCGCGATTATTCACTCCGTCGGTAAGCAAGATTACAACCTTGCTCTTAGCATCGCTCTCGCGCAGACGATTAAGAGCTGTCGCAAGACCGTTGCCTATCGCCGTGCCATCTTCTATCACTCCGCTGCGAATGCGCGCGAGGAGAGTCTGAAGTGAGCCCTGATCGGTTGTTAGGGGCGACTGAGTAAAGGCCTCGCCAGCGAACACCACAAGACCAATTCTATCGCCATATCTATCGGCGATAAACGATCCGGCCACCTGCTTAGCGGCAGATATGCGGTCGGGCTGAAAATCGCGCGCTAGCATCGAGCCCGATACATCAAGTGCCATTACGATATCAATCCCCTCGCTATTGCTACGTCGGTGATGCTCAGCCGTTTGAGGGCGAGCAAGCACTACAACAAGTAGAGCCAGCGCTGCAAGGCGCAAGACAAATGGCAGGTGGCGCAGATAGTAGCGCAGCGTGCGCGGAGCGCCCTTCACACCCTGAAGAGAGGAGATCTGTATAGATACACCACCACGCCTAAGCTGGTAGATGTAGTTGACCACTAGCGGCACGAGCACGAGTAGCAGCCATAATATTTTGGGGTTTGCTAATTCCATAGTTGACTCTTTTTACCAGCTCTTTCTGCCGGGAATAACCACGCCGCGGCGCATCTCATCTAGCTTATCTTGTGTCTTATCCTCTTGGGCTTGGATGGCATCTAGGATCTGATCCTGCTCCTGCTGAGAGATCTCTCCATCTTGAGGCTGAGGCTCCTGGTTCTGTTCTTGCTCTTGATCCTGTTCTTGCTCTTGCTCCTGATTTTGCTCTTGATTCTGCTCTTGCTCCTGGTCACCCTCGCCATTTTGATCCTGCTCCTGCTGCTGCTCATCACCCTGATCTTGATCCTGCTGCTGATCCTGATTCTCTTGCTGATCCTGCTGCTGTTGCTCCAATAGGCGCTTGGTATAGGCGTAGTTGTATTTACACTCCATGTCATCCGGGCGAAGCCTTAATGCATCCTTATAGCTCTCTAGAGCCTCCTCAAGCTTCTGCTGCTGAAAGAGGCTGTTTCCTAGGTTGTAGAGGGCATCGGCTCTGTCATCATCCGCGAGCAGCGAGTCGGCCGCCATCACATTAAGCTGCTGCTCGGCCTTTGGATAATCCTCCGAGCGGTAGATTGCATTGCCTAGGTTGTAACCCGCCGCAAATGATTTAGGGGCTATCTCTAGAGCTTTCGCATAGCGATCAATGGCATCTGAGTATTCGCTCTTGTGAAACTTACTGTTTCCTTTGCGCACCTCGCGTCTCTCGCCCAGCTCCTGAGCCGAGAGCGAGAGTGTTGTAATAGACAATATTATTGATAATAAAATCTTCATCTCATTAAACATTTTCAGATGTTTCACTCTCTTCGATAAGCTTGGTCTCCTCCACAAAGTAGTATGAACTGAGGTAGTGGCGCTCATTCTCCTCGCCCTCGGGCTCAGCCTTAGCAAACTTCACCAGATCGGCCAGGCGTAAGAGTGATTGTAGATCCATCTCGCACTTTTTCGGCAGCTCTATGGTGCGCATCGCAGCGATAATCTCATCCGAGGTCATCTCCATCGCCGATACATTGTAGCGCTCCGATATGTAGGTGCGCAGGATGTCCGTAAGGTTGGAGTAGTAGCTCTTGTGGTGGTTGCTCTGCCATAGCTTTTTGTTGTGTAGCTGCTCGAGCGCCTCAATGGCTACAATGTGTGCAGGCACTTTTGGTTTTGGCTTAAATATCGCACCTAGCGGGTGGTTGTAGTGGGCGGCTAGTCGAATAAGCCCAAAAACAAGTAGCGCCAGAAGTATAATACCCACAATGCTCCAGCGGACATAGCCTCTGATCTCACGATATTTAAATGGCATTTCGCGTTGTGATTTAATATCGAATATCGACTGCGAGGTGGAGTCGATAATAAAAGTGTTGATATCAAACTTTAGCGAGTCGCGAGTGTAGAGTGTATCGACTTGATTCTTGTCGATAGCCAATACGGCCATCACCCCTAAGTTATAGCGCCCCTCCTCAAACGAGGTGAGCGTATAGCGCTTGCGCAGCAGCCTGCGGCGCGTGTCGATAGATATTGTATCTGGCGTGTGGTTCGCGACGAGTTCTAGTGGTGAATCTTTCTCAAGCTCAAACTCCGGAAAGGCGATCATCTGCATACGATCACCCTCTAGCTCAACTACCACATCGAAGCGATCACCGATCATAATACTATCTCTAGAGATTGAGGCTGTGAGCCTGCTCGGCGTACTTTGAGCCAAACTCGTAGAGCACAGTGCTGTTAGCACTATGGCTGATAATGACTTGATTCTCATCGTTGCTTGAAGAGTTTAATTAGTTCTACAACATAGTCGCCATCGGTCGATATTTCGGCGGTATCTACGCGGTTGTGCTGGAGCATTGAATGAATCTTTTCGCTCATCTCACTCCATCTATTGGCATAGTGTTCGCGCACGGCCTCCGACGAGCTGTCGATCCACATCGTCTCTCCACTCTCGGCATCCTTTAGCTCCAAGATCCCTACATCGGGTAGCTCCCCCTCGCGAGGGTCGACCACACGGATGGCGACCAAATCGTGTTTGGATTGTGCGATCTTTAGGGCATCCTCAATATCCGAGCGCTTGTGCGCGGTGTCTATAAAGTCCGAGATTATAAAGCTCGTGCAACGGCGCTTATTCACGTTGGTAAAGAAGCGAAGCGCCTGGCCAAGATCTGTGCCTCGTGATGTTGGCTGAAAGCCTATCAGCTCGCGGATAATCATCAGTATATGGCTCTTACCCTTCTTTGGTGGGATATACTTTTCGATCTTATCCGAAAAGAATATGCAGCCAACCTTATCGTTATTCTGCGCCGCAGAGAAGGCCATCACCGCCGCAATCTCGGTGGTGAGGTTCTTCTTTAGGCGTTCGGTTGTGCCAAACATGCGTGACGACGAGACGTCGATTACGAGCATCATCGTCAGCTCTCGCTCCTCCTCATATATCTTAATATGTGGAGAGCGCGAACGGGCTGTGACATTCCAATCAATGTCGCGCACATCATCCCCCGGCCTATACTCCCTCACTTCGGCAAAGGACATACCTCGCCCGCGAAAGGCGGTGTGATACTTACCTGCAAAGATATTGTTGGAGAGGCCGCGAGTCTTGATCTCTATCTTGCGTACACGCCGTAGGATATCGTTCTCTTCCTCTTGCATTCTCTTTTATGATTAAGGTACAACTACGCTATTTAGAATGTCGGTGATGATCTGCTCCGAGGTGATATTTTCAGCCTCAGCCTCATAAGTTAGACCAATGCGGTGGCGCAAAACATCGTGGCACACGGCTCTCACATCCTCTGGGATAACATATCCACGGCGGCGGATAAAGGCGTAGGCGCGGGCGGCCTTAGCTAGCGAGATGCTGGCACGAGGCGAGCCTCCATAGGCGATAAGTGGTGATAGGCGCTCCAGTCCATACTCCGAGGGCTCGCGTGTGGCGAAGATTATGTCGATGATATACTTCTCGATCTTTTCGTCCATATATACATCCTCCACAACCTTGCGCGCTGCGATGATATCCGCTGGCGAGATCACCTTGCTGACCTTTGGCATGCCGGCACCCGAGAGGTTCATCCTCACGATCTCGCGCTCCTCCTGCTTCTTGGGGTATGAGATCTTGGCCTTAAGCATAAAACGGTCGACCTGCGCCTCGGGTAGAGGGTAGGTTCCCTCCTGCTCAAGGGGGTTCTGTGTCGCCATAACTAGGAATGGTTCGGGCAGAGGATAGGTCTCATCACCTATTGTCACCTGGCGCTCCTGCATAGCCTCCAGAAGAGCCGACTGCACCTTGGCAGGCGAGCGGTTGATCTCATCAGCTAGAACAAAGTTTGCAAATACAGGGCCTCGCTTAACGGTAAACTCCTCGCTCTTCTGCGAGTAGATCTGCGTACCCACAACATCGGCAGGGAGAAGGTCGGGGGTGAACTGCACGCGCGAGAAGTCGGCATCCACAGCTTTAGCCAGTGTTGTGATGGCGAGGGTTTTGGCAAGTCCAGGCACACCCTCAAGTAGGATGTGGCCATTAGAGAGCAGGCCAATTAGAAGTGTGTCAACAAGATGTGACTGTCCTACAATCACCTTGCCCATCTCTGCTCGCAAGGTATCTACGAAGAGGCTTTCGCGCTCAATGCGCTCGTTTAGCTCTTTGATGTTTATTACGTCGCTCATATCTATTTTTTATGAATTTTTATACTTAAACGAATAGAGTACAAAAATATTATATTTTTTGTGATATGAGCAATAATTTCTCGACAAAATATTGGAGCATATCAAATAAATTCGAGCATTTAGAGTGCAAGGGATGTGCCGGTAATGGTTGGCGGATGAATATAGCAGAATAGCGGGTCAGTTTTGGTGCATCGTGCGGCGCACTAAGGCGGAGCATACTAAAGTATGTGAGCATTTAGGGAGCAAGGGATGTGCCGAAAATGGTTGGCGGATGAATATAGTAGAATAGTGGGTCAGTTTTGGTGCATCGTGCGGCGCACTAAAGCGGAGCATACTAAAGTATGTGAGCATTTAGGGAGCAAGGGATGTGCCGAAAATGGCCTGCTATTCTGCTATATTTAGATCTGTTTGCGCATGCGAGCCACAGGAATCCCTAACATCTCGCGATATTTGGCCACCGTGCGGCGGGCGATCTTATAGCCCTTGTCGTTGAGCACATCCATCAGCACCTCGTCGGTTAGCGGTTTGCGCTTGTTCTCCTGGTCTATGCAATCTTGTAGAATCTTCTTGATCTCATAACTTGATACCTCCTCGCCGCTGCTAGTTTGCATCGCCTCCGAAAAGAGCGATTTGAGAAGTATGATGCCAAATTGAGTCTGCACATACTTGCTATTGACAACGCGCGAGATTGTGGATACATCGAGCGCGGTGCGATCGGCTATATCTTTTAGGATCATTGGGCGCAGTTTGCAGCTATCGCCATCCTTGAAGTACTCGCTCTGGAAGTCGAGGATCTCCTGCATGGTGCGCATAAGGGTGTCGTGGCGCTGCTTTATGGCCGATATAAACCACTTGGCCGAGTCGATCTTGCTCTTTACAAACTGCATCGCCTCACGATCGGCCTCCTTAACAAGGCCATCCGAGCCCACCATCTCGCGGATCATCTCCATATAGCGGCGGTTGACCTTCACCTCGGGGATGTTATAAGAGTTGAGTGAGAGGTCAAAAACCCCATCTTGATAGTTAAGGATAAAATCGGGAATTATGTATGGTGTGGCCTCGCTGCCCCCCTCCGAGTATAGATTGCTCGGCTTTGGGCTTAGATGCTTAACCTCGGCTATAGCTTCGCTGAGCTCCTCCTCGCTGAGCTGAAGGCGCTGCATAAGGCGCTCGTAGTGCTTGCGAGCAAACTCCTCGAAGTGATCTTTTAGGATTTTGCGCGCTAGGCGTTGTGCCTCATTGGGGTATGCAACTTGATCCAGCTGTAGGAGTAGACACTCTCGTAAATCGCGTGCACCGACCCCTGTCGGCTCTAGCTGATGGATTAATTTGAGTATATTTTCAAGTTCACTCTCGCTCACCTCCATACTCATCATAAAGGCCATGTCGTCCGATATAGACGAGAAGTCGCGGCGCAGATAACCATCCTCGTCGAGGCTGCCGACCAGATATGTAGCAATGCTCTGCTCGCGCTCCGATAGGTCGCGATAGCCCAGCTGTTCAATTAAAAATTCCTGCAACGACCTGCCACCAGAGAGAAATAACGGCCTCTCGGGGGCATCTTTTGAGTGGTTGTTGATTCGTGATTTGTAGGATGGGGTGTCATCCTCTTTGAGATACTCCTCCATCGAGATCTGCTCCTGATCCTCACTCTTCTCCTGCTCATCGAGGACGATATTCTCCTCTATCTCTTGCTTGATGCGCTGCTCAAGCTGCATGGTTGGCAGCTCGAGTAGCTTAATCATCTGTATCTGCTGCGGAGATAGCCTCTGTTGCAGCGAAAGCATTTGTCGTTGGTTTATAGCCATACGAATACTGTTAAGGGTGTATATAAATCAAACAGCGTCTCGGTGACTCTTCTCCGCGCGCGACTAAAACTCTGCGTTGTTAGGTGTGCGAGGGAATGGTATTACGTCACGAATATTTGCCATGCCAGTTACAAATAGTAGCAGACGCTCAAAGCCGAGGCCAAATCCAGCGTGTGGTGCTGAACCCCAGCGGCGAGTATCTAGATACCACCAGATATCCTCCTCGCTCATCTCTAGCTCGGCAACGCGTGCAGAAAGCTTGCCAAAGTCAGCCTCGCGCTCAGATCCGCCGATGATCTCGCCGATTTTTGGGAACAATACGTCCATTGCGCGTACTGTCTTGCCATCCTCGTTCTGCTTCATGTAGAATGATTTTATCTCCTTAGGGTAGTTGATCAGAATAACCGGGCGCTTGAAGTGCTCCTCCACAAGATAGCGCTCATGCTCCGACTGCAAGTCGCAACCCCAATCTACCGGGAACTCAAACTTCTTGCCCGAGGCCTTTAGGATCTCCACACCCTCGGTGTAGGTAAGCTGCTTGAAGTCGTTGCAGACAACGAAATTTAGGCGCTCCAAAAGCTCCTTGTCCCACATCTTATTCATAAATTCTAGATCCTCCTTGCAGTTATCAAGGGCATAGCGAATAAGATACTTAAGGAAATCCTCCGCAAGCTCCATGTTATCCTCCAGGTCGTAGAAGGCCATCTCGGGCTCGATCATCCAGAACTCCGCTAGGTGGCGAGGTGTGTTTGAATTCTCGGCGCGGAATGTTGGGCCAAAGGTGTAGATCTGACCCATAGATAGTGCACCAAGCTCACCCTCCAACTGACCCGATACGGTTAGGTTGCAAGCCTTGCCGAAGAAGTCCTGCGAGTAGTCAACCTTGCCCTCCTCGGTGCGAGGTGGGTTGCTCATATCTAGAGTCGATACGTTGAACATCTGGCCGGCACCCTCACAATCCGAACCGGTGATGATTGGTGTGTGAAGATATAGGAAGTCGCGCTCGTTGAAATATTTGTGGATGGCAAAGGCCATGGCGTGGCGTATGCGAAGTATTGCGCCGAAGGTGTTTGTGCGTGGACGTAGGTAGGCTATATCGCGCAGAAACTCTAGTGAGTGACCCTTCTTCTGAAGAGGATATGTCTCTGGGTCGGCAGCGCCATAGAGCTCAATCTCCGAGGCCTGAACCTCAACCCCCTGGCCGGCACCCATTGATGAGACAAGCTTACCATCCACGCGGATGCAGGCGCCAGTGGTTACACTCTTTAGCAGCTCCCCATCGGCCGAAGCTAGATCTACAACTATCTGAATATTAGCAGCACAAGAGCCATCATTAAGTGCGATGAATGCCACATTTTTGTTACCTCTCTTGGTGCGTACCCAACCCTTCACGGTTACCATTTGCTCGCTAGCCTCTGTGCTTAGAAGCTCAGCTATTCTTGGACTCTTCATTATATATTTTGTGTTTTAAATTCTATTTTGGCAAAGTTAGTAAAAATCATTAAAAAATCATCACTTTTTTACTCTAATTCCTCTAGCCATAGGCGAGCTGTGGCATCGCTAGGCATCCTCCAGTCGCCGCGTGGCGAGAGCGATACGCTACCCACCTTTGGGCCATCAGGCATCGCCGAGCGCTTAAACTGCTGGTTGAAAAAGCGGCGGATAAATATTTTGAGCCACTTTAGTATGGTCTCATCATCATACTTCCCGGCGAAGGCTATACGCGCTAACAACTCTATTTTTTTTGGTGAGAAACCCTGGCGCACAAAGCTGTATAGGTAGAAGTCGTGCAGCTCATAGGGGCCCACCAAATCCTCGGTCTTTTGTGCTATGTCACCATTCTCGTCGGCCGGCAGGAGCTCGGGGCTCACCGGTGTGGCGATCACATCGCGCAGAATCTCGGCCGCACGCATATCATGCTCGCGATCTGCTGCCCAACCCACAAGATATCTCACCAAGGTCTTTGGCACAGATCCATTGACACCATACATCGACATGTGGTCGCCGTTGTATGTAGCCCAACCAAGGGCTAGCTCGCTTAGATCGCCCGTGCCGATCACCATGCCGCCCTCCATATTTGAGATGTCCATTAATATCTGAGTGCGCTCGCGAGCTTGTGAATTTTCATACGATACTGAGCGATCATCCTCCGCGAGGCCAATATCCTCAAAGTGCTGTAGACAGGCTTTGCGGATAGAGATCTCGCGCAGAGTAACACCTAGCTTTCCCATAAGCTCCACGGCGTTATTGTAGGTGCGGTCGGTGGTGCCAAATCCTGGCATCGTAACGCCGATTATGCCTTTGCGATCGAGCCCTAGTCGGTCAAAAGCTCTTACGGCGACAAGCAGCGCTAGGGTAGAGTCGAGTCCGCCAGATATTCCTATCACGGCACATTTGCACCCGGTGTGCGATAGTCGTTGAGCGAGTGCTCCGCTCTGAATGGAGAATATCTCTTGGCAGCGCGCCTCGCGCTGAGCCTCATTTTTTGGGACGAAAGGTGTGCTGTCTACTTTGCGAAGCAGCTCTTTGCTGCATGATGTGCGGCGATCGCAACACCTATATGTAAAAGAGCCACCCTCGGTAAATGTTGTCATCCTGCGGCGGTAGCTCTGTAGAAGATCAATATCTAGATCGGCAACCACGAGCTGCTCTTCAAGCGAGTGGCGCTCGGCCGAGGCTATGGTGTAGCCATTCTCGGCTATTAGCCCTATGCCGCTAAATAGCAGGTCAGTAGAGGATTCTCCGCAGCCTGCCGAGGCGTAGACATATCCCGCCACGCAGCGTGCCGACTGCTGCTCGACGAGAGATGTTAGGTAGTCATATTTACCCACCATATCGGGCGAGGCCGAGAGGTTGAATACGACCGTGGCCTCGGCGCAAAGAGTAGATGATGGGGGCGAGGCGACCCATAGATCTTCGCATATCTCCACCGCACAGCTCACCTCTCCAACCTGTAGGATTAGATTGCGCGAGATGGTGCAATTTTGGCCACAGAGCGCTATGTCTTGATCGCAGAGGCTGGCCGCCGAGCTAAACCAGCGGCTCTCGTAGAACTCCGAGTAGTTTGGAATATTTATTTTTGGCGTAATGCCCAGAATTTTACCGCGTGAGATTGCCACCGCACAGCTATAGAGTTTGCCTGCTATGGCGATTGGCATGCCTACTAGCGCCATAAGCTCTAGCTCTTGGCTCGCCTCTAGGATCTCTGCTAAAGCGTTCTCTGCGCCACGAAGTAGGGTGGGTTGCAAAAATAGGTCGCCGCATGTGTAGGCGGTAAGTCCTAGCTCGGGGAAGAGCACTACGTCAACCATCTTTTCGCCAGCCTCTCGCATGAGGGCTATTGTTCGAGAGGCGTTGTGTTTTGTATCTCCAACTTTTACCTTTGGGATGGCGCTGGCCACCCTGAAATATCCATACTCTTTCATGCTATTCTATTTTGCCCAAAGTTTTGCAATATTTATAATCACCTCCACGGCTCGCTCCATGCTCGTCAGCGAGCAGTACTCATATCGGCCGTGGAAGTTGCCGCCGCCCGTAAATATGTTGGGGCAGGGGAGTCCCATGTATGACAATCTAGCACCATCCGTGCCGCCACGAATTGGTGCGATCTTTGGCTCTACGCCCGCCTCCTCCATCGCTCGCCGAGCGATGTCGATTATCTCGGGGTGCGGCTCTATCATCTTGCGCATATTGAGGTATTGGTCTTTTAGTTTTAGATCCATGCTCTCCATGCCATATCTATCTCGCAGCATACCTACGCATTGCCACATGGTCATCTTGCGCGCCTCAAATTTTTCAGCATCATGCTCGCGGATGATATACTTTGCCTCGGCCGTCTCGACCGTGCCGGTAATCCCCACACAGTGGTAGAAGCCTTCATATCCCGAGGTAAACTCGGGACGTTCGGCCTGGGGTAGGATTGAGTCAAATTCGCGCGCTATGGTGATGGCATTTACCATCTTTCCTTTGGCATATCCAGGGTGTATATTACGCCCCACGCTGGTGAAGGTTGCGCTTGCGGCATAGAAGTTCTCATACTCTAGCTCGCCCTCCGCGCCGCCATCCATCGTATATGCTACATCTGCCCCGAAGCGCCGCACATCGAAGAAGTCGACCCCCTTGCCGATCTCCTCGTCGGGGGTGAATCCCAGGCGTATCTTCCCGTGGCGGATGCTCTTGTCTGATAGAAGCCTCTCGGCGGCGCACATAATCTCCGCTGCGCCAGCCTTGTCGTCGGCGCCAAGGAGCGTTGTGCCATCGGTGTGGATTATGGTGTGGCCGATGAGTTTTTTAAGCTCAGGAAACTCTTTGACGCTCATCGTAGTTATATGGCTCAGTTCAATGTCAGAGCCGTCATAATTCTCAATGGTGCGCGGCTTTATGCCCTCGCTGCTCATGTCTGGTGATGTGTCGACATGGGCTATAAAGCCAATGGTGGGGTACATTTCACACCCCTTGCTGGCGGGTATTGTACCCATCACATAACCATACTTATCCATCTCGACATCCTCTAGCCCCATCACCTTCATCTCAGAGGCTAGCATCTCAAGAAGGGTGATCTGCCCCTGGGTAGAGGGGTATGTAGAGCTGCCCTCGTCGCTCTGCGTGTTGATAGCTACATAGCTAAGAAATCTCTCTTTTAGCTCCATGTTATAAGAATTTTAAGATCTCGAGGGGGGTGTCAGCAATGTTTTTGGCGCCAGCTTCAACGAGCTCTTGACGATCTCTAAATCCCCACGTCACACCTACGCTATCTATCTTTGCCGCCGCCGCCGTAAGTATATCTATGCCCGAATCGCCTACATAGAGTGTATCCTCGGGTTTAAATCCACCGAGGTTTAGCACATCGTATATAATCTGTGGATGTGGCTTAAGCGGCACATTTGGTCTCTGGCCGATGACTGCCACAAAATGAGTTTTGGGAAAGAATTTTCTAATAAGTTTTGACGTACCAAAATGAAACTTATTTGAGGCCACAGCTACGGCTATATTGCGCTCCTCTAGCGCGAAAAGTAGTGATAAAATGCCGTTGTATATCTTTGTGTTTGCCGATATATTCTCCGAGTAGTATGCTACAAATTCGGCGCGTAGTTTAGCCACAAAACTCTCGCTGCGCATCTTTTCGGGGATGGCACGCTCGACAAGTCTCATTACACCATTGCCGACAAATGAGCTATACTCCTCATAACTGTGAGTTGGGAGGTCGTGACTCTTTAATATGTGGTCGCACGAGGCGGCCAGATCACCGATGGTATTTAGCAGAGTGCCATCTAGGTCGAAAATTACTAGCTGTTTCATAGGTTTTCTGGTTTTTTTCTAATTGTGTTGTCTTGTAGCCTATCGTCGCCAACTGCAGCAGCACTCCGAGTGCAACGAGCGGTGCGAAAGAGGCTACTCTTGCCGATTTGTAGTAATACTAAAAGTTGCCTCAAAGGGGATCATCCCATTGAGACAACTTATGTAGATAGTTCTGGGTTTTATTACTTCTCTAGCTCAGTAATAGTAGCTTTTGCAGTAGCTGCATTAGGGCCCGTGGCCACCTTTTTGAAGGCAGTGATCGCCTCAGGGCGCATCTCCTTAGCATTATAGGCCGCGCCTAGAATGAAGTAGATGTTGCTCTTCTCGGCGGCGCTGGTCTGAAGATCAGCAGCCTCTTTGGCTAGTGAAAATACTTTTGCATAATCCTTCTTGTCGCTATATGCCTGAAGGCGGATCTTGGCCGCGATGGCGCTCATAGGGTTCTTTGCAAGTAGAGCATCAGCCAAGGAGATGACGCCGTTGTAATCCTTCTTTGCCTGAAGCGCGGCAACCTGGTTATTGGTGTAGAGCTGGATATTTTTGTTAGCCTCAGCAGCACCCTCAGCATACTTTGAGTTAGAAGCACCAAGTGCTACTACCTGCTCAAAGACCTCAAAACCCTCTTGGAATTTTCCAGTCTCGCAGAGGCTGATGCCTAGCCAGTTTGCCATCTGTGTATTGCGAGGGTCAGATGCGTAGCCCTTCTCGAATACCTGGGCTGCGGTTGTATAATCCTTGCTGTTGAAAGCTTGTCCGCCTTGCTTCTGATATACCATGCCCAGGAGCTTGCCGGCCTTGGCAGCATTCTGCATATCGCCATAAAGCTCTGCTATCTCGGCCGAGGTAGATAGGTTGGTTATAGCTTTGTCAAATTCGCCAGTTTTGGCAGCGGCAAGGCCGATCTGGAAATAACACACAGGTAGATTAGCCTTAGCGTTGGCAACTAGTCCTGCTACTGAGTCATCATCCATGCCATCATCAAGTACAGCCTCAAACGATTTTGCTGCAACATCATACTGTTTTGCACCAAATGCCGCAACGGCAGCATCGTAGCTGCTCTGTACATCTGCAGATGCTGCAAATGTGAGCATTAAAGCGCACGCTGAAAGAATAATTTTTTTCATTAGTTGTTGGTTATTTTTTTAAATTGTTTTCTAGCTACAAATTTATACCAATTTTATCTATTATACAAAAGAATGCTATCTTAATTTACGAAAAAAAGTAGAAAGCAGCTCTTCACACTGCTCTTTGAGCACCCCCTCCTTGACTATGCTCTTTGGGTGAAGTAGTCTATCCGAGTGGCAGCGATAGCCTCTTTTTGGATCTGCCGCGCCAAATACCAGCCTAGGAAGCTGTGCCCATCCTAGAGCCGCAGCGCACATTGGGCAGGGCTCTAGGGTTACATACATCGTGCAGTCGGTTAGGTATTTGCCACCTATGCTCTCGGCCGCTGCTGTGATCGCTTGCATCTCGGCGTGGGCCGTCACATCGCGTAGGCGCTCAACTAGATTATGCCCCCGGCCGACGACTCTGCCGCGCGATACGATGATAGCACCTATCGGCACCTCGCCCTCGTCTAGAGCGACAAGAGCCTCCTCTAGCGCAAGGCGCATATATTTTTCATCTATATTTTGCTCATTCTCCATAATTTTTACTACTTTTGCAAGGATGTTTCCATCGGGCAAATTTAAGAATAATAGAGATAAATAACAAATATATAAGGATGTATAGAAGTCACACTTGTGGCGAGCTACGAGCCGCCAATGTAGGTCAGGAAGTAACCCTAGCGGGTTGGGTGCAGAAGGTTCGCAACCTCGGCGCGATGACATTTATTGATCTTAGAGATCGTTATGGTATTACGCAGGTTGTAGTTGAGGAGCACTCGGATGAGGCTACACGCGCGGTTGCCGCCTCGCTGGGGCGCGAGTTTGTTCTGCAGGTTGAGGGCAAGGTTATTGAGCGTTCGTCTAAGAATTCAAAGATCTCTACTGGCGAGATTGAGATCGCCGCCACAGCGCTTAAGATCCTTAACGCTGCGCAGACCCCACCATTCACCATTGAGGAGCATTCGGATGGTGGCGATGATCTTCGTATGAAATATCGCTATCTAGATCTTCGCCGTGCACCGTTGCAGCGAGCCATGATCCTGCGCCATAAGATTGCCCAGGCGATCCGCACATTCCTCGATGGGGAGGGCTTTTTGGAGATCGAGACTCCATATCTTATTAAGTCAACTCCCGAGGGTGCGCGCGACTTCGTAGTGCCAAGCCGCATGAACCCAAATGAGTTCTATGCTCTGCCACAGTCGCCACAGACATTCAAGCAGCTATTGATGGTTGCCGGTTATGACAAATATTTCCAGATCGTGCGCTGCTTCCGTGATGAGGATCTTCGCGCCGATCGCCAGCCCGAGTTTACGCAGATCGACTGCGAGATGGCCTTCGTTGAGCAGGAGGATGTGCTCTCTACGTTTGAACGTTGGGCTACATATATGTTCAAAGAGGTGCTCGGTGTGGAGCTCAACTCATTCCCTCGTATGCCATGGATTGAGGCGATGGAGAGGTATGGCTCTGATAAGCCAGATTTGCGCTTCGGCATGGAGTTCTCGGATCTGACCGACTTAACTAAAGGCGTTGGCTTCCCAGTCTTTGAGGAGGCTGAGTATATCTGTGGCTTCGCGGCAGAGGGTTGCGCAAGCTATACTCGTAAGCAGATCGACGAGCTGACTAACTTCGTTAAGCGACCACAGGTTGGCGCTAAGGGTCTTGTTTGGATCCGCGTTGAGGCGGATGGCTCTACAAAATCATCTATCGACAAGTTCTACTCGCCCGAGCAGATTAAGGCGATGGTAGAGAGGGTAGGGGCTAAGGCTGGTGATCTAGTTCTGATCCTTTGTGGCAAGAAGTTTAAGGCCTTGACGCAGCTCTGCACTCTCCGCCTGGAGGTTGCCTCGAAGCTCGGACTAAGAGATAATACCAAATTTGTACCGTTGTGGATCGTCGACTTCCCTCTATTTGAGTGGGATGATGAGAGTGGCCGCTACTACGCTATGCACCATCCATTCACCTCGCCCAAACCAGAGGATGTAGAGTATCTTGATAGCGATCCAGGCAAGGTGCGCGCCAACGCCTACGACTTCGTATGTAATGGCGTTGAGATCGGTGGCGGATCTATTCGTATCCATGATTCGGAGCTTCAGGCTAAGATGTTTGAGATTCTAGGCTTTACACCCGAGTCAGCCCAGGAGCAGTTTGGCTTCTTGATGAATGCCTTTAAGTTTGGCGCGCCTCCTCATGGTGGTCTAGCCTTCGGCTTCGATCGTCTATGCTCGCTCTTTGGTGGTGTGGAGTCTATCCGCGACTATATCGCCTTCCCTAAGAATAATGCAGGCCGCGATATGATGATCGACGCACCATCTGCGATTGATGAGAGCCAGCTCGACGAGCTATTCTTAAATATTGTAAAGCAGTAAATGGCTGCACCGCTAGCCGAACGTCTGCGCCCCAGATCTCTTGCCGAGTATATCGGTCAGGAGCACCTGGTGGGCGTGAATGGTGTGATCTCAAAGTTTATTGAGACTGGCAACATCCCCTCCTTTATATTATGGGGGCCTCCGGGTGTGGGAAAAACTACACTTGCACGTCTTGTCGCATCGTCACTCGATCGCTCAATGTTTACGCTTTCGGCCGTCAGCGCCGGTGTAAAGGATGTGCGCGAGGTGATTGAGTCGGCGCGTAAGCAGCGCTTTTTCAACTCAGCACAGCCTATATTATTTATAGACGAGATACACCGTTTCAATAAGTCGCAGCAGGACTCTCTGCTCGCCTCGGTTGAGCAGGGGCTTGTGACGCTTATTGGTGCCACAACCGAGAACCCCTCTTTTGAGGTTATCACTCCGCTGCTTAGTCGATGTCAGGTCTATACTCTAAAGCCACTCGCTGAGGCCGATCTTGAGCGCCTTTTGCAGCGCGCGCTATCGGAGGATGGCGAGTTGAAGGAGCGAAAAATAGATGTAGCTCAGCGTGAGGCGCTATTCACCTTCTCGGGTGGTGATGCTCGCAAGCTTTTGAATATTCTTGATATACTTTCGGCCGCCAGTGAGGGCGATTTTACTATCACAAATGATCTAGTGACAAGCTGCCTGCAACAGAATATCGCACTCTATGATAAGGATGGTGAGCAGCACTATGATGTGATTTCGGCCTTTATAAAGTCGGTGAGAGGCAGCGATCCTAATGCTGCGGTCTACTATCTTGCACGCATGCTTGCAGGCGGTGAGGAGGCGCGATTCATAGCTCGCAGGCTTGTTATTCTTGCATCCGAGGATATTGGCCTAGCCAATCCTAATGCTCTGCTGCTAGCCAATGCCTGCTTCGACGCGGTGCATAAGATTGGCATGCCGGAGGCTCGTATAACCCTTGCCGAGACGACAATATATCTTGCAACATCGCCTAAGTCAAATTCAGCTTATAACGCAATAAATTCAGCTTTAGCTTATGTTCAAGGCGATTCAACTTCTCGCCCGGTGCCGCTGCATCTGCGTAATGCTCCAACAAAACTGATGGCGCAAGAGGGATACGGCAAGGGGTATAAATATGCCCATGACTATCCGGGTAGCTTTGTGGAGCAGGAGTTTATGCCGGCGGGGATGGAGGGCGTAAGTTTCTACTCTCCAAATAGCGAGAATGCAGCTGAGGCTAAGATTGCTGAGAGGATTGCAGCGCAATGGAGATCAAAATATTAGATGAAAAAGATAGGTATCATATCTGACACACATTCGCTCTTTGATGAGTGTCTGCGAGATTTTCTCGCCGAGGTGGATGAGATATGGCACGCTGGTGATATAGGTACTCTAAAGCTGGCCGACCAGATCGCCGCCTTTAAGCCGCTGCGTGCCGTGTGGGGTAATATAGATGGCGCTGATCTGCGCAGAGTATATCGAAATATTATCTGCTTTGAGGTTGAGGGCGTTAAAGTTCTTATGACCCATATTGGAGGCTATCCTAAACGTTACCAGCCCTTGCCGCTAGAGCAAATTAAGGCTCTGCGACCAACTATCTTTGTGGCCGGGCACTCTCATATTCTGAAGGTTATGTATGATCATGAGCACTCTTTGCTGCATCTAAACCCAGGGGCGGCCGGATCTCACGGCATACATAAGGTGCGCACAGCGCTTAGACTTAAGATTGATCGAGAGCGTATCTATGATCTAGAAGTAGGTGAGTGGCCTAGATAGAGCTGCCTTTTGTCTCATTGTCGATACGCATAACACGCTCAATGCCTTTCACTAGTCGAAGTTTATTTATAACCATCTCAAGACTATCGGAATCTTTCACATATAGGCTCACACGCCCTTCGAATATGCCATTATAGCTCTTGGTGTTCACCTCGCGGATGTTTGAGTTGAAGTCGCCCGAGACAACTTTCACCAAATCCAGTAGTAATCCAACACGATCCACGCCGCGCAGCTTGATGGTTGACAGGTATGAGATGCTCTTCTGTTGTGCCCACTTAATCTCATCCTTAACAATATTCCCCCCGAATTGAGAGGCTAGGCGATTGAGCTCCTTGCAGCTCGCTTTATGAACCTCTATGGTGCCATCTGCCATATTGCGGTATCCAACAACTTGATCACCAGGGATTGGGTTGCAGCACTCGGCGATAACAAACTCTTCGCGTTCGGGTGATACATCCTTAATTAGTTTTTGTTCGGCCGGTTGTTCTGGGTCTACATCTTCTGCTTTGTTGAGAAATAGTGTCCAGAACTTGAACATCTTGCTGCTGCTGTTTCTCTTAAGCACCTTTGATAGATCCTCTAAGGTGATGATGTTTGCTCCCACCTTGCTGTAGAATTCATCCTTATTGTTAACGCCATAGGCAGGGAGAACTTTGCGGATAACACGGCCGCTAATAGGTATGGACAGCTTCTCCATCTCTCGCTCGAATATCTCTATTCCGCGCTCAATATTGTTCTCCTGGTCGCTCTTTAAGTAGGCTTTGATCGCCTGTGTGGCTTTGGATGTCGTTACATAATTGAGCCATTCAGCCTTCGGGCGACCACTCTCGGCTGTGACGATCTCGATCTGATCGCCGCTCTTTATTCGAGCGGTGATTGGCTGTAGTGTGTGGTTGATCTTGGCGCCTATCGCCTTGTTGCCGACCTTGGTGTGTATCTCGTATGCAAAATCCAATGCAGTAGCATCTAATGGCAGCTTTTTTGCCTCACCTTTGGGTGTGAAAACTAGGATTTCAGAGGTGTAAAGCGAGAGCTTAAAGTTGTCCAAAAACTCAACGGCATTTTCGCTAGGAGAGGAGAGAGCCGCGCGGATCTTCTTCAGCCACTTGTCGAATTCATCTTCGTTCTTGGTGATTGTCGCCTTCTTGTATTTCCAGTGTGCGGCGAGCCCCCTTTCGGCAATCTCATCCATACGTTGCGTGCGGATTTGCACCTCAACCCATACCCCATCGGGGCCCATCACCGTTGAGTGCAGCGCCTCATAGCCATTGTCTTTTGGTATTGATATCCAGTCGTGTAAGCGATCTGGCTTAGGTGTGTAAAGATCTGTTATAGAGGAGTATATCTGCCAGCACTGAGTCTTTTCGGATGGAAAGGGGACAGCTTTAAAGACCACTCTTACAGCGAAGAGATCATACACCTCTTCAAAGGGAATCTGCTTATTCTGCATCTTTGTCCATATCGAATAGACGCTCTTAACTCTGCCTGCAATCTCATACTCAATGCCGTGGCTGTCGAGTGTTTTTATAATTGGTGCTGTGAAGTGCTCTATGAGCTCTTCGCGCCTCGATTTTGTCAGCTCTAGTTTGGCGTTGATCTCCTCATATTGAATGGGGAAGCGATACTTCATGCATAGATCCTCAAGCTCACTTTTGATCGAGAATAGGCCAAGTCGATATGCTAGTGGAGCAAATAGGTATAGTGTTTCGCCGGTGATTTTAATCTGCTTATTGGCAGGCATTGAGCCCAGAGTGCGCATATTGTGCAATCTGTCGGCTAGCTTGATAAGGATAACCCTAACATCATCAGATAGAGTGAGAAGCACCTTGCGAAAGTACTCTGCCTGCTGCGATGTATCGGCGGCGAATACCCCCGACATCTTGGTAAGTCCATCGACCATAGTGGCGACCTTTGGGCCAAATACATGCTCAATATCTTCGACCGTGTAGTCGGTATCCTCCACAACATCATGTAGTAGAGCGGCGGCAACAGACTTTGCACCTAGCCCGATCTCGTCCACTACTATCTGCGCAACAGCAATGGGGTGAAGGAAGTATGGCTCTCCCGAGCGCCTTCTCACTCCTTTGTGCGCCTCCTTCGCAAGGAAGTAGGCTCTGTTGATATAGTTCCAGCCCCTCTCGGTGTGGCACACCTTCTCGCATGAGAGCTTCAGATGCTCCCAGGCCTTCGCTATGATTACTTCATCTTCGGCAGTATACTCCATAATGTGTAAATTTTGAGCTCTTTCCGAGCGAAGTTAAGCTCTAGTTTGAGCTCTTCATCGCCTCGCGAACCTTTGCTTCGATCTCGTCGCGCAGCGCCTCGTCGCTAAGCAGCAGGTTCTTTACCGTATCTCTACCTTGGCCGATCTTGCGCTCGCCATACGAGAACCACGATCCAGCCTTCTTTATAACCCCTTGATCGACGCCAATGTCTATTATCTCGCCAACTTTAGAGATTCCCTCGCCAAACATAATATCAAATTCTGCACGCTTAAATGGTGGTGCCACCTTATTCTTTACAACCTTAACCCTGGTGCGAGTGCCTAGCTGCTCGTCGCCATCTTTGATTATCGAGACGCGGCGGATGTCGATCCTGACACTAGAGTAGAACTTTAGCGCATTACCTCCGGTTGTGGTCTCGGGGCTGCCATAAATTACGCCGATCTTGTCGCGCAGCTGGTTGATAAAGATGCAAACAGTACCTGTCTTGGAGATGCTTGCTGTAAGTTTTCTTAGAGCCTGCGACATAAGGCGCGCCTGGAGGCCAACCTTCGATTCGCCCATCTCGCCCTCGATCTCGGCCTTTGGTGTAAGTGCTGCAACCGAGTCGATAACAACAATATCTATCGCGCTAGAGCGGATAAGCGAGTCGGCAATCTCAAGCGCTTGCTCGCCATTGTCGGGCTGCGAGATAAGCAGATTGTCTACATCTACCCCTAATTTCTGAGCATAGAAGCTGTCAAAGGCGTGCTCTGCGTCGATAAAAGCGGCTATGCCTCCCAGCTTTTGAGCCTCAGCAATGGCGTGGATTGCCAGAGTAGTCTTTCCTGAGGATTCGGGGCCATAGATCTCAACGATGCGACCCTTGGGGTAGCCGCCAACACCTAGAGCACTATCAAGGGTGAGAGAGCCAGATGGGATTACCGCCACATCGCTCACCTCTCTTGAGCTCATTCTCATGATAGAACCCTTTCCAAAGTCCTTCTCTATCTTCTCCATAACGGCATTCAATACCTTGAGTTTGTCGTTATTAACTGCTATTTTCTCAGCCATAATTCTTTGTTTATCTTCTACCGAATCCTATTCATGTTATAGGGTTGAATTTCAAAGGTAGTAATTATTAATTTAAATTTTTAATCTTTTGCAAAAAAAATGTTACTGCCAGGTGATAATCTCCTCTATTTGAGACTCAAGCTCCATTTTGCTGCTGTTTACACGCTGGCTGCAAGCCGGGCAGAATATTGGCGAAGAGTCGTCGCTCTCCATATCGCCACACCCAACGCACCGCTGTAAAATACCATAGCTGTTATCTGCACAGTGGTCAAATTGTGCGCCACAATGGCGGCATCTAATTTTGTATGATCTTCCCATAATTGTATGTATTAAAGTTTAACACTACAAAGGACGGGTTATTCTGTGTCAAGTTGTGACACAGAAGAAATTATTTTTGAAAATCTTTCGTTTAGATGCTTTTTAAACTCCGGAGGCGATATGATCTCTATATCCTCTATTAGCCCCGCGACAAAGCGACCGACGCCGACAAAGCCCGCCACCTCTACATCTAGCCGCCAACGATCATCGCCTAGCGGGGTTATGTGTTGCTCGCTCAAAGGGTACTCCTCGAGCAGAAGATTATATGATAGGATTCCTAGCTCCAGGCTTATTTTGGTTCGTTTGCCGCTGGTCATCCTGAAGATGTCGATAAAGCCTTTCTTGTGCAGCTGGCGGTGTCGCCACTCGTCGGCTAGCTCTACCGACTCTATTCGTGCGCTTTTGAAGAGTTTATTTTGGCCATCTTCTCTATCATAGCACCACACCTGCACATATCCCGTGGTAAAGGCAAATGGTTCAAGATAGCGATCGCGCACCACGCTGCTGTTGGCCGACTGGTAGCCGCGCAGGATCACGGAGCGCCCAGATTCGATCGCCTCAATAAGGCGATTTACATTTGCGCCGTGTTTGCCCCTGACGACACTCTGAGCCAGCGGCAGGCCCTCATATAGGGTGTATAGTTTGCGTTTTAGATTCTCTTTGAGCAGGTTCGTATTGTCGATGTTTTCGATTGAGCGTTTTAGAATAACCGCCTCCTCTTCGGTAAAGTGCACTAGTTGCGAGATCTCTTTGAAGTGGGGTGAGGTGCGATCTAGCCGTATGCAGTCGCCCTGCTTCTTCACTACAAAGCCCGCCTCGCGAAAGGTCTCTACATATCTATAGATTGTTCTGCGCGACATGCTTAGGCGCTCGGCTAGCTGGTCAACACTATAGGTAGTGTTGGCCGTGAGTAGCTTCATTAGCCTTAGCAGGCGCTCTATTTTGGGTTGATCCATAGCAATATGGATGGAGATTACGAGAGGACGATGCGCTCGATTTCGATAAGCTGGTCGCGGAACTGACGATCAGTGTCTATTAAATTAACTACCGCTTTGCAGGCGTGGAGTACGGTGGCGTGGTTGCGCTTGCCCACCGCTAGACCTATTGTCGATAGAGGTACTTTGAGGTGCTGCTTGGCAAGATACATCGCTATCTGGCGAGCTTGCGCCACCTCGCGCATTCTTGTCGATGATATGAGGCGCTCCTTTTCGATCTTGAAGTAGTCGCATATAACCTCGATGATACGATCCATGGTAACCTCGCGCTGGTGTAGCTTGACATAGACTTTTAAGATGTCACGAGCAAGCGAGATGTTGATCCTGCGGTTAAGGAATGAGGCGTTGGCAATAAGCGATGATAGAGCACCCTCAATCTCACGCACATTGGCTACAATATTGTTGGCCAGATACTCTACCACATCCTCAGAGAGGGTGACGTTGAGCTTTTTAGACTTAGCGCGGATGATTTTAAGTTTGGTTTGGTAGTCTGGCAGGTTGAGCTGTGTGGCAAATCCCCACTTAAAGCGAGTGAGAAGTCTCTGCTCAATATCTTTTAGCTCCACGGGCGGCTTGTCCGAGGTGAGAATTATCTGCTTGCCAGATAGTTGTAGGTGGTTGAAAATATTGAAAAAGGCATTTTGTGTGCCAGTTTTCCCCGTTAGCTCCTGAATATCGTCGATGATTAGAACGTCGATAGTTTGATAGAAGTGGATAAAATCTGGTATCTCACCATTTTTAAATGCTGTTTGAAACTGTGCCTGGAATTTATTCATCGAGACATATAGCACCTGAAGCTCAGGGTTTATCTGACGACATTGATGACCCACCGCTTGGACGATATGTGTCTTTCCTAGACCCGAATCACCATATATATATAGTGGATTGAATGGGTTGTTGCCAGGGTTTGCAGCTACAGCCATACCCGCCGAGCGTGACAGGCGATTGCAATCACCCTCCACGAAGTTGTCAAATGTATATCCAGGGTTTAGATTTGGGTCAATATTTATACGCCTAATGCCAGGAATGACGAAAGGATTTTTTATATTTGCGGTGCTGCTCTGTGCGTTGAATGGCTGAGGTGTTGTTGCGTTGGTCTGCACCTCGGGCTCGACGAGCTTTGGCACAGCATAAAATAGCTTGGTCTGCTTTCCAAACATCTCGGAGATGAGTGGTCGCAGGATAGAGATGTAGCTCTTCTCGATCTGCTGCACATAGCTGCGGTCGGGAACGCCTAGGCGCAGGGTGCTGCCATCATACTCAAGTGGCACGATAGGCGCGAACCACTGGGCAAACTCCTCGTGAGAGGTCTTTGCTTTGATCTGGTCGAGACACACCTTCCATGTCTGTTTATATGTATGATTGCTTTGCAACATATCACCTAGGCTGTATTGGTTTTGTTAAATTGTGCTATATTTTTGTATCAAAAAGTTGTTTTCAATTAGGGCAGATAATCCCCGCTAGCTCCACATATTGCATAGCTAGCGAAAAAAGTTGCTCCTCAAGATATGCAGGAGACTTTTAAAATTTAGGAGAAATTAGCCAGAAAAAATTGGCTCGACCCAAAATCTAAAGATACTTGCACCTTTTGACAACACAAAGATGATAGATAAATTTTCGAAAAAAAAATATATCCCCTATTGGTTTTTTTCTTTTTTTTGTTATGGATAGATAGGCGCCATTTTGGCGCTATTTTTTTAACTCATTGATATTGAATATCCAGAAAAAAATAGTACTTTTGCCGATAGAAATTTTCGTTAGGAGAGAACATTAATATAGTTAAAACTTATAAAGACAATGAGCACAGAATTAGAGAAATCAGTACTCGCCAAGGCGCAGACATGGCTTGATGGAGCATACGATGAGCAGACTAAGGCGGAGGTTAAAAGATTGATGGAGAGTGATATGAAGGAGCTTGTGGAGAGCTTTTACAGAGATCTTGAGTTCGGTACAGGTGGCTTGCGCGGCATTATGGGCGTGGGTACTAATCGCATGAACATATATACTGTAGGTGCAGCCACCCAGGGTATGGCAAACTACCTTAAGGCAAACTTCGAGGGCGAGATCAGTGTAGCGGTGGCGCACGACAGCAGAAACAACTCGCGTCTATACGCTGAGCAGACTGCCGACATCTTTGCCTCTAACGGTTTTAAGGTCTATCTTTTCGATGCCCTTCGTCCAACTCCAGAGCTTAGCTTCGCCATCCGCGAGCTAGGGTGTAATTCGGGTGTAGTGGTTACCGCCTCGCACAACCCTAAGGAGTACAATGGCTACAAGGCTTACTGGAGTGATGGCGCGCAGGTTACCGAGCCACACGATAAGAATATCATCGCCGAGGTTGGCAAGATCACCTCTGTTGATATGATCCTTACGGGCAAGAATAGCGAGAATATCACCATCCTTGATAAGAAGTTTGATGAGGTCTATATCGACATGATCGAGGGACTATCTCTTTCGCCTGAGTGCGTAAAGGCGCATAGCGACATGAAGATCATCTACACCCCAATCCACGGTTCGGGTGTGGAGCTTGTGCCAATGGCTCTTAAGCGCTATGGTTTCAAGAATGTAATGCTTGTTCCCGAGCAGGCGGTAGTTGATGGCAACTTCCCAACGGTAGCCTCGCCAAATCCCGAGGAGCGCAAGACTATGAGCATGGCCATTGACCTAGCTGCTAAGGAGGGCGCCGAGCTTATCCTAGCAACCGACCCAGATGCCGACCGCGTGGGTGTTGCCCTTCGTACACAGAGCGGTGAGTATGTGCTTTTGAATGGTAATCAGACTCTGGTTCTTATTCTTAGCTATATGCTTACTCGTTGGGCGGAGCTTGGCAAGATCGACGGCAACCAGTTTGTCGTTAAGACCATCGTCACATCGCTTATGGCTAATGCCGTGGCTGATAACTTCGGTGTTAAGTGTTATGACTGTCTAACAGGCTTTAAATATATCGCACGTATCATCCGCGAGAGAGAGGGCGTGAGCCAATATATTGGTGGCGGCGAGGAGAGCTTCGGCTTCCTGGCTGGCGATAGCGTTCGTGATAAGGATGCTGTGTCGGCTTGTGCGCTAGCTGCCGAGGCTGCCGCTTGGGCTAAGGAGACTATGGGCATCACCCTTTATGAGTGGTTGCAGCAGCTATATGTTAAGTATGGCCTCTTCCTTGAGGGTCTTGTATCTGTAGTGCGCAAGGGCAAGGAGGGCGCCGAGCTTATCCAGCAGATGATGGTTGATTATCGCCAGAATCCACCTAAGAGCATCAATGGCTCAATGGTTGTTAAGGTGAATGACTTCCTCGCTAGCGAGAGCAAGAATATGGTTACTGGCGAGATCACTAAGATCGACGAGGATTCATCAAATGTGCTTCAGTGGTTTACTGAGGATGGCACCATCGTATCGGTTCGCCCATCGGGTACCGAGCCTAAGATCAAGTTCTACTTCGGAGTGAAAGCACCGCTAGCCTCGGTCGAGGAGTTCGACGCCACCTATGCCGAGCTAGAGGCCAAGATCGAGAAGATCAAGGTTGAGCTTGAGCTAGTGTAGTCTATTCGTGTGTCGCCTTGGGAGAGATTCTCAGGGCGACACACGTTACTTTTGCAAAGAGATATAAATATATAATCCCAAATCCGATTGCCTATGGTAAAATAAAAAAAAGAGTTATGAAATTATAGATAGCTTCTCTGGCCTATCCAGAGATTAGCTATAACACATAAAAGCGTTAGCTTTATTCTTGCTTTTCTGAAACTTAGGAAATTTCTCGAAGCCGCAAAGAGTAAAAGCGTAGACGCTCACGGAATGGTCTGCATGTTGCAGCCCATGTTTCGTGGGCTTTACTCATTTATTTTGCGGCACGGTATCCTAAGACCTCAGAAAGCAGATAAAGGTATTGTCCCACGTTTTTTTGTGCCATAAGTTAATCACCATCCTTGGGGCAGGATAACTTAATTTATATAACAAATGAAGAATCTTATTACATATCTATTTATCAGTGTGTCAGCTGTTTGCTTATTCTCGTGCTCGGAAGAGGTGCAAGAGCCAACAACTACAGTCGGAGAACCCATCGAGATCTCCATAAACGCCTCTGCTGGTGCGTTTACTCGTGCTGTATATACCGAGGGCGATAATGACTATGCTTTCTCTTGGAGCTACGGCGATTATCTGAGGGTCTATAACTCAACATCATCGTGGGGATCGACATTCACAACAAGTTCTACGTCAAATAGTAGTTCGGCTACTTTTACAGGAACTATCGATTCATGGAGTGGAACTACTGATTTATATGCGATATATGATCCTCTTGGTTTAAATGAATCGGTAGAGACAGCTAACGCTGCTGTTACAGTTGTCTATGGCAATGGCTATAGTATATATGCCTCTACAAACTCTACAACAAATATCAATAATATGGGACTTCTAGTTGGTGTTATTGAGGATGCAACTACAACCAATATCCCTAATGCAACCCTTAATCAAGCGATGAGTTTCTTGCAAATTACTTTTGAGGGAGATCTTCCGACAAATAGTTCAGGTGATATAGGATACATACAATTATCTACCTCTACGGGTGATGACCTATTTGTTACTTCAGCAAATATAGATATAACAACGGGTGAAATAACAGAAGTATTATCGACCACTTCAGTACTCGAATTTGGTATTCCAGATATTAATGCAACAAATAATGTTTTAACAATAGCATTGCTTCCTACGACAGAAAAAAATGCTCCCATTATTCTTACATCAAGCGACTATGGAGATTATGAGTTCTCGGCCTCGGAGTATAGTGGTTTCTTTGAGCGCAATACGGTTTACTCGGGGTCTATTAACCTTGACGAGTTCTCTGAGTTAACACGCCTAAGTACTACTTTAGATGAGTTAAATTCTATTACATTTGACAATACAATACAGGTCTCGACAATAAGTTTATCATTTGATTATTCTTCTGTATATCCTGATCTATCTACATCAGAACCACTCACATACGATGATTTTGCAGGATTAAGGACTCTCCTAAAGAATCAAAATAGAAAAAATGTAGATTTATGGTTTAATGGTTTTTATCTTGATATTCCAGATAATGCATTAAAAGGTATTGATACATTTGATGAACTATATTTTTGGGATTCATCATTCTCCAAAATTGGAGATTCAGCGTTTGAAGATTGTACAAGTATAAAATATGTAAAAATATATACTTCTTATTATTATAACATTGGCGAAAGTGCGTTTAAAAATTGCACAAATCTGCAGAGTGTCCTCGGATTAGAGCAATGTGTATCCATAGAAGATTCAGCATTTAAAGATTGTGTGAATTTATATGGTAGCAGCGAGGATATTAATTATCCACAATTATCGCTTAACGAGATAACTTACATTGGCGACTACGCATTCTACAATTGTAACAACATAGACAATATTTATCTCGGAGAAGAAAATTCAGATACTAAGCTAACATACTTAGGCACAGGAGCGTTCTCGGATGATAATGGCTCTTATACTGAGGATAAAAAACTATATCTATACGATAGTAATGCGGAGTATCTTACTGGTGACAAGACACTAAACGTGAGTGGTCAATCGTATACATTCAGTACCATTTACTTAAATGGGACTGAGTATGTTCACGATAGTAGCAGCTCCTCTGATGATCCTGCTATATCTGTTAACAATGCCAATAAGGTTAGTTGGTGACTATAACAACTAACCCAATCACCTCGTTTTGAGGTGTATGTATAAGAAGAGGTTGCCGGCGAATATGCTGGCAACCTCTTTTCGGTTTATCTTTTGCTGGGCGATTACATCGCAAATGGCACGATGTAGAAGCTGTAGGTAGTCTCCTCGGCCTTGCATTGGAACTCCTTGTCGGTGATAGGGCCGCAGGCGCCGTTGCCGATGCCGGTTGTCTTGGCTGCTATGCGCAGCTCGGTGGCGGTTGGCCGGCAGGGTAGATCCGAGGTGTGTTTAGCTGCCTCTAGCTCATCCTGGGTGTATGGCATGGCGCTCATTACAAGAGGCTCTGGTGCGATAATCTTAAGGCCATAGCCCATATTATCGCTAAGGCTCATCCAGCGCACCTCGCGCCTGTCGCCATGGTTCTGTGGGTTTGGATAGGGGATAAAGTTATCCATCACACTAGAGTGGAACACACCCATCCAGGCGCCATAGTCGCGGTCGATCTCGCAGTCGTGTGGGCCAAGGCCATAGTATGATACGTTGCTAACAGATGGCTGAAGGGGGATGCGAAGGCCAATGCGTGGGATCCAATCCTCATCCTTAAGCTCGCCCTCGGGGCTAACCTTTACGCTCATGGCGATCTGTCCTAGGCCGTCGATCTGCCAGCTCTGAGTCTCTCTGTAGCCCGCCTTTTTGGGGCTCATATAGAGATTCTCGATGGTGATCGTAACGGCAGTTTTGCCCTTTGTGATTTTAATCTTAGCATCACCCTCGCGAGTGATATGCTCTAGATCGAGCGAGCGATAGCGAGGCATAAGTATAGCCTCCGTAGTACAGCGGCGTAGGTTGTCGATCCATGCCTGGGTGTTGTCGAAGAGTCTGTCGCGTGGGCTCTCGGCCATCAGCTCCCTATCCTTTACCTTTAGCGATATAAGTGCTCCGCTAGCCTTGTCGAAGCCGAGGGCGATGTGGTTTGTTGTCGATACGGTGATCCTATCGCCGCTCTCTGTCAGCTTTGGAGCTATCTCCGATGGGCGATAGTCGTAGCTATATTTGCCCTTAAGCTTAAACTCCGAGAAGGTTATCTCGTGCCCGCTCTTAGCCCACATAGCATCCTCCTTTAGCGAGAAGCTCAGGCGCAGGAAGTACTCCTTCTTCTCGCACATCTTGCTCAAATCATAAGGCACGCTAAAGCGCACGCTCTGCTGAGGTGCAGCCTTAAGTGGCGCGATTTTGCCGCTGCGGATAACCTGGCCATTCTCCATCAGCTCCCAGGCGGCATCGAAGCCGCAGAGCGAGCTCTGGTTTAGGCGGTTCTTTACGCTGAATAAACCCTCGTCAAGAGAGATGGCCTCTACAATAAATGGCTCATAACACTTCTTTACCTCTAAAAGTTTTGGGGTAGATACGCGATCAGAGAGGATAAGGCCATTGAGGCAGAAGTTCTTGTTTGAGATCTTATCACCCCAGTCGCCGCCATACTGATAGTACAATCTGCCCTTCTCGTCATAGGCCTCTACGCCCTGGTCGACCCAATCCCATACGCAGCCGCCATTTACACCATTCTGCTCGTTGGCATAGAATAGCTCCCATTTCTCCTTTAGTGCACCAACCGAGTTGCCCATGGCGTGGCTATATTCGCACATAAAGAATGGGCGGCGCTCGCCGTTCTTCTCGCGGTTCTCTAGATATTTTGGGATATATGTTCTTGAGCGATACATAGGAGTGATAGCATCTGGCTTCTCGCTGTTTAGCTCGTTTGGACTCTCGCCGCGGTTGTTTAGGCGGCTGCCTCTGTCGCACATCACATAGCGGCTTGGGTCAAGCTCCTTGGCTCTGTCATACTGCTGATCGAAGGCCTCGCTCCATCCCCAGCCCTGCTCATTACCTAGCGACCAGATAAGGATTGCAGGGTTATTTATATCGCGGCGCACCATATTCTCCACGCGATCAACGGCGGCAGGGATCCACTCGGGGCGGCTGTCGGGCACATCCTCAAAGTCGTGGCACTCGACATTCGCCTCGTCGATCATCGCAATGCCATAGCGGTTGCAGATGTAGTACCAACGCTCGTCGTTGGGGTAGTGCGAGGTGCGCACGGTGTTGATGTTGTTCTGCTTCATTAGCTCTGCGTCGCGGATCATGCACTCGTAAGGCACATAGTGACCATAAACGGGGTGGCAATCGTGGCGATTTACACCCTTAATAAAGAAGCGCTGACCATTGAGGAAGTAGTTGCCCTCGATATGCTCAAAGCGGCGGAAGCCGCAGTCGCTGCGCACCACCTCGCAAACATTGCCGCCCTTGTCGCTAAGGGTTGCAATTAGGGTGTAGAGGTTTGGTCTGTCGGGGCTCCATAGCTTCATACCCTCTAGACATAGCGTACCGTTGAGTGTGATCTGATCCTTGCCGCCGATCTGACCTAGGGGCTGCGACCAGCTCTTGACCGGGGTGGTAGATCCCTCTTCAAGGAGCTCAAAGTCGATCTTGCCACCCTTGCTCTTTGCTGCGGCGCTGTTGCTGATCTCCACCTTGTAGATAGCCTCCACGCTCTTTAGACTCTTGTCGGGTGTGCCCACAAATTGAATGTCGCGCACGCTAAGTGTTGGCTTAAACTTAAGCAAGACATCGCGGTAGATTCCCGACCAGCGGATCATATCCTGCACCTCCATATAGCTGCCATCGCTCCAGCGATAGACCTTGAGGGCAATGGTGTTCTCGCCCGCCTTAAGATAACCTGCTATGTCAAACTCGGCAGGCAGGAAGCTATCCTGGCTGTAGCCAACCTCCTGGCCATTCACATATACCTCCACGGCGGCCTCCACCGAGCCGATACGTAGTATTACACTCTCGGTGAGCCTATCTGCCGGTATGTCGACCACCTTGCGGTATATACCCACGCTCTGCTCCCCATCCGGAATAAAGCCTGTGGCCTTAGATTTTTCGATATTCTCGGGCTTGAATGGCTCGCTGATAGAGTCGGCTATACCATCATATATAAAGCCAATCTTCGTGTTGTTGTAGTAGAGCTGGTCGAAGCCGTTGCTCTGCCAAGCTCCCGGCACGGGCATTTTTGCCCACTTTTTAACGCTGCTCTCTACAGCAGCCCAATCCTCTGGCACGGCATCAACCGATCCATACCAGTTGAAATCCCACTCGCCATTGAGCGAGAGGTAGAACTCCGAGTGCCATGGATTCTCGATATTGAGTGGTTGCAGGGCATCGGTTCGATTTAGATAGGAGGTGAACTCGGTGTGCGCCTCCAGCTCGCCAATCGAGTAGATTGTTGGGTTTCGCCAGCGCTCCGCTTCGGCTGCCGAGCTCGTTGCTACGACAAGAAGCGCCGCAGTCATGAGTTTTAATTTAAGGTTTTGTCTCATGGTTTTAGTGTGTTGATTAATATTTGTCTCACTATGTATTACATAGGTGTGTTTTCCATACAAAGATAGAATAATTTTTCAGGTTGACAAAAATCATGTGTAGTGGAGGTGAAATATTATCCCTCTGAGAATCGCATAAAATCCCCGTCGTGAATAAATGCTCTGGAATATCGTGCTCATGCCTATTATCTCAATTCGGCAAGTAGTAAGTAGTGTAAAACAATTATTGCTATATTTTTAAAAGCACTCTTGGAGCGATATTTTTCACTATTAAATTTCAATATAGAACCACTATAAGTAGGGTAAAACAATTATTGCCATATTTTTAAAAGCACTCTTGGAGCGATATTTTTCACTATTAAATTTCAATATAGAATAACTATATTTTCAATTCAATAGCAAAAAATCTCATCTCCAATAGCACTCTTAAAAACACACCAATAATTATTTTACCCTACTTAGATGTTCTATTACTGCAAATAATATAGATTGACCATGTTTTATGATGTCTGATAATAAGATGTCGGACGATGGGCGCCGGCCATCTTTTGATCGATAAGGTGGTGATGAGAATGATCGTGCTTCAATATTTTATATGTTCATCTTTTGAACTTGTGGCAAGTCTCCTAAATCTTGAATTTTTGAGGTGTAGTTAGCGCGATGAGATAATTCTTCAGCGAATATTTTTGCAATGGATGGATTTTTATTTAACTTTGATCTATGACGACAAACTGAAAAGTCAGTTGCGACAGATGGCGTTTAACATTAAAATCAATATATATTATGGCGACAATTTTTTCAAGAATAGCAGCGGGGGAGATCCCATGTTATAAGGTGGCCGAGGATGAGAACTACTTCGCCTTCCTCGATATTAATCCACTTAAAAAGGGGCACACTTTGGTGATCCCAAAGATCGAGGAGGATTACATTTTCAACCTCGAAGATGAGGCCCTTCAGGGGCTGATCATCTTTGCAAAGAGGGTAGCTTGCTCGATTGAGAGTAAAATAGAGTGCAGCAGGGTGGCGGTAGTGGTGATCGGATTGGAGGTTCCGCACGCACACATCCATCTGATTCCTATAGATAGCGAGGAAGATGTCGATTTTAAGCGAGAAAGGGTGTGTTTTTCTCCAGATGAGTTTGCTGAGATTGCAAATGAAATAGCTATTAAATAGAGCTTAATCATACAATAAATAACTTAATATCAGGCGAGTAGGGTAATGACCTGCTCGCCTGATATTTTATATTTAACATAATGGAGTCTAAATTTTTGCATAAAACTTTACAACATGAGCAGATATTGATAAAATTTAGATTTTGTTAATTTTTCCAATCAAACAAAGCCAAAGCATTACATATGTGTACCAGGATACAAATGTAACCACCTACAATGATCACAAATGTGGTAATTGAAATACACACAAGGTGGATTTTGTTACAACAGAAAACAATCAAAGATCAGCAATAAAAGCCGCAAGCAAGGGTGGAATTAGAGGGTTAAATAATTTATATTGAAACTGAATCCATTTAAAAACCAGTAGTTTACCAAGTTTATATAATGTAATAGACTAATGTTATGGCAGCCCGCAATCAAGAGTCACTCCTTGTGCTGTCTATGGTGACATATTTGTATATAATTAGCCAGATAATCAAATAGATGGCTATCAGCGCATAATCAATTTGATTATATAAATACATGGGTTATATTTAACTTAACAACAATATTAACAAATGTAAAAGATATTAACAACTCCATTAACATTACAAAGTTGAATTTCACTTGCTTTACAAAAGAAAAATGTTTATATTTGTAAAAATTGCAAATTATGAAGGAAAAAATTAGATATCTGATGAAATCCGAGGGTTTGACTTCATCTCGCTTCGCTGAGATTTTGGAGATCCGTCCCTCTGGAGTCTCTCATTTGCTCGCTGGTCGCAACAAACCTGGCTTTGAATTGTTACAGAAAATCCTCACGCGCTTCCCGAAAATTAATCCCGATTGGCTCTTGCTTGATAAAGGAGAGATCTATCGCGATGATGAGCTGGAGGTAGAGGCTGGCTCTGCTGAGTTCGATATTTTGGGGGCAGATTTTTCTCCGCTCCAAAATTCATCTCCCGAGGAGCAGCCGCCAATCTTATCGTTGGATAGTGAGGCGACCTCTGGGATTGAGGCTGCGAAAGAGGCGAGCCCCACATCGACAGATGGTGAGTATATACCTTCGTGGGAGAAGTCGATGAGGCAGGAGCAAGAGCCATCTTCGGGTGCTAATTTACACTCGGCCCTCTCCTCTCGCTCGCGTGATGGGGCGCGCGCAACGGCTGTTGTTGTCCTGTATGAGGATGGTTCGTGTGAGAGTTTTAAGGTGAGATAAGCTCTTGTGGGTTCAATTATTTGATAAAACCTCCTCTCTATAGACAAAAAAAACACGCCCTAATTGTGGGCGTGTAGGTTGATTTGGCTCTCTTTTAGAGGATTTATAGGCTCTGTATGGCTGATATAATCTCGCCGCCACGCAGGATTGCCTGCTCATTCATGGGGAGCAGTTTCCATGCTCTTTCGGGTAGAGAGCTCTTAAGACCCTCCATTACAAACTCCATCTCAACAACTGGTTGAGCCTTTAGATATCCACCCAGAATTAGGGTGTTAAAGAGCTTGGAATTACCCATTTTGGCGCACTCGGCAGTCGCCTCTATTGCGTAGATGTTGATGTCCTTGCGCGTGGGGGTATGTAGTATTCCGTTGGTGTCATATATAAGTGTGCCACCTGGACGCACCTGCTGCTCGAATTTATCCATCGACTGCTGGTTGAGGATGATCGCCGTGTCGAACTCGTGCAGCACTGGCGAGGAGATCGCCCTATCGGATAGAATCACAGTGACGTTTGCCGTTCCACCTCGCATCTCGGGGCCATAGGATGGCATCCATGTCACCTCAAAACCCTGCTTCACGCCAGAATAGGCGAGTATCTTTCCCATCGAGAGGACACCCTGCCCTCCGAAGCCTGCTATAATAACTCTCTCTCTCATGTTTTCCTGGTTTTAAAGCAATTTACTCTCCTTGATATCCCCTGTTGGGTAAAGTGGCAGAAGCGAGTCGTTTAGCCACTGGTTTGCCGCCACGGGGCTCATTTTCCAGCCGCTGGCACACGTCGATACAATCTCCACCATTGAGAAGCCATTCTTGGCCGCTGCATTTTCAAAAGCTTTGCGTATCGCCTTCTTGCACTTGCGCACAGCCGCGGGGGTGTGAACACTTTGGCGCGAGAGGTAAGTTGCGCCATCAAGGTGGGCAAACATATCCGACACTTTGAATGGGTAGCCATTAAGCGCTGCATCGCGCCCTGTCGGGGTTGTAGATGTGCGCATGCCTAGCGGCGTGGTTGGTGCCATCTGTCCGCCAGTCATGCCGTATATAGCGTTGTTTACATATATTACAACGATGTTCTCACCTCGTGCAGCGGCATGTATGCTCTCGCCTATGCCAATGGCCGCCAAATCGCCATCACCTTGATATGTAAAGACGATTTTGTCGGGGTTCACGCGTGCCGTGCCGGTGGCTACAGCGCAGGCGCGACCGTGTGCCGATTGGATCCAATCTAGATTTATATAGTGGTAGGCAAATACCGAGCACCCAACGGGCGATACTCCAATAGCCTTGCCCGCGATACCCATCTCGTCGATCACCTCAGCCACAAGCTTGTGTATAGTGCCATGGCTGCATCCCGGGCAGTAGTGCATCGGCTTGTCGGTTATCAGCCTGGCGGTGGTGTATACTAATGTTTTATCTGTAGACATAATCTTATTTTTCGTTTAAATAGCGCTCTTTGAAGATGCCGTATATCTCATCCGGGCTAAATATCATGCCGCCCTGGCGACCATAGTGGCTCACTGGTGTTAGATCTCCAACCGCTAGGCGAACATCTTCGATCATCTGGCCGCAGTTTAGCTCTGGGACGAGTATCCCCTTTATGCCTCGCTCGGCAATGTTTCTGATCGCCTTGTAGGGGTAGGGGTATAGGGTGATTGGGCGCAAAAGTCCAACTTTGTGACCATCTTCGCGGGCCAGCTCTACTGTAGCTGCCGCAATACGTGCCGACGAACCGAAGGCTACTATTAGATATTCAGCATCCTCACATAGAATCTCCTCCCACTCAACCTCGCTCTGCATCGCCTCATATTTGCGAGTTAGCTTCTGGTTTACCCTCTCCATATCGGGCGCTTCGAGTGCCAGCGAGGTTACAATATTCGACTCGCGCCCCTCATTTCCACACACCGACCATGAGCCGCTCTCGGCCTTGATCTGATCGGCTGTGCGGCGTGGGCGCTGTGGGGCAAGGGTCACCTTCTCCATCATTTGGCCAATAACACCATCGGCCAGGATCATTGCTGGATTACGATATTTAAATGCTAGATCCATCGCCTTGGCCACATGGTCGTGCATCTCCTGGACGGAGTTTGGCGCTAGGACAATCATGTGGAAATCGCCATGAGCTCCACCCTTGCAGGCCTGCATATAGTCGCCCTGTGAGGGTTGAATAGTGCCAAGGCCTGGGCCTCCGCGCTGGCAGTTGACAACCACGCATGGCAGCTCTGCACCGGCGAGGTAGCTAAGTCCCTCGGCCATAAGGCTGATGCCGGGGCTTGAGGATGATGTTATGATTCGTTTGCCGCTTGCTGCTGCACCATATACCATATTAATAGAGGCGGTCTCGCTCTCGGCCTGCAATACGCACATGCCAGTTGTCTCCCATGGACGTAGCTCCATTAGGGTCTCGAGCACCTCAGATTGTGGTGTGATAGGGTAGCCGAAGTATCCATCGCAGCCGTAGCGTATGGCGGCGTGGGCGATCACCTCGTTGCCCTTCATTAGTTTTATCTCTTTTTTCTCCATACCCATTACAATTTTTGGCGATAGACTCTGATGCAGCTGTCGGGGCAGATTATGGCGCACGAAGCACAGCCTGTGCACTCGTCGGGTTTTGCCATTTGAGCCACCTGGTAGCCTTTGCTGTTCACATCGTGAGACAGCTCTAAGATATTGAGAGGGCAGGCCGTTAGGCAGACTCCGCAACCTTTGCAGCGCTCTCTATCTACAATGATCTCTCCTTTGATTTTACCCATGATATTCGTTGTTAACTTTACAAACGTACAAAAAAAATGTCAGCCAAGCGACTCTTTCCAGTGAATAAATCGTTTTTTATAGTGAATTGTTGTGATTTTGTTTCTTTGAAATTTATTCACTATTTTTACAGCGAATAAACGGACAATAAATGGCAATTAAAGAGAGAATAGAGGGGATTCGTGCAAATTTGCGCAAAGGTGTGGAGTTGGTGGCTGTCTCAAAGACAAACCCTGTTGAGGCTATAGCAGAGGCTTATGCTTGTGGCGAGCGCCACTTTGGTGAGTCGCGCCCACAGGAGCTTCGTGCAAAGTGGGAGCTGCTGCCTAAAGATATCGAGTGGCATATGATTGGCCACCTGCAGAGCAATAAGATTAAGATGATTCTGCCCTTTGTGGCAATTATCGAGTCGCTAAACTCCGCTCGTTTGGCACGAGCTATAAATAAAGAGGCCGCAAAACTCGGAATCGTTGTCGATTGTCTCTTGGAGATAGATATCTCGGGTGAGGAGAGTAAGAGTGGATGGGAGTTTTCATCGTTACTCACAGATATTGAATCGGGTCTCTTTGATGAGCTGCAAAATATCCGCCTGCGAGGTGTTATGGGTATCGCCTCTAACACTAATAATGAGGATGTTGTGCGTGCTGATTTTAATCGTCTAAAGGGCTATCACACTCAGCTCAAGGATCGTTTCGGAGAGTCGTTCGATCGCGTCTCGATGGGTATGTCGCATGACTATCTGCTGGCGCAGGAGTGTGGTTCAACATCTGTAAGGGTTGGATCGGCGATCTTCGGCGATCGCTATTATGGTTAGAGAATCTCTCTGATGGCGGCAACAATCCCGTCGACTCCAAATCCACATATATCACGCAGCTCGGCAGGTGTACCGTGGTCGATAAAGCGATCGTTAGGTATGCCTAGCTGCTTTACATGCGCACTCACACCCTCTCTCGAGAGTAGGGCTGCGAGGCTCTCGCCCACGCCACCACGGATTAGCCCATCCTCTATGGTGATGATTTTGTCAAACTCGGAGGCGATCGCTAGAATCATCTCTCTATCTAGTGGCGAGGCGTAGCGCAGGTCGTAGTGAGCGGGGGTAAAGCCCATCTCGGACTCTACTCTTGTTGTCACCTCTGGGATTAGATCTGCTGTGGTGCCAATGGTTACAATGGCGATGTTAGCTCCCGTGCGCAGCTTCTCTCCTCGCCCAATAGGTAGCGCTTTGAATGGCTCATTGCGCCATGATGTTCCTGACCCGGCGCCTCGCGGGTAGCGTATAATAAACGCTTTGCTCGAGTTTAGCGCTGTGAACATAGCTTGGCGTAGCTCAATCTCATTGCGCGGAGCGATAACCACAAGATTAGGAATGGCGCTTAGTGAGACCAAATCGGCCACGCCATGGTGTGTGGAACCATCCTCTCCGACCAATCCGGCACGGTCTAGACAGAGCACAACCGGGAGTCTCTGCGTGGCGACATCGTGGATGATGTTGTCATAGGCACGTTGGGCAAACGAAGAGTATATGGCGCAGAATGGCACCATGCCCGCGGCGGCCAATCCTGCGGCAAAGGTCACCGCATGCCCCTCGGCAATACCCACATCGAAGCAGCGGTGGGGTAGCACCTCTTGGAGTATATTCATCGAGCTGCCGCTAACCATAGCTGGGGTGATGCCTACCACGCGATCATCCATCTGGGCTAGCTCTAGTAGTGTTTGTCCAAATACATCTTGGTATTTGTCGGCGCTCTTTGCTGCTGCTATTCGCTCGCCGGTAGCGGGGTTGAACTGCCCTGGTGCGTGCCACTCGGTCTTATTTTCGGCTGGCTCATAGCCTTTGCCCTTTACTGTGATCACATGCAGTAGCTTGGCTCCAGGGATATTTTTTAGTGCGCAAAGAGTGCGCTCAAGCTGCTTGATATCGTGGCCATCAACGGGGCCAAAGTATCTGAAGTTGAGGCTCTCAAAGAGGTTGCTCTTCTTTAGTAGCCCCTGCTTGATGCTGTTGCCTACCATCCTCAGTAGACTCAGTAGCTTTGGGGTGTGAGCTAGCCATACCCAAATTTTATTCTTTATCTTATTATATCGCGCAGATGTCGATATATGCAGAAGATATCGGCTTAGTGCTCCGGTTGATTTGTCGATCGACATGTGGTTGTCGTTGAGAATCACCAGTAGATCGCTGTTTTTGCTCTCGCCGGCGTTGTTGAGCCCTTCAAAGGCTAGCCCGCCAGTCATTGAGCCATCGCCGATAACTGCCACAACATGCTCCTTCTCGCCGCGCAATTCTGCCGCTTTAGCCATTCCGAATGCTGCCGATATAGAGACCGAAGCGTGACCTCCACCAAAGGGATCATACTCGCTCTCGCTGCGCTTTGGAAAGCCGCTTATGCCACCCAGCGTGCGTTTTTGGGGGAATAGATCCCGCCGCCCGGTGATTATCTTGTGTGGGTAGCATTGATGGCCAACATCCCAGATAAGTTTATCTTTTGGCGTATCGAAAGCGCGGTGTAGAGCCACGGTAAGCTCCACCACGCCAAGCGAGGATGATAGGTGGCCGGGGTTGGTGGCGCACTCCTCTATAATGTAGCTTCTGATCTGTTGTGTGTATAGTTTTAACTCACTATCAGAGAGAGCCCTTAGCTCCTCCGGTGAGTTTACTGAAGCAAGTATTTTCTTGTCGCTATCCATAATAGATAACAAAGATAGAAAAAATGTTCGGTTTTTCCCGAAAAAATCGTTATCTTCGCTCTCAAAATATAAGATATCTAATTATGAAGTATAATAAAGTACTCCTTAAGCTAAGCGGCGAGTCGCTACAGGGAGATGGTCAGAGCATAAATACTGAGCGCCTTCAGGCCTATGTTGAGCAGATCCATGAGATGGTTGAGGCTGGTGTTAAGATCGCCATCGTTATCGGTGGTGGAAATATTTTCCGCGGGTTGAGCGGTGCTAAGCGTGGTTTTGACCGCGTTAAGGGCGATCAGATGGGTATGCTTGCAACGGTGATTAACTCACTAGCGCTTCAGTCGGCTCTCCTTAGCGAGGGTGTTGCTGCACGCGTGCTAACATCGGTGCGCATGGAGCCTATCGGTGAGTTTTACACACCATCGCGCGGTCGCGAGTTGATGGCCGCTGGTGAGGTTGTGATCGTTGCTGGAGGCACATCAAATCCCTACTTCTCAACCGACACGGCTGCTGCCCTGCGTGGTCTGGAGCTTGAGTGCGAGGCGGTTATGAAGGGTACCAGAGTAGATGGCGTATATACTGCCGACCCGGAGAAAGACCCCACGGCTACAAAATTTGATGAGGTTACATTCGATGAGCTCTATGAGCGCGGCCTTAAGATTATGGATCTTACAGCCTTTACCCTCTGCAAGGAGAATGGCATGCAGATCGTCGTCTTTGATATGGATACAGTCGGCAACCTATCGAAGGTGCTATCGGGTGAGAATATTGGTACGGTAATCAAAAACTAAAAGATATGACAAATACAATTCTTAATGAGGCGTCAGCTCGCATGAAAAAGGCTGTCGACCATCTTGATGAGGAGCTGCTCGCCATCCGCGCTGGTAAGGCCTCTACAAATGTTCTTAATGGTGTTATGGTGGATTATTATGGTTCATCCTCTCCAATCTCTGGCGTGGCAAGTGTCACTATTCCAGATGCTAAGACAATCATTATCCAGCCATGGGATAAGGCTATGATCCGCCCTGTGGAGAAGGCTATTATCGACTCAAACATTGGGCTCACCCCATCTAATAATGGTGAGCAGATACGTCTCTCACTCCCTCCGATGACCGAGGAGCGCCGCAAGGAGCTTGTAAAGCAGGTTAAGGGCGAGGGTGAGACCGCTCGTATTAGCTTGCGTAACGCACGACGCGAGGCTGTTGAGTCTTTCAAGAAGGCTCAGAAAGATGGCATGGCCGAGGATGAGGCTAAGGATGGCGAGAGCCGTTCGCAGAAGCTCTTGGAGAAGTTCTCTAAGATGATCGACGCCGCCATCGAGGCTAAGGAGAAGGAGATTATGACCGTGTAGGGTGCTTGTAATAGAGGACAACGGAGAGAGCCTAGCGATTATTCACTAGGCTCTCTCTGTTTGTATCTATCAAAGGATCTACTTCTTAACCTTTGGTGCAAGAATCATATTCATCTTCTTGCCCTCCAGCTTAGGCATCACCTCTACTTTGGCAAACTCCTCAAGGTCGGTTGCAAAGCGGAGTAGTAGGATCTCGCCCTGCTCCTTAAATACGATCGAACGACCGCGGAAGAACACATAGGCTTTCACCTTAGATCCCTCCTTAAGGAAGTTCTCGGCGTGCTTTAGCTTAAAGTTATAGTCGTGGTCATCGGTCTGAGGGCCAAAACGTATCTCCTTGATTACCACCTTTGTCTGGTTGGCCTTCAACTCCTTAGCCTTCTTCTTTTGCTGATATAGGAATTTAGAGTAGTCGGCAATCTTACATACAGGCGGCTCAGCCTTAGGCGAGATCTCGATTAGATCGAGCTCCATCTCATCGGCCATACGTATCGCCTCACGAATTTTCAATACTAGTGGCTGCTCAACATTATCACCAACGATTCTAACCTCGGGGGCTGTGATCTCGTTGTTGGTGCGATGTGGGTTCTCCTTCTCTGGGAGACGGCGACCACGCATACCTCCGTTGTTCGGGCGGTTGCCTCCAGGTGTGAATGGCCTTGGCTGAAATGGTTTTGGTGCTGCTATAGCTTTGTCCTCCTATTGTTTAGTTAAATAATTATGGTGCAAAGGTATGAATTTTTTTAGATTAAAAAAACTACTCCTCGTCATCTTTGTTAATTTTGTTGGCTTCCATCTCCTCGCGGACGATATTATGAACCATCTCACCAAAGGCGCGATACTCCATCTGTCCCTTATCTCCATCCCCCTGGGCACGTACCGATACAAGATTCTGCTCCTGCTCCTTCTCGCCCACGATTAGTAGGAATGGTATGCGCTTAAGCTCATTGTCGCGGATCTTACGGCCAATCTTCTCGTTGCGCTCGTCCACCTGTGTGCGCACATCCATGCGATTAAGTGCCTTGGCTACCTTTTTGGCATAGTCGTTATACTTCTCCGAAATTGGTAGAACAACGGCCTGATCTGGAGTGAGCCATAGAGGGAACTTGCCGCCGGTATGCTCCAAAAGTACTGCCACAAATCGCTCCATGGAGCCAAATGGTGCGCGGTGGATCATAATTGGACGGTGTAGCTTATCATCAGCGCCCTTATATGTTAGGTCGAAACGCTCGGGTAGGTTGTAGTCGACCTGGATAGTACCTAGCTGCCACTTACGGCCGATAGCATCCTTAACCATAAAGTCAAGCTTAGGGCCATAGAATGCCGCCTCGCCATACTCTACGATGGTGTTGAGACCCTTCTCGGCCGAGGCGGTAATGATAGCCTGCTCAGCGCGATCCCAATTCTCGTCCGATCCGATATACTTCTCTGTGTTGCTCTTGTCGCGCAGCGAGATCTGAGCCGTATACTCGTCGAACTTAAGGGTGCGGAAAATATACAAGACTATATCAATTACACTCTTAAACTCCTCAAGGAGCTGATCTGGGCGCACGAAGATATGTGCATCATCCTGGGTAAAGCCTCTCACACGAGTCAGACCATGTAGCTCGCCGCTCTGCTCATAACGATATACATTTCCAAACTCAGCCATACGGATCGGAAGATCTTTGTATGAGCGAGGCTTGAACTTGTAGATCTCGCAGTGGTGTGGGCAGTTCATCGGCTTAAGCAAGAACTCCTCATCTACATCAGGTGTGTGGATTGGCTGGAATGAATCCTTGCCATACTTAGCGTAGTGGCCTGATGTCACGTAAAGCTCCTTGTTTCCGATATGAGGAGTGATAACCTGCTCATAGCCATACTCGCGCTGAACGCCGCGCAAGAATCCCTCCAAACGGTCGCGAAGGGCGGCACCCTTAGGTAGCCATAGTGGCAAGCCTTGGCCTACACGCTGAGAGAAGGCGAAGAGCTCAAGCTCCTTGCCAAGCTTGCGGTGGTCGCGGCGCTTAGCCTCCTCCATCGCTACCATATACTCATCGAGTAGGGCGCGCTTTGGGAATGAGATGCCATAGATACGTGTGAGCATCTTGTTCTTCTCGCTACCTCTCCAATAGGCACCGGCAACGGATGTTAGCTTGATGGCCTTGATGATAGATGTATTCGCAATATGTGGGCCGCGACATAGGTCGGTGAATGCTCCATTTTTGTATAGGGTGATGGTGCCATCCTCTAGCTCCTCGATAAGCTCACACTTATAGCTCTCGCCGGCAGCGCCAAATAGCTCTAGAGCCTCCTGCTTTGAGATGTCGCAGCGCTCGATAGTCTCCTTTGAGCGAGCGAGCTCCATCATCTTGTTCTCAATTACTACAAGGTCTCCCTCGGTGATTGGACGTGGTGAGTCTACATCATAGTAGAATCCACTCTCAATGGCTGGGCCAATACCAAACTTAATGCCTGGGTAGAGCTCCTGCAAGGCCTCGGCAAGGATATGTGCCGATGTGTGCCAGAAGGCGTGCTTGCCCTCAGCATCATCCCATTTGAAGAGCTTAATCTGGGCATCTTCGGTGATGGGTTGGCGAATATCGCTAACCACATTGTTGATCGAGGCGGCCAGAATGTCTGCAGCTAAACGAGGGCTGATACTCTCTGCCACCTGAAGTGGTGTTGTTCCCTGCTCAAACTCACGAATTGAGCCATCGGGAAATGTTACTTTAATCATAAGATTGTTCTATTTTGTTTTGTTTACCCCCTTCCACAATTACGAGACGGAATAGAGGCGTTTAGAATCTGTTTAAGTTTTGTTTGCTTGCTTTTGTTAAGAGAGATTTTGCTTATAATTTCTTTTTTTTACAAGAGGCGCATAGCGGGACTATGTAACGGATTGTAAAAAGAGAAAGGATAAGTGAAATATCCATAACAAAATAGATGAATAAAATTTAAACAGATTCTTATAATCTTTCTAGTGTGTGTTGTGGTAGATCCCGTACATTCACATCTCTATGGCCACGCTCGCGTTCGGCGCGCTGCAAAGGTGAGGCGGTGATCTCGGCATAGGTTGCACGCGAACGTACAACATCTAGCGCCATATAGATTGCATTGCGCATCGAGGCCTCGTCGGCGATGCCCTTGCCGGCGATATCATACGCCACGCCATGGTCGGGCGAGGTGCGCACGGCAGAGAGTCCGGCTGTGAAGTTTACGCCATCTGGCGATAGGGTTTTGAATGGGATAAGCCCCTGGTCGTGATAGATCGCCAGCACAGCATCATATTTAGCATAGCCGCCCGAGGCAAATAGCCCATCGGCGGCAAATGGGCCAAAGGCGAGCACCCCTTTTGAGAAAGCCTCGCGTATGGCTGGTGTGATAATATCTCTCTCCTCAGCCCCTAGTAGGCCACCATCTCCAGCGTGTGGATTTAGGGAAAGAACGGCGATACGAGGCTCGACGATCGAAAAATCTTGGATAAGAGTTCTGCGAAGCGCCGCAAGATCTTCAGCAATTAACTCTTTGCTTATCGCTGTGCTAACTTCGGATAGGGGTAGGTGCTTTGTGACAAGAGCCACCTTTAGGCGCTCGCTGCACATCATCATCATATTCTTGCCCTCAAAGTTTTCGGCCATATATTCGGTGTGGCCTGTGCACTTAAACTCCTCGCTCTGCACCGTCTCTTTATTGAACGGGGCAGTTACGATAGCATCTAGTGCGCCACTCTTTAGCTCGGCGGTAGCTTTGGCTAGCGCCTCCACAGCGGCTATGCCTGCCTCGGCTGAGGCCTCGCCTGGGGTTATGCTCTTCACCGAGCCACACTCCACAAGAGACACTCGTCCACTCTTAGCAGCGCTGGCCGACTCTACTATTGAGAATCGGATGCCTTGCGCCTCTTCGACGGTAGGGCGATAGTGGTCGGCCACCTTTTGTGAGCCATAGATTATTGGTGTGCAAATCTCGCACATGCGAGTGTCGGCAAAAATCTTAAGTATCACCTCCCAGCCAATGCCGTTGGTGTCACCCTGAGTTATGCCTATTTTTAGTCGTTTGTCTGCCATAATGTGCTTTTTTCAAGGAGCGAATATAGTGAAAAAGTTTATCACTCCACTATTTTTTACTAGAAATATTCCTCTCTGTAGATATATTTGCTGCGAAGTTGCTCAAACTCCTCGGCGTGAGATCGTAGAAGATAGCTCTCAGCCTCTAGGTCTATGTGTTTTTTTATGGTTGCGCAGAGCTCATTCCAATCAAGAGATCGTTTTGTTTGCTGTTTGGCGCCGCAATCTGGTATCTTGATATCTAGAGAGAATCGCTCGGCTACAGCCTCTAGGCTCATGCGAGTAGCAGCCACCTTGCCTTGAAGTGTGTAGCCCGCTATGTGGTATGTGGCGCGTGTTGCACCTGCCAATAGATCGCGATTGATATTGGGCTCATTCTCCCATACATCCAAGATATATCTGCTATTAGAGTCAAGCAGCGCCTTCCCGTCAATCACCTCGCCGCGAGAGCTGTTGATGATGGTTTTGCCCCGAGCAGCGCCGCCAAGGATTTTGCTACCAATCATGTGATAGGTCTCTTTGCTCAGTGGGGTGTGTAGGGTGATAATATCAGCTTTTTGGGCAAGCTCCTCCAGCGAAACAAAGCCAAGGGATGGATCGGCCGCCTGGCGCTCAGGGTCGCAGCACAACACCTTAAAGCCCCAATGCTCGGCATGCTCCTTGACTAGCGAGCCCACATTTCCAACCCCCACAATGCCAAGTGTTCTATCTTTTGGCGCAAATCCCTCCTCCCCAGCTAGAGCCACAAGTGCCGCTGCGAGCCAATGTAGTACGCCGCGGGCGTTGCATCCAGCGGCCGTTGATATGCTTATTCCGCGGCTCTTGCAATACTCTAGGTCGATATGGTCGAAGCCGATGGTGGCCGTGGCGATATGCTTTACAGCAGAGCCCTCAAGGAGCGCCTTGTCGCAACGTGTGCGGGTGCGGACGATTAGAATATCTGCATCTTCAACCCTCGCGGCGCTAAACTCTGTGCCATCTATATATTCAACCTCGGCGTGAGGCTCGAGCGCCCCTTCAATAAACGGGATCGCCTTATCGACTATGACTTTCAATCTTGATCTCTATTTTTTACTCCCTTTTTGGCCGACCTTTTGATTCTCACCTGCGGGTAGCTTGTAGCTATTTATAGACTCCATTACTACAAATCTCTGGCCATTCATAAAGCACTTAGGCATCCTCTTTTGCGCCTTCTCTAGCTCCGTAAAGCCAATACCGACGATCTCGCCCTCGCAGCCAAAATCAAAGTTTATGTCGCACAATACCGGCGCTATGGATGGCGATGGCTCATAGATGGTCTTATATGTGTTCTCTCCAACCTCCTTGAGTAGCGACTCGGGCATGTAGTAGAAGTGCTTAGATTTTAGCTGAGCATGGCGACCGAATGTAGATGTTACATTCTCGATATATCCGCCCTTGGTGTATGTGCCATCTGTTAGACGCACACCATCGGCCGCCTTGTATCCTTTAGCGACATATCCACCCTCAATTCTAGCGCCAAAGCCCGATGCCTCGGAGTATACATCTTTGATCTGCACAATGCCATTGTGTAGGGCGTGGGGAGAGACCATGACGGTTGAATTTCCATTTTCTCCACGTATATTCAGGCCTCTACAGTCGAATGCGCCGCCGAATTGGTTGTTGTTATTGAAATTTGCTCCAGTTTCAAAGCGCAGGGTTACACCGCCCTGAGAGAAGAGATTCTCAAAGAAAACCCTCTTGGCTGTCCATATCTGAACTAGGCCATAGCCATAATGGCAATTAAATGATGAGGCATTTTTAATAACACCATCCGTTGGGCCAAAGATCTCTTCATCTTTGTCGTAGTTGCAAATTAGCGAGATTATAGGGTATTCGATCTTGTGGTCATATACATCCACATCGCTGATAAGGAAGTTGTGAACATTTTGCAAAATAAATGTGCGGGGTGCCTTTACCCCCTCAGCCAAATGGATTGAGAAGCGACCATTCACGCCCTTAATAACAACGTTGTCGATTAGCGGCGAGCCCTTATATCCCATGCCAAATAGGAAGTTGTTACCCTTGCCCTCGGGGCTAGGTAGGTAGATCTTTGTGCCAGCCTCAATATGCAGATGCACATTGCTCTTGAGCACAATATTCTGCAATAGATACTCTCCCTTAGGTAGGTATACCACGCCGCCATTTTTGTCGGCTGTGGCTGCGTTGATTGCGCTCTGTAGTGCAGCACTATCGTCGCTCTTGCCATCGGCCATAGCCTTGTGGTCTTTTACTATGTCTATATAAAGCGCGCTATTCTCGATAATCGTAGGCTCGATTTTGATGGTTGGGTAGCCGGGTAGGGTCTCGAAGTTAGTGTAGAGATCGGTTAGTTTTTTTGCCTGTGCCGATAGCTCTGTTGAGCATATTGTACTCGCTATTGAGATTATCAAGGCGGCCTTTAAAAATTTATTCACTCTTTTCATTTTGGTTTTTTAATTAGGGTTTATCCTGCAAATGTATAAATTTATTATCATATGTGCTCAATATGGTGTTATAAAAATTGTATCTTTGCTTAATATTTATAAAATAGGCAATGATAACTGACTTTAGATTAACCGTATTCGCCGTGGTAGCGCGCGAGTTGAGTTTTACCAAGGCTGCCGTGGAGTTGAATATTTCGCAGCCGGCGGTGACCAAACATATCAAGGAGCTAGAGCGCCTCAGCTCCATGCCGCTCTTTCGTAGGCATGGTTCTCGTATAGCTCTCACCGCAGGTGGTGAGATGCTGCTTGAGAGGGTGCGCGATGTGTTGGAGGCATACGAAAGGCTGAATGACTCGCTTCAGAGCGAGAGTGGCACATTCTCGGGGCGAGTTAGAATGGGCGCTAGCACAACTATAATCCAATATATCCTGCCTCCTATCTTAGCAAAATTTCATCGTGCCTATCCCGATATTGAGATCGTTCTTAAGAGCGGAAACAGCGAGCAGATGGCGCGCTGGGTCGAGAGTGAGGAGTTGGATTTTGCCATCGTGGAGGGTGCTGAGCTTAGCACCTCATTTCACTATGAACATTTTGGTGATGATGAGTTGGTTTTGGTGGGCTCTAAACCCCAAAAAGGCAAGCTCTCGCTCGATGAGCTAAGCAGAGTGCCGCTAGTGATCCGCGAGGTGGGCTCTGGTACCTTAGAGGTCGTCGAGCGCCATCTTTCGGAGAGTGGGCTTTCGCGCCGAGATCTAAATATTACACTTCAGCTCGGTAGTAGCGAGGGTATAATACGCTATATTTTGGCCTCTAAGAGCTATGCGTTTATCTCGATGGCGGCCGTGCGAGATAGATTAGATCGCGGTGAACTCTTTAAAATAGAGCTTGATATACCACCTATTATTCGCCCATTGAGATACCTATCTCTGCATGGCAAGGGCGGCCGCTTGGCTAATATCATTAAGGAGTTCTTCGCTGTTAATTATAACCTTTAGTTATCGACTATTAAAATATACTTCTTGTTTTGTAATATCAGCTGCGCTACCTTTGCCGAAAACAGAGATAGTTATGGATTACAAAAAGTTGATTTTTATCGCGGCGCTCCTCGCCTCAGCATCTTCTCTCGTGCCAGCTCCGGCGGCGCTGGTTGGAGGTTTTATTTTGGCTAATACTATTGGCAACCCCTATCGAGAACTCTCTTCTCATTACACCTCTCTGCTGCTTAAGGCGTCGGTTGTTGGTTTGGGTTTTGGAATGAATATGGCTGAGGCTTTGATGGTTGGCCGTGATGGTGCTATTCTCACCGCCTTTTCAATTACCTTTGTGCTTAGTTTTGGTGCTATTGTGGGCTATTACATGGGTATCCCACGCCGTTTATCGCATCTCGTATCATCAGGCACGGCGATCTGTGGTGGTAGTGCTATCGCAGCAGTTGCTCCAGCTGTAAAGGCTACCGCGAGCGAAACCTCAATATCATTGGGTGTGATCTTTCTTTTGAACTCTATAGCCCTTCTCATCTTTCCTCCACTAGGCCATCTCTTGTCTCTAGATGAACATCAGTTTGGAATGTGGTGCGCCATGGCAATCCAAGACACAAGCTCTGTGGTGGGCGCAGCCTCGGCCTACGGCGAGCAGGCCTTGATGGTTGCCACCACCGTTAAACTAGCGCGTGCTTTGTGGATCATACCAGTATCTCTTATCTCAATTGTGCTCTTTAGAAGTGGTGCTAAGAAGATCTCTTTCCCATGGTTTATATTGCTTTTTATTGTGGCAATGGCTGCCGCTAGCTATATCCCTATTGTTGGCCTGGCGGGAGGATACATCTTCAAACTATCAAAGGTGCTGCTCGTTGTCACGCTATTTTTGATCGGCTCATCACTCTCTGTAAGCTCTATCAAGGAGGTTGGTGTAAAGCCACTTGCGCTAGCCGTAATCTTGTGGGTAGCCATATCTTTACTCTCTTTGACAGCCATATTATACATATACTAAGTAGTGTAAAACAATTATTGCCATATTTTTAAAAGCACTCTTGGAGCGATATTTTTCACTATCAAATCTCAATATAGAATAACTATATTTTCGATTCAATAGCAAAAAAATCTCTTCTCCAATAGTACTCTTAAAAACACACCAATAATTATTTTACCCTACTTATTAATTAATTTCAACGAAGAATTATATCGCCCATCAAAAAAAATAACTACTTTTGTAGAGATAAACGCAAAAGTATGGATATATCACAATTTAACCCCTCGGGGGTGGGTGTGGATAATGGCAGCTATTTCGGTTTGCCATTCACCATTGATAGTGCTCGGCTAGTGTTGGTCTCGGCTCCGTGGGATGTGACAGTCTCTTATGGTGCCGGCACAGCTTATGCTCCGGATGCTATCATTGAGGCCTCTACGCAGCTCGATCTCTATGATCCGTCGGCACCAGATGCTTGGCGCGATGGTATCGCCACGGCCGAGGTGGATTACTCTATTTTAGAGCTCTCGGAGCGCCTGCGCCCTGAGGCGGAGAGGGTTATATCTCACTTGGAGAGTGGCGGTGCGTTAGAGGATGATTATGCTCAGCGTAGAGTTCGCAAGGTAAATGAGGGCTCGGAGCAGCTCAATGAGAAGATATACGCTCAGACTAGCGAGCTATTAAGGCAGGGCAAGGTAGTGGGCATAGTAGGAGGTGATCACTCTGTGCCCTATGGCGCAATAAAGGCGCTTGGCGAGCGGGAGGAGAGCTTCGGCGTGTTGCATATTGATGCCCATGCCGATCTTCGGGTGGCCTACGAGGGTTTTGAGTTCTCGCACGCCTCTTTTATCTATAATATTCTGCGCGATGTGAGCTCAATTAAAAAGGTTGTGCAGGTGGCTCAGCGCGACATGTGTGATGATGAACTCGCCTTTTCGGCCTCGACCGATAGGGTAGAGATGTTTGATGATCGCCAAATAGCGAAGTCCATCTTTGAGGGTGATAATTGGTCGCAGATATGCGATAGGATTGTCTCTCGTCTGCCTGAGAGAGTCTATATAAGTTTAGATATTGATGGTCTAGAGATGGGCTGCTGCCCAAATAGTGGCACCCCGGTTCCGGGAGGTCTTTCGTTTAATCAAGTGGTATATCTTCTAGAGACCCTAACGCAATCTTCGCGCCAAATCATAGGTTTTGATATAGTTGAGGTTGCGCCAAACCCCGCTCAGCGAATTGATGCTATCGTGGGGGCTAGGATGCTCTATAAGCTCGCCTCGCAGACACTACTTTCAAATAAGAATAAATAAGTAATATGAATATCTATAAAACAATATCTGTAGCTCTACTATCGGCCGCTATGCTATCGTGCTCGCAAAGTGCAGAGAATAGAGCCGTGGAGCTTCGTAGCGAGGCAGACACGCTCTCTTATATCATGGGTCTAAGTGTAGGCGCAAAGCTTATGGAGGCCGACTCGATGCTTAATGTCGATGCCATCGCTCTAGCTTTAAAGGAGCAAGCGGCGGGCAGGCCTCGTATCTCAATGGAGGATGCCAAGGGTCTCTATCTGCGATATCTACTATATATTGAGCCTGAGCGCCGTCGCGGTTATGAGATCCAATTCCTAAAGGAGCTGGAGGAGCGCGATCGCAGCCTAACAAGCTCTAAATCGGGTCTTGTCTATAATGTGGGTGTGATTGGTAATGAGAAGCTCACGCCCAAAAATGCAAACGACTATCTAACCCTCCGTTATGTAATATCAAGGGCTGATGGTGAGCAGATTTACTCTTCGTATGAGCGTGGTGATAGTGTTCGCACCTCGCTTGGTGAGCTTAGTAAAGGTCTTGAGGAGAGTGTTAAGCTTATCGGCGAGGGTGGTAAGATCCTGGCATGGATCCCATCTTCGATGGCCTTTGGAGAGCAGGGCGATAAGGAGTTGGGTGTAGCGCCATTTGAGACCCTTAAGTATGAGATTGAGCTGGTGAAGAATGAGGTTGGTATGGCTAAGAAGTATGAGCCTAAAACCTTAGATGAGCTCTAGTGTAATGGAGAGTGGTTGGGATGGACTAGAGATGCCTAAGCGTCTTTGGGCGCTGATGGCTGTCTTGATGACCGTCTCTTTGGCGGTGATGGATGGCATTATCGTAAATGTCGCGCTGCCAACAATCTCTACCGAGCTCGGGATCTCCTCCTCCGACTCGATCTGGATTATCAACTCATATCAAATTTCGATAATCGTCTCGCTGCTGCTATTCTCGGCGCTAGGCGATGTTATCGGCTACCGCAAGGTCTATCTTAGTGGTATAATCCTATTTTCGCTGGCCTCGGTTGGGTGTGCCCTCTCGTGGAGCTTCCACTCGCTGGTACTCTTTCGCGTGGTGCAGGGTGTGGGGGCTAGTGCACTCTCTAGTGTCAACACCTCGCTTGTGAGGCTTATCTTTCCACGTAAAAAATTGGGCATAGCCCTGGCTATCAACTCGACCGTTGTGTCGGTATCGGCTGTCGTTGGTCCCACGCTCTCGGGAGCTATCCTCGCATTTGCTAGCTGGCCTATGCTCTTTCTGGTCAATATTCCATTTAGTATTATAGCTGTGAGCTTGGGTTGGTTTAATCTGCCGCATAACCCCAATTTAGACTCTACAAAGGTGTTGAATCGTCGCGAGGCGCTGATGAACCTCCTCTTTTTTGGGCTTCTGTTTGCTGTGGTTACAGGACTCTCGCACAGCATGGAGTGGTGGATTATCGCCATAGAGGTGGTGCTGTTGGCGCTTGTGGGTACAATATATATCCGCTCGCAGCTGGTTAGTCAAACGCCGATACTTCCATTTGATCTTTTGAAGATCCCGATCTTTTCGATCTCGATCATAACCTCAATCCTATCGTTTATAGCGCAGATGTCGGCCATGGTCGCCATCCCATTCTTCCTGCATGATGAATTGGGCTATCACGCTGTGGAGATAGGTCTTGTGATGACTGCCTGGCCGGTGATGAATATTGTCTCGGCATTAACGGCCGGAATGCTCGTTACGCGCTATCATGCTGGCATTTTGGGTGGTATAGGTCTCGCTCTATTCGCTTCGGGGTTAGCCCTGGCAGCTCTTTCACCTGCCGATCCAGAGCCGTGGGATCTGATGTGGCGCCTGGCTCTTTGTGGTTTGGGTTATGGACTCTTTCAGTCGCCAAATAATAGTGTAATTATGAGCTCAGCACCCCTTGCGCGTAGCGGTTCTGCAAGCGGAATGATGGCCACAGCGCGTCTTATTGGCCAGATTACCGGTGCGGCACTCGTTGCCTTGCTCCTAAAGCTTCTGCCCGAGCCCTCGATGGTGATGCTTTTCAGCGGTGGTGTGGCACTTGTGGCTATGATTATATCCTTCTCGCGAATCTCCCTGCCGCTTCCTGAGCTGCTGCATCAGCGTAAATAGAGAGGGGCAGCATTAGATTTCTAAGCTGCCCCTCCCTCGTATTATTGTATATTGACTTACTCGACGGTAACTGACTTTGCAAGGTTGCGCGGCTGATCCACATCTCGCCCCTTATTGATGGCGATATAGTAGGCCAGTAGCTGTAGGGGTATAGAGGCGATGATCGGCATAAGACACTCGGCCGATGTGATCGGCACCTCGATGGTGTAGTCGGCCATATTGCGGATTAGCGTATCATCTTTTGATATGAGGGCTATGATCTTACCGCCGCGCGATTTCACCTCCTGGATATTGCTCGCGGTCTTTTCATAGGTGTTGTCTGGTGTGGCGATAACGATTGTTGGCATCTCGTTGTCGATAAGGGCGATAGGCCCATGCTTCATCTCGGCAGCAGGGTAGCCCTCAGCGTGGATATATGAGATCTCCTTTAGCTTTAGAGCACCCTCCATCGCTGTTGGATAGTTGTATCCGCGGCCTAGGTAGATAAAGTTGTGTGCATAGGTGAAGATTTTTGCTAGATCGCCAATCTTCTCGCTCATTTTGATGGTCTCATGCATAAGTTTAGACATGCGAAGCAGCTCTTTTGCAATTGAATTAGAGAAGCTGCGTGTGATGGTGCCGCGGCGCACACCAACAGCAAGAGCTAGCATGGTGAGCACAGTCACCTGGCCGGTGAATGCCTTTGTTGAAGCTACTCCAATCTCAGGGCCAGCGTGAATGTAAGAGCCGGTATCTGTGGCGCGAGCGATGGACGATCCGATAACATTGCAAATTCCATATACAAAGGCACCATGACGCTTTGCAAGTTCAACGGCGGCTAGAGTATCAGCCGTCTCGCCAGATTGTGATACCGCTATGACGATATCATTAGGGTTTATAATCGGGTTTCGATAGCGGAATTCTGAGGCGTATTCCACCTCGACTGGTATGCGGCAGAATGACTCGATAAGATGCTCGCCAATAAGCGATGCATGCCACGAGGTGCCGCAGGCTACAATTATTATTCTGTTGGTTGCCAGGAATTTGGACTCATTCTCGGCAACACCCGAAAGGTCTACATTTAGATTATCGGCGTTTACTCTGCCACGTATGCAGTCGATCATCGTCTGTGGCTGCTCGTGTATCTCCTTAAGCATAAAATGATCGTATCCGCCTTTTTCGAGCTGCGAGATGCTCATCTCTAGCTTGGTGATGTCGATTTTGCAGCTTTGATCGTCGAGGTCTACAATTCGCAGCGGCTTGTCGCGATTGATTATAACCACTTCATTATCTTTGACATACACCATATTGTTGGTGTATTCGATCATTGACGAAGCATCCGATCCGACGAAATATTCGCCCTGGCCAACACCCACAACCATCGGACTACTCTTGCGTGCGGCGATAATCTCATTGGGTTTGTCGCGTTCGATTACCGCTATGGCATACGCTCCCACAACCTGCTTTAGTGCTTGCTGAACGGCTGATGTGAGTGTGCAGCTGTTCTCTTGGCGGATATACTCGATAAGATTTACAAGCACCTCCGAGTCGGTTGTGCTCTTAAATTCAAACCCCGACTCTATAAGAGCCTCCTTGAGTACGGTGTAATTCTCTATAATGCCGTTGTGTATAAGGGCGATCTTCCCAGACGACGAGTAGTGGGGGTGAGCATTGCGATCATTAGGCTCACCATGTGTTGCCCAACGAGTATGCGCTATTCCTGTCGTTCCATCTATATTTTTGCTCTCGGCAAAGTGCTCTAGAGCGTTTACCTTTCCTTTGCATTTAAGCACGTTTAGTGCTCCAGTTTTATCTATAAGGGCTATGCCTGCGCTGTCATATCCACGATACTCCAAGCGTTTTAGTCCGCTGATAAGTATTGGATAGGCATCACGATGCCCAACATATCCTACAATACCACACATAGTCAGTTGTTGTTTTTGTTTTAGTCTCTATCTAAACAAAGGTAGTTAATATTTTTACAAATAACAATACCTATGAGAAGATTTATCTTCTAGCGATAGCAAATAGATCGAAGGCGCTGATTGTCTGCCCTGAAACAGAGTAATCATCCATGGTTATGGATGAGGTAAGATTTTGATTCTCAGAGAGTAATTTGCGTCTATTGATGCGGTTTAAAATGTCGTAAGGGATCTGCAATATCCAGCGTGGCAGGCGGTGCTCTAGATCAAAAAGATCAAACCTCTTAAAGCGAGCTACACCTAGGCGATTCTGTTCATAATAGGCCATTATTTTATCATTGCCGCTAACTCCCAATATTTCAACTGTTTTAAAGAGGGGCGCAAGAAGATTTGTAAACTCTGCGCTGCTATACTCTCTTACATGCCATGGGTTGCGAGTGAGCGATAGAGCTATATTCGGGGTGGAGATTATAGCAACCCCTCCTGGACGTAGCACGCGCTTGATCTCCGATACAAATGTTCTATCATCTTTGATATGCTCGATAACCTGAAATGAGACCACGCAGTCAAATGAGCCATCTTTAAATGGTAGCGGTGGCACGCAAGCCTCGATATAGTCAACCCCCTCTAATCGAGTGCTGGGTAGAAATTTGTCTACAGTAGTAAAACTCTCGGCTTTCGGTGCAAGAATCTCAACGCCATATCCCGAGCCGGTGCCGATCTCCAGCACCTTGCCGCTAATTAGCGAGGCGGCATGGTGATAGGCTAGGCGTGAGCGCTGAAACACAAAGTTATCCGATGGCTCACAAGAGACCCTTTCGGCGGTAGCTATCTTGCTCATCTACTGCTTCTTTAGCTTGATGCCATCGTCCGTTATCTCAACCGTGCCGCTCTTTAGAAGTACGCCAAGCGAGCGCTTGAAGAGCTTCTTGCTCATCTGTGTAAAGGCGGTCACCTTCTGCGGGTCGCTGCCATCGTTTATCGGCAGCTCTCCGCCGCTCCTCTCTAGTAGAGCTATGAGGGTGTCGGCCGAGCTCTTAACCTCGGTGTAGCCGCTCTGCTGCAGGGTTATGTCAACGCGATTATCCTCAGTAATGCGGCTCACGTAGGCCTCTAGTTTATCTCCGATCTTGACCGCCTTGAATATTTGATTCTTGTAGATCATACCCCAATGGCGATTGTTTACCACAACTCTAAAGCCGATCTCCGACTCGGAGGCGACAAGGATTTGAACCTTCTCGCGAGGGGTTATTGATAGCTCCTCGTTTGAGATAAATCCCTTGAGCTTATTGCTGGCCACGCAGCGGCCGGTAATGTTGTCCTCATATAGATATACTATGTAGCTGCGATCGACCATAATGCCCCCCTGCTGGTTGCGGTTTGGCAGGAATAGATCCTTGCCAAAGAGCCCCCAGTCTAGGAATGCTCCATGGAGGTTTTTATCTACAACCTTCATATAGGCCGCCTCGCCGACGATGGCTATCGGGCACTCGGTGGTTGCCACGAGTCTATCCTCCGAGTCATGATATATAAACACCTCCACCTCGTCGCCCTCTCTCATCGAGAGCGACACGTAGCGGTTTGGGAGAAGAACCTCATTCTCCTCATTATCGACAAGGTATAATCCAAACTCCGATATACGGTTAACCTTAAGGGTTACTATGCGACCTGCTTTAATCATAATTTCAATATATATCTGGCAAAGGTAGCGATTTTTCCGCACTATTTCACTACTTTTGAGCGTTAAAAAGTTTATGAGCGAAGATAGTATAAAAATATATGCCCCGGAGCTACACTCCGAGGCGTCGCAGCCGATGGCCACAAGCGCCATTTCGGCCGGTTTTCCATCCCCGGCGGAGGATCATCTCTCCACCGATTTGGATCTAAATCGAGAGCTAGTGAAGAATCCCGCCTCGACATTCTATGCCCGTGTGAGTGGATATTCGATGATTGGCGAGGGGATCAATGATGGTGACCTGCTAGTGATAGACAGGAGCGTCGAGCCCTATGATGGGGTGCTGGCGGTCTGCTTTGTCGATGGTGAGTTTACCCTAAAACGCTTTGCCGATCATGGCGACCATGCTCTGTTGATGCCTGCTAATGAGAAGTATAAGCCTATTCGAATAGATTCAGATAACGACTTTATGATCTGGGGCGTGGTGGGATACGTAATAAAAAAATTATAGCGATATGGGGCTTATTGGCTTGTGCGATTGCAATAACTTCTTCGTCTCTTGCGAGCGGCTGTTTCGCCCCGAGCTCGAGGGGCGAGCGGTTGTGGTGCTTAGCAATAACGATGGTTGCGCCATAGCGCGCAGCAATGAGGCTAAGGCTCTGGGCGTGAAGATGGGGCAGCCGCTCTTTCAGATTCAGGATTTTGTGCGGCGCGGCGAGCTTATTATCTGTTCTAGCAACTATCGGCTCTATGGCGATCTCTCCTCGAGAGTGATGACAACTCTTAAGGAGCATCTGCCCTCGATCGAGATCTACTCTATAGATGAGGCGTTTTTAGATTATAGCGGATTTCCCATAGATGGTGTGGAGGGGCATGGGCGCGAGATAGCACGCATCGTTAGGCGCAATACAGGAATACCGGTGAGTATAGGTATAGCGCCAACTAAAACCCTGGCCAAGATCGCCTCCAAGCTCTGTAAGCAATACCCAAAGCTAAAAGGGTGTTGCCTAATGAGGCGCGCGGAGGATATCGAAAAGGTTCTGAGAGGCTACCCCGTGGCCGATGTGTGGGGTATAGGGCGGCGCTCGGCAAAGATGTTGCTGGGTTATGGTGTCACAACTGCTTGGGAGTTCCGCTCGGCGCCTGAGTCATGGGTTCGTGGCATGATGGGGCTCACCGGCCTTAGAACCTGGCGCGAGCTAAATGGTGAGCAGAGTATCAGCTTTGAGGATCGGGTAGTGGGGCGGCAATCAATCACTGTCTCGCGCTCCTTCTCGCATGAGATATATGATTTTAACGAGCTGCATCAGGCGGTGATAACCTTTGCCGCTAGAGCTGGTGAGAAGCTAAGAGCTCAAGGCTCGGTAAGCTCGCAGTTGCAGGTTGTGATCTTTACCAATCGCCATAGAGAGGATCGTCCGCAGCACCATGAGGGGATGCTACATCAATTCACAACCCCCACAGATAGCACTTTGGAGATCGCCTCGGCGGCGGCCATGCTACTTAAAAAGCTCTATCGCGAGGGTTTTGGCTATAAAAAAGCGGGTGTAAGCATGATGGATATCAGCTCTAAGCAGGGGGTGCAATCATCATTTTTTGATGGCGTGGATCATGAGCGCCACACCTCGCTGATGGAGACGATGGATAGGGTGAATAAGAAGATGGGGCGCGAGACCATCCGCCTAGGCTCGCAGGGCGATGCGCTTGTGCCATCAAGCAGCGACTATCGCTCGCCAAACTACACCACCGAGTGGAGCGATATTTTGACAATTAAAGTATAATTTATACCTTTGCTTTTCTATGAGTAACAGCATAAAAATAGAGGGTGCTAGGGTGCACAACCTTAAGAGTGTAGATCTGGAGCTGCCACGCGAGAGCTTGGTGGTGATTACTGGCCTCTCGGGTTCGGGCAAATCTTCGCTCGCCTTCGATACAATATATGCCGAGGGGCAGCGCCGATATATGGAGACTCTTTCAACATATGCTAGGCAGTTTGTCGGCACAATGGAGAGGCCCGATGTAGATAAGATCACGGGTTTAAGTCCGGTGGTGGCCATAGAACAAAAGACAACAAATAAGAATCCACGATCAACAGTAGGCACGGTAACCGAGATTAACGACTTTCTGCGCCTGCTCTTTGCGCGCGCCTCGCGCGCCTACTCGCCGATTACGGGCGAGAGGATGGTGCGCTATACCGATGAACAGATCTTGGATCTAATCTTAGAGGGCTTCTCTGGGCGCAAGGTGGCGCTTCTCTCGCCTATTGTCAAGGGGCGCAAGGGGCACTATCGCGAACTGTTTGAGTCGCTCAGAAAGAGGGGTTATCTCTATGCCAGAATTGATGGCAAGATCGAGGAGTTTGGTGGAGGAATGAAGCTCGATCGCTATAAGAGTCACGATATCGACCTTGTTGTAGATAGGTTGGTTGTGATGGAGGATAATCGCGAGAGGCTCTTGAAATCTCTGCGCGAGGCGATGAAGCAGGGCGAAGGGACGATCTCGCTGTATGATTATGATGCAGATGCCTCTAGGTTCTATTCGCGCCATCTTATGTGTCCATCTACTGGTGTGGCCTTCGCCGAGCCGGCGCCGCATAGCTTCTCGTTTAACTCACCTAAGGGGGCTTGCCCAAGGTGTAATGGCTTAGGCGAGGAGGCGGTATATGATCTTAATAAGATCATTCCAAATATGAAAAAGACGATACGCGAGGGTGGTATAGAGCCGCTTGGCAAGTATCGCAACAATATGCTCTTCGCCACGATAGAGACTCTGGGGCATCGACATAACTTCACTCTGGATGATGCTATTGAGACACTTGGTGATGAGTCGATGAGTGCAATCTTATATGGCGACGGTGAGCCGCTTAGGATTGATATGTCGGAGTATACCTCTACGCGCGGAGTGCAGCTTGTCTCGTGGGAGGGGCTTAAGGAGTATATCTCGCGAGGCGACGAGGATTCAAAAAAGGGCGAGAAGTGGCGCGAGCAGTTTCTCGTCACTAAGCCCTGTGGCGAGTGCGGCGGTAGCCGCCTAAGGGGCGAGACAAAATATTTTAAGGTTGGTGATAAAAGCATATCAGATTTATGTGCCCTCTCGATAGAGGATTTATCTGTATGGATGTCAACTATCGAGGAGAAGATGAACGAGAAGGAGCTCGCCATAGCGCGTGAGCTTATAAAGGAGATCCGCGAGCGCCTCGGCTTTTTGGTCGATGTGGGGCTTGGGTATCTATCCCTTTCGCGCGCTTCGAGAACTCTCTCCGGCGGTGAGAGTCAGCGCATTAGGCTCGCCACGCAGGTGGGCTCTAAGCTGGTTAATGTGCTATATATTTTGGATGAGCCAAGCATAGGTCTGCATCAGAGAGATAATCAGCGACTTATCAACTCATTAAAGGGGCTTCGTGATGCTGGTAACTCGGTGATTGTTGTAGAGCATGATGAGGAGATGATGATGGCCGCCGACTATATAGTCGATGTTGGCCCCAGGGCAGGTAGGCGAGGTGGCGAGATTGTCGCCGAGGGAAGTTATGAGCAGATTTTAAAGTCAAATTCAATAACGGCCGACTATCTTTCGGGGCGCAAGAGAATCGAGATCCCAGAGCAGCTAAGAGATGGCAGCGGCGAAAAATTGATAATTCGCGGTGCAAGAGGCAATAATCTAAAGGGAATTGACGTTGGGTTCCCATTGGGTAAATTTATCTGCGTGAGCGGAGTGAGTGGCTCGGGTAAATCCTCGCTCATCAATGGCACGTTGCGCCCGATCATCAGCCGAGCGTTGTATCGCTCTTACGATCAACCTTTGCCCTATGAGGCGATCGAAGGTATGGAGCATATAGATAAGCTGGTGGTGGTGGATCAAGCACCCATTGGCCACACGCCGCGAAGCAATCCGGCCACATACACCGGGGTATTTGGAGATATACGCAAGCTCTTTGAGCTCACCCCCGATGCTAAGGCTAGGGGATTTAAGGCTGGCAGGTTCTCATTCAATGTTAAGGGCGGACGCTGCGAGGAGTGTCGTGGCGCTGGCGTGCAGACTATTGAGATGAACTTCTTGCCTGACATATACATTACCTGCAAAAGCTGCGGTGGCAAACGTTATAATCGTGAGACTCTGGGTGTTAAGTATAAAGGCAAGAGCATTAATGATGTGCTGAATATGACGGTCAATATGGCTACCGAGTTCTTTGAGTCAATACCAAATATTGCGCAGAAGCTGCGCGCTATTCAGGATGTAGGGTTGGGCTATCTAACTCTCGGGCAACCATGCACATCGCTTTCTGGAGGTGAGTGTCAACGCATAAAACTCGCTAGCGAATTATCAAAGCGAGATAGCGGCAGCACTTTATATATATTAGATGAACCCACCACGGGACTCCATTTTGAGGATGTAAACCAGCTTCTCGGGGTGTTGCATAAATTGGTAGATAGGGGAAATACGGCTATCGTTATCGAGCATAATTTGGATGTTGTAAAGGTGGCCGACTATATAATAGATATCGGTGCTGAGGGCGGTGCAAAGGGTGGAAACCTTGTGGCAGCTGGCACGCCGGCAGAGGTTGCGGCCTCGGCAGATAGCTATACGGGTCGATATCTTCGCCCAATATTGGAAAATAAAGCGAGATATTAATTGCAGAAAGAGATTATTTTAATATATTTGTGGGGTTTTAACCAAAGACCACTATTAGATCTAGAAAATAAACATATTTAAGAATAACAAAAAAATGAAAAAAGTACTATGTGCGGCAGCTATTGCCGCCCTTCTTGCCACCTCTTGTGGTGGCGAGCAGACAACAATCTCTGAGGGTAATAGCTCAAAGCTTGACTCGCTCTCATACGCTTTGGGTGCAAATATCGCCTTTAGTTTGCAGCAGCAGTTGGGTGATGTGCCATTCGACTATGCAGCCGTTAATAAGGCTCTAACAGAGGCAGCCCTAGAGAAGACTGATCTCACCCAGGAGCAGGCCACTGAGGTTCTAAGAGATTACTTTATGAATAAGCGCCCAGCGCGCGCCGAGGCTATTGCCGTTGAGCGCGACAAGGCCGATAGCACAGCCCTTGCTAATGGCGCTGACACAGCTGCTGTATTTGCTGCTCGTATGGCCATGAAGGCTGATGCCGCTATGTTTGAGAGCGAGGCTGAGCGCGAGGATGTATCTATCGCCTTCGGTATAGATCTAGGAACAAATCTTCGTAATGCAGATCTTCCACTTCAGACCTATTGGGTTACAAGTTCTTTAAGCGATGTAAATGATGGCAACCCTAAGATGAGCTCTGATGCAGCTATGGCATACCTTCAGGAGTACTTCACCGTGACTCTTCCTGCCGAGCGCGCCGAGACTTCGGTCGCCAATCTTGCTAAGATCGAGAAGCAGAGCGGTGTTGTAAAGACCGAGTCTGGTCTTTTGTATCGTATCGAGGAGGCTGGTGAGCAGGGCACAAACGCTACTAGCGACGAGGATACTGTAAAGGTAAACTATACTGGTAAGTTGCTTCGCAATGGTGAGGTGTTCGATAGCTCTCGTTTCGCAGACAAGAGTGCCGAGGAGCAGGCCTATATCGTTGCCCAGGGTGGTGAGGCTGCCGATTCTCCTATTGAGTTCCCTCTAAATCGTGTTATCCCAGGTTGGACTGAGGGTATGAAGCTTGTCGGCAAGGGTGGTCGCATCTCTCTTTGGATTCCAGCAGAGCTTGCTTATGGCTCTCGTGGCGCAGGTCAGAATATCGGCCCAAATGAGGCTCTGTTCTTCGATGTTGAGCTTGTTGATGTAACTCCTGCAGGCGAGGCTCAGGCCGAGTAATTAGCTAGGTGTTAATATATTAAGGGGAAGCGGGGGCTGTTGGGCTCTCTCTTCCCCTTAACTTTTTTTTGGTTGATATGAATTATTTTCCTACTTTTACCCCCTAAATGTATATGTATTTAGTCTATGTATAAACTAATACTTAAGCCACTACTCTTCGCCTTGGGCATCGAGCAGGCGCGTGCTTTGGCTATCTGGCTGCTCAAATTCATTGGGTTCTTGCCGGCAGGGCGCAAGCTTCTTCATGCATTCTATGCTGTCGAGGACTCTTCGCTTGAGAGGGAGATTTTTGGCCTTAGTTTTAAAAATCCAGTAGGTCTGGCCGCTGGCTTCGATCTCAATGGCGAGGTTGTCGAGGAGCTTTCGGCTCTAGGTTTTGGCTTTGTTGAGATAGGTAGTATCACGGCTGAGCCCGAGGTGGGAAATCCAAAGCCTAGGGTCTTTCGCCTGCCTAAAGATCGTGCCATTATAAATCGCTTAGGACATCCAAATAGGGGGTGGATCTGCGCCATAGAGAATCTGCGCCGCCGCTCCAAGGGGGTAAAGGTGGGGTGCAATATCACAAGTACAAACAGCGTAGAGGTGATGGATTTAGTCTCTAAAGAGTATCTAAAAAGCTTTAGAAATCTCTATCAATATGTTGATTACTTCACAGTTAATGTACCCTATGATGCTATTGCTGGCGAAGCTAATACTACCCTGGAGCAAAATTTGCACAACATTATAGATCCTCTATTTGAGTTTCGTCGCGGACAGAGCGACTATCGCCCGATATTGATAAAAATATCACCCGATCTTAATGATGAGGCGATAGACCTTGTTACCGATATAATGATTGAAACCCCTCTAGATGGCGTTGTGGCTGTGGGTTCAACTCGCTCGCGCGAGGCGCTAAAGACCTCTAAGCTGTCGTTGCAGAAGATAGGCAGCGGCCGTTTGAGCGGCGAGCCACTCGCTAGGCGTGCTATTGAGGTTGTTAGAAGGGTGCGTCAGCGCTCGGGTGGAGCATACCCAATTATCGGTGTGGGTGGCATCAAGACGGGCGAAGATGTAAAGGCTATGATAGAGGCTGGTGCTAGCCTTGTGCAGCTCTACTCTTCGTTTGTATATGAGGGACCCGCTGTGGCTGGCAAGATATGCAAATCACTCCTTAAACCATTGGATTAATAATATGAAAGCATCAATAATAACTATCGGCGACGAGATCTTGATAGGTCAGATTGTTGATACAAACTCTGTGTATATAGCTCAACGACTCAACTCCATAGGTGTTGTCGTGGCCGAGAAGATCTCTATTGGAGATGGGCGCGAGCAGATTATATCAACCATTGAGAGGGCGCTCTCGGCAACAGATCTCGTTATCGTAACCGGTGGCTTGGGGCCCACAAAAGATGATATCACAAAGACGACGCTAGCCGAGATGTTCTCATCGGCGATGGTGCGTGATGAGATGGTGGCCGAGCATGTTAAGAGGCTAGTTGCGGCTAGAGGCATTGAGTATAATGAGCTAAATGCTAGTCAGTCGCTTGTGCCAGAGTGTTGTCAAGTCCTGTTTAACACTCACGGCACAGCCCCCGGGATGTGGTTTGAGCGGGGTGGTAAGGCTATCGTCTCGCTGCCCGGTGTTCCATTCGAGATGCGCAATCTTATCGAGGATGAGGTGCTGCCACGAATTAAGGAGCGCTACACACTAAACGAGATTGTCCATCGAACTATGATCACCGCGGGGCTCGCCGAGTCGATCCTGGCCACAACTATCGAAGAGTGGGAGAGCGCCCTGCCCCCATATATAAAATTGGCCTATCTGCCGGGCCCAGGGCGTGTTAGGTTGCGCCTTTCGGCCTATGAGGTGGATGGCGCGGATCTGCGCCGCGAGATTGATGATCGCTTCCAGGCTCTGGAGCAGATTATACCAAATAATATTTTGGGCTATGAGAGCGTAACGATAGAGGAGCTCGTGCACAATCGTCTTACGGAGCGTGGCGAGAGCTTGGCTATAGCCGAAAGCTGTACGGGTGGTGCTATTGTTGCGAAATTTACCGCCATGGCCGGCGCTTCGGCCTACTTGTTGGCTGGCGTGGTTTCGTATAGCAATGAGGCGAAAATCTCTATTTTAGGGGTAAATCGTGAGAGCATAGAGCGTTATGGTGCGGTGAGCGAACAGGTGGCTAAAGAGATGGCTCAGGGGGCTAGGCGGATTAGTGGAGCGGACTATGCCGTGGCCACAACTGGCATCGCAGGCCCGAGCGGGGGTAGAGATGAAAAGCCCGTCGGCACGGTGTGGTTTGCCCTCGCCTCGAAGAGTGGTTGCAAGGCGTTCTGTCGCCATTCAGGATCAGATCGCGAGCAAATTATTGGGCGCGCTACAGCCGAGGCGATAACGCTTCTTTATAATGAGATTAAATAAAAGAGGCTAAAGCTTTGTAGTATTAGAAAAAATAACTATATTTGCGCTCCCTTATGTCAATTTGTAAGGGTAACAACTAAAACAAGTATAATGAAAATTTGCGAAATCACAGGTAAAGTGGTTATGGTGGGTAACAATGTTTCTCACTCACACCACAAGACCAAGCGCACATTTAGTCCTAATTTGAAGACTAAGCGTTTCTGGTCTGAGGAGGAGGGTCGCTGGATCACACTTAAGGTGTCAGCTGCCGGAATGAAGACAATTAACAAGAAGGGTTTGGCCGTAGCTCTACGTGAGGCTGTAGCTCCTAAGAAGGTTTACTAAAAACAGAGTAAAGAATGGCTAAGAAAGGCAACAGGGTACAGGTGATCCTAGAGTGTACCGAGCAGAGAGAGAGCGGCGTTCCAGGAATGTCTCGTTACATCACCACAAAGAACAAGAAGAACACCCCAGATCGTATGGAGCGTAAGAAGTACAACCCATATCTTAAGAAGGTGACTCTACATCGTGAAATTAAATAATTTTAACGCGTTATGGCAAAGAAAGTAGTAGCAACACTAAAGACAGGTACTGGTAAGCAGTATACTAAGTGCATTAAGATGATTAAGTCTGAGAAGACCGGCTCGTATACCTTTAAGGAGGGCGTAGTTCTAAACGACGAGATCAAAGATTTCTTCGCAGTAGAGAAGAAGTAATTAAGCTCCATTAAGGACTTAATACAAAGGGCATCCGATTGGGTGCCCTTTGTGTTTGTCGATATCTATGATTAGCTTCTCTTAAAATACTCCGCCCGAGAGAGGCGGGTTGCCTCCTATTGCGAGATCTTGATAAGTTGCTGGCGATAGGCATCAAGCACCTGTGACTTGGCGATAAAGCCTAGGAAACGATCGTCCTTAGTTACAACGGGGAGCATCCAGGTGTGGCGGTGTTCAAATTTCGCCAGTACGCTTTGGATATTCTCATGCTCAAGAATCTTATCGCGAGGTTGAGTCATGTATAGGCGTATTGAATTTTTATACCTCTCAGTCTTAAACATATCTTCGCGAATGTCATCAAGCTGCACCACGCCCAATAGATGGCCGAAGTTGTCGATTACGGGGAATATATTGCGGTGAGCCGAGGCGACGATATGCACCAAATCGCCAAGTGTGAAGAACTCCTTAATACGAACAAAATCTTTCTCCATAAGTTTGTCAATATTGAGAAAAACCATGGCGGATTGATCTTTGTTGTGTGTGATTAGCTCGCCCGATTTACTCAATGGTTTGGTGTAGATAGAGTCAGGTTCAAGGTAATAATCAACCGCAAAGGAGATCGAGGCCACGATCATTAGCGGTATAAAGAGCTGATAACCACTAGATAGCTCGGCGATAAGGAAGATAGATGTAAGTGGAGCATTCATCACACCCGACATCACACCCGACATGCCAACCAGCGTAAATGAAACCACAGATAGCTCCATGCCAAAGAGGAGGTTGCAGGTGAGTGCCACCGAGGCACCTGCAAAGGCACCAATAAAGAGCGATGGGGCAAATGTTCCTCCGATACCTCCTGCGGCGGTAGTGGATGCCATGGCAAATACCTTGAAGAGCATGGTGGCCACCAAAAATAGGATTATCACCCAGTCGATATCGCGGAAGGCGAAGAAGAGCGAATTGTCGAATAGATGGTGCGGATTGCCATGCATAAGCGCCGTGATGCTCTCATAACCCTCGCCATAGAGAGGTGGGAATATATATATTAGAAGGCCGATAAAGATACCTCCAACAAGCCACTTGATATGCTGTTTTTTGATGCGCTTATATTGGTCCCCAACCCAGTCGTTGACCGAGGTGAGGTAGTAGGCTAAGAGTCCACACACCACACCCAGCAATATAAATATTGGTATCTCATTTAGGTGAAAGGCATCCTCGGGGGTAAGGACCACCGCCAGAACGGGATCAAACCCACGTAGCGTAAGGGCTAGGGTTGTGGCACTTACCGAAGCGATTAGCAGCGGTATGATTGAGCCGACGGTAATATCGAGCATCAAGATCTCTAGCACGAAAACAACGCCCGTTATCGGAGCTTTGAATATTGCCGCCAGTGCCGCGCCAGCGCCGCAACAGAGTAGCAGGGTGGTGTTGCGATAGTTGAGCCTAGCCGCCTCGCCCACCTTAGATCCTATGGCAGCTCCGGTAAGCACAATAGGCGCCTCGGGACCCACAGATCCACCAAAGCCAAGGGTGGTGCTTGAGGCTACAACCGAGCTCCAGGTGTTGTGGCTCTTGAGGTGTGAGTTGCGCATTGAGATGGCGTAGAGCACGCGCGTTACACCCTCTGATATATTATCGCGCACAATATATTTCACAAATAGAGTGACGAGAATGATACCGATAATAGGGTAAACGAGAAAGAGAGGGTGCGACTCTGATATTGGAAACCAATTCACCAGGCAGCTCTTGATGCCGTGTAGCATAACCTCAAATAGGTATGTGCCAAAGCCCGCTAGCAGACCAACAACTACCGCAAGGATAATCATTATTTGGCGTTCGCTTAGCTGCCTATATAGGCGTAGAATCCAGCGGTAGAGCCGTCGCTCAAATCTCTTAAACATCTCTAGAAGCTATAGATGCCCATAATCTCACGAGTAAGACGCACGGTCTCGGCCGCACTTTTGCGGGCACGCTCGGCACCCTCGGCAGTTACTTCGTGGAGATATTTTTCATTGTTGTAGATCTCCTCAATGCGCTCGCGGATTGGGCTTACGGCGGAGATAACATCCTCTGCGAGCTGCTTCTTAAGGTCTCCATAACGGATCTCGCACGAGGCATATTTATCCTTGAAGTACTCAATGGTTGATGCCTCGGATACCGACTCCATAATGGTGAAGATGTTATTTACAGGCTCACTAATTGGCGAGTTAGGCTCTGTTGGGCCTGAATCGGTTGTCGCTTTCATCACCTTCTTGCGAATTACGGCATCGCTGTCGCTTAGATAGATGCAGTTGCCCTCGCTCTTGCCCATCTTTCCCGAACCATCCAATCCTGGGATTTTAACACTCTCCTGGCCGAAGTTGTAGGCTTGGCTCTCGGGGAAGAAATCCACGCCATAGAATGAGTTGAAGCGGCGCGCGAATACGCGTGTAAGCTCTAGGTGCTGCTCCTGATCTTTGCCCACGGGAACCTTTGCTGCGCGGTGAAGAAGGATATCGGCAGCCATAAGTACCGGGTAGCAGAGTAGTCCTGCATTTACATTGTTTGGCTGCTTGCGCGCTTTATCTTTGAAAGAGACAGTACGCTCAAGCTCGCCAAGGTAGGCGTGCATTGAGAGTAGCGACGAGAGCTCGCACACTTGTGGTACATCGCTCTGCACGTATATTGTAGCAACTTTTGGGTCTAGACCTGCTGCGAGATACTCGGCCAGAACGCCACGAATATTCGTGTGTAGAGACTTCGGATCTGGGTGTGTTGTGAGTGCATGGTAGTCAGCGATAAAGAAGAAGCAATTTGCTTCGTGTTGCATCTTTGTAAAGTTCTTTAGTGCACCGAAGTAGTTACCTAGGTGTAGCTGGCCAGTAGGGCGTATTCCGCTTAGTACAGTCTCCATATATATCTTTAAATGTTTATTAGGTTGCAAATATATAAAAAAGTGGCTTGATAGTGCTGCGATATAGTTTTTTTTTATATCTTTATGGCGGTAAATAAGCCAAGATAACCATTATGACAATAATTCAACTAGAGTACCTGTTGGCTGTGGCCAATTATGGAAGCTTTTCGCACGCTGCAGATCACTGTTTTGTTACGCAGCCATCGCTTAGTATGCAGATTAAATCGTTAGAGGAGGAGTTGGGTGTGGTGCTGCTCGATCGCTCGAAGAAGCCGGTGATCCCCACCGAGGCCGGTCTTGTGGTGATAGAGCAGGCGCGCAATACCCTTATGGCGTATCAAAATATTCGTGAATCGGTGGTGGAGCTAAAGGGTGAGGTGTCGGGTAAGTTGCGCCTAGGTGTGATCCCAACCATCTCGCCATATCTGCTGCATAAGTTTATCCCAACCTTCGTGAGTCGCTATCCCAAGGTGGAGCTAGAGGTGTGTGACATGGTGACGGCCGATGCTCTGGATGCTCTCAAGCGCGATAAGATAGATGCAGCGCTTGTTGCTGGTGGAACATGTGGTGATGGGATTGTCGAGCATAATCTCTTTGACGACCGCTTTTTTGCCTACGTCTCGCCCGAGAATAGCCTCTTTGAGAGGGATGATCTCAGTATTGAGGATATCAACTTAAAGGATTTGGTGCTATTAAGTAGCGGAAATTGCATGCGCGATCAGGTGTTGGAGCTATGTGTCGCCAAGCGCGATAATCCATCGCACTACTCGTTTGTCTCGGGCTCTATTGATACGCTTATGAGAATTGTCGACTGCACAAATACTTTGACGATCATCCCCGAGATGGCCATAGAGTATATCCCCTCGGCACATCGCAATCGCTTGAAGATGTTGGCTGGTGGTACAACCTCTCGAAAAATTGCTGTGGCGGTGAGGCGAACCTACGTCAAGAAGAGTATTATTAAGGCGTTGACAGAGACTATATTAACATGCTCAAAGAGGGGGTAAATAATTAAATATAAGCAAATAGAGGGTAATGTCATTACTTTTTGCTATTTTTGCACGATTATTCCCGTTAAGAGTTGGGGTAAGGATTTTTAATTTGTAATAAATATTTATGGAGAACGTTATTAAGACAGTAGTCGAGGCAATACAGGATAAAAAGGGTAAGAATATTGTATCACTAGATTTGACCGGGTTTGATGGAGCGATATGTTCGCACTTTATTGTGTGTAATGCCGACTCAACCACGCAGGTCGAGGCTATCTCGCGAGGCATCGAAGAGCAGATGGAGCTTAAGCTCGGCGAGAAGCTATGGAGGGTCGAGGGTCGCCAGCTAGGTCTATGGGTTGCAATGGATTATGTAGATGTTGTAGTGCATATTTTCCAGACCGAATTGCGTGATTACTATAAACTAGAGGAGCTGTGGGCTGATGCACCAGCTACAAAGTATGAATGTGAATATTAACCATTTATGGCACAAAATAACAGTAACAAGATAAACATGCCCCGCCCAAGTTGGATGTGGGTATATATTGCCATTGCATTTGTGATGGTGGGCTACTACCTCTTTACCGCCGAGAAGAGTTCTCCCGTGCAGAGCGATTGGATGAGTGTCGAGGCGCTAGTTCGAGAGGGTGAGGTGGATAGAATTACGGTCGTAAATCGTGATCTAGCTGAAGTGTATCTAACGGAGTCGGCGATAAAAAAGATCCGTAGCGAGGCGAGTGAGGAGAAGTATAAAAATCTTCCCGAGAGCGGCATGCAGCTCTATTTTAATATAGGTTCGGTCGATTCGTTTAGAGAGGATCTTGCTCTAGCCGATAGTTCAAAGCGTGTGCCAGTAACCTATGAGAATAGAGGCGGCGGCTGGAGCGAGGTGCTCGTGCAGCTACTTCCATGGGTTCTTATTATAGGTGTGTGGATCTTTATTATGCGCGGCATGTCGCGTGGCGGCGGTGGTGCTGGTGGTGGCATAATGAATGTTGGCAAGGCGCGTGCCCAGGTCTTTGATAAGGAGAATGCCAAGAAGATCACCTTTAAGGATGTTGCTGGATTGGAGGAGGCTAAGGTTGAGATTATGGAGATTGTCGACTTCTTGAAGAAGTCTGATAAATATATCGAGCTGGGAGCCAAAATCCCTAAGGGTGCGCTACTTGCAGGCCCTCCCGGAACTGGTAAAACCCTGCTTGCCAAGGCAGTAGCAGGTGAGGCTAATGTGCCATTCCTCTCTATGTCGGGATCCGATTTTGTGGAGATGTTTGTCGGCGTTGGTGCTTCGCGTGTGCGCGATCTCTTTACGCAGGCTAAGCAGAAGGCTCCATGTATCCTATTTATTGATGAGATTGATGCCATCGGTAGAGCGCGAGGCAAGAATGCCGGCTTTTCGGGTAATGATGAGAGGGAGAATACACTCAATCAGCTGCTCACCGAGATGGATGGTTTTCAGACAAATACAGGTGTAATTGTCCTTGCGGCAACTAATCGTGCAGATATTTTGGATAAGGCGCTAATGCGTGCAGGCCGTTTCGATCGTCAGATTGATGTAGGGCTGCCGGATGTTAAGGAGCGCGAGGAGATCTTTGAGGTTCACCTTCGTCCGCTTAAGCTCGACCCTGAGCTCGACCGCTCGTTCCTAGCGCGCCAAACCCCTGGATTCTCGGGCGCGGATATCGCTAACGTATGTAATGAGGCGGCGCTAATTGCAGCGCGCTATGATAAGGCCTTTGTCTCAAAGGAGGACTTTATGGCCGCTGTGGATAGAATTATAGGCGGTATGGAGCGCAAGAATAAGCTCGTGTCGAAGCAGGAGCGCAGGCGCATTGCCTACCATGAGGCTGGACATGCCACAGTTAGCTGGATTTTGGAGCACGCTAGTCCGCTTATAAAGGTTACTATCATCCCACGAGGCAAAGCGTTGGGTGCGGCGTGGTATCTACCCGAGGAGCGACAGCTCACCACGCGCGAGCAGATGATGGATGAGATGGCCTCTACATTGGCTGGTAGGGTAGCAGAGCAGCTCACCTTTGGCGAGATATCTACCGGTGCTCTCAACGATTTGGAGCGGGTTACACGCCAATCATACGCCATGGTTGCCTACTATGGTATGAGTGAACAAGTCGGCACATTGAGCTATTATGATTCTACTGGTCAGTCGGATATGGGCTTTACGAAGCCATATTCTGATCTTACGGCTCAAAAGATAGATAGCGAGACGAAGAGTATTATCGACCAGGCCTATGCAATGGCCGAGGGTGTATTAACTGAGCATGCAGATGGGCTTAAAAAGTTGGCCGAGCTGCTTTTGGAGCGCGAGGTAGTCTATACCGAGGATGTGGAGAATATCTTTGGTAAGCGTAAGAAGGATCTGCTTAAGGAGCAGGACGAGGCAGCAGTAGAGCCGCTAATTGAGGATGCTGCCGCTGAGGCTAGCGCCGAAGCGTAGAGGAGAAGAAACCAAACCTAAACTTAAAATATTATGGATAGTAGTAACTTGCTACAGAGGGTAGTTAGTGGGGCTATATTGATAGTTGTCTCTGTGGGTGCAACACTCATCTCGCAATGGGGATTTTGTGCTCTGCTCCTCTTGATTGTTGGAGGATCGGCGTGGGAGCTCTATCGCATGTCCTCGGCCAGAGGCTGCCAGCCTCAGGTGGTGATGGGTATCGTTGCCTCGTGTGTAGTGTTGGCATTGGGAGTGGATGGCTTCTATAATGGAAGTCAGTACAACCTGCCCATGTCGCTATTTCTAATAGTGCTCTTGCCCTCGATCTTTATTCTGGAGATTACGCGCGGCGAAAAGAGCCCGATGGAGAATATTGCCATCACGCTCTTGCCGCTGCTCTATGTAGCAGCGCCGATGGCGATGCTAGCGGGCATTCCGCTTCTAATCTCGGGTGGCGAGTGGTCGGCCTGTGTTGTGATTTTATACCTGTTTATAACATGGGCAAACGATAGCTTTGCATATTTGATAGGGGTGAGCTTTGGTCGCCATAAGATTGCCCCATCAATATCGCCCAAAAAGTCGTGGGAGGGCTTCGTGGGAGGGGTAGCTGGTGCAATGGGGGTAGCAGCCTTGGGAGCGCATCTTCTAGGCGACAATCTCACCATATGGCTCCCTATCGCACTTATAATATCTATTATGGGAATGCTTGGAGACCTTGTTGAGTCTACCTTTAAGCGCTCAACTGGCATTAAAGACTCCGGAGATCTTATCCCAGGTCATGGTGGGATTTTGGATCGTTTTGATGCCCTTATTTTGTCGGCTCCATTCGTTTTTGTATATTTGCTTATTATTGAGCTTTTGAAGATTAGATAAATATGAGAATAAACAAGGAGGGATATAGGGTAATTATAATCGCGGCGGTGATGTGCACCATCTTCTGGGCGATCTTCTATAAGATGCTCAACTTTGTCGAGCATTATAATCAAGGGTCTCGTCTGTTTTGGGCGGGCACACTCTTCTTCTTCTTTCTGTGGCTCTTCGTTATAGCCTTCTTCCGTGAGCCTCGCAGGGTTAGAATCCATGATAAGGATCTGGTTTTCTCACCATGTGATGGTCGTGTGGTGGTGACCGAGGTGGTTATGGAGGATGAGTATCTGCACGAGAAGATGATGCAGGTCTCGATATTTATGTCGGTCACCAATGTGCATATGAATTGGGTGCCGGTCGAGGGTGTGGTTGAATATTTTAAATACCATCCAGGTAGATTTCTTGTAGCGTGGCACCCGAAATCATCCACCGAGAATGAGCGTGCCACCACGGTCATTAAGACAGAGGCGGGGCATAGGGTGCTCTTTCGACAGGTGGCTGGTTTGATCGCACGCCGCATTATATCATATATGAAGGTGGGCTCGCAGGTTGATCAAAATAGTGTGTCGGGCTTTATTAAGTTTGGCTCGCGAATTGATCTATTGATCCCCGCCGATAGCTATCTACTGGTTGAGATCGGTGATAAGGTCGTTGGCTCTCAAACGCCGATAGCGCGCCTTAGAAAACATAAGTATTAACAGGGTATGAACGTTAGCAGAGAGGCGATAGTTAAGTTTTTTATAGGTTTGGCGGTGGTTGCAGCTGTTGCTTACCTATTTTGGTTTTTTAGCACGGTGGTGATCTATATCTTGATCTCGGCTGTGCTGGCTGTTATGTTTCGTCCTCTTGTTTCGACCCTCTCCGAATCTACAATCTCAACCTATAAGATTCCGCGCGGTGTTGCTTCGGCCCTCACTCTATTTGTGATTTGGGCTATCTTTGCGATCTTCGTGGCGCTCTTCTTGCCGCTCGTATTCTCTAAAACTCACCAGCTCGTAAATCTAGACATCTCGCAGGTGATACGCTCAGTTGAAGAGCCCCTGCTCCATGTGCAGCACTATATTCAGGGGGTGCTGTCTCTCCCCGAGACCAATATCTCGCTATCAGACTCTATCGTCAGCGCTGTTCGTGAGTTTGTCGATTACGACTCAATCAATCGCCTGCTCACCTCGGCGGTAAGCACTCTCGCCTCGTCGGTTATAGCATTCTTCTCGATATCGTTTATAACCTTCTTCTTCCTTAAAGAGGATGGGCTGTTTTTTAATATGGTCAGGGCTATATTCCCAGATCGCTATGAGGATAATGTGACACGCGCCCTGGGTTCGACAACCTACCTTCTCTCGCGCTATTTCGTGGGAATATTGGGCGAGAGCTTGATCCTCACTTGTGTGATATCATTCGCCTTGTTCTGTTTTGGCATGGGCGGTGCTGATGCTCTATCTATAGGCTTGGTGATGGGTGTATTGAATGTCATCCCATACGCTGGTCCATTTATGGGAGTTATGATATCACTATTTTTGGGTGTAGTCACACCCATAGAGGCGCTGGGCATTGGAGGCACGGTCTTCACGATTTTAGCAACTCTTATGACGGTCAAGGGGTTAGACGACTTTATTTTGCAGCCCACGCTCTACTCCGAGCGTGTCAAGGCACACCCTTTGGAGGTCTTTATTGTAATACTTATGGCGGGCTATGTGGCCGGCATCTTGGGTATGCTTCTCGCTATCCCATCCTACACCGTACTGAGAGTTTTTGCCAAGGAGTTCTTCTCGCAATTCTCTCTAGTCCAGAAACTCACAAAGGAGATATGATAATCAGAGGCGTTGTGCTCGAGGGTAAAAAATTGGGTCGCAAGCTGGGTTTTCCTACAGCTAATATAAATATAAGCGAGTCGCTTCAAATCGAGAATGGAGTCTATCTCTCAATAGTCTGTGTCGATGGCGAGCGCTTTTTGGCCGTAACTAACATAGGCAACAATCCAACCGTGGGAGGGCTTGAGCGCAAGGCCGAGAGCCATCTGCTCGACTTCTCGGGCGATCTATATAATCGCGAAATTGAAGTTGATCTTGGCGAGAGGCTGCGCGGCGAGATGCGCTTTGAGAGCGTGGAGGCCCTGCGCGAGCAGGTTCTATCTGATATAGCCGAGGCTAGAGAGAGATTGCAATAACCTCATCAATCTGAACATCGTGCGGCTCGGTGGGTAAACCTGTCACTATTTGATGTGAATAGGCAACCCCGATGGTTCTAATCTTGCCTTGTGTGAGATAGCGATCATAGTACCCCTTTCCGCGCCCCAATCTATCCCCATTTGCTGTATAGGCCACCGCTGGCACAATCATAAGATCTATCTCCGAGTAGGGTATAGCCTCCCCTGCGGCAGGCTCTAAGATCCCGAATGAGCCGCTCTGCAAACTCTCTCCTAGAGAGACAAACTCCATCTCATCACCCACAACCCTCGGCAGCAGCAGATGCTTGTCGCCAGCGAGCTGCTCTATTAATACAGAGGTGTCGATCTCATCGCGAAGCGAGCTGAAGAGGGCAATCCTCTGCGCCGATCTTACGCAAGGGTGGGCGAGTATCCTCTCCGATAGCACCTCGGCCGCTGCTCTGCGCTCCTGCTCATCAATGGCCAGGTTCAGAGACTTGATTTTAGCTCGTATGGTCGCTTTACTCATTTTTAAGAAAATTTAATCTAGGTTTATGATGTTATTTAGCAAACAATCGTTATATTTGTCTGCAAAAATAGACATTTTATTAAACATTACTAAATTTCAAAACATTATGAGCTGTTTCTTAACTAATTCGTCAGTTGGCAAGAAGCTGGTAATGAGTGTGACAGGTGCATTTTTGGTGCTCTTCATTCTCTTCCACATGTCAATGAACTTAGTGGCGATCATTAGCCCAGAGGGTTACAACATGGTTTGTGCTTTCCTTGGAGCTAATTGGTATGCGTTGGCTGCTACTCTCCTGCTTGCAGCGGGTGTTGTGGTGCACTTCGTATACGCTTTGATCCTCACCGTAAACAACTACGCAGCGCGCGGCACACAGCGCTATGAGGTTACCGTTACAGAGAAGGGCGTATCTTGGGCATCAAAGAATATGTTGGTGCTAGGTTACATCATCGTGGGTGGTCTGCTTCTTCACCTATTCAACTTCTGGGCAAAGATGCAGCTTGTTGAGATCCTTGGCTCTCACGAGAACTCTCTAGGCCTTCACCCAACCGATGGCGCAGCGCTTATCCGCTACACATTCTCTCAGTGGTACTATGTAGTGATCTATCTTGTATGGTTCGCCGCTCTTTGGTTCCACCTAACACACGGTGTTTGGTCTATGCTTCAGAGCATTGGATGGGCTAATGACACATGGTATCCACGCCTTAAGTGCCTTGCTACTGTTGTTGCTACAGTCGTATTCCTAGGCTTTGCCTCTGTCGTAGTTGTATACTTTGTGCAGAGCCTTATGGGCTGCTCGGCATGTTGTTAATCGTTGAATTATTAAAAATTTCCAAACATGGCTTTAAAATTAGATTCTAAAATTCCTGCTGGCGAGCTCGCACAAAAGTGGAGCAACCATAAGGCAGCGATCAAGGTGGTGAGCCCAGCCAATAAGCGCAAGCTCGATATTATCGTTATCGGTACAGGTCTTGGTGGTGCATCAGCTGCAGCTTCACTTGGTGAGCTAGGCTACAATGTTAAGATCTTCTGCATCTCTGACTCACCTCGTCGTGCGCACTCTATCGCCGCTCAGGGTGGTATCAATGCTGCAAAGAACTATCGCAACGACAACGACTCAGTATACCGTCTATTCTATGACACCATCAAGGGTGGTGACTATCGTGCCCGCGAGGCCAACGTATATCGTCTAGCTGAGGTTTCAAACCTTATCATCGACCAGTGCGTTGCTCAGGGTGTACCTTTCGCTCGCGAGTATGGAGGTTTGCTTGACAACCGCTCATTCGGTGGCGCTCAGGTGTCGCGTACATTCTATGCTCGTGGACAGACCGGCCAGCAGCTTCTGCTAGGTGCATACTCTGTACTTAACAAGGAGATCGCCGCTGGCACCGTTAAGAGCTACCCACGTCATGAGATGCTCGATCTAGTTATCGAGAACGGCGAGGCTTGTGGTATCATCGCTCGCGACCTTGTTACAGGCGAGATCGAGCGCTATGGTGCTCACGCTGTGGTTATGGCTACTGGAGGTTATGGAAATGTATTCTTCCTATCTACCAACGCGATGAACTCAAACGGCTCTGTAGCATTCCAGTGCTACCGTAAGGGTGCCGGCATGGCAAACCCTTGCTTTACTCAGATCCACCCAACTTGTATCCCAGTTCATGGTACTCAGCAGTCTAAGCTAACACTTATGTCTGAGTCACTTCGTAACGATGGCCGTATCTGGGTTCCTAAGAAGCTTGAGGATGTTAAGGCTCTTCGCGCCGGTACACTTAAGGCCTCTCAGATCTCGGAGGAGAACCGCGACTACTATCTAGAGCGTCGCTACCCAGCCTTCGGTAATCTCGTGCCTCGTGACGTTGCATCGCGTGCCGCTAAGGAGCGTTGTGATGAGGGTTATGGTGTTAACGAGACTGGTCTTGCCGTATTCCTTGACTTTAAGACCGCTATCGACCGCCTTGGTAAAAATGTTATCAAGCAGCGTTATGGCAACCTATTCGATATGTATGAGGAGATCACCGATACAAACCCATACAACGAGCCAATGATGATCTTCCCAGCGGTTCACTACACAATGGGTGGAACATGGGTTGACTATAATCTTATGACCTCAATCCCAGGTCTTTACTCAATTGGTGAGGCTAACTTCTCAGACCACGGTGCAAACCGCCTAGGTGCATCTGCTCTTATGCAGGGTCTTGCCGATGGTTACTTCGTTCTACCTTATACTATTGGTGACTACCTAGCTAAGAAGATCCAGGCTCCAAAGGTGAGCACCGATACCGCAGCATTTGCCGAGGCAGAGAAGGCGGTTAAGGATAAGATCGCTAAGCTATTCTCTATCAAGGGATCGCAGACTGTAGATGATATCCACAAGAAGCTGGGTAACATCATGTGGGAGAATGTAGGTATGGCTAGAACCAAGGCCTCTTTGGAGCGTGCTATCGCTGAGATCAAAGCGTTGAGAGCTGAGTTCTGGAAGGATGTTAAGGTTGCCGGTACACCAGAGGGTTTCAACCAGGATCTAGAGAAGGCTATCCGCCTTGTTGACTACCTAGAGCTAGGTGAGCTTATGGCGCGTGATGGTCTTAACCGTGAGGAGTCTTGCGGTGGACACTTCCGTTCTGAGCACCAGACCGAGGAGGGAGAGGCTAAGCGTAACGATGAGGAGTTTGTATATGCCGCCGTTTGGGAGTATACAGGTGCCGAGAGCGCGCCGGTTCTTCACAAGGAGATGCTAAACTACGAGTTTGTTAAGCCAGCTCAGCGCAACTATAAAGATTAAGTTTATTGACGTTACATTAGCGGTGACAAAAGATATATGTCACCTCATAAATTCTTTTGAAAAATGAATTTTACATTGAAAGTATGGCGTCAAAAAGACGCTAAATCTAAGGGAAGTTTTGTAGAGTATCCAATCAAAGATATCTCTGCCGATACATCATTCCTTGAGATGTTGGATATCCTAAATAACGAGCTTATCCACAAGGGCATCGAGCCTATCGCCTTCGACCACGACTGTCGCGAGGGTATCTGCGGTATGTGTTCACTTCACATCGAGGGTCATGCTCATGGCCCAGAGAGCGCAGTGACTACCTGCCAGATCTATATGCGTAAGTTTAAAGATGGCCAGACCATCACCATCGAGCCATGGCGTTCGCGTGCCTTCCCCGTAATTAAGGATTTGGTCGTAAACCGCTACGCTTATGATGAGATTCTTCAGGCTGGTGGTTATGTATCAGTACGTACAAACTCTGTGCCTGATGCTAACGCTATTCCAATCTCTCAGGCTGATGCCGAGGAGAGTATGGATGCTGCCGCTTGCGTAGGTTGCGCCGCTTGTGCTGCAACTTGTAAGAATGGTTCAGCTATGCTATTCGTCTCTGCACGCGTATCGTCTCTTGCTAAGCTTCCTCAGGGTCGCGTAGAGGGTGCACGTCGCGCTAAGGCAATGGTTGCTAAGATGGATGAGCTAGGTTTCGGAAACTGTACCAACACTGGTGCATGTGAGGCTGAGTGCCCTAAGCAGATCTCTATCTCGCACATCGCCCGCTTGAACAGAGAGTTCCTCGCAGCTAAGCTATCCGAGTAACTCCTCTAAAGAGTATATTTCGAGAGTGCCCAATCACACAAGAGGTGATTTGGGCACTCTTTTTTTGTTTTTATTAAATATTTTTTGTAATATTGCGGCTGTAAGTAGGGTAAAATAATTATTGGTGTGTTTTTAAGAGTACTATTGGAGATGAGATTTTTTGCTATTGAATTGAAAATATAGTGGTTCTATACTGAAATTTAATAGTGAAAAATATCGCTTCAAGAGTGCTTTTAAAAATATGGCAATAATTGTTTTACACTACTTAAAAGTATAACATAATTACCACTCGGGTTATCTATATCAACGATCAATATTTATAAAAATATAAAGTTATGAAATTAGCAATTCCAACACGCGATAACTGCGTGGATGATCACTTTGGCCATTGTGCCTACTATTCGATCTACACCATCGAGGATGGTGCTGTGGTGTCGCAAGAGCAGCTAGAGGCACCTCAGGGATGCGGCTGCAAATCTAATATCGCCTCAATCCTAAAGGATATGGGTGTTGAACTTATGCTTGCGGGCAATATGGGCAATGGAGCCAAGAATAAGCTAGAGGCTAGCGATATTAAGGTGATTAGAGGCTGTAGCGGCGTTGTGGGGCTAGTGCTTGCCGCCTACCTCGCAGGTAAGATTGAGGATTCGGGCGAGGGGTGCAACCATACCCACGCAGATGGACACGAGTGTTCTCACTCATAGAGCAATAAGGGCAACGGAGAGATCTGTTGCCCTTTTTAATTGTATCTTACAACACCTATTTAAGCTTCGTCCGCCGGAGGCAGTTGTAGTATCTTTAATTATTAGACGATTTGTAGCTATCAGCACGTGGCAATCTGATCTCACCTCGGTTAAATGTACGAGACTTTAGTTTTGGAGTCTGATCTTTGTAATTTTCGATATACCCGTCGGGAGTTAGATCGCGCCCCTCAAGTCCAGCATAGTCCTCTGAATACCATTCGATTTTGTATGTGGCGTTCATCCAATCTCCAAATGAATTTGCTGTGGGCATCTTATCAAGGTCAAAGTCATGAGGTAGGGCTCCTGTGTCAATCACTGGATTTATATATTTCCACACGATCTCACCCTCGGTGTTGATCTCAAATATAGTCCCCTTAGAGCCCTCATTTATAATCGTATTGCCATTTTCAAGGCGAATGCCATTACCCATCTCGCGGCTAAAAAAGTCTTTACCATTTGAGTAGCTCCAGCAGATTTCTCCCGCGGCGGAATCTAAAATATCTACCGATGATGCCCCATTTATAACCCCATTGTTAAATACCATGATCTTGCCTGCATCTTTACAACCCTTTGGAATCCAGCACACAGCATGGAGTGCCGAGAATCGGCAGTCGCGATGATCTCCCTTGTTGTATGCTGCTGGGTTTCCCCATCTGTATATTATATCCCCCATGGAGCCAGCGGCTTGAGCGGTGGTTGTTGAGTGGTTGATAATGAGCACCTCATTTGTGCCATGGTTGGCTATGGCAATTTGATCCAAGGTGGGGTTGTAGGCTATGCCACTCACATGGTTCCAGTCGCTGTTATCGAGAGTGCGAGAGGATGTGCTTTTGAAGTAGTTGACATTCATGAGTTGTGGATTATTGGCCACAACACCATAATTCGCCCTCTTTTTGTCTAGATCCTGTATAAGATGGTCAGCCATGCGCCATTGCCAAATAATCTCTGCACTATCACTCCCCATGGGTTTAATCTCGATGAGCTTTTCCATCCAGATATTTCCGCTATCGCCGCCGCAATATCTCGGATCACGCCCCATCTCTATCGCCTCCTCCTTGGTGAAAAGCTCCCAGCTGCTGGCAAGAATAGTGAATGAACCATCGGCTTGTTTTATTGGGGTGAAGTCGTGGTGAAGCAGATAATCCTCTCCTAGATAGTCCCAGCTCCAAATCACCGTACCATCCCAGTTGAGCATCTCTAATCTGCCGCTAGAGATGGGGTTGCGCATAGCAGATGCAGAGCCAGATATGCGAAGTGCTCGCAGCAAGATCCCATTTTCGAGTAGCACGGATTTGGTGACTTTATAGTTGCTCTCCCACTCATTTATAAGCGCCCCATCGCAGTCGATTAGGTAGGTCGATGTGTTGTTGTTTGTCGAGAATAGGGTATAACCCACCGTGGTTTTGTCAGTAACGAGGACTGCGCCAACACTCCTCTCGTCGCTCATCTCCGCCATTGCAAATGTGTTGTTTTGAGGGGCTGATGCTATCAGCAAAACCCCTAACAGTGTAGTGATCTTCGTTTTCATATTTTCATCGGTTTTTGGTTCGTTATTACGAAAATATGCAAAGCGAGATTCTTTGTCAATAGAAATATGGCAAACGGCGTAAATGTAGTTGTAAACTGTAAAATTTGGGAAGGCGGCGGCGGGTGTGGTTAGTCGGCGTTAATTTCATACTGCATAGCGCGCTGAAGAGTCTCAATAACAGCTTGAGAGCTATATGTAGCGCCCGAAACCACGTCGACATATTCGTTTGCCGCCATCTCAACCCTCTTGCCGATCCATTTAGGTGTGAGCGCCTCGATCGCCTCCTCGAAAAACATCTGAGTCTCGTTATTCTTTAGATACTCAATGCTCTTGATCACCCCATCCTTAATATAGACCTTTAGTGGGGTAGAGTCGCCATATCCGGTGATATCCTCCGCGATGTCGGTTGTGTCGATCACCACAGTTCCATCTTCAAGAAGCTCGCGTGTGGCGGCGAGAGTTATTAGTGTAGAGGCTAGAGTTAATGCCAATGTGAGTATAAGAAGTTTTAGCTTCATGATTTTTGTTTTTAAAGGTAGGAAATTTATTTGACATAAATGAGGTAGATACAAAAAAATAGCTACCAAGGTGTTCTTATCAAGGACACTTTGGTAGCTCATCTTAGCTATTCTACCTCTCAAATCAATCTACATCGTATAGCCAAGATTCAACCATTTCAAACAATACTAAACTTATAACCTAACTAAAACCACTTCCTTTTTCGTATTACAAAAGTACAGTATTTTAATATGCGAAACAATAGCTATAAGTTGGTATGTTATGTCGTGTGGGATCGTGTGCAGTCACAATATATTGCTATATCGTGCTAGACATTGACACTATTTGCTGTATGCAGGTATTGTTTTGGCAATAGTAGTTGTCTGTTTTTGAGTGCGTGGAAGCAGGTCGGATGTGAATATTATACCACTTTTTGGAAAATGTGAAGGGTAACCTTCAGAGGTAATATTAGTACATTTTATATCATATCCGCCACGCGTATCATCAAATACCACCGCCGATGATGGAGCCTCGGTTTGCGTATAGACGTCATCCTTTTTAGACTTTGCAACATACTTGCGCTCGCTCGGATCCAAGATCCAGGCATCCTTAGCCTCGGTCTGAGCCTGGCGGCCATATATACCGTGGATATTCTTTATCGTACAACCCCTAGGGAATGTGCCCACCTCGGCCGTTGGATCATTCTTAGCTGCGCGGTCGATAAATCCAGCACGGATAAGTATTGTAAATGCAGAACTCTTACTCTCTACGCCATCAATTGTGACCATGCCATGGTGTGTAACGTGTGGCTGGAACATAACCGCCGCCTTACCATACTCGTTGTAGATATCTTTGCCATAGATATCCTTCGTGCCTACATTCTGCCCGGCGTGACCCTCAAGGCGAAGCGTTACACCACCTTTGGCGCGGATGTTTGTAAATAGAATATTATCGGCAGCGTGTAGCTGGCAGAGGCCATACCCGTGGCTTGCGTCAGTTATGCGGCAGTTGCGAATAAGGCCATTTGTTGGGCGTGTGATCTCCCACTTGTCGGCTATATCCTGAGTGCTAGCACCTACGAAGATGATGCCGCAGTACTTTGTGTAGTGGTCGAGGATATTGGCATCGGCAACCGTAAAGTTGCGCACCAGGCGGTTGGCGATGAAGCGCACCTGTTTTAGCCCCTCCTCGCTTCCATCGGGCATAATCTCCCTATAATCAACAGTATACTGCTTGCCCTCATCCAGGCAGCTGATGCTGCAATTTTCGATAAATGCGTTAGGTGTCTCCTTTTTGGCGGGGGTGAAGTGCACCATAATCACATTGAAAGTTTTAGGCGTATAGTAGGGCTTTAAAACCGCTTTTGAGCTAACCAACACATGTGTATTGGAGCGCATGTAGAGCTCGGCGAGGCGATACTCTCCCTCGGGGATGATAAGGTTGCCGCCACCCTTTTTTGAGATCTCATCAAGTGCAGCTTGCAATTTTGGAGTTTGATCTTCGGCCGATCCACTCTCTACGCCGAAATCTTTAACGGCATCAAGGGTCACAGCCTTGCGGTTTGGCTCGCAGCCAACATTTGTCGGCTGGGCATTGGCGCTCTTGGCAACTACGCAAAGAGCCTGGGCTACACATAGGGCGGTAGCGATAAAAGTCTTTATTTTCATTGTTGTATTAGGTTAGTGGGCACAAAGATATTAAAATATTATTTATTCGCAAACCGGGGCTGTCTATTGTAAAAACAGAAAATAGTCGCTAAATTTGTAGGACAACTAACAAGCTAACCAATTTTTATGAAAAAAGTACTATTTATCTCTATTCTGCTCTTTGGGCAGAGTTCTGATTTTAATCTATATGCAGCGCCTAGGGGGGCTGCAACCTCGAACTATAGCGAGGATTCCGACCCTAAAGGGTATGTCGATAGCTCAAAGTGGGAGATGGTGTGGAGTGATGAGTTTGATTACGAGAATTCCAATTTGGAGAAGAAGTGGATATCGGATGATGGGCGCTATAAGTCGCAGATCCTTTGCACGCGCCATCGCGAGAATGCTGTTGTTGAGGATGGCACACTAAAGTTAATAAATAAGCGCGAGAGTCGCAACCCAAAGACCGAGTGGACATCGGGTAATGTATGGACAAAGGAGACCTTTCAGTATGGTTACTTTGAGTGTAGATATAAATATGCCGCAGCCTATACCACCAACAATGCCTTCTGGATTATGCCTGCGCCCGGAACGCCAATTCCAAAGGGTGGCATAAAGTATGAGATAGATATCAATGAGGGGCGCTATCCCAATGAGCTATACCTAGATCTGCACGATTGGACAAACTTCAAGATGGTCGATGGCCAGAAGGTCTTTCCGCGCGACTCGAAGTGTTATGTTTATGGTGCCGAGCCTGAGGTCTCGATTGTACTAAATACGCCGCTAAAGAGCTCAAAGATAAGGTTTTCGACCAAGCATAAGAGGGCGTTTCGTATGGGTGAGTTTCGCATCCTAGCCCCTAACAGCAAGCGTGAGTATCCATCTATTATGAAGGAGGGCGATATTACTGGCAACTACCTAAAGGATCGTGGAGTGCAGTTTGAGGTGTGCGGCAAGGGTGATGCTAAGAGTGTTTTGGCTCTGAAGAAGGCCTTTGATGGCAACCCTGACACTCCATGGCTTGCCCCATTGGATGGAGATAAGTACTTTACCGTCGACCTCGGAATGGAGAAGTATATCGGTGCGGTGCAGTTTGTAACAGGATCGCCATCCTCTAAAACAGGGGCGTGGACAGGTATGCTCACCGACTACCTTATCGAGGCGTGGGATGGTAAACGATGGGTTAAGGTGCATGAGTGGGATGTGAGGCAGGTGGCAAACTTCGCCGAGCAGTACCACACCTATGGCCTAGAGTGGACAAAGAGGGAGCTTATCTACTACTTCGATGGTGTGCCGATTCGTCGTGAGCCAAATAAGCTCTGCCATAATCCTGGAAATGTATACCTCAGCCTTGCGATCCTAAAGTATCTGGGTCAGGTGCCAGATGATGTGGATGGCTCATCTATGGAGGTCGACTATGTGAGGATATATAAAGAGAGAAAGTAGTATGAGAGTAGAGGGAAAAATAGTAGATGTTCTTGAGCGCGAGATATTCTCGGGTTCGATAGATATTGAGGATGGACGCATTGTGAATATTAGTCGTCATGCAACTCCTGCCGAAGAGTATATAATCCCCGGCTTTATAGATGCACATCTGCATATCGAGAGCTCGCTGCTAACGCCTGAGAATTTCGGCGCACTAGTAGTGAAACATGGCACAATCGGCGTTGTTGCCGATCCGCATGAGATTGCAAATGTTGTTGGGCGCGCTGGTGTCGACTTTATGATTGAGAGTAGTCGCCGCACGCCGCTGCGCAGCCACTTCATGATCCCATCATCTGTTCCTGCCACCCCGTTTGATGTTACGGGTGGCACTCTGTCGGCCGCCGATGTGGAGCAGATGGCCTCATCTGGTCTGTTTGTAGGGCTTGCCGAGGTGATGAATGTGCAGGGTGTGGTTATGGGCGATGGGGAGTTGATGCAGAAGATTGCCGCCGCCAAGGCGCAGGATCTAGCTATTGATGGCCACGCTCCGATGGCTAGCGGCGAGGCACTTAGAGCCTATGCAGCGTGTGGCATCACAACCGACCACGAGTGCACCACGCTAGAGGAGGCTGAGGAGAAGATCGCCTTAGGTATGAAGATATTAATTCGCGAGGGTAGTGCGGTGAAGAACTATGCCGCCCTGAGTCCGCTAATCGCCTCAAATCCAGATATGGTGATGTTCTGCACGGATGATTCGCATCCGGATGATATCATCTCGGATGGACATATTGACAAGATCGTAAGGCGTGCTGTGGCGGATGGATATGATCTATTCGATACTCTAAAGATCGCCTCCCTGAATCCAATCAACCACTATAGGCTAGATTGCGGAGGGCTAGAGATCGGTTCGCGTGCCGATTTTATTGTGGTGGAGGATCTGGAGAGCTTCGCCCTTAAGCAGAGCTATATTGGTGGTGAGTGTGTTTATGGTGGCGTTAGCTCTTATTGTGCAGGAGGCGACTCCCTTGTGGCCATAAATAATTTTAACCATGAGCCCATCACCCTCCAGGAGCTAAGTCGGGCGGTGAGCGGAGAGATCCCAATCATTGGTCTTATACCAGATGAGATCGTAACCAAGGCCGAGAGCTACATCCCCTCAGAGCCCGTGGAGAACCTAGAGAGCGATGTGGCGGCAGATATCGCAAAGCTTGTATATATAAATAGATATAAGAACACCCCTCCCGTGGTGGAGTATTGCCGCGGCTTCTCGCTTAAGCGCGGCGCGGTGGCCAGCTCCATCTCGCACGACTCGCACAATATTGTGGCGGTGGGGTGTAGTGATCAAGATCTTATGCTCGCCATTAATGCCATCATTGAGAGTCAAGGCGGATTAGCGGTGGCGGATAGAGCTCGTGTAGATCTTTTGCCGCTCCCAATAGCTGGCATTATGAGCGGCGAACAAGGCGAGGTGGTGGCCGAGAAGTATGGCACGCTTCAGCGCCGTGTGCGCGAGTTGGGCTCCGATCTCAGCTCACCATTTATGACCCTCTCGTTCCTCTCGCTTGTTGTGATCCCCGAGCTAAAGATTGGCGAGCGGGGTTTATTCTCGCTCTCAAAGTTTGATTGGATTTAGTCGTCCAGCGAGCCCACAACCTCATACTGCAACCCATCCACGGTCGGGATCTGCTTGTAGAGTATGGTGTCAAATTCATAGTAGGTTTTGCCATTGATCTCTACTGTGTTAACATTTGCCTCGGGTAGCTCCGGCACGACCATCCCGGCCTGTGGCTCTACAACGACATACTCGTTGTTGTCAACCTCTTGATAGATAACACCTTTTGCCGAGTAATAGCGCTGGCTATTAAATACAAATGCCAGGTGCACGGCGGGTATAATCGGAACACGCATGCCAAAAGGTGGGCGCACGATGGTGAATTTCCCACCGCTAGGCTTGTAAAATTTTTTGTGAGAAAGAAAGTAGTTGTTACCTTTGTAGGTGATAGGCGTATTTTTACGCGGTACTTTTTTTACAACCTTTGCTGGTTGGCTAGGTTTTTGCTTTTGTGCATAGCTAATGCTGCTTGTTGATACGGCTAAGGCAAAGAGCAGCGCCGATAGGAGTGTTATATTTCTCATCTGTTAATGTTTTAAACCCCTACGGTCAAGAAGCATACCAGAAAAACTAAATTGTATTTATGAATTTTACAGGATTGATTGTTGCCGTGGCAACATTTTTAATTATTGGACTCTTTCACCCGATTGTTATTAAGGCCGAGTATTACTTCGGAGTAAAGTGCTGGTGGGTATTTCTCGTTGGCGGAGTTGCGACGCTCTTATGTTCGCTTCTTGTCTCAAATCTAATTGCCTCGATGATCCTGGGTGTTTTGGGCGTTACGATGCTCTGGACGATAATCGAGCTCTTCGAGCAGCGCGAGAGAGTCCGCAAGGGGTGGTTTCCAGAGAACCCTAATCGCAAAAAATAACCACCCCAGCTTATGCCAGGGTGGTTTTCTCTACACTAAATTATACTCTCTTAGAATGCTATAGAAGCACCAATCGAGAATGTGTGTGCATATACTGAGTAGTTGCCTATAAACTGGCTATATGTGCCATCGCCATTATCGACAGGATAGGCTCCCGTGCGCTCTGGATCAGCAGTTGTTATATAGCCATAAGCTAGGTCGATCGAGAAGTTGCGCGAGGCGGTAGGACGTAGGCTGCAACCTGCGGTGTAGCCTAGCTTTGTCATAGATGGAGTCTCAGGATTGAAGTAGTCTGATGCAACAGGGCTGCCATCAACATAGAATCCAAGACGGCCAGTAAGCCACTCGTTGGCGTTGAATTCAGCACCAAAGCGAGCCATCGTTGTGTTTGAGTAGTTCTTTACCGACTCAACATTTAGCGAGCTGTAGGTAGGGTCGTTTGCTGCAAGTGTAAGATTCTCGTAGGCGCTCCACTGTACAAACTGTAGCTCGGCGGCTAGCTTCCAGCGCTCTGTTGGGCAGAATGTTGCACCCACAGAGAAAGTTGCAGGAAGAGGAAGCTCGGCGCTAAAGGTGTTTGTCTCATAGTAAGATAGATATGGAGCAGCAGCCAGAAGTGCGCTCTCAATAGTCTCGTTAGCGTAGTTTAGGTCAATCTTGCCCTCGTCAACTTTCATGTTGATCTTCGAGCGGTATGATGCACCGATGCTCCACTGGTCAGTCACATCATATAGAATACCGACATTAACACCAACGCCTATCTTCGAGGCGCCGTGTGCTGTCACCCCTAGAGCCGAGTAGTTGTCGCTCATGTAGGCATCGGCATCGGTAGGCATGGCGCGCGAGAGCTCAAAGTCACCCCACGAGATCATAAGGCCAGCACCTAGAGATAGCTTGTCGTTAAGGAATTTGTACGATACAGTTGGCTGAACGGTGTATGAGGTGAGCGAGATGTTCTGGATTAGGTGGTTTCCAGCCCAGTTGTCGTCCCATGTCATAGATGATCCATAAGGGGTGTTGAAGCTTAGACCAAATGATAGATCCTCGGTGATCTTGTAGTTGGCATAGAGATAAATCGGGGTAGAGATGCCGTTGTCAGAGTCGTAGCTCTCTACCGGATTGGTGTAGTCGTTAAGTGTAGAGTAGGTGGCGAACGAGGCGATACCCGTAGCACCAGCCGAGATATGGAACTTAGACTCCTGGTGTGATGCCGCTGCAGGGTTAAACCAGATAGACTCCGAATCTAGCTTCTGTGAGACACCTGTGTGTCCCATTCCTAACTGCTTTGCACTTAGTGTGTTGATTTGATAACCCTCGGCTTTTGCTCCGCTGACTAGTGCAGCAAAAGCTAATGATAGGCAAAATAATCTTTTCATAAAGTTAAAATTTGGTTAAAATTTGCGCCGAAAGGTAAACATAATTCTAACCAAATCCTAATATATGCAACTATAATTGTGCGGCGACCACCTCCGATATATCCTTAATTGGGGTCTGGCTGCTGCGCACAAGAGCCTTTTTGCAGAGTGGACAAGCGGTGATAATCGTCTGAGCGCCAGTAGCTGATAGCTCGTCTGTAAGAGCCCGGGCAATCTTCACCTGCTGGGAATCATTAATCGCCAAATTGGCTAGCGATGATCCACAGCATAGGGCGTTCTCTCCGTGGTGTGGAGCTTCGCGGAGCGTTCCAGCCTCAGATATAACTCGCCTAGGGGCATCATATATGCCGCATCCGCGGCCAAGTTCACACGGGTCGTGATAGGTAAAAACCTCATCGCTGCCCTTTAGTTCTAGTTTGCAGGCGCGGATCTTGCGATCAATATATTCGCTGTGGTGGATCACCTCGATACCCTCCAAGGCGTAGCTCTCCTTGAATACCCGCAGACATATTGGGCAAGATGTTACCAGCGTGGTGATCTTGTGTTTATAGAAGAGCTCGGTGTTGTAGCTCATCATCTTGCGTGCAGCCTCAACCTCGCCCGACAGATGCAGGGGACGGCCACAGCATACGCCGCCATCGCGATCTGCCCACCAAACATCGTCGCCCGCCGCCTCGAATATTCGCTGCATTGAGTTTATGGTTGAGGGTGTGAGCATAGTCATGCAGCCGGCAAAGTATCCAACCTTGCCATCGCCAGATGAGCGGTCGATGCTCTCTATGTAGCCATATCTATTGTCGTCACACCTATCGAGCAGTTTGCTGCGCGAGTTGAGTCGAAGATCCGAGAGGTTGATGCCAACCGGACATTTTGCATCGCAGCGGCCACACATTAGGCAGTTGTTGGCTTTTGCAAGCTCCAACATTTTATAGCGGCGATCCTTAAGAAAATAGACCGATTGAACATCATCCACGCCAAGAACCGATTGCAGCTGACATGGGTCGATGCAGATACCGCAACGCGAGCACGCCTCTAGTTCAAAGTTGTCATACGATGATGGATGGTTCTCTGGTCGCAAGCCATAGTGGCGTAGAAAAATGAGCGGGATCTCAGTTATGATGTGCATATATCTAGAGAATGGCATCGCCAGGAAGAAGAGCCCCAGGCAGATGGAGTATATCCACCATGAGGTGCTGAAGGCGATCTCTAGTGCTCCTATATTAATGTTAGATAGCCATCCACCAATAGTGCCGGTAAGGAAGCCTCCACCGCCGTAGATTGCCGAGGTGAGCGATTCGGCCAGAAGGCGTGCAGGGAATATAAACCAAAGGGTGCTCATCGCTACACGGTCGCCAAGGGTGTGGCGTGTGGTTTTGCGCATGCCCATCATCGAGGAGTATGCTCGCTTGCCCCAAGCCAGAGCGACACCCGATAGAACCATGAGTAGGAGTAGATCCATTAAAAAGGCAAAGGTGTGATTCTCCTCCAAGCCCATCTCGGTGGCAAAGTATCTAAAGAATACATGTCCTTGGGGAGGCACGCTCCAGTCGCCTAATATATAAAAGGTCTCAGCCCAGCCGGTGCATATCAGCAGAAACCAACCGAAGGCCAGGCTCATGTGCATATAGCCCAGCAGGGGGTTCACTTTGAATATCTTGCGGTGAAGGAGCGATTCGCTAAAGATCTCTCCAACGGCGGCGAGGCTCTTCAGCGAGAAGATGCCGCGGCCGATAAGAGCCCGCTGCTCGGGCGCAAGGCGATAGATCCATATAGAGTATTTTGCGATAATTATGGCAAACATAACTATCACACCAATTATAAAAGGAATAGTGAATGGAGCAAAGAAGTTCATTGTCTAGATCTAATTTTTAGATAGTTTACTCTTTATGAGTAGCACCACCGCTCTGGTGTTAATTCCGCGTGGGCAGACCAGGCGACACTTGCCGCATAGCATGCAGTTCGACATCATCTCATAAGCCCCCTCATACTCGCCGCGGCGCACCAGGGTGTGAACCTTGCGGAAGTTAAACTCCGTAAGGTTGCCGGCGGTGCAGAGCGCGGTGCAGGCGCCACAGCCGATGCATCCTTGCAACTCGGGCATAGCTTTCAGGATCTCGTCGCTGCTCTCAAAGCTATTGCGGTCAAGATCAATCGCGCGAGGCTTGCTGATTTTATATCCGAAATTTATCATCTTCCAAAGCCTATTTATTGAGGTATTCTGCCACAGCCGCTGCCGCATGTGCGCCATCATTTAGTGCCTCGCCAATATTTTTGGGTGCTGTGATAGAGCCGGCATAGAATATCCCCTCTTGATTGCTAGAGGTGTTGTTTAGGAAGTTATCTTTTGGGCGCATAAATTGGCTAGGCTGCTGCTCCAGGCCTGCAATCCGAGCCATATGCTCATTGCTGTCGTTGGCGCGCATGCCCACAATTAGGATCAGCATGTCGACACTCATCTTAAGCGGGCGAGCTGTAAGGGTATCTTCGGCTTTGATCTGGATCTTGCCATCAATGGTGGGTGCAGCCTCGGAGATTCTGCCTCTCACGAAGTGGATGTTGTGATCAACCTGAGCCTTGCGATAGAGCTCCTCATATCCTGGGCCAAACATTCTGATATCCATATAGAAGTTAAACACCTCGGATGTAGGGTAGTGCTTCTTGAGCTCAATGGCCTGCTTAACGCCAGTGATGCAGCACACCTTTGAGCAATGGCTCTGGCAAACCTTCTCATCGCGCGAGCCCACGCAGTGTAGCAGCGCTATGCGCTTGGGGGCTTTATCGCCGCTGGGTAGGCTTTTGTTTAAAAACATGCTCTCAAGATCAACAGTAGTGTACACTCCGTTGTATATTCCATAGCCATACTCCTCCTTGATTGCGGCATCGAAAATCGTAAAGCCCGAGGCAAGAACCACAGCGTCGCTATCGACCTGCTCGCCGCCTTGAAGTGTGACGGATTTTGGACTTATGGCTACAACCTTGCATGAGAGCCTACACTCGATGCCAGCCTCCTTGATTGAGGTGAGCATCTTGGAGAGAACCTCCTCGGCAGGGGTGAAGGTGGGGAAAAGTAGATCCCAATTTTTAACCTTTCCGCCGAGTCTATCTTCGCTCTCAAATATTATTGGGCTGATGCCATATCTATGCAGATCAAGTGCAGTCTGCATGCCAGCCACTCCTCCTCCTACAACTATTACTCTGTTCATCTATATTCTATTTCTTAATAGGAAATCCCGTCTTTGAGATACTATTTACCATTGCTAATTTAGGTTTGCCGATATCCTTGCCATCTACGCCAAGATACTTCTTTTCGGGGTCATACTCAATGCCCATCTTATCGAGAAGTGGTTCTACATCCACTTGATGCATCTGCATGCCTAGATCCCATGGGTCATAGCCTAGCACCAGACCTGCCATCTCCTCGTAGGTGAGAACCGGGATGCCCTCTCCATTTTCGCCATAGGTAATGCCCTCCATCTCGGCGATGGTGTATTGCCATTTGTCAAGAAACATTGCGCAGCCCGGGCAGTTGGCCACAATAAAATCTGGCTTATAGGGCTGCATGCTCTCTAGCTTCTTCTGCGAGTTGGCTATCGAGTATCCGCGATTGGCCTGCACAAGGTAGTTTCTAAATCCAAATCCGCAGCAGTGCCTTCTCTCGGGATAGTCGACACACTCGCCGCCCCAAGCCTCTATCATGCCGGCTAGAACATAGGGAAATTCCGATCCGCCAACGCCCGATTTTGGGAATAGTTTAGCGTAGTGGCATCCGATATGCTCGACAACCTTTAGTGGTTCGCCAGTTTTTACATTTATGAGTTTGTGCTTCGACTTTGCGGCAATTTCATTGCGTAGATGAAAGATTATGTCAGAGGTGTGCGCTAGGCTTTTAGGTTTGTAGAACTCTCGGCCGGTGGCTTTATATAGATATTCGCGCGTGCGCTCTTCGGTCTCGGGAAACTCCTCCCATGTGGCCATCATTTCGGTGTAGATGCCAAATGATGTTATGCATGAGCATACTAGATTCTCATATCCGTCATCTTTCATAAGCGAGAATTGGCGCGCCACAACGGTCATGATCGTCTCCATCGGTACAATGTCGGCGTGGTAGCCGATACCGGTGCATGAGGTGTGGATCGGAGTCTCTTTAATGTCGCGCCCCATATCCTCGCCTACAATCTTTAGGAATGCCGCCTCGCTGCCAGGAAAGAAATTTTGGCGTATGCATGAGCGGAAGTAGTAATATTTATCGTCGGCAATACTCTTTTGATACTCCGACCATGATCTCTTTCCCATCTTTACTCGTTGTTGTTATTTAGGAATCTATCCATCATATACTCTGTTGTAGCGCCATCGTAGCCCATTTCGCGCGCCTTTTTGTCTGAAAATTTTTCGATCTTCTCAAATAGATCTGTGCCACCGCTAACCTCAAAAATTCTATGGATCTCATCTAGCGACTCGCGCTCGATGGCACGAAGTGCGCCGCCTCCCGGGCGACGATAGTTTGGGTTGAAGCGGGTGAAGAAGGCTCTGTCGTTTTTATGGATCCAGCGCCACACCTCGCCCTGCTCGGGGTGCATGTCGGGATTTAGTAGGCGTGGGGTGATACAGTAGCCCGTGGCTAAGATATGTTCGCCGATGGTGCGCTTGATGGCTAGCTGCTGGCGCCCCTTTTCGCTCTCTACGAATAGGCCAGTTTTTTGCGATAATGTTCTTAGGGCTTGGATTATATATCCCGGCGTATTGTGGCGCGGGCAGCGTGGACGGCAAGACATACACTCGCCGCAGAACCATATAGTGTCGCTTTTGAGAAGAGCCTCGATCGCCTCTTCGTCTCTAGTTTGAACTATGCTGGCTATATTTCTAGGGTCGTAATTGTAGAACTCTGCCGCAGGGCATACAGCTGTGCAGATGCCACAATTCATGCAGGCATGCAGCCCCTCGCGAAAGCGAACATCCTCCATTAGTGCATCATAATATTTACCCATATCTACTCTATTTAATTTGCGAAAGCAAAGATACGGGGCGAAAATGTCACATTCAAGGGTATAAATACCTATTTTAAACCTTTCCACCTCTTTTTTTGGTTAGATTTTTGAGTAGCCAGAAGTTGTTAAGTAAAAAAAATAATTATGATACACTATTTTCTATATTTTGCGGTCTTGGTTTTGGCTGCCTGTAGCTCTGAAGTGGTGGACGAGCAAGATGTGGCAATTATAGAGATAGAGCCGATAATGGCTGATCAAACGCGTGGCGAGCCCTATTTTGATCTTGATGATATGACTCGATTTGGAGCGTGGGGCTTCTATAATGGCGAGATCTATATAGATAATGGCAGGGTGACGGCTGTAGATGGGGTGTGGGGGTTTACTCCCGATGAGTATTGGCCACAGAGTGGCGAGGTTGATTTTTTCGCCTGTTCGCCATATATTAGTCCTGGTTATTCGGGCGCGAGCGGGCGGGGCTTGACTCTTGTGGGTGTTAGCGAAGAGTTGTTGCAGATAGAGTATGTAGTGCCTACGCGGTGCCGCAGGCAGCCGGATTTGATAGTGGCTGCTGCTACTGGTTCGCGCAGCTCTTTGGAACTCCCCTTTAAACATGCTCTGGCGGCAATATCGTTTAGTGTTAAAGGTTCGGATTTTAGCGCTATCACAGCAATAGAGGTGAGCAATATAATAGATGAGGCTGTGCTATCTTTTGATCGTGATGGAGATATAGCGTGGGGCTCGTTCTCTGATCGAAGCTCAACCACCTATGAGGTGAATATGGCTAAAAGCGCGGAGGAGGATGAGCAGGGGTTGGCTCTGTTGACCGACAGCAATGGATATTTGATGATGATCCCCCAGTCGCTCTCAGGGGTGGAGCTGATGGTCGAGGTTGATGGGCAAAGCCATATTTTCTCTTTCGATCAGGATGAAGAGTGGCAGGCTGGATATCTATACAATTATGTGATAGATCCCTATGGTGAGACCCTTTCATCAGCTTCGCAGATCTCAAACTGCTATATAGTGAATCCCAGCGGCGATGATATCACCATATATATACCTGTAGATGAGCGTATAAATGATTTTTGGCAAAACTACTCTTCTCTCGCCGATAGTGAACTTGTCGACTACTTGATAGATAGCAATACTCAAGGTTTAACGGCGGAGCTATTATGGTATGATTGTGATCAGCTTGGCGAGGTGGAGTGCGAGATAATAACCTCTTCTCTGCCTGTTGCCTCAGGTACAGTTACACCGCAGAGCGCTCCAAATTTTTTAACATCAGATTGCCAGGTGGCCATGAAGATCACCCTGTCGGCAGCTACTACAAATGGTAATCTAATTTTTGCTGTCGAGAACGACGATTGTGAAGTGCTATGGAGTTGGCATATATGGTATACGGATTACAACCCTGATAGTGTGGCCGAGGAGCTCGTCGCAGGCTATGTGTGGAGTGTGGATGGTGGTCAGATACATCGTTATGATGACTCCTCGAACTCTACATATACCCCCGATTCGCCACTTTGGTCGGAGGGAGGAGCATACGAGGGAAAATATATTATGGATAGATATGTGGGCTCGCGTGATGCCACCTCGCCAAATTATGATGGTGTGGGTCTCTGTTATCAGTGGGGGCGCAAGGATCCTTTCCCCTCAAGCAATAAGGGCAAACTCCCAGATGGAAGCTCATACTATCCGTTGAATTATGATGTGACGGGTGAAGTTAGTTATGCCACAGCAGTAAACAATCCTAAATATTTTTTCAAGGCCACGCGCACAAACTGGTGCTCGGAGAGCAGCTCCAACTCTATAGATTACATATGGAATGATAGCAAAATATCAGCTTCGACATATGTGGGCAAATCTATATTCGACCCCTCCCCTTTAGGATGGCGGCTGCCGTTAAATGGAACGTGGAGCGATTTTAATGGGAATCTGTCGGGCTATTACTACACCAAGCGTAGTGCCTGGGATATCTACTACCCAACTTCGGGGTATAGAATGGGTGATAGTGGTTCGCTTAGTGCGGCAAGCATGGCTTGGAGCGCCACGCCATATAGCGAGGGGTATGGCTTTTACCTCTATTTGCATTATGGTTTGCCTAATACCTCCTCCAATGAGCAGCGCTCTCACGCTTTGCCCGTTCGGGCTGTACAAGAGTGATAAGATTTTGTTGCCGACTATTTTTAACTATCTTTGTGTTCAGAATCTACAAAAAAGGTTTAAGTCGTTAAACCTCAGTAAGTGAATGTTGGGACATAGCGCAATAGGTTACGAATTAGTTATGCAACT
>JBCQTD010000002.1:0-122790 GCA_047178725.1 Rikenellaceae bacterium
CTTTATAAGAACCTCGCTAAGCTCTTTCCGTAACTCTCTAGCACGTCTCTCTCTTAGCGGTTGCAAATGTATGCCTTTTTATCTTTCCATCCAAATGTTTTTGTAAATTATTTGATAAAATATTCATTTTAGATCCTTTCGTGGCAGAACATAGCCTATATATCTCTGAATGTATACCTATGTATATTACCTGACCTCGACCCAAAAATTAATATTTTTAAAAAGTGGCGTTGCCATTTATTATTCGTACCTTTGCAAAATGAAAATTGAGAACCCAAAAATCACAACTGCGCTAGAAAAACTAGCTATCACGGCACTAAACCCGATGCAAGAGGCGGCGCTTGAGAGGGTACACGAGCCGGGCGACATGATCATCCTCTCGCCAACCGGTTCGGGAAAGACCCTAGCTTTTTTGCTTCCGCTCCTAGAGATGCTCGATGAGAAGCAGAACGGCATCCAGGCGCTAATCCTAGTACCATCGCGCGAATTGGCGCTACAGATCGAGTCGGTGCTGCGCTCAATGGCCACACCATGGCGCGCGGTGAGCTGCTATGGAGGCCACCCTATCGCCGAGGAGAAGCGCTCGATTCAGGGTGGAGATCCGGCGGTGATAGTTGGAACACCGGGACGAATTGCCGACCATCTGGCCAAGCGCAACTTTATGCCCTTCTCAATTACAAAGCTCATCATTGACGAGTTTGACAAGTCGCTAGAGTTTGGCTTCCACGATGAGATGATAGAGATCATCTCGCAGCTGCCAAATCTCGATAAGCGCATCCTGCTATCGGCCACCGAGGCGGAGGAGATCCCCGAGTTTGCCGGCCTTGAGCAGAGCACCACCCTCAATTTTCTTGTCGATGACAAGGAGCGCACATCTCGCCTAGAGCTGCGCAGGGTTGTTTCGCCAGCCCGCGATAAGATAGAGACCCTATTTGGGCTACTATGCTCGCTGGGCAGCAGCTCAAGCATTGTATTCTGCAACCACCGCGAGGCAGCCGAGCGCATAGAGAGCCTACTCGACGAGCGCGGCCTCTACTCCGAGTGCTTTCATGGCGGCATGGAACAGCCCGATCGCGAGCGTGCACTCTACAAGTTCCGCAACGGCAGCTGCCATGTTTTAGTTGCGACCGATCTTGCGGCGCGCGGATTGGATATCCCCCAGGTGGAGCATATCATCCACTACCACATGCCACCACAGGAGGATGCCTTCACCCACCGCAACGGCCGCACGGCGCGATGGGAGGCGAGCGGATTCGCATATATCATCCTCAGCGAGGATGAGCAGCAACCACGATATATCACCTCGGAGCTCCCAATACACAACATTACAGCTAGCAATTCGCGCCCGCCACGCCCGCTGTGGAGCACATTATATATAGGCAAGGGTAAAAAGGAGAAGATCAGCAAGGGCGACATCGCAGGCTTCCTCTGCAAAAAGGGTGGTCTCGGCCGCGAGGATATTGGGCTGATCGACATCAAAGAGCACTATGGATTTGTCGCCGTCAAGCGCGATAAGCTCCGCAAAATGCTCTCGCTCATACGTGGCGAAAAGATAAAGGGGGTTAGAGTTCTGATCGAAGAGGCTGAGTAGAGAGCGAATAGAGCCCTCTCTCGCACGTCATTGCGGCCTCCGAGCCGCAATCTCTAATCGCTTGGATATCAGCTATATTGAGATTGCGGCTCGGAGGCCGCAATGACGGGAGGGGAGGGCTTTGAAAGAGACTAGAGATAGGGGAGGTAAGGTTTTTTAATACGCTTATTTTTAACGTTTTAATTGCTTGTTTTGGACACGATTGGCTCGGGGGCCGCAATGACTTGAGGCGCGGGCAGATCCAGATTGTATAGAGTGCTTCTAATGAGTATACCCTTCACCCGGCACACTATTTGCTCACAGTAGATTAAAACACATTTAATCTATGAAAGAGAAATTCCAACTCCCAAAGCTCGACTACTCCGTGCAATCGCTCATACCGAAGATCTCGGTTCTTACGATGGATTGCCACTACAACCGCCACTATGCAGGATATATTGATACCCTCAATCGACTAATTGAGGGGACACGTTTCGCCTCGCTCACCCTAAAGGAGATTGTGCGCGAGTCGAGCGGCAAGATCCTCAACAACGCTGGCCAGGTGCTAAATCATGAGCTCTACTTCGATAGCCTCACTCCAAATCAGAGAAAACTAGAGCCCGATGGTGCGCTGCTTGAGGCTATTGAGTTATCATTCGGCTCGTTTGGTGGCATGAAGGAGCAGCTCGCCGCCGCTTCGATCGCGCTCTTTGGCTCGGGTTGGGTGTTTCTGACTGTTGTAGGCAAGGAGCTTGAGATAACATCCTGCTCGAATGGCGACACGCCCGTGCGCGAGGGCAAGGAGGTGATCCTGACGATCGACGTGTGGGAGCACGCCTACTATCTCGATCAGAAAAATCGCCGCGACCGCTATATCAAAAATCTATGGGGAGTGATCGACTGGGAAAAGGTGCAGGCTCGCTACGAGTGCATCATCCACAAAAACGCCATCAATCAACGTTAAAAAATAATATTATGGAAAAGAATCTAAATCAGCTTCTTGCTGACTCGGTGGTGACATACCACAAGCTACAAAATTTCCACTGGTATGTTGGCGGTCGTGGATTTATGACCACCCACCTAAAGCTCGAGGAGCTATTCAACGGCTTTTTGGAGGTTATCGACAGCGTGGCCGAGACTATGCTTATGCATGGCTTCAAGCCCGTCGCCTCGCTCGCCGAGTGCCTCTCAATAGCACAAATCAAGGAGGCTGATGATGAGCGCAAATCGCCGGTTGAGATCTACGAGGCGGTACTCGCCGACTTTGAGTATCTCTACAACTTTACGATGGGGCTCAAAAAGAGCGCCGACGAGGAGGGCTACTACCACATCTCGACCATGCTAGATGAGATAATCTCACCGCTGGCCAAAAACAACTGGATGCTGCGCGCCGAACTTGGCGATTAGAGAAGAGGGGAGAGATCCCGAAGAGGGGCTATCCGAAATCACAATAGTGATCGAGGATAGCCTCTGACTCGTTTTTATATTCCACATGTTTTCACTACCTTTGCCCCATGAGAGAACCAAAAAAAATCATACAGGAGGCAAACCGCGTGGCCACAGCCAAATGCAATCTAAAACCATCACAGAGAGTTGTGCTAGGGTTCCTGGCCGGAGTATATATCGCCATGGGATCGCTGCTAGCCGTTAAGGTGGGCTACGGGTTTCCTACCTTTGCAGCCGATAACGCCGGTGTTATACGCCTGTTTATGGGCATTGTATTTCCGGTGGGTCTGATTATGGTGGTGCTCGCCGGAGCGGATCTATTTACGGGCAACTGCGGATTGTTTGTGCCCAATATGTTAAACAAAAAAGTAGACGCTCTAAAGGCAAGCAAGGCGCTAGCAACCACCTGGATAGCCAACTTTATAGGATCGCTCTTCTTCGGCTATTTTATGGTCTATCTAACGGGGCTCTCATCCATGGACTCCACCTACGACGGCTTTATGGCCATAGCCGAGATTAAGACCTGCAATCCATTCTATGTCACCCTCCTAAAGGGGATCGGGGCAAACTGGCTAGTCTGCCTAGCGCTATGGCTTGGGATGAGCTCGAGGAGCATCACGGGCAAGATTCTAGGTTTATGGTTTCCAATTATGGCATTCGTAGCGATTGGATATGAGCACTCGATAGCCAACATGTTCTTCCTGCCAGTGGCCATTATGGAGGGCTTCGATCTCACCCTTGCCGATATGTTTATTAAGAATATCATCCCCGCCACACTTGGAAATATGATCGGCGGTGGCCTCTTCGTCGGTGGTCTCTACTGGTTTGTCTACGATCGCGAGAGCTAGTCGATCCCCTCGGCCTTGCAGTACTCCTTAACCATCTTTATAATCCTCTTGCCGTAGAGCTTTGTCTTTACCGCGCCGAAGCCATTTATCATCTCTAGCTCCTCCAGCGTGCGCGGCAACGAGGCCTGTATCTCCACCAGGGCGCGGTTGTAGAGCACCACAAAGGCGGGCTTACCTATCTTCTCGGCCTCCTTTTTACGCCACACCACCAGCTTTTCGTATAACGCCTCGTGCCTTATTACGATTACACTCTTCGACTCTTTCTTCTCCTTGAGAATCTTTGCCGGGCTGCTCTTCTTGCCGCCTTTCGACTCATCGCTGGCAATCAACTCATAACGCAGCTTCTGGTAGCGCTCCATATCAAAGCCCTTAAGCGCCAGCCCTAACCCCAGACTCTTAAGCTCCAAGATCTGCTGCAACTCGTGCAGCAACTCATGAAATCGACTCTTACTCTCGCTAAGCTCCAACTTCAATGTCGAGAGGCGCTCAATGCACCCACGGATCCCATCAATCTGCCCGGCGAAGTACTCCGCACCCTTTTTAAGCCTCTCACCAAGGTACTCATTCGCCTCGGGTGCAACATCTGCCGAGGCGATCAGCCGTCCTATCTGCCCCTGAAAATTGCGCCCCACGGCGACAACTTTAGCCTCGGCCGTGGTCTGAAATTCCACCATCTCATAGAGCAGCTCGCTCTGCGACGAGCGCAGGTGTGGCGCGATAAGCCGTATCATATCACTAACGCTACTGCGCAGCAGATCGAAGTCATAGAGTTCGCATAACACCTGACCATAGTAGCTACGTTTATAGCCATCGAGCTCTCGGGAGGTAGGCTGATTCTCGCTCACCATCTGGGCGAAGCTCTCCACCTGCTGATCCTTAATCACCGACCACGAGCGCAGCGGCGAGCGCAAGACCATCCCCTCCAGGGTGCGGCAGCGGCTCAGAGCCACATATACCTGGCCATGAGCAAAGGAGCTGCCGGCATCAATAATCGCCCGCTCAAAGCTCAGCCCCTGGCTCTTATGTATGGTGATAGCCCAGGCGCAACGCAGAGGCAACTGCGAAAATGTACCCTTAATATTCTCCTCTATCTCACCGCTCTCGGGGTTGACCTGATACTCCACATTCTCCCAATCCATCGCCCGAACCTCGATAATCTCCTCCCTTTCGCGCGGCAGAACAATAACTCTATCCTCCTCGATGGAGGCCACCTCGCCGATCATGCCATTATAGAAGAGCTTCTCGGGCGAGATGTCATTCTTCAAAAATATCACCTGCGCGCCAACCTTTAGCTCCAGCTCCAGCTCATTCGGGTAGGCGCTCTCGGGGAAATCATCCCTGATTGTAGCCTTGAATATCCTCTTCTCGCGCTTTATCTCGGCGAGCTTCTGCTCATTTATCTCGGCGGCCATCCTCACGTGGGTGGTGAGCGTTATATAACCCTCCTTCGGCGAGGGGTTGAAGTTGGGGATATATCGGCGATTGAGCTCCTCGACAATCGCGGGGGTTAACTCATTATCGCGCACGGCATTGAGCAGGTCGGTGAAGTGCCTATCGCGCTGGCGGAAGATCTCTTGTAGCTCAATTGTAACATAGCCACCCCTTTGCAGAGCTCTCGAGCCGAAGAAGTATGGCGTCTGGTAGTGCTCCGAGAGCAGCGCCCACTCATCGTCGCGACAGATGGGCGAGAGCTGATGTATATCGCCCACCATCAGAAGCTGCACCCCACCAAAGGGGAGCGAGGAGCGACGGATCTCTCTAAGGCGCTCATCTACAGCATCTAGCAGATCGCTACGCACCATGCTTATCTCGTCGATAACCAGCAGCTCGATCGAGCGGATCAGCGCCCTTTTACTGCGACTGATCTTGTGACCATAGCCCCGCTTCTGGCTCTCAACATATTTAGCACCAGGCAGATGCAGCGAGAATGGGAGCTGAAACAAGGAGTGAAGCGTAACACCCCTAGCATTGAGCGCCGCCACACCCGTAGGTGCAGCCACGACAAAGCGCTTGCCTAGTGTCGAGAGGGTGTTATGCAGAAAGGTAGTCTTGCCCGTGCCAGCCCTGCCGGTAAGGAAGATATTCACCCCGGTTCGCGATAGAAATTCGTGAGCCAACTCTAATTGGCTATTGCTCTTGTAGATCATTGGGCATAAAGATAGTAATATTCCGCTATTCCACCACGAGTGAGACAAATAAAAAAATAGACCACCCATAAAAGAGGTGATCTATTTAGATAATAAGTAGGGTAAAATAACTCTAAGTAGGGTAAAATAATTATTGGTGTGTTTTTAAGAGTGCTATTGGAGATGAGATTTTTTGCTATTGAATTGAAAATATAGTGGTTCTATACTGAAATTTAATAGTGAAAAATATCGCTTCAAGAGTGCTTTTAAAAATATGGCAATAATTGTTTTACACTACTTAATAGCAGCGAACCTCGAATATGCGAAGATTCTCAACCCCATAGCTCTCCTTAAAGCGGATTCTAACAGCATCGCTCTTTATGCTCTCAACCGGAAGCTTGATTAGGCGGTGGAGGTTGTCGTCGATCGAGGCGACCTCTTTCCACCCTCCTCCAACCTTGACATCCAAGGCCACAGCCTTAACCATCTCCTCGGGCATACCCCTCTCGCGAAGAGCCATCTTAGCCTTATTTGGGTGAAGCTGGATCTCGGTCTGCAGGTCGGTATCGCACTTGATCTCAACAGATGTTATCGTCTGCGGAGCATCCCACGAAAGCACTAGATTTGAATCCACACCCTTCGATCGCCAATGGTGAGGCTTATCCACCTCGTCGCGGCTGATGCCATCAACAAGCAGCTTCACATCACCCGAAGCGGTAGATGAGGCGACGATCTTAGCCTTGCGCGCAAGGTCGGCAGGGTCAGCAGCAGGACGATTTGGGATATATGCATCATCACGCATAATCATCTCCTGGAGCTCATTCATATAAATCTGATACACACCACGTGGCGTGCAGCCCTTATTGACGCAGATTGTAGCCGCAGTACCTGCCGCCTGACCCATCTGCGCACACATGGCGATAAGACGAGTACCCGAAAGGGCGATATGTGAGCAGCTATAGTTACGGCCGGCAAACATCAGATTGTCGATATTCTTTGAGTAGAGCGCACGATATGGAATCTCGGTATGCTTTGTAAAGCCCTGGTGGAAGAAACTTGCAGGATCTGTTGGGTTAAGAATTGCACCCGGGCAGTGCTCATCCAGCGACCAACCACCGGCAAAGGCCACCGTGTCGTCGAAATGGCGATATTCGGTAAGATCCTTCTCCGTTACGATATAGTCGCCCATAAAGCGGCGCGACTCGCGGCGTCCCGGTACAGAGCCAACCCAATTCATGGCAAGGTTCTCAGCCTCGGGGAATTTGCCCGAGTTCTTAACATAATCCCACGCGCCATAAAGGTATGCAAGCAGCAGATGGCGAGCATTCTCGGTGTTGGTTGTAATATCAAGATCATCACCTATCTCCACCCACCAGAAGCCGCACTCAAGCTGGTTGATGACACGCCTGTTCATCTTCGATGGGTCATATTTTATTGCAAATGTTGGCGGAATAAACTTCACCGGGCGACCAAGATCCATGGTGTTGAACTGGATGCTATCACCCATAACCCATCCATCTGGCTCATCGGGGGCATACTTCTCGCCAAACTCAGCCTTACCCTCGCGACCCGAGCGATACTCGGCGCCAGCGCTAACGGCTAGCATTCCATCGCCCGAGCAGTCGATAAAGACCTCGCCATCAATTGTTAGGCGTGTCTCGCAGCACTGCTGAAAACAGATTGCACTCTTAATCTTATTGCCCGACATTACAGCCTCAACAGCCATCGTATCGAGGAATAGAGTCAGATTTGGCTCACGCGTAACATAGTCGTACATCACATGATCCCAAACCTCCCACGAGTGCTGCGGATTATAGTACTTATTCTCTAGCATGATCTCCTCCACGATACCAGTCTCACGATCTATCTTAAACTTATTTCTTAGGTGATATGATCCATTGATAGGCACATGCACCTCCGATGAGGCGTTACCTCCAAGCACCGAACGGTTCTGGACAAGGCATGTCTTCGAGCCACGGCGAGCAGCGGCCACAGCAGCCGAGATGCCAGCCATACCGCCACCTAGCACCACCACATCAAACTTGAGGTGCTGATCCTTGTTGATTGTCGACACATCGCGACTACCGAGATATGTCCATTTTGATTTTTTGTTAGACCAATCGGTCTTGCCTCCTCCCCCTAGGCGCGAGGGAGCAGCTACGCAAGATGTGGCGAGTCCACCGGCGGCCATGGCAACGCCCAATGCGCCCATGCCTTTTAGAAATTGAGATCTTTTCATCTATTTTGTTTGGTTAGTCTGACTACAAAGGTAAAAAATATTTTCTAAATTTCAAAAATTAGTCTGACAAATATTTTAAATATTAATAATAGCATTCGCAATTATTAAATATGTAGATCTACTAGCGGTGCGATAATATTTACATCGCCGCCGCAAATTACTCATAAACAATGAATTACATGTACAAAGTCTGTTTTCGATTTGAAATTAATTTTTTTCACATATCGTCATTGCGGACGCGATTGGGCTTGATCCGCAGCCTATAACTATCTTATAATCAATGATGGTTAGGGATCCTGAATCAAGTTCAGGATGACGGAGTGAATTTACGCACCAGTAGTAATATACATCCTAAAACAACAACTTTTATCCCGCAGATAGACTCATGCCTGGCGATCTAGGCTTAAAAGGGGCGTTGTCAATTTTTTTACGATAAAAAAGTGGTATAGAGCAAAACTCTATACCACTTTGTCATATAAATTAAGGTATATCCTATCTCTTCAAATAAGAGTCGATAGACTTAGCAGCCTTACGACCCGAAGCGATAGCACGAACAACGAGGCTAGCGCCTGTTGTTGCATCGCCGGCAACGAAGACATTCTCCACCGAGCTGCAGAGCGACTCATCCGAGGCGATATTCTTTCTTCCATCAACCTTGAAGCTCATGGTCTCAACAAGTCCCTCCTGCTCAGGATGAACAAAGCCCATCGCTAGAAGAACAAGATCGGCCTTGATCACCTCAACCTGCTCGGTTACGGTATCCTTTACCTCAACACCTACAACCCTGCCCTGGTGGCCGATAAACTTGTTTGTTGCAAGAGACCAACGACGCTCGCAACCCTCCTTATGAGAGCTTGAGGTCTTTAAAATATTTGGATAGTATGGCCATGGTGTAGCTGGATTTGTTCCAACTGGAGGCTTAGGCATAATCTCGATCTGCGTAACAGAGGTAGCACCCTGGCGGATAGATGTACCCACGCAGTCTGAACCTGTATCACCACCACCAATTACGAGCACATGCTTGCCCTTGGCCGATAGTGCATCCCCCTCAGGAACATGCTTCTGAGCTGCAACGGCACGGTTCTGATTCTTCAAAAACTCAAGAGCAAAGTATACACCCTCAAGATCACGTCCCTCGGCTGGTAGATCGCGTGGGACACCGGCACCGATAGCTACACATACAGCATCATACTTTATGGCGATATCCTTGATGTTGCCAGCTACATTGCTATTATACAGGAACTCAACACCCTGCTGGCGCATAACATCCACGCGGCGGTCGATAACAAGCTTACTAAGCTTGAAATCTGGAATACCATAGCGCAAAAGACCACCTGCGGCCTCGTCGCGCTCGTATACTGTGACATCGTGACCCATCTGGCTAAGCTGGTTAGCGGCAGCCAATCCGGCTGGGCCCGAACCAATAACAGCAACTTTTTTACCCGACTTCTTAATCGGCATAATTGGCTTAACATAGCCCATGGTGTAGGCCTTCTCGATAATGGCAGCCTCATTCTCGCGAATAGTAACCGCCTCATCGGTCTGATTTAGAACACAACCCTTCTCGCAAAGAGCTGGGCACACACGACCGGTAAACTCCGGGAAGTCGTCGGTAGCCTGTAGATTCTCATAGGCCTTCTGCCACTCGCCGCGATAGACTAGATCCTGCCACTCCGACTGGCGATTGCCCAGCGGGCAGCTCCAGTGGCAAAATGGCACACCGCAATCCATACAGCGCGAAGCCTGTACTTTTCTATCCTCCTCGTTGAGTGTCTGCTCGACCTCACCGAAATCGGATACTCTCTCATGGACAGGACGATAGCCTGCCTCTTTTCTATTAATCGTTAAAAATGCTTTAGGATTTCCCATCTTCGTATTAATAATCGCGTTCAACCTTAGATATACGCTGCTGAAGCTCTCGCATCTGCTCCTCCTGAAGTACCTTCTTGTACTCGATTGGCGTAACCATAATAAACTCACTAAGTAGTGCTGGATTCTCGATCACCTGACGCGCTACCTCACTACCTGTATTTACATAGTGTGCGGTGATATAGCGCATAAGCTCATTGCGATCGCGCTGTGTGTCGACAAGCGAGAGCTCCAACATCTCCATATTACAACGGCTATCGAACTTGCCATCCTTATCCCAAACATAGGCAACACCGCCGCTCATACCAGCACCGAAGTTTCTACCTGTTCTGCCTAGGACAACAACTCTACCGCCAGTCATATACTCGCAGCAGTGCTCGCCACTTCCCTCGACAACAGCGATCGCGCCACTATTACGAACACAGAAGCGCTCGCCTGCACGACCATTGATGTAGACCTCTCCAGCTGTTGCTCCATACATAAGCGTGTTACCTACGATAACACTCTCCGAGGCGACAAACTCCGAGCCGTCGGCTGGCTTAACGACGATGGTACCGCCCGAAAGACCCTTACCCAGGTAGTCGTTGGCCTCGCCCTTGAGGACAAACTTCAGACCCTTTGTAAGGAATGCTCCGAAGCTCTGACCTGCCGAACCGTGGAATGTTGCGGTGAATGTGTCGGCTGCAATAGCCTCCTCGCCATATTTCTTAGCGATAGCACCAGCTAGTGTAGCACCAACCGAGCGATCGGTATTTGTGATTCTTAGCTCCACGCTACCCTTCTCAGCCCAATCAACGCTCTTCTGAGCAGCGCTCATAAGCTTCGACTGTAGATCTGTCACAGGGAATGGCTCCTGGCTGATAGAGTTGCATAGCTCAGCACCCTCAACAAAGGCGGCAGCACCTAGCAACTTACTAAAGTCAGCCTTGTCGATTTTAGGATCGCCAGTTGCAGCCTTAACCTTCAACAGGTCTGTTCTACCCACAATCTCGTCGATTGAGCGGAAGCCCATCTCGGCAAGTATCTCGCGGACATCCTCGGCCATAAAGTTGAAGAAATTGACTAGGTAGTCGGCATCTCCCTTGAAGCGCTTGCGAAGCTCAGCATTCTGAGTTGCGACACCCACAGGACATGTGTTAAGGTGGCACTTGCGCATCATGACACAACCAAGAACGATAAGTGCACTTGTTGCAAAACCATACTCCTCGGCACCAAGTAGAGCCTCGACGATGATATCGCGGCCGCTCTTAAGCTGACCATCAACCTGAAGCACAACACGCGAACGAAGCTTATTTAGAACAAGAGTCTGCTGCACCTCCGCAAGGCCAATCTCCGACGAGACACCCGTGTGGCGAATCGAGCTCATTGGGCTGGCGCCCGTACCACCCTCGCAACCTGCGATGATGATAGTATCAGCCTTAGCCTTAGCAACACCGGCAGCGATTGTACCTACACCGCTCTCGGCCACAAGCTTCACGCTCACCTTGGCCCTTGGATTTACATGCTTCATATCGAAGATAAGCTGCGCAAGATCCTCGATAGAGTAGATATCGTGGTGTGGCGGAGGCGAAATAAGCGAGATGCCCGGGATTGAGTGGCGAGTCTTGGCGATCACCTCATCGACCTTGAATCCTGGCAGCTGACCACCCTCACCTGGCTTAGCGCCCTGGGCGATCTTGATCTGGATCTCATCTGCGTTTACTAGATAGTTGGCCGTAACACCGAAGCGGCCTGAGGCGATCTGCTTGATGGAGCTTCTTGCCGAGGTGCCATCTTCGCGTGGAGTGAAACGAGCTGGATCCTCACCTCCCTCACCTGTGTTACTCTTACCACCGATGCGGTTCATAGCAACGGCTAGCGCCTCGTGCGCCTCCTTAGAGATAGAACCAAACGACATGGCACCCGTTACAAAGCGGCGGGTGATAGCCTCAACTGGCTCAACCTCCGATATGTCGATCGACTTACCGCACGTGTAGTCCAATCTATCACGCAAGAAGATTGGCTGCGACTTATCGTTTACAACTGATGTATACTCCTTAAACTTCTTATAGCTACCCAGGCGAGTTGCGATCTGAAGTGTAGCGATGGTCTCGGGGTTCCACGCGTGAGTCTCACCCTCCTTGCGGTAGCTATACTGGCCTAGATCGCCAAGCGAAGCGCCCTCAGTGAAGGCAACCTCATGGAAGCGAAGCACGTCGCGCGCGATATCCTCAATCTCAACACCGCCGATGGCAGATGTCGTGCCGGTGAAATATTTGTCGATAACACTCTGCGAGATACCAACCGACTCGAAGAGCTGCGCACCGCGGTAGCTTCCGATAGTTGAGATACCCATCTTAGAGATCACCTTCAACAGACCCTTTCCGATAGCCTTGATAAAGTTCTTCTCGGCAGTTGCAAAGTCTAGCGATAGTCGGTGATCCTTGATCATCTCGTCGATTGTGGCGTAGGCCATATATGGATTGATGGCACTAGCACCATAGCCCAAAAGCAGGGCAAAATGCATAACCTCGCGCGCCTCGCCAGTCTCTACGATAAGGGCGGTCTGAACACGCTTTCTCTGCGCGATAAGGTGGTGGTGAACAGCCGAGATAGCCATCACCGATGGGATAGCAGCCTTCGTCTCGCTCACGCCTCTATCCGATAGGATAAGGTAGTTGAACTGGCCGCTAACTGCCTCCTCGGCCTCCTGGCACAATCTATCTATTGCCCTCTCTAGCCCGGCGGCACCATCTGCCACATCGAAGGTCATCTCCAATGTCTTGGTGCGGAAGCCCTTATAGCTGATATGGCGAAGGATGTCGATATCACGATTTGTAAGGATAGGCTGCTTAACATGTACCATCTTACAAAGGTCGGCCGATGGCGAGAGTAGATTTTGATCTATAGCACCGATGTAGCTCTCAAGCGACATAACCAGCTCCTCGCGGATTGGGTCGATTGGTGGGTTGGTAACCTGAGCAAACTGCTGACGGAAGTAGTTGAACAGCAGCTGTGGCTTGCCCGAGAAGAGGGCGATCGGAGCATCATTACCCATTGAGTTGGTTGGCTCATAGGCGGCATCAACCATAGGTTTAAGCACCTTATTGACATCCTCCTCAAAGTAACCGAAGGCGCTGCAAAGCTTATCATAGCCTGCAACCTGGGGCGAGGTTTTACGTCCCGAGGTGATCTCCTCCAAATGGATACGATTCTCGCGCAACCACTTGCCATAATCCTCACCGGCGGCTAGCTTCTGCTTAACCTCCTCATCCTTATATATTGTTCCGGTCAAGGTGTCAACAACGATAATCTTACCTGGCTCAAGGCGACCCTTCTCAGCAACCTCAGAGGCCTCGACTGGCAATACACCAGCCTCAGAGGCGATAATCATAAGACCATCCTTTGTAAGGGTGTAACGTGTTGGACGTAGACCATTTCTATCAAGCATACCTCCGGCAAAGCGACCATCCGAGAATAGTAGCGCCGCAGGGCCATCCCATGGCTCCATTAGGATACTGTGGTACTCGAAGTAGTCCTTCAGCTCCTGCGAGATTGGGTTCTTATCGTTGAAGCTCTGTGGCACAAGCATAGAGAGCGCCTGTGGAATAGGCATTCCGCTCATCACGAAGAACTCCAAGACATTATCAAGCGATGCACTATCGCTCATGCCGCTCTGAACCACAGGGAAGATATCCTCGCTCTTGCCTAGACGAGAGCTATCCAGAACGCTCTCGCGGGCTGAGCTCCATAGGCGGTTACCGCGGATAGTGTTGATCTCACCATTGTGGCCAAGCATTCTAAATGGCTGAGCAAGCGCCCAGGCAGGGAATGTGTTGGTACTAAAGCGAGAGTGAACCAGCGAGATAGCGGTTGTTAGCGCTGGATTTTGCAAGTCAAGGAAGTAGTGACGCAGCTGAGCCGACGAGAGCATTCCCTTGTAGATCATATTCTGAGACGAAAGGCTCACAACATAGCTATCAGCGTTGGCCTTCTCAATGGCGCGACGCATGCGATAGAGGCGCACATCGAGTGTTAGCTCGCTGCTGAGCTTCTCTACAACAACAAGCTGCTTGATGGCGGGCTCAACCGATAGAGCACCTGGCCCTAGCATAGAGTTGTCGGTAGGAACATCGCGCACGGCTAGAACCTCCAAGCCCTCAGCCTCGGCCATAGCCTTTGCCGATGCAATCACCTCCTCGACGCGCTTCTCGTCCTTAGGGATAAAGATCATACCAGTTCCATAGCAACCCTTCTCTGGCACGGCAATACCCTGCAAAAGGATAAACTCGTGAGGCACCTGGATCATGATACCAGCACCATCTCCCGTATCAGGATCGGCACCCTCCGCACCGCGGTGGATCATATTCTCTAGGATCTTCAATCCATCGTCAATAATTTTGTGTGATTTCTTACCTTGCACATCGAGCAGCAGACCCACTCCACAAGCATCACGCTCATAAGCTGGATCATACAGACCCTGCTTAGCACTCATATCAAGCGTATGTTGTTTCATCTCTTATTAAACTTGTATATTATTAGTAACTTTTTTTTCTAACCTAACCAACGACTACCTATATAATAGTAGTATCAAGCTGCAAAGTTACGATTTTTTCTCGAAAAAATAGCAAAAAATAGGGAGTTCGTTATAATATATCTTAATATTTTTTACGAACCCCCTCTTTTTTATCTCAACTCTATGTTGCCTGCGGCACACTGCTCTATCATCTCGGCAGGCCATAGCGAAGATTGAACCTCACCGATATGGGCGCAGCGCAGGAAGAACATGCAGAGGCGAGATTGACCAACACCACCACCGATTGAGAGTGGGATACGATCCTCCAAAAGCGCCTTATGGAACTCAAGCTCCGTGCGCTCGGGGCAGCCCTCGATCTCTAGCTGGCGCAAAAGTGCCTCCTTGTCTACACGGATACCCATCGACGAGATCTCGAGCGAATCATCCAATATATCGTTCCACAAAAGTAGGTCACCATTCAAGCCCACATGTCCATCGCCAGTTGGGGTTGACCAATCGTCATAATCTGGGGCGCGGCCATCGTGCTTCTCACCATTGGCAAGCTTTGCACCGATACCCATCAAGAATACCGCGCCATACTGCTTAACGGCCGCCTTCTCTCTCTGCTTTGGAGTTAGATCTGGGTATTGAGAGAGAAGATCCTCGGCATAGATAAAGGTGATACGCTCGGGAAGTGCGGGTGTGATGTGCTGGAAGTGACTGTAGACCAACTTCTCGGTAGCCTTAAGCGCAGCGTAGATCTTCTCTACGGTCTGCTTCAAAAAAGCGATCGACCTCTGCTCGGCAGAGATGGTGCGCTCCCAATCCCACTGATCTACATACAATGAGTGGATATTGCTTAGCTCCTCGTCGGCGCGGATGGCGTTCATATCGGTATACAGGCCATAGCCTACTGGGATTCCATAAGCTCCGAGCTTCATTCTCTTCCACTTAGCTAGCGAGTGTACAACCTCAGCTCTCACGCCGCCCATATCCTTGATATTGAAGGCAACGGGGCCCTCAACACCATTCAAATCGTCGTTGATGCCGGTGCCCGAAAGGACAAATAGTGGCGCTGTAACACGGCGCAAATCGAGGCGATACGAAAGCTCATCCTGGAATGTCTGCTTAAGCATCTTCACCGCCTGCTCCATCGTCTCGGGGACTAGTCGAGGACGATAGTTTTTTGGAATAAATAGTTTCATCTTCTTTTTTTATTTTAGTTAATATTCGTTAGTATCTCACTCTATCTCTTAGCGTTAGGCTCGCGTAAATATTGCCCTCGCCCACCACTAAGCGTGGTTAATTTTTAATAGCCCAATAAGACCAGCAAATGCCCAGCGCATAATGTGCGCTGAGCAGTTGCCTCGCTCTAGTTGTATATGAGGCAGTTACAAGAACAAACCTCGATATTTCTTAGATAGAGCCCGGCTCGCCGAAGCAAACCGAAGCCCATCTCTTTTTCATTAGTTGTAAGCAGACTCTCCGTGCTCGTAGATATCAAGACCCTCCTCCTCGATTCGAGCCTCAACACGCATACCGTGTACCATATCAACAATCTTGAATAGGATGAATCCTGTACCAAGACCCCAAGCCATGTAGGTAAATGCACCGATAACCTCTACTACGAAGAACTCAATCTGACCTGAGATCAAACCATTCTCCATTGCGAATACACCTGTAAGGATAGTACCAAGGGTACCGCAAACACCGTGTACTGAGATAGCACCTACTGGATCATCAATCTTAAGAACGTTATCGAAGAACTCTACAGCAAAGATCATCACGAAACCACAGATAGCACCGATTGCGATAGCGCCGGCAGGAGATACTAGGTTACAACCTGCTGTGATACCTACCAAACCTGCCAATACACCGTTGAGTGCAAGTGAAAGAGTTGGCTTACCATACTTAATCCAAGCTGTGATCAAAGCTACAACTGCACCAGCTGAGGCTGCAAGGTTTGTAGTCATGAAAGTCTGAGAGATTCCGAAGCTATCGGCCTCAGTTGAGGCTGCAAGCTGAGATCCTGGGTTGAAACCGAACCAACCGAACCATAGGATGAATACACCAAGCGCGGCGAAAGTAAGGTTGTGTCCTGGGATCGCACGAGTCTTGCCATCCTTTGTATACTTGCCGATACGTGGACCTACGATTGCAGCACCTGCCAATGCCAACCAACCTCCTACAGAGTGTACGATTGCAGAGCCTGCGAAGTCGTTGAAGTTAGCACCCTCGTTGCCGAATAGGGTCTCGCCCAAGCTTGACAACCAGCCGCCACCCCATGACCAAGATCCTGAGATTGGGTAGATTACAGCAAAGATAAATACTGAGTAGATCAAGTATGAAGAGAACTTAGTACGCTCAGCAACTGCTCCTGAAACGATTGTTGCTGCTGTGGCGCAGAACATTGTCTGGAAAGCGATGTCGGCCATGGTGGTGTAACCCATACCATCAGCCCATGCTGCATACTCTACCGAGCCAAATAGGCCTGAACCATACATGATACCAAAACCTACTGCCCAATACATGATTGAACCCACCGAGAAGTCCAAAAGGTTCTTCATCAAGATGTTAGCTGTATTCTTACCACGTGTAAAACCTGACTCCACCAAGGCAAAACCAGCCTGCATGATAAACACTAGCATTGCGGCTATAAGAATCCATACTGTATCGAGTGCGTTGCCTAGCTCGGCCGTGCGAGCTGCTACTTCGGCAATATTTGTCATTTCCATTGTCTATTCCTCCTCTATTTTTCTGTGTAAAGTGTTGTATCACCCGATTTTCCTGTACGGATGCTTACTGTATCGTCTATGGTGCTGATGAATATACGTCCATCACCAACCTCGCCTGACTGCGCTGCGCTGATGATTGCATCAACAGTTGGCTTTACATTCTTTTCGCGAACTACGATTGATAACATGATACGCTCGATATAGCTTGTGTCGTATACCACACCACGGTAGATGCGCTCCTGGCGAGACTTACCTACACCACGTACCTCCATGTAAGAGAACCACTCGATACCAGCCTCATAGAGAGCCTCCTTTACATCCTCGAACCTAGTCTTGCGGATGACTGCCTGTATTTTTTTCATAATAAATAGTCTTAATTTAAGGGGAGACAATATCTCCCCTAATTTTTAATTACATAGCGAATGATAGACCTGCCACGATAAAGGCATCATCCATTGCTGGAGCAAAGATTGTCTCAACGAAGATTGGCAAAGTAAACTTATCAGTCTCAACAAGGTTGTAAGAGAAGCGAGCAGATACTGAACAGATATCGAAGCCATCAGCATAAGCACCAGCCCATGGAGTGATACCTAGGTTTACCTCACAATCTACAGCGCTAACTGAGAATGGGTAAGAGAAGTTGATATAAGTTGAGTAGTTATCCTCATCGTAAGCACCAGCAACCATTGTGCTCCAAGTGATTCCTAGAGGGAATGCCTCGCCGAATGAGTAGCCTACAGATGCCTCAAGCTGATGTGCTGTGCTCTCGAAGTAAGCGGCACCCTGACCATCCCACCAGTAGTCTGTCAAGCTGATTGAGAAACCACCTACCTCATAACCAAGAGTGAAGTCAAGCTCCTTACCGTTAAAAGCGTCGCTAAGACCTAGACCTGTGCTTCCCCATGCACCAAGTGTAAAGTTACCAGCTGTAACGCTCATGCCTGGCTGCAAAGCTGCACCCTGACCCTGCTCAACACCACGCCATACGTAGTCGCTAACGAAGTCTACACCTCCTGAGACCTCAACCTGTGCAGAGACGGCGCTACATGCACAAACGCTAGCCAATAGGCCAAGCAAAAATTTCCTAACTTTCATAATTCTAACCTTTTAAAAAATTAAACAAATGTTCTCTAAATTCTCTTTTCATTAGAGATCATCGTCCCCTGCCTTAAATATCCATATCGGATATTCGAGTGGAGGCCATAATAACTTTCGTATGGTTAGCAAATGCACTCAACCTTACATACCCCTTGCCGCGAGGACCAAACCTCTCGCCGGGTGAAGATACTATATGACACTCCTCAAGCAGACGGTCAAATAGCTTCCACGAACTCTCATAAGGCGATCGAACCCAGATGTATGGAGAGTTAACTCCTCCCCAGAATTTGAGCCTCGTTCGCGAGAGTACATCGCAAAGCATTGACGCGTTTTTCATATAATAATCTACATTCTCCCTTGTGGCGATCTGCCCCTCGGGGGTATATAACGACTCGGCGGCACGCTGGATAACGTATGCTGGCGAGTAATTTTTTATCTCCTGACGTCTGAGCCAAAGTGTGTTTAGTGCAGCTCTCCTATCGGCGCTAAACGAGTAGCCCTCGATCTCGCGCGGAACAACCGTATAGCCGCAGTGCACGCCGGTAAAGCCCGCGCTCTTCGAGAAAGAGCGAAACTCTATGGCTGTGCGCCTAGCCCCCTTGATCTCGTAGATGCTGTGGGGGATATCCGGATCGGTTATAAACGACTCGTAGGTGGCATCGAAGAGGATCAGCACATCATTTTCGAGTGCATATTTAACCCACTTCTCTAGCTCGACGCGCGACATCACGCAGCCCGTCGGATCGTTTGGATAACTTAGGTAGATGACATCGGGTCGAACTTTAGGAAGCTCAGGCATAAAACCATTCTCCTCCGTACACTCGAGATAGATCAGATGTCCCCATCTGTTATGTTCATCTCGCTCGCCGGCTCTGTTTCCGATCACATTCGAGTTGACATAGGTTTGAAACACCGGGTCGATAACGGCAATTCGGATATCCTTGCATAGGATATCGCCGATAGCGCCTAAATCCTCCTTCGTGCCGCGATTTACAAATATCTCATCGCTCGTGATCTTGATCTTACGCGAACGGTAGTCGTGTTTTATGATCTGATCCAAGAGAAAGTCGTAGCCATGAATTGGCCCGCGCCCCTTGAAGCTCTCCTCGCTGCCCATCTCTGCGATTGCCCTCTGCATCGCCTCCACCACACAGGGCGAGAGCGGCCGAGCAACATCACCGCGATCTAGACTAATTAACTTAGCTGCTGGATTAACACGCTGAAAGATGTTCACCTTGCGCTGGATCTCAGTTTCAATCGTGTCGTCAACAACCTTTAAGAATTGGGAGTTGATAAGTATCATTTCAGTATAAATATATATTAGCGCAAAAATATATAAATTTAATTAGAATCACCCTATCTGCTTCACTCTTTTTATAAATCCACCTTAACTATGTAGATTATTATAGTTTTCAAAGAACTTTATGATCTCCTATCACACCACAAAGATAGAGCAAGCTACAGCGTATTTAGGAACATTTAGCGCCATTAATTTTATGATATCTTTTAAAAATGTAAATTTGTTACTATTCCCTACATTTATGTTACAATTTATAACTTCAACCCACTATTTGAGTGAAAAATCAACAGATTGCCGATTTTTCTACTATTTTTTTCACAAAAAGAGGTGCAATCACACCTGATTAGAGTAAAAAACCTCTAAACATGGTGTTGCACCTCAAATTCAATCTATATATAATATAGGTATAAAAATAAAAAAAACTCCCTATTTGTGTAATAATTTTTATAATCAAAAATAAATCTATATATTTGCATAAAACAGCAACACCCATGAGCGAGACAAACCTAGATGAATTAGATAGCAAGATTCTTCGCCTAATATCTAACAATGCGCGAATCTCCTTTCTGGAGGTTGCACGTTTGTGTGGTGTCTCGGGAGCTGCTGTGCATCAGCGCATTCAGAAGATGGCGGCCAATAATATCATCGTGGGCTCGGAGTTTACCCTAAACCTCAATCGCATCGGATATGAGACCTGCGCCTATGTAAATCTCTACTTCGACCCCACAACTAATATCGAAGCGGCAGTAGAGGAGATCAAGAAGATACCCGAGATTGTCGAATGCCACTACACAACTGGCCCATACGACCTGCTGGTCAAGGTTTACGCCCACAACAACTCGCACCTTCACGAGCTCATTCAGGGTAAATTGCGCCCACTAGGGCTCTCTCGCTCTGAGTCTACGATCTCATATCGCGAGTCGTTTCGTCGTCAAATGATGCTGGAGGCCGATGTAGATCTACCCGAAAGTGGCGAGCAGACCCTCTAGCCTCCAGCTAATCACATTTTAACTACATTGTTGCATCGCCGCTCTGCTCTACCCAATCGACAGAAATCGTTGGTGTGAAGTTGATAACCAAATCGTATAGAATTGGATTGCCATCTGCATCAAATCCTGCTCCACCACCGCTAGCGCCAGTCGAGTCATTGCCACTCTCGCCGCCATCGCCGCCATCTGATACGCTGCTCTGGCCAAAGATAAAGCTATAGTTATAGGACTGTCCTGCACTCCAAGTACCGCCAAATGGGATATAGACGATGCCATCCCCATCCTCAGAACCCACTATATACGTATCAGTTGCCTCATTATAGATTGTACAACTAATCGCAATATAGGCATTCTCGGTATCGGCAATAGCCACAGGTGTGCCCACCACAGTCTCCCATGGTGTGAGGGTCTGTGGAATAAGCATCAGGCTCTCTTCGCTCCCCAAGCCATACTCCTCCTGCTCAGAGTCATCCGATAGCGTCCAGAGCCCCTCCCCGCTAGAGATATCTATTGAGTAGGTTCCACTCTGCACGATATTACAAAGCGCAATCTCGCTCACCACAACATCGAGACTCTCATCAAGAGTCGACACATCAAATGTGATCTGGGTCAATAAGTGCGCAAAGTCGAGCTCTACACTACCCGTGCTTACGTTGTTACCTGTGCCGTCACGATCTGTACTGCTTACACCAAATATCTCGGCATAGAGCAGATCAACCTGGTCGGCGTTGTCGGTTGGCACGGTGTAGCTTAGGCTAATAGTCGAATTTTGGGCGCTCACCGTAACATAGTCCTCAGCACTCTGAGCTGGCGAGATGGCCAAGAAATCCATCTCATTCTCGCTCCAATAGACCTTCTCATCGGCATCGGCATAATCCCAAACACCATCCGTAGCGACAAACTGCACGCCTAAATCCTCCACACCCATGATCTGTTCACCATCGACAAAGAAACCATAGACCTCGAAATCTGTCTCGGTAAAGGTGTCGTTAGTTATCGCCGTAGCCTTGGTGATCTTAGGTAGATAGGTTGCAAAACCTATCGAACCGTCATCCTCAACCTTGGCCTGCGACGAGAGCTCCTCATCCACCGAGCAAGCCACCACTACAATAGCAGCCAACAAGGCCGCATAAGATAAAATTTTTCTCATAACTAATTTTGTTTTAAATGTTTATAAAACTATACTTCCACTACTGCTCTCCCAATCACTGACCCCGGGGCTAAAGCCTCCTCCATCAGCGCTATCACTACTCTGGGTGATAACCAGATCCGACTCCAACACAAGATGCACATCAGTCGGGTCGGCCGCCTTTGCAAACTCATCGCTCACATCGAAGCTGGCCGAAAAACCTCCACCGCTAGAGTAGAGATAGATCGTAAAGAGATAACCATCGCCAGCAACATCAAGGCACCCAAAGTGCACACACTCGCCCACCACCGCACCGCTATCATCCACACTTGCCGCCATAGCGATGGTTGCGCTCTCCGTCGAGCTCGCGCCCGAGGCTACAAAGTGCGAGGCGGCCACGCCACTCAGCGCACCATAGGCCATGGTTATATACTCCGTATTTTCAACTCCCACCAGCTCGAAACTCACATAGCTCGTTGCCACCTGCGGCTGGAGGATAAGCGTGTCGCTCCCCTCACCCACCTGAAGATAGTACTCTCTAACGCTCCACATCGTCTCTGGTGCGAGTCTAACCGACTCACCATCAACGGGAGGCGAGGGCGAGGCGACAGAGCTATTCTCAATTATGTCGGCCTCGCGAGTGTAGCACTCCAGGCTGGCAAGACTCTCCGCCCCACGCCACAGATGGCTCTGCGTATCGTTATTAAAGCTCACCACATAATAGCTACCAACGGGAATATCAACCCCTTGACCATCGGCGCTGAGGTTATTTACGATTGGCTCGCCGCCACTCTCCGGATAGAAATATAACCTCATACCCTCAGCTAGTGCCTCGGAGCGCGTGTGGCTCTCGCTCCAGTCGAAATCCACAAAAAGATTCCCTCCATGATCCTCATAACAGAGGCTCTTGTGCTCGCACGAGAGCATAGCTGTCAGAGATAGAGTTATTAATAGCATTCTCATCGCACACCCCCTATCACATTAATATTATCACGACCTATAAGCCAAGCGAGCGAGAGCTCAGCCTTGGTAAATCCAAAATAGCGCAGGCGCCTACGCTCCTGCCAACAGTAGAGATCGCCATTAGGCTCATAGCGGTCATACTCGCCGCTCAGATAGCCAACACCTAGTACAAAATCGAGGTTAAAGCGCCGTGCGATGGGCAATGAGTAGCCATATTCTAAGCCGACGACACTCGAGCATTTGCTCATGTAGCCATCCTTGCGCCACTCAAAATCATAAGTACCAACCTGCGCAAAGAGCCCCACATGGTGGCCAGTAAGCGGTTTTATATCTGCGATCCGGCCTAGGTAGCGGCGTAAGACCACCTCGCCGCCATAGATCCGCCAAAAGCGATCATCCGAGCGATTGCTCCACCACGCACCGAACCAGCCGCCACTCAGCGTGTAGCCGCGAGCGATATAGAATTCGGCTGCAATATTGGGAATCATCGCCATATCGTAGAGCAGATTGCTCTTTATTGCGAGATAGGGTGCGAGCGAGAGTGGCCTGCGCGGTGGTAGGTTATGCGCCGAGTAGATCTGCCTATTATCCTCGAATAGGATCAGATAGTGCCGCGAGGGGTTGCCATCATCGGCTACACTCTCCAATAGATCAAAAGACTCACCTAGAGGCTGAGCACCTAGTCGAGCCGAGAAGAGAAGCAGTACAATAGTGTATAAAATCTTTAACATAGCAATAAAAAAAGGGGAGTGTCCTTTCCAGAACACTCCCTCAACTAAATCTATGCCGAAAATCAAGGCACGACTATTTATTTTTCATCAGCTATTCTTGGCACGATATGCGCGAAGCCAAACTGTAAACCACGCTACACCCACCGTAAAGCAGATTGCCGAGACGATCACGCCATAGTTATACGGCAGAGCCAAACCCTCCTTAGCGATAACGATATAAGCCGAGGTCACTACAGTCATAAAGAGCGCAGGGATGAGAGTTACCACAAAATTCTTACCGTGCTTAACCAGGTAGATTGTTATCATCCATAGCGTTATTGCAGCTAGAGTCTGGTTTATCCAAGCGAAGTACCTCCATATGATATCGAAACCTGCCTGATCGCGCAAGCTAAATAGAATCAAACCTGCGGTGACAAGAAAGATAGGCACCGAGATCATGAGACGTCCCTTGATGCTCTTCTGCTCCATTCCCAAAATATCCGCAACGATCAATCGCGCCGAGCGCAAGGCGGTATCTCCCGAGGTGATTGGAGCGAAGATCACACCCAACACAGCGAGAATTGCACCCACAGATCCCAACCAGTCGCGTGTGATAAAGTTCACAATCACAGCCGAGTTACCCTCCGAGTAGCCATTTTCACTATAGAAATGGATCGCAGCAGCAGCCCAGATAAGAGCCACAATACCCTCGGCAACCATTGCACCATAGAATATTGGGCGACCTTGCTTCTCGTTGGTCATACAGCGCGCCATCATCGGCGACTGCGAGGCGTGGAAGCCCGATATTGCACCGCAGGCGATCGAGATAAACATCATCGGGAAGATGCTTAGACCCGCAGGGTGTGCAGGCTGAGGATCGGTGATCTCTGGCAAATCCCAACCATGGATAAAGAGCATGACCAAGATGCCGACAGCCATAAAGAGCAGCGCCGCCGCAAAGAGCGGATAGGCCTGGCCGATAACCTTGTCGATAGGTAGCAGAGTTGCTATAACATAGTATGCAAAGATTACGATGATCCAGAATGTAGCATCGAACATCTCGGGCGTTAGGTTAGTCAACAGACCCGCCGGGCCCGAGACAAATACTGCACCGACACATACAAGCAAGACGATTGTCAAGAGGCGCACCGCCTGCTTAGTGTTATTTCCTAAATAGCGGCCGATGCTCTCGGGGAGCGACTCGCCAGCGTGGCGCAGCGAGATCATTCCCGCCAGGTAGTCGTGTGTAGCACCCGCGAAGATCGTTCCAAATACGATCCATGCATAGGCTGCAACTCCAAATTTCGCACCCATAATCGCTCCAAAGATTGGGCCCAGACCTGCGATATTAAGAAACTGAATCATAAAGATTCTCCATCCCGACATCGGGATATAGTCCACGCCATCTTGTTTGGTGTAGGCTGCAGTCTTTGCCGCCGCATTCGGGGCAAAGATGCGCTCTATAAAAGCTCCATATATAAAATAACCTACTACGAGGGCCAATAGAGCTACGATAAATGTTATCATAACTATATAAAATTAAGTAATCTACTTAGCGTATGATACCGCGCGAGTCTCGCGGATCACTGTGATCTTAACCTGCCCAGGGTAGGTCATCTCATCCTGAATCTTCTTTGCAATATCGTGCGATAGGCTCTCGGTCTGCTGGTCATCAAGCTTCTCAGCTCCAACGATTACTCTCAGCTCACGACCCGCCTGGATAGCGTAGGTCTTCATCACCCCTGGATATGCCTGGGCGATATCCTCCATCTCCTTCAATCGCTTGATGTAGCTCTCAACCACCTCGCGGCGAGCACCTGGGCGAGCACCTGATATGGCATCACAAGCTTGGATGATTGGTGAGATGATAGATGTCATCTCAGTCTCATCGTGGTGAGCACCGATGGCGTTGCACACCTCTGCCTTCTCCTTATACTTCTCGGCTAGCTTCATACCGATAATTGCGTGTGGCAACTCTGGCTCATCATCGGGCACCTTACCCACATCGTGCAGCAATCCTGCACGGCGCGCAAGCTTAGGGTTAAGCCCCAGCTCTGAGGCCATGATACCTGCAAGGTTGGCCGTCTCACGAGCGTGCTGCAAGAGGTTCTGGCCATACGACGAGCGATACTTCATCTTACCAATAAGGCGGATAAGCTCGGGGTGCAGACCATGGATTCCAAGGTCGATAGCTGTGCGCTTACCAACCTCGGCTATCTCCTCCTCGATCTGCTTCTGCACCTTCGATACAACCTCCTCGATACGTGCCGGGTGGATACGACCATCGGTCACAAGCTGATGCAGCGCCAGACGAGCGATCTCTCTACGCACTGGGTCAAAGCCACTTAGAATGATAGCCTCGGGGGTATCATCCACGATGATCTCGATGCCGGTGGCAGCCTCCAGGGCGCGGATATTTCGACCCTCGCGGCCGATGATGCGACCCTTAACCTCGTCCGACTCGATATTAAACACGGTGACAGCATTCTCGATGGCCGTCTCCGTTGCAACTCTCTGGATCGAAGCGACGATTATACGCTTAGCTTCCTTTGTGGCCACAAGCTTAGCCTCCTCAACGGTCTCGGTGATGTAGGTTGCAGCCTCAGCCTTGGCCTCGATCTTCATATTCTCCACGAGTGAGTTTTTGGCCTCCTCGGCGCTCATACCCGAGATCTGCTCTAGTCGCTGATTCTGCTCCTTAAGGGCGCTCTCAACCTGTTCATTTTTTGCATCAAGCTGCTGGATCTTTCCCTCCATCTGCTCCTTAAGCCGCTGAGCCTCTTTGCTCTTATTCTCCATCTCGCGCTGCTGCTGCTGAACATTTTGCTCGATCTGTTTAGCGCGCTGCTCACTCTGCTGTAGCTTCTGATTGCGCTCATTCACCGCGCGATCGTGCTCGCTCTTGAGCCTTATGAACTTCTCCTTGGCCTGAAGTATGCGCTCCTTTTTAATCATTTCGGCCTCCGCCTCTGCATCCTTCACCATCTTTCCTGCCCTCTTTTTAACACCTGCATAGGTGATAAAACCGGTCAGAACAGAGGCTATGGCGGCGATAACTATTATTATTAATATCTCCATTTTTTAATAAATTGTTGTTAATTATTCTTGTTTATATTGTTGTTTTGTATGGTTATAAAAAAACCCGCAACCGATTCCTTCTTTCGTCTGACGAATCTGCAAGATAAGTCATGTGTGGAGCTGCCATATATCGCAATCGTCCAACGGTGCCCGGGGGCACACCCAAAGGGTTAAGGCCTGATTTTGACTAAACGAGCTTGACTCCAATGTAATGAATGTTCAGGTTCGCAAAGTTTAAGGAATCTATGCGGGTAGATTTTTCTTAATATATATCTAAAGAACCTTGGCATCTGTCTGCAAAACTAACGCCCTACTCATAATATTATTTTAGCTTGCCGATATAATCTTTAAGCCTTGTATCCAACTTCTCCACCTCTTTGAGCTCCTCGCTCTTAAGCTCACCCTGCCCTCGCGCCGTCACATTTGCTATAGAGAGTTTAAGAGCTGTCATTGCCAAAAAATCCTGCACCTTGAAGCCTACAAAACCCTGCTTCTCAAACTCAGCAGCATATCTATTGACCTCCCTTTCGGCCAGACGATAGAGCTCCTCTTTGTCGCTCTCGATATTAAACGAGTAGCTCTTGCCCACTATCTTTAATGTTATCGCCTGCTTTGCCATAATCTCTAATCCACGTTAAATATCAAGTGTGACATCCTCCATCTTCTCGCTCTCTCCCGGCATCGGCTTAGCCTGGGCGGCATCGGCCAACTCCTTTGATGGTGAGTTAAGAAGAGCTATACAGCGATCAACCTCCCGCATAAGACGGTTAACCCTAGCTCTAGCGCGGTCACGACTCTGATCGCCGACACTCAACCCCTCACAAAGCTGCAATTTAGCGAGCTCCTTTTCAAGCGAAGTGATCTGCTCCTGCATCTTGCGCCTCTCAACAAGCAATGCATCGCGCTGCTCGGTGAGCTCACCACAAACACCAACTAGCCTGCCGTGATCTGCGATAAGTAGCTCTATACTACCTCCAATGCTCTCTATGACGCTCTTTTTTGCCATGCTGATCTTTTAGCCAACTCAAAGGTATTAATAAATATCCAATAATGCAAAATTATAGATACTATTTCTTAACCACACGAGCATATAGATCGTAATCCTCGGCGGCGGTGATCTCTACATTATAAAAACGACCACGCAATAGTCTACCATCCTCGGCCGGAATCAAGATCTCTTGATCCACCTCGGGCGAGTCATACTGCGAGCGGGCAACATAGTAATCCCCCTGACGCGAGTCGACAATCACCCGCTCGCGGCTGCCAACTCTAGCTAAATTATTTTGAAGCGAGATCTCGCTCTGCAACATCATAATCCGCTCCACGCGGCGCTCCTTCTCCGCCTCAGGCACATCATCCTCCAGCGTTGCCGAATAGGTGCCCTCCTCCTCGGAGTAGGCAAAGACTCCCAGGCGCTCGAATTTTGTCGCGCGCACAAACTCCTCAAGCTCCTCCATATCAGCCTCGCACTCACCGGGATAGCCAACAAGAAGCGTGGTTCTAATAGCGATATTTGGGATCTTTCGCCTTAGCCTCGCAACCAGCTCCAGAGCCTCCGCCTTGGTGTGGCGGCGCTTCATCGCCGAGAGCTGCTTATCGCTAATATGTTGGAATGGGATATCTAAATATTTGCATATTTTCGCCTCGCGCGCCATCACCTCGATCACCTCCTCGGGAAAATCGGTCGGGTAGGCGTAGTGCAGCCTCAGCCACTCGAGCCCCTCGAGTCGCGCCAGCTTCTCGAGCAGCTCGGCCAGCTTACGCTCTCCGTAGATATCTTTGCCATAGTAGGTTGTATCCTGAGCCACGACGATCAACTCCTTAACGCCCCCGGCAATCAGCCTCTCTGCCTCCTGGATAAGGGTCTCCATCGGCACCGAGATATGACGGCCACGGATAAGCGGAATGGCACAGTAGCCGCACCTCCAGTCGCACCCCTCCGAGATCTTCAGATAGGCGTAGTGCTTGGGCGTTGAGATAAGCCTCATGGTCTGGTAATCGGGATTTGGCTCAACGCCGAGCCTCTGCTCTAGCTCCTCCCAGCCTCGGGCTCCATAGAGCTCGTCGATCTCGGGGATCTCCGTCTTAAGCTCCTCGGCATAACGCTCGCTTAGGCATCCGACAACATAGAGCTCCTCGATCTTACCCTCAGCCTTAAGCGCAGCAGCATCGAGAATCATCTCCACCGACTCCTGCTTCGCATCACCTATAAATCCACAGGTATTTATGATAACAACCTTGCTATCAGCTCTATCACTATCAAAAACAACACGATGGCCGGCGGCCGAAAGCTTTGCCATCAGGTGCTCGGAGTCTACCCTGTTTTTAGAGCAGCCGAGCGTTATAACATTAATTTTTTTCATCTCCAAATAGTGCATCTACAAACTCCCTCCTATCGAAGATCATAAGCTGATCAATACCCTCGCCCACGCCGATATATCTAACCGGAATATGAAACCTATCGCTGATGCCGATCACCACACCACCCTTAGCCGTGCCATCCAACTTGGTGACAGTGAGCGAGGTAACCTTTGTGGCCTCGGTAAAGTGCTTAGCCTGCTCGAAGGCGTTTTGACCCGTGGAGCCATCCAGCACGAGCATCACCTCGTGTGGCGCCGAGGGGATCACCTTGGCCATCACATTACGGATCTTGGTGAGCTCATTCATAAGTCCGATCTTATTATGCAACCTGCCGGCCGTGTCGATAAGCACCACATCCGCCCCATTTGCCTTGGCCGAGGTGAGCGTGTCGAAGGCCACCGAGGCGGGGTCGGAGCCCATCTTCTGCTTTACGATTGTGGCACCAGCCCTCTCGGCCCAGACATCGAGCTGGTCGATGGCTGCCGCGCGGAAGGTATCCGCCGCACCTATATATACTTTATGCCCTAGAGCCGTCAGCTTGGCGGCGAGCTTACCGATTGTAGTGGTCTTGCCCACCCCATTCACGCCCACGACCATCAGCACATAGGGCTCGCCGGAGCTCACCTCTATGCCAAAATTATCGCTCGTGCTCTGCGCCTCATCCAGAAGCTTCGAGATCTCATCGCGCAAGATCGCCTTCAGCTCATCGGTGCCGACATATTTATCCCGAGCAACCCTCTGCTCGATGCTCTCGATAATCTTCACGGTGGTCTCCACCCCCACATCCGAGGTGATGAGCACCTCCTCCAGATCATCCAGCACATCGACATCAACCGTGCTGCGGCCTGCGACAGCCCTGGCTAGCTTCGAGAATATTCCACTCTTGGTGCGCTCAAGACCTTGGCTTAGATCGCCATCGCTCTTGGCAGGCTCTATCTTTTCGGGCTCCTTCTCGGGAGCACTCTTCTTTTTGAATAGGTCAAAAAATCCCATAATTTTCACTTTTTATTATCGACAACTGCCTCCGGCGGGCGGGAAAAAGCACCCCCCACTGGTGCGGTTTATTAACTGGCTTATTTTGCAAAGATAGGCAGAATTTTTCAGATTCCACATAATTCTTTATACCTTTGCAGCTATGGCAGATGTAAGATTAGATAAATATCTATGGGCGGTGCGTATATTCAAGACGCGCAGCGATGCCGCCGAGGCAATACGCAACAACCGTGTGCTGGTCGATGGCAGCTACGCCAAACCCTCGCGCGAGGTTAAGGTGGGCGACAAGATAATGGTAAAGAAGCTCCCGGTGAGCTATGAATATCGCGTAGTGGAGCTCGTATCAAGCCGCCAGGGGGCGAAGCTTGTGCCTCAATATTGCGAGAACATAACCCCTCAAGCAGAGCTCGACAAGCTCAACATCCCACGCGAGACGATCTTCGTTATGCGTGACAGGGGCACCGGCCGGCCGACAAAGCGCGACAGACGTCAGCTAGATGAGCTGATGGAAGAGATCTGGGATGAGTAGCTGCTCATGTGAGCAGATATTTACCACCCTCATACTGCGCGCTACTGCGCGGTTATAGGTATACATCGTGCCACCTCGCTGCCCATCATAGTAGCAGAGCAGCGCCGAGGCGTGGTCGAGAAGATAGTCATTTCGCTTTAGGTATTGAAAGTTACCCTGATACGCCTCATGCAGAACCACAACCTCATCCGAGTGCGAGAGCACGCGTTCATACACCGAGCGATCCTCGGCACTATAACCACTCTCCTGCCCCACAAATGGCACCACCGCTACTAGCCGCACACCCTTCTGCCGCCTCTTAAGAAGCAGAACCTGTTCGGCGGCGATGAGATCAAAACCCGAGGACATGCCCGAGAGGAAACACCTATAGCCATCGGCATAGAGCTGCTCAAGCCGCAGGCGGCACTCGCCAGCAATAGACTCTAGAGCCGACATATCCCCACCACGAAGCAGTTTTGAGAGCCGGTAGCCAGTAAAGGCAACGGTTGTATCCTTATCTATCTCCATACAATAAAAAAAAGGAGGCAACCAATATGAAGAAATATTCAAGATGGCTGCCCCATATAAGTAGGGTAAAATAATTATTGGTGTGTTTTTAAGAGTACCATTGGAGATGAGATTTTTTGCTATTGAATTGAAAATATAGTGGTTCTATACTGAAATTTAATAGTGAAAAATATCGCTTCAAGAGTGCTTTTAAAAATATGGCAATAATTGTTTTATACTACTTAAATCCTACTACCCACCGCACGCAATGGGTGGTGTTCTACTTATTAATTCCTAGACTCTTCTTAACCTCAGCTGTGATATCCACAACCTTCTCGGCATCGTAGTAGGCAATCTGCCCCATCGACACATCGTAAACGATAGTGTAGCCTCCGGCCTTAGATACTGTCTCGATCACGCCGCGAGCCTTAGCTATAATTGGCTCCAAAAGCTCATTCTGTTTAGCCTGAAGCTCATTGCTTGCGCTCTGCTCAAACTGCTGCATACGAGTCTGTAGATCCTGTAGCTCCTTCTCCTTAAGAGAGCGAACAGAGGCAGTCATAGTACTTAGATTCTTCTGATAGTCAGAGAATTTGGTATTGAGCTCCACCTGCATAGTCTCAAGTGTGCCGGTAAGATCCTTCTGGTAAGCCTCAAGATTGGTCTGCATCTCGGCCATCTCAGGCATAAGCATAACCACCTCCTGGACATTGATACGCCCCATCTTCTGGGCTGAAACTGGTGCGCATGCAGCTATTAAAGCTACAAGCAGAGTGAGTTTAAATAACTTTTTCATAATCTATAAATTCTTTTTTTTAATTTTCCTCTCCTCCTTAGGGGCTATCCCCCATCTTTGCGGCCATAAAGATAGCTAATATAATTCAAATTAGATATCAGAAAGCCAAAATTTTAACATCCCCGACTAGAATGTCTGCCCCATCACGAAGTGGAACTGCCCCTTGCTAGCCTCACTCTCGCCACTTGCAGGATCAAAGCCATAACCCCAATCAAAGCCGATCATACCCACAACCGGCAGATAGAGCCTAATACCAGCACCGGCAGATCGCTTGACATTAAATGGACGAAAATCGCGCCATGAGTCGAAACCATTACCCGCCTCCATAAAGGTGAGGGCGTAGATCTGCGCCGATTGATTCATCATAATTGGGTAGCGTAGCTCGACAGTATATTTATTGTATGCAACAGAGTAGTCACTTCCAACAGGGTTCAAAACACCATCATCATATCCACGAAGAGATACAATATCAATACCATAATAGCTATAACCCGACATTCCGTCGCCACCCAGATCGAAGCGCTCGAATGGCGAGACCTTATTTTTATCAAAGCTACCCAAGAAACCCATCTCAGCACGCGCCATAAGCACAAGGTTTGAGTTCTTCAAGAAGCCCTGATACCAAGTATTACTTAGCGTCCACTTATGAAACTCTATATATTTGTATCGCTCCTCATCACTCAGTGTTGTGTCGCTATAGTCTACTCCATCCCACATAGAGTATGGAGGGGTCACCTGCAGCGAAAGTGTAAAATCCGAGCCTCGACGCGGATAGAGCTGCTGATCCACGGAGTTTCTATTTAGCACCGCCTTTACCGAGAGGAGGTTTGCCGCACCATCGGTCATAATAAATGAGTCCCAGTCGTTGAGCATATAGCGCTCATATCCAACCTCAAAGTAGATCGAGAAGTAGGGGTCTGGCCACGTCAGGCGCTTACCTAGACCTGCCGAGATACCCATGGTGCGGAAGTATTGCGAGGTCTCGCCAAAGACATAATAGGCATCATTCTGATCGGAGTAATGTGCACCCAGGGTAAATGAATTTGGCTTCTTGCCACCGAGCCATGGGTCGGTAAAGCTCAGCGAGAAGGCTTTGTAATAGGTGCCGTTAGTCTGTGCCGAGATTGCTAGCTTCTGATTCTGACCCATAGGATATGGCCTCCATGCCCCCTTATTAAATAAGTTTTTAGCCGAGAGATTGGTGAGTGTTATACCCACCGAGCCGACAAATGTGCCCGAACCCCAACCTCCTGAGATATTAAACTGATCGCTGGCCTGCTCCTCGAGCGGCCAACCGATATTCACAGTTTCATTGCTTACAGGCTGAATATCAGGCATGATAGATTCGGCATTGAAGTGCCCCATATTGCCTAGGGTGCGGATGGTCTGCATCAGCAGCGCACGGTTATAGAGCTCGCCCGGGCGGGTGTAGAGCTCGCGACGAATAACCTCGTCATCAACGCGCGAATTTCCAGAGATGGTGACCTCGTTGATAGTAAACTGATTACCCTCAAATATCTTAAGCTCCAAATCAATCGAATCGGCACCGATAATAATCTCCGCCGGGTCGATCTGCGACATTAGGTAGCCATTATTTTGGTAGAGCGATAGGATTGACATATCATCAGGATTTGCATCCTTTCCCATGCCTAGACGCTTATTAATCGCCTTCTTGTCATAGGTGTCACCCTTACGAACACCGAATAGATCCTCCAGCTGCTTTGTCTCATAGACCGAGTTACCAACCCACTTAACATCGCGAATAAAGTATTGATTTCCCTCCGAGACGGTAATCTTTACACCTAGTCTATTTTCGCTGATATCATATATTGAATCGGAGACAATGTGTGCATTGCGATAGCCCTTAGAGTTATAAAAGTCGAGGAGCGTGAGCTTATCCTCCTCAAATTTTTCGGCCTCAAACCTCTTGCTTTGAAAGAAGTTAATATTCCGCTGGTGGGTCTGCTTTAGGGCTGCTCTCAGACGTTTATCCTCGAAGGCCTCATTCCCCTCGAAGACTATCTCTTGGATCTTAACCCTCTGTTTCTGATCTATATCAAAGCTCACGTTGACCATATTAACCCTCAGCGAATCATCCTCAACGCGCACCTTTACATCAGCATTCCTAAAACCCTTCTCCTCAAAATAGGCCTTAATATGACGCGTAGCCTTATCTAAAACATAGTCCGATAGCTCACCATTTGCACGAAGCTTTAGATTATCTTTTAGATCTGTGACCTTAGAGTTTGAGATTCCCGTAAAATTCCATGACGCTACACGCGGGCGCTCTTGAAGATAGATATCCAGCTCCACATCATCGCCATCAATCACCGCCCCCATTCTAACATCCGAATAGCGCTTCTGAGCCCACAGGCGCGAGATGACCGACGAAACAAAGTCGCTTGGCAGAAAGATTGTATCACCCTTAATTAGACCCGCCGAACTTATTAATATCTCATGATCCATCGAAGGTGCGCCATGCACATGGATATCTCGAACCCTATATCGCTTTGGATTTGCATAATCTATATAATCAGCACCGGCATAAAACTCCTGAAGCTCCTCAGCCGCCTCTCCTGCCTCTCCTGCCTGAGCATATAGAGATGCCACACCCACAAAGAGTAGGAGTAGCGTATGATATAACTTATTTAAATACTTCATCTATCTGCTCAAAAATTTCTACATTTACAACTTACCATAGCGGCGATTGCGCCCTACATAGACCTCCAATGCCTCCACAAAGTGGCTCTTATCGAAGTCTGGCCACAAAACCTCAGGAAAGTAGAACTCAGCATAAGATGCCTGCCATAGCAAAAAATTGCTTAGGCGGCACTCGCCACTAGTTCTAATTATAAGGTCTGGGTCAGGAATCGCCGCCGTATCTAAAGAGTTGGATATAAGCGCCTCATTGACATCCTTAGCCGATATTTCACCTCGTTCAATCCTCTGGGCCATGCCCTGCACAGCACGCGTAATCTCATCGCGCGAGGAGTAGTTGAGCGCCAGGATCATAGTCATAACATCTCCCCGGCTAGTCTCACGCTCCATCATTTCAAAACGCGAGCGAACCTCATCGCTAAAACGCGAGGCGTCGCCTATAAACTTCACCTTCACACCCTGCTTTACAAGATCTGGGGTTTCGCTCACAATACTCCTCGAAAGAAGCTCCATAAGCGCATCTACCTCTTGCTGTGGGCGCTGCCAATTCTCGGTCGAAAAGGCATAGAATGTGAGATACTTAACACCCATATCTGAGGCGGCGCGCACACTTCTACGCACAGCATCCACTCCGGCTATATGTCCCTCATATCTCTCCTTGCCTCGCTGCTTAGCCCAACGGCCATTGCCATCCATAATAATAGCCACGTGTGTGGGTATCTTTTTTTTCTCGCTCATAGTGTGCAAATGTAGCAATTTATCTGCAAATACTCTAGGAAAGCACCATATTTTTTAACCCCTAAGATCTACTCCCCACATCATCTTGTTACGTAACGTCTCATAAAATGATATATTGCCAGGCAGCGCGAGAAAAAACTCTCTCTCTGCGCGAAATATCTTCATCTTTGCACTTTTCCCAACCATATAAGTGCGGTTATCTAGCGAGACGAAGGCCTCGCCATCCCTCACTCTGATCTCCATCTCGATAGTGCACCCGTCGGGGACAACCACCGGACGCATGGTGATATTGTGCGGAGCTAGAGGCGAGATCACCCACGAGCCGCACTGAGGCGTCAGAATAGGCCCACCGGCGCTAAGCGAGTATGCCGTTGATCCTGTGGGCGTTGAGACTATAACACCATCGCCATGATAGGTCGCTACCATCTGCCCATCGACATAGGTGTCGACTACGATCATCGCCGCGCCATGTCTCTGCACCGAGAACTCGTTGGCGGCATATAGCTGCTCGCCCTCAAGAAAGTCACCCTCGACCGCTAGCATAGCCCGCCCCTCGGCATTGAGTGCGCCACGAGCTATTCGATCAAAGAGCTCCTCGATACCCTCGCAAGAGACTGTGGATAGAAATCCGAGCCTCCCGGAGTTTATTCCCGCCACAGCAATAGCCTGACCTGCAAGCCGATGCAGCCCCTCTAGGATTGTACCATCACCGCCATAGCAGACCATCACCGCCTCCGTGCGACGCTGATCACTTACCTGGGAACCATACCGTTTTTTCTTTGGCACGCTGATATTTATAGTCTGTTCGATAACCTCAGCAAACTCCTCATTAACACAGTAATCGAAGCCAAAAGAGTCGATTGAGGCGAATATCCGATGCAGATCCTCAACCCTATGGCTAACCGAAGGGCGAGAAAAAAGTATAATTTTCATTATATGTCCCAATTTTTGAGTAACTTTACACCTTGCAAATATACAAAATTTATGACCAAGTTAAGTGTAAATATCAATAAGATTGCCGTTATTAGAAACTCGCGCGGCGGAAATATCCCAAATCTACTCCAGGCAGCTCTCGATATTGAGCGTTTCGGCGCCGATGGCATCACTGTCCACCCTCGCCCCGATGCTCGACATATCCGCTACTCGGATGTGCATGAGCTTAAAGCTGAGATCGCAACCGAGCTAAATGTAGAGGGCAACCCAACCGAGAGTTTTATCGAGCTGGTTCTGGCCACGCGCCCCGCGCAGGTGACCCTGGTGCCCGATGCTCCGGCGGCGATCACCTCCAACGCTGGCTGGGATACCATTACACATCGCGAGTTTCTCAGCAATGTTACCGCGCGCTTTCAGGCCGAGGGCATACGCGTATCAATCTTCGTTGACCCCGTGGCCGAGATGGTACGCGGAGCAAAGGCGTGCGGCGCCGATCGTGTGGAGCTCTACACCGAGGGTTATGCTGCCCTCTACCCCACCTCGCCCGAGGAGGCTATCGCACCCTATATCGTGGCAGCTGATGCGGCCAAGGAGTGTGGCCTAGGACTCAACGCCGGGCACGATCTAAGCCTTGAAAACCTTAACTACTACATCAAAAACATACCCTACACGGATGAGGTTTCGATCGGCCATGCGCTGATTAGCGAGGCGCTATACTTAGGTCTTGAAAACGTTGTAACTCTCTATAAACGAGAACTTATCACAGAATAATGGAGCAGATACCCTCACCCCTATCACTACCGATATTCTCGCGTATATCCGCCATCGTCGACCGCCTAGGAGTGGAGGCCTATGTCGTGGGTGGATTTGTGCGCGATCACTATCTTCACCGCCCATGCACCGATATCGACATAGTGGTTGTGGGCAGCGGCGTGGCAGTAGCTGAGGAGCTGGGGCGCGAGCTTCACACCAATGTATCTATCTTCAAACGCTTTGGCACCGCCATGCTCCATGCCGATGGTATGGAGGTGGAGTTTGTCGGCGCCCGCAAGGAGTCCTACTCCCCCGATTCACGCAAGCCTAGCGTGGAGGAGGGCTCGCTCGAAGATGATCAGCGCCGTCGCGACTTTACCATCAACGCCATGGCATGGTCGCTCAACAGCGCCACATTCGGCACCCTGGTCGACCCCTTTGATGGGATCTGCGATATGGACGACTGCATCATCTGCACCCCATGCGATCCGGACATCACATTCTCGGACGATCCGCTGAGGATGATGCGCGCCATACGTTTCGCCACACAGCTGGGCTTCGAGATTGAGGATGAGACCTTTGCCGCCATCATGCGCAACCGCCACCGTATAGAGATCGTGTCGGCCGAGCGTATCACCACCGAGCTCAACAAAATACTCCTCTCGCCCGTGCCCTCGATAGGTTTCTACCTGCTGAAATCGGCCGGACTTCTAGAGCTTATATTCCCTGAACTACACGCACTTACAGGCATAGATCGCGTTGGCAAGCATGCCCACAAGGATAACTTCGTCCACACCATGAAGGTGCTCGACAACCTCGCGCGCACGAGTGACGATCTATGGCTCCGCTGGGCTGCCCTGCTGCACGACATCGCCAAGCCACAGACCAAGAGCTATGACCCGAAGATCGGGTGGAGTTTCCACGGCCACGAGGTGCTCGGATCAAAGATGATACAGCCCATATTTCGCCGCCACAAGCTCTCGCTCGGCGAGCCGATGAAGTTCGTGCGCAAGCTCGTTTTCCTACATCTGCGCCCCATCGTCCTCTCCGAAAGCATCGTAACCGACTCGGCGGTGCGCCGCCTGCTCTTTGAGGCGGGTGACGATATCGAGGCGCTAATGCTGCTCTGCGAGGCGGACATCACCTCCGGCATAGAGTCTAAGGTCAAACGCTATATGGCTAATTTTGAGATCGTTCGCCAGAAGATGAAGGAGCTCGAAGAGCGCGATAGGATCCGCAACTTCCAGCCGCCCATCACTGGCGAGATCATCATGAAGCGATACAACATCGCCCCCTGTTCGGCAATCGGCGAGATCAAGGAGGTGATCAAAAATGCCATCCTCGATGGCACCATCCCCAACGAATATGAGGCCGCCTATGCGCTGATGGAGAAGATCGCCGCCGAGAGGGGGCTCGTCTAAGGCAACTGCCTCCGGTGGGTGGGGATAGCACCCCCACGGGTGCATGGTTTTTCACACAATCACAAAAAAAGGCTCCGCTAAAAAAGCGGAGCCTCAAATTTATGTAGTAGAATATTACATATCCGACTTAAGACCTACAACAAGGTTGTCGTAGTCGCGCAGACCTGTACCTCCTGGGATTAGGTGACCGCAGATCACATTCTCCTTAAGGTTTACAAGTGGGTCGATCTTACCCTGGATTGCAGCCTCGTTGAGCACCTTGGTGGTCTCCTGGAAGGATGCTGCCGAGATGAAGCTCGATGTCTGTAGTGCGGCACGAGTGATACCCTGGAGCACCTGGTTAGATGTCGCTGGCACGATCTCGCGAATCTGAACCTCTGGGAGGTCACGACGCTTAAGTGTTGAGTTTTCATCACATAAACGGCGGAGCGATACGATCTGGCCTGGCTGAAGGGTGGCTGAACCACCGGCATCAGTCACCACGGCCTTGTCGTAGAGCTCGTCGTTGACATCCATGAAATCCCACTTGTCGATGATCTGATCCTCGAAGAAGCGAGTATCACCCGGATCGTCGATCTTCACCTTGCTCATCATCTGACGAACGATAACCTCGAAGTGTTTGTCGTTGATCTTCACACCCTGCATGCGATACACCTCCTGCACCTCATTTACGATATGCTCCTGAACGCGTGTTGGGCCAAGGATGCGAAGGATATCGGCAGGTGTAATGGCGCCATCCGATAGTGGATTACCAGCCTTAACGAAGTCATTCTCCTGGACGATGATCTGGCGCGATAGTGGTACAAGATATCTCTTCTGGTCGCCAGCCTTAGCCGTAACAACGATCTCGCGATTACCACGCTTGATCTTGCCGAATGTCACCTCACCATCAATCTCAGACACGATAGCTGGGTTCGATGGGTTACGCGCCTCGAATAGCTCAGTAACACGTGGAAGACCTCCGGTGATATCACCGCCGCTCTTAGCTACAGCGCGAGGGATCTTGATGATGATATCTCCCGCCTTGATCTTAGCCTTATCCTTAACGATAACGTGAGCCGAAACTGGAAGGTTGTATGACTTCACCTCAACACCAGATGTATCCAATACCTTGATAACTGGGTTCTTAGTCTTATCCTTACTCTCGATAACCACACGCTCCGACAGACCTGTCTGCTCGTCACGTTCCTCGCGATAGGTGATACCCTCGATGATATTATCGTAGGCGATCTTACCATCATGCTCAGAGATGATAACGGCATTATATGGATCCCACTCGCAGATCAAGTCGCCCTTCTTAACATCGGCACCATCCTCCATAAAGATAGACGCACCATAAGGCAGCGGGTGAGTGTATAGAACGATCTCGGTCTTAGGATCTACGATTCTGAACTCCGACTGGCGCGAAACCACTAGGTTAACAGCCTCACCCTGAGCGTTGGTGCCCTTGATTGTGCGGAGCTCGTCGATCTCTAGACGACCCTCATATTTAGATATAACATTTGTCTCGATAGTAGAGCCACCGGCCACACCGCCCACGTGGAATGTACGAAGTGTAAGCTGTGTTCCTGGCTCACCGATACTCTGCGCAGCGATAACACCCACAACCTCACCCTTCTGAACCATGCGTGCAGTAGACAGGTTGCGACCATAACACTTAGCACACACACCGCGGCGAGCCTCACAAGTGAGAACCGAGCGGATCTCAACGGACTCAAGCGGCGACTTCTCGATGGCCTCGGCGATGATCTCGTCGATCTCTTGACCCGCGGCACAAAGCAGCTCGCCGGTTAGAGGATGAACGATGTCAAGTAGCGCAGCGCGACCTAGAATGCGATCATAGAGTGTCTGAACAACATCATCATTACGTTTGATGGCCGTAGCCGTAAGACCACGAAGTGTTCCGCAATCCTCCTCGTTGATGATAACATCCTGAGCAACATCCACCAAACGACGAGTAAGGTAACCCGCATCAGCGGTCTTAAGCGCCGTATCGGCAAGACCCTTACGTGCACCGTGGGTAGAGATGAAGTACTCAAGCACCGAGAGACCCTCCTTAAAGTTAGAGAGGATCGGGTTCTCGATAACCTGCTGACCACCCTCAACACCCGACTTCTGTGGCTTGGCCATAAGACCACGCATACCAGAGAGCTGACGGATCTGCTCCTTAGATCCACGAGCACCCGAGTCAAGCATCATATATACTGGGTTGAAACCATCTTGATCGCTGATAAGGGTGTCGATTACAGTCTTGGTAAGCTTTGAGTTGATATTTGTCCAGACGTCGATGATCTGATTATAACGCTCATTATTGGTGATAAGACCCATGTTGTAGTCCTCCATAATGGCATCCGAACGGTCGTATCCCTCCTGCACGAGCTTCTCCTTCTCATCTGGGATGATAACGGCATCGAGGTTAAACGATAGTCCTCCCTGGAATGCCATACGGTAACCCATAGCTTTGATATCGTCGAGGAAGGCGGCCACCTTAGCGGCACCGGCTCTCTTCATCACCACCGAGATGATATCGCGAAGCGAACGCTTAGTTAGCACCTCATTGATATAGCCCACCTCGCGAGGGGTGACCTGGTTGAAGAGGATACGTCCGATAGTGGTCTCGACCATCGTATCGACAATCTCACCCTCGGCGTTTAGATCTGGAACGATACACTTCACCTGGGCGTGTAGCGCAGCACGCTTCTCGTTGTAGGCGATGATCGCCTCCTCCGCGCCGTAGAAGGTTAGCCCCTCGCCCTTAGCACCCTTGCGTGGCTTAGTGATGTAGTATAGACCCAAGACCATATCCTGTGAAGGTACGGTGATAGGTGCACCATTAGCTGGGTTGAGTACGTTGTGCGAACCAAGCATCAGCACCTGCGCCTCTAGGATCGCGGCGTTGCCCAGGGGCAAGTGAACCGCCATCTGGTCACCATCGAAGTCGGCATTAAAGGCCGTACACGCTAGCGGGTGGAGCTGCATAGCCTTACCCTCGATAAGCTTTGGCTGGAAGGCCTGAATACCAAGACGGTGAAGAGTTGGGGCACGGTTCATTAGAACTGGGTGTCCCTTGATTACATTCTCCAAAATCCCCCAGATAACTGGATCCTTTCTATCGATGATCTTCTTTGCAGACTTAACAGTCTTAACAATACCGCGCTCGATAAGCTTACGGATAACGAATGGCTTATATAGCTCGGCGGCCATATCCTTCGGAATACCCATCTCGTGCATCTTTAGCTCGGGGCCAACGACGATTACCGAACGTGCCGAGTAGTCAACACGCTTACCCAGAAGGTTCTGACGGAAACGTCCCTGCTTACCCTTAAGCGAATCGGATAGCGACTTCAACGGTCTATTTGACTCATTCTTAACGGCATTGCTCTTTCTAGAGTTGTCGAAAAGTGAATCGACAGCCTCCTGAAGCATGCGCTTCTCGTTTCTAAGGATCACCTCCGGAGCCTTGATCTCAATGAGTCTCTTAAGACGGTTATTACGAATGATAACACGACGATATAGATCATTAAGATCCGATGTAGCGAAACGTCCACCATCAAGTGGCACAAGAGGACGAAGCTCAGGCGGGATGATTGGCACCACGTTGAGCACCATCCACTCAGGCTTATTCTTCCCGGCCGAGGCGCGGAACGACTCGATAACATTCAATCTCTTCAAGGCATCGCTCTTACGCTGCTGCGAGGTCTCGGTTAGAGTCTTGTGGCGCAGGGCGTATGATAGCGAGTCGAGGTCTACGCGTCTTAGAAGCGTATCTACAGCCTCAGCACCCATCATGGCGATGAACTTATTTGGATCATCATTGTCGAGCTGCTGGTTGCCAGAGGGTAGCTGCGCTAGGACATCTAGATACTCCTTTTCGGAAAGAGTAGCCAGATTGTCGATGCCCTGCATTGAGGCATCTCCTGCATTTACAACCACATAGCGCTCATAGTAGATGATCGACTCAAGCTTCTTAGTTGGTATACCCAAAAGATAACCAATCTTAGAAGGCAGCGAGCGGAAGTACCAGATGTGTACCACGGGCACCACAAGAGAGATGTGACCCATCCTCTCGCGACGCACCTTCTTCTCGGTAACCTCCACACCACATCTATCGCAGACGATACCCTTGTAGCGGATTCTCTTATACTTGCCGCAATGGCACTCATAATCCTTCACAGGGCCGAAGATGCGCTCACAGAAGAGGCCATCTCGCTCTGGCTTATAGGTGCGATAGTTAATAGTCTCGGGCTTTAGAACCTCGCCACTCGATTGTGAGAGGATCTCCTCGGGAGAGGCTAGGCCGATCGAGATCTGGTTGTAACCAACGCTCGGTTTATTATCTCTGTTAAATGACATAATATCTTATTTTTTTCTCTTTTTTTACTCTAGCTTCACCGATAGCGCCAAACCACGCAACTCGTGTAGCAGAACGTTCATCGCCTCTGGGATACCTGGCTTAGGCATATTATCACCCTTAACGATAGCCTCATAGGCCTTAGCACGTCCCATCACATCATCCGATTTGATGGTAAGGATCTCCTGAAGGATATTGGCGGCACCGAAGCCCTCGAGTGCCCAAACCTCCATCTCTCCGAAACGCTGACCTCCAAACTGTGCCTTACCTCCAAGCGGCTGCTGAGTGATAAGTGAGTATGGGCCGATCGAACGGGCGTGCATCTTATCGTCGATCATGTGACCGAGCTTAAGCATGTAGGTCACACCCACGGTTGCTGGCTGGTCGAACATCTCGCCCGTACCTCCATCATATAGGTATGTTCTACCGCTATGAGGGATGCCAGCCTTAGCTGTGAGCTCGTTAATCTGATCAAGTGATGCTCCATCGAAGATTGGTGTAGCGAACTTAACACCTAGCTCGCGACCCGCCCAGCCTAGAACGGCCTCATAGATCTGACCAAGGTTCATACGCGAAGGCACACCAAGTGGGTTAAGGCAGATGTCGACAATTGTTCCATCCGAAAGGAATGGCATATCCTCATCGCGAACGATCTTCGCTACGATACCCTTGTTACCGTGGCGACCCGCCATCTTATCACCCACCTTGAGCTTACGCTTCTTGGCGATGTAAACCTTAGCAAGCTGGATAACGCCATTCTGTGGCAACTCATCGCCATTTGTGAGGTTATATTTCTCGCGCTTAATAGCCGCATCAAATCTCTTCCACTCAATAGTGTAGTTGTTTACGGTCTTCTCGATAAGAGAGTCAATCTCCTCATCGCCCGTCCACTTGAAGCTGCCAAGGCCTAGGTAACCCATCACAACGCCACTCTTCTCGTCGGTGCTAAGCTCAGCAATCAGCTCAAGCTCTCGCACGCTGATAGCATCGGCCGCAGGGAAGATCTCAACGCCGAAGTAGTCGTAGATACCCTGAATGCTCTTGCCCTCAAGGAGTGTATATAGCTTCTTAACGAGAGTCTCGGTTAGCTCAGCGATCTGGCCAGCAAACTTCTCATCAAGCTTCTCGAGCATAGCACGCTCGGCGCTCTTGCTCTTCTTCGACTCCTTCGCCGCGCGGCTATAGAGACGTGTATCGACAACAACACCATGAAGCGATGGCTGCGCCTTCAATGAGGCATCCTTCACATCGCCAGCCTTGTCTCCAAAGATAGCGCGCAGAAGTTTCTCCTCGGGCGATGGATCGCTCTCACCCTTAGGGGTGATCTTACCGATAAGGATATCTCCTGGGTGGATATTCGCACCAATTCTTACGATACCGTTGGCATCCAAATCGCGCGTTGCATCCTCGCTAACGTTAGGAATATCAGAGGTTAGCTCCTCAACACCTCGCTTAGTGTCGCGCACCTCCATGATATACTCATCGACATGCACCGAGGTAAAGACATCATCCCTCTGGATACGCTCCGAGATTACGATCGCATCCTCAAAGTTGTAACCCTTCCATGGCATGTATGCCACCTTAAGGTTGCGACCTAGAGCTAGCTCACCACCCTCGGTAGAGTAGCCCTCGGTTAGGATCTGACCCTTTTTAACCTCAGCACCTGTTAGCACTGTTGGCTTCAAGGTTACAGATGTATTCTGGTTTGTACGGCGGTAGCGTGGTAGCACATAGGTGGTAATCTCAGGTGCAAATGAGGCGATACGCTCAGCCTCACTACGCTCATATTTTATCTCAATTCGTGTGGCATCGGCAAAGGTGACAAGGCCATCACCCTCGGCCACAATCTGCACGCGGCTGTCGATGATAAGATCCTTCTCGATACCGGTTCCAACGATTGGTGCTTCGGTTGTGACAAGTGGCACAGCCTGGCGCATCATGTTAGAGCCCATCAGCGCACGGTTTGCATCATCGTGCTCCAAGAATGGGATAAGCGAGGCGGCGATTGAGGCGATCTGGTTAGGAGCAACATCCATAAGATCAAGCTCCGTGGCGCTAACCACCGGAACATCCGCGCCACCACGAGCCTTGATACGCTCTGGGTTGACCATCGAGCCATCGGCGTTGAGCGGTGAGCTAGCCTGTGCCACAACCATACCCTCCTCCTCCTCGGCAGAGTAGTACTTGATATGTGTATTATCTAGGTCTGTAATACCATCAGTCACCTTGCGATATGGGGTCTCGATAAAGCCCATAGGCGAGATCTTGGCAAAGACGCAAAGTGATGAGATAAGACCGATATTTGGACCCTCGGGCGACTCAATTGGACAGAGACGACCATAGTGGGTGTAGTGAACGTCACGAACCTCGAAGCCGGCGCGATCACGCGAAAGACCACCAGGACCCAGAGCCGATAGACGGCGCTTGTGGGTGATCTCGGCAAGAGGATTGATCTGATCCATGAACTGCGAGAGCTGTGAGGTTCCGAAGAATGAGTTAATCACGCTCGAAAGAGTCTTAGCATTGATAAGGTCGATAGGGGTAAAGACCTCATTGTCACGCACATTCATACGCTCACGAATAGTTCTTGCCATACGTACAAAACCTACCGAGAACTGATTCGAGAGCTGCTCGCCAACCGTACGCACACGACGGTTTGAGAGGTGGTCGATATCGTCGACCTCAGCACGCGAGTTGATAAGCTGGATAAGATACTTAATGATGGCGATGATATCCTCACGAGTAAGGGTACGCACCGATGGATCGGTATCTAGCTCTAGCTTCTTATTGATACGGTATCTACCCACCTCGCCTAGATCGTAGCGCTTATCCGAGAAGAAGAGCTTGTCGATCACGTCGCGAGCCGTTGCCTCATCTGGTGGCTCCGAGGCGCGTAGCTGCCTATATATATATACAACTGCCTCCTTCTCGGAGTTACAGCTATCCTTCTGTAGTGTGTTATAGATAATAGAGAAGTCGACACCCGAAGATGACTCCTTGTGCAGAAGAATGCTCTTGGCACCACTCTCTAGGATCTGCTCAACGTGATCCTTGTCGATTACAACCTCGCGATCTACAACCACAGTATTTCGCTCGATAGAGACAACCTCACCGGTATCCTCATCGACGAAATCCTCGACCCAGGTGAGTAGCACCCTGGCGGCGAGTTTACGGCCTATTGCCTTCTTAAGGTTTGCGCGGTTTACCTTCACCTCGTCAGCTAGATCGAAGATTGAGAGGATCTGCTGATCGGTCTCATAGCCGATGGCACGCAAGAGTGTTGTTACAGGCAACTTCTTCTTGCGGTCGATGTATGCATACATCACGTTGTTAATGTCGGTAGCAAACTCGATCCACGAACCCTTGAATGGGATGATACGTGCCGAGTGTAGCTTTGTTCCGTTGGTGTGCATACTCTGACCAAAGAATACGCCGGGTGAGCGGTGGAGCTGCGATACAATAACGCGCTCTGCACCATTGATGACAAAGGTACCACTCTCTGTCATATAGGGGATCGTTCCAAAGTATACGTCCTGAACCACAACGCCGAAATCCTCGTGCTCATCATCTGTACAGTAGAGCTTTAGCTTGGCCTTGAGCGGAACGCTATATGTTAGACCTCGCTCCAGACACTCGGCAATCGAATAGCGTGGAGGGTCGATATAGTAGTCGATAAATTCGAGAACAAAGTTATTTCTCGTATCGGTGATGGGGAAGTTCTCCTGAAATACCTTATAGAGACCCTCGCTCTTGCGATTGTCTGCCGTGGTATCCATCTGGAAAAAATCACGGAATGATTTGAGCTGAACCTCTAGAAGATCTGGATACGGCACGGGCGTAGAGATCGTCGAGAAGCTGACTCTTGGTTGTTTAATTTCTGTGGACATCGGTAAGATCCAAATTTAGTTGATTGAAGCACCCTTAGGCACGCTGCCATAGATGCCGAAAGCGAGTAATGACTCTACTAACACCCTCTCTACAAAACTGTTACAACACGAGGGCTCTCAAATATCTAAGCTAAATCTAGGGCATTTTTACCCCTAGATTTACTTAGACGAGAAAAGGCATAGAGCCCGTTAAAGCTCTATACCTGAGTTTGTGAGTTAGCTTAAAAGCTAAGGATAATTACTTAACCTCAACCTCAGCGCCAGCCTCCTCTAGCTGAGACTTGATAGACTCAGCCTCCTCCTTAGATACACCCTCTTTGATAGCCTTAGGTGCACCATCAACCAAAGCCTTAGCATCGCCTAGTGATAGGCCTGCTACCTCCTTAACGGCCTTGATAACCTGTAGCTTAGCCTGACCTGCGCTCTTAAGAATAACATCGAATGATGTCTTCTCAGCAGCAGCCTCAGCAGCAGCAGGAGCGGCAGCAACAGCAACAGCCGCAGCTGCTGGCTCGATACCGTACTCGTCCTTAAGGATGGTTGCCAACTCGTTTACCTCTTTAACTGTCAAATTTACCAATTCTTCAGCCAACTTCTTTACATCTGCCATAGTTGTAATTTTATTAAATTTTTTTGTTTTTTTTACTTAGTTTTGTCTCTCTTCAAGCGTCTTTACGAGGCCTGCAATTTTTTGTCCTGCGCTACCCTGCAATGCAGAAATAACACTCTTCGCTGGTGACTGGAGTAGCGAAATAACGTCGCCGATAAGCTCCTCCTTGCTCTTGATGCTGCAAAGGGCATCTATCTGGTTGTCACCCACGTATACTGAACCCTCAGCAAAAGCAGCCTTCAAAACAGGCTTATCGCTCTTCTTGCGGAACTCTTTGATAAGTACCGCTGGTGCCTTAGCGTTCTCTGTGAACATGATTGAGGTTGAACCCTGCAATACATTTAGTAGCTCTGCATCAGCCTTATCAGCCTTCTCCAACGCCTTAGATAGTAGTGTGTTCTTAACAACAACTAGCTTGATCTTCTGCTCGAAGCACTGACGACGCAAAAGAGCTGTCTGCTCAGCGTTTAGAGCCTCGATATTGGTGATGTAGAAGTGAGGATACTCGTTGAGCTGAGCCGCTAGAGCATCAATAAGAGCCGTCTTTTGTTCTTTTGTCATCTCTTTTATCCTCCTGATTATTTAGTTTCAACTGATTTTGGGTCGATCTGCACACCGGGGCTCATGGTTGTTGAGAGGAAAATGCTCTTAACATATGTACCCTTAGCAGCAGATGGCTTAAGCTTAATGATGGTTGAGATAACCTCCTGAGCGTTAGCAACGATCTTCTCTGCGTCGAAAGAGACCTTACCTACTGATGTGTGAATGATACCGAATTTATCAACCTTAAAGTCGATCTTACCCGCTTTTACCTCCTCAACGGCCTTGCCTACCTCCATAGTAACTGTACCAGTCTTGGGGTTTGGCATAAGACCACGAGGGCCTAGAATACGTCCTAGAGCACCTACTTTGCCCATTACGTTTGGAGTGGTGATGATAACATCTACGTCTGTCCAACCAGCTTTGATCTGGTTAACATACTCGTCCAAACCTACAAAGTCTGCACCTGCCGCCTTAGCTTCAGCCTCCTTCTCAGGTGTACAAAGTACGAGAACTCGTACATTCTTACCTGTTCCGTGAGGAAGAGTCACAACGCCGCGTACCATCTGGTTCGCCTTACGTGGGTCTACACCCAGACGAACGTCAATATCTACTGAAGCGTCGAATTTCGTAAAGGTAATTTCCTTTAGAAGAGCGGCTGCCTCAGATAGCTTGTAGGCCTTGTCGGCCTCAACCTTTGCATAGGCAATTTTTTGATTTTTTGTCAATTTACTCATCTCTCAAAAATTACAAATTTGGAAATTCACCTACTACGTTGATACCCATACTGCGAGCAGTACCAGCAACCATACGCATAGCTGACTCTAGGGTGAAACAGTTCATGTCAGGCATCTTATCCTGAGCAATTGCCTGAACCTGCTCCCACGTCACCTGACCTACTTTGTTTCGGTTAGGCTGCGCTGAACCAGACTTTAAGCCTGCTGCATCCTTAAGCTGAATGGCTACGGGTGGTTGTTTAACAACAAAGTCAAATGACTTATCGCTATAAACAGTGATGATAACCGGAAGAACCTTGCCTGCTCTATCCTGTGTGCGCGCATTGAACTGCTTGCAGAAGTCCATAATGTTGACTCCCTTAGAACCCAACGCAGGACCCACTGGGGGCGAAGGATTTGCGGCACCACCTTTGATCTGCAATTTAATAAATGCAGCTACCTCTTTTGCCATAATTTTCCTTTGGTTTTTTTATTCTTTTTCTACTTGTGTGAAGCCCAACTCCATTGGAGTTTTGCGCCCAAATATCTTTACAGATACTGTGAGCTTCTTACGCTCGTTGTCGACAGACTCAATAATACCTTGGAAGCTTGAGAATGGACCGTCTGTAACCTTGACAGTTTCGCCGACAAAGAATGGTATTTCGTTCTCCTCCTCCTGCACGCTTAGATCATCCACGCGACCTAGGATTCGTGCAACCTCCTGCTCACGCAATGGCGTGGCGTTCATCTTGCGAGAGTCCTCCTTCGTGTCGCCTAGAAAGCCTAGTACATTAGGAATGTTTCGAATTAGTGTGGGGATATGGCCTGTAAATGCGGCCTCGATCAACACATAACCAGGGTATGAGACCTTCTCCTTAGAGTACTTCTTACCCGCACGAATAGTATAGACCTTCTCGGTTGGGATCAATACCTGCGAGATATAATCCTCAAGGTTATTGTGGCGTATCTCGCTCTCAAGATACTCCTTTACCTTGTGCTCCTTACCGCCTATCGCGCGAACCACATACCACTGTTTTGCAATATCACTCATCTCTTGAAATAAATAGAGGGTTAGCCTACAATATTTGCCAGGCTCTTATAGATAAATCCCATAATCCCCTCGAAAGAGAGATCCATAGCTAGAATCACAACCGCAAAGATTGCCGTGGCGACCATCACAACGATAGTTGAGCTCTGTAGCTGCGAAAACGAAGGCCATGAGACCTTGTTTACTAGCTCGTTGTATGAGGCTTTGATATAGTTAATCATAGTGTTGATTTCTTTTATTCTTGGCAGGAGCAGAGGGATTCGAACCCCCATCAACGGTTTTGGAGACCGCTATTCTACCCTTGAACTATGCTCCTAAAAAATCGGAGTGACCTGCCTTGTGGGGTTGACCACTCCGAGTGAATTATCTTAATCGAGATTACTCAACGATCTTAAGAACCTGACCTGCACCTACTGTACGACCACCCTCGCGGATTGCGAAACGTAGACCCTCGTTAAGGGCAACTGGGTAGATAAGCTCTACAGTGATAGTTACGTGGTCACCTGGCATTACCATGTCTACACCCTCTGGAAGTGACACCTCACCGGTGATATCCATTGTACGAAGGTAGAACTGTGGACGATACTTGTTGTGGAATGGTGTGTGACGACCACCCTCCTCTTTCTTCAAGATATAAACCTCAGCCTGGAACTTAGTGTGAGGAGTGATTGAACCTGGCTTAGCAACAACCATACCACGCTTAACATCCTTCTTATCAAGACCACGCATAAGTAGACCTACGTTATCACCAGCCTCACCCTGATCTAGAAGCTTGCGGAACATCTCAACACCAGTACAAGTAGATGTTAGAGACTTCTCCTCGATACCTACGATCTCAACTGGATCACCTACGTGGATGATACCTGTCTCGATACGACCAGTAACTACAGTACCACGACCTGTGATAGAGAATACGTCCTCAACTGGCATCAAGAATGGCTTCTCGTTCTCACGCTTTGGAATTGGAATATACTCATCAACATTATCCATAAGCTCCATGATCTTCTCCTCCCAGCTTGGCTCGCCGTTAAGACCACCAAGAGCTGAACCGCGGATAACTGGTGCATTGTCGCCGTCGAACTCATACTTGCTTAGAAGGTCACGAACCTCCATCTCAACAAGATCAAGCATCTCTGGATCGTCAACCATATCACACTTGTTAAGGAAAACTACGATCTTAGGAACGTTTACCTGGCGAGCAAGAAGAACGTGCTCGTTAGTCTGAGGCATAGGGCCATCAGTAGCAGCTACTACAAGGATCGCACCGTCCATCTGAGCAGCACCAGTAACCATGTTCTTTACGTAATCGGCGTGACCTGGACAGTCAACGTGCGCATAGTGACGGTTAGCAGTCTGATACTCAACGTGTGCAGTGTTAATGGTGATACCACGCTCCTTCTCCTCAGGTGCGTTGTCGATCGAGTCGAATGAACGAAGCTCTGAAAGACCGCGCTTAGCGAGAACAGTGGTGATAGCAGCAGTAAGAGTGGTCTTACCGTGGTCTACGTGACCGATAGTACCGATATTAACGTGCGGTTTCGAACGGTCGAATTTTTCTTTTGCCATAGTAGTAAAATTATTAATTTTTAAAAATTACATTTCTAATGTTTTGCGATTTAAATCGCAGAGATACGTGCGACGTAGAGCCAATTATCCTATTTAAAGGAGAGGCACACATCACGCGTTTCTCACAAGAGCGGAAGACGAGGCTCAAACTCGCGACCCTTAGCTTGGAAGGCTAATGCTCTATCAACTGAGCTACTTCCGCAAAACAAATTTGGAGCTACAAAACTCCCCTTAATCAAATAAATCAAGAAGAATATTTGCAACCTCAAACCGACATCCAACTGGATGGTTGTGGGAAGTGATGGATTCGAACCACCGAAGTCGAAGACAGCAGATTTACAGTCTGCCCCATTTGGCCACTCTGGTAACTTCCCGAACGTGTTATAACACTTGAGCCGATGGAGGGATTCGAACCCCCGACCAGCTGATTACAAATCAGCTGCTCTGGCCAACTGAGCTACATCGGCGTTGTAACTGTTTCGGATTGCAAAGGTATGAATAATTTTTAAAGTTCCAAACTTATAAGCAACTTTTTTTTAAATCATCCAAGCCCCACATCAAAGAACACCGACTTCATCCCTAGAGGTGAAATCGGTGACAAAGATAATACTCTTTTACGAATAAAAAAATAGAGAGGCATCTTTTTTTGGCCAAAAGATAAAAAAAAGAGGGCGCTTTACATATACCTATATATAATAGAGCGCCCAATATCTTTTTTTTAATTTGTCTTACGACTCCTGTGGCTTCATTCCCAAGCGTGGGCAGCGCTTAAACTCCTTCTCGCGATCGAAAAGATAGCGATATGTTGTATGCACTTTATGGCAGGTGGCGCCGACATACTGCACAATCATTCGATTCATCACGGGATTGAAGTCCCCCACCCATGCCAACTCCAGGGTCTTATATCTATTCTTGTCGGTGCGGATGTAGGTATCCAGAACCGCCTGCATCATACCCGACTCGACGCCGCGGCCGCGATATTCGGGAGATACGCCGAAGATAATACCGAAGATTCTGTCGCATTTTTTAGAGACCTTCAAATCCCACATCAGCTGCAACTTCTGCCATAGACCAAACTTTCCGTTAAAGCGACCGATAAGACGATTAAGATCGGGAACCATAATAAAGAAGCCGACCGGCTCACCATTGTGATAGGTAAAAAATATTAGATTTGGGTCGATAATTGGCTTAAGCATATTCATCAGCTTGAGCGCCTCCTCTCTCTCCATCTTCTTCACACCGACAAAGTTTGCCCACGATTTATTATATATGGTTCTAAAGCTCTCGGCCGCACCCTCCAGATTCTTCATATCTATATTTCCAAAGGTATAGCCGGGGCTCTCCTGCAGGCGGCGAGCGCGCTCATGCACCAGGTTGCTCACATCATCATCGAAGATCTTCCATAGATAGGTGTTCTGATTGAAGTAGTTCTTGAAGCCATAGTTCTCGAAGAGAGCCTTATAGTATGGGAAGTTGTAGGGGTTCTCATAGAGCGGCTCATAATCAAAACCCTCGACTAGGAGCCCCCACCATGCATCGCGCTGACCAAAATTGATAGGTCCATCCATAGCCTCCATGCCACATGAGCGCAACCAGCGGCGCGCAGCATCAAAGAGCATCGTGGCAACCTCCTGGTCGTCAATCGACTCGAAGAAACCGCAACCGCCTGTGAGCTGCTCTTCGATAGCGGCTTTTTCGTTGTTATAAAAGGCGGCGATGCGCCCAACAACTTGATCATCCTCGATGCGCCTAGCCAGCCATCTGCGGGCGTCGCCTCCATTAAACAGATGGTTGGTCTTGGGCGAGAAACACTTCTCGATAGCCTCATCCTGAGGACAGACCCAATTTTCGCAACCCTTATATAGTCGCTTAGCCATATTGATAAATTCGCGTTCATCGCGCTTACTCTCAACTTGAGTCAAGTAGTATCTCTCTGAAATCATTTTTTGGAAGGTTTTAACTATTGCAAAGATAATAACTTATCGAAAAAAACTAGCATCAAAATTGCAATAAATAAAAAAAGTGTATAAAAAATATCATTATTCGCAGCTGTGGGAGATAATTTTTTTACCTTTGCTGCAATTAACAAGATGATAATAATTTCACGACAACTATATGTTAACGCTTAAACAACTTCGCGATAATCGCGAGCTTGCCGAGAAACATTTGGCAAAGAAGGGGGTTGATGCTGCTCCAATAATCGACAGCATCGAGACATTAGATGATCGCCGCAAAGCAATTCAGAACGAGCTAGATAGCTGCCTAGCGGAGCAAAACCGTGCTGCCAAGCAGATCGGAGCCCTAATGGGTCAAGGCAAGAGGGAGGAGGCCGAGGCGATGAAGTCTCAGGTCGCTGAGCTTAAAGAGCGCTCGGCTCAGCTCGGCTCAGAGTTTAAGAGCGCAAGCGATGAATTGCAGGCCACCATCGTGCTACTTCCAAACTTCCCCGCCGATATCGTACCTGAGGGCAAGTGCGCCGAGGATAATGAGGTGGTAAAGCTTGTCGACAGCGCTGTAGCGCTACCAACTGATGCTCAACCACACTGGGAGCTAGCGCGCAAGTATGACATCATCGACTTCGATCTAGGTGTAAAGCTAACGGGCGCAGGCTTTCCAGTCTACAAAGGCAAAGGTGCTCGCCTTCAGCGCGCCCTTATAAACTACTTCCTCGACTGTAACTCTAAGGCTGGCTACACCGAGGTTGAGCCTCCGGTGCTTGTGAATGAGGCCTCGGGCTTCGGCACAGGACAGCTGCCCGACAAGGAGGGCCAGATGTACCACTGCGGCGTAGACAACCTCTATCTTGTGCCCACGGCCGAGGTTCCGGTGACAAATATCTTCCGCGATGTAATCCTCGAGGAGCGCGAGTTTCCCGTTAAGGTTACCGCCTACACACCATGCTTCCGTCGCGAGGCTGGCTCTTATGGCAAGGATGTGCGCGGACTAAACCGCCTACACCAGTTCGACAAGGTTGAGATCGTACAGCTAGCCCTGCCCGAGAGTTCATATGAGGCGCTTGATGGCATGGTAGCACACGTTGAATCTATCGTTAGCTCGCTAGGCCTGCCCTACCGCATACTTCGTCTCTGTGGCGGCGACATGTCATTCACCTCGTCGCTCACCTACGACTTTGAGGTCTATTCGGCAGCTCAGCAGCGCTGGCTAGAGGTCTCTTCGGTATCTAACTTCGAATCGTTTCAGGCCAACCGCCTAAAGCTTCGCTACAAGGACTCCAACAAGAAAACCCAACTAGCTCACACCCTGAACGGTTCATCGCTAGCGCTTCCTAGGATTGTGGCGGCACTACTTGAAAACTACCAGTGCCAGGAGGGTATTCGCATTCCAGACGTATTAATTCCCTACACAGGTTTTGATATTATAAAATAATTATCTACCTTTGTAGTGCTTACTATTTCACAATTTTAAAATTCAAAGACAATGGCTTACAAAATTTCTGACGCTTGTGTTGCATGTGGCACATGTGTTGATGAGTGTCCAGTTGAGGCTATCTCTGCTGGCGACATCTATGTAATCGACGCTTCAGCTTGCATCGACTGTGGTGCTTGTGCTGGTGTTTGCCCTTCAGAGTGCATCCAGGCTGAGTAATCTTTACTTTTTTAAGCAAAGAGTTAGGGAGTGAGGTTTTCGCCTCACTCCCTTCTGTTTTTAAGAGTAGTTGCTGAGAGTTTATCGCAGCAACTACTCGTATAAATCCGCCTAGGACAGACTACTCCTTCTGACTCTTGCGGAACTCCGATGGTGTCATCCCCACATGGTGCTTAAAGTAGCGCCCAAAGAACGACTGATTAGAGAAATTAAGCCCGCAGGCGATCTCATACACTGAATCGCCGGTGTATATCAGGCGGCGCTTCGCCTCGCGGATTACAGCGTCGTCGATCCAACGTGCTGCACTCTTGCCGCTTAGGTTCTTGATGATAGCCGACAGATATTTGGTCGAGAAGTTGAGCTTGGCGGCATAGAACTTCACATTACGCTCGCGCGCCGAGTAGCGCTGTAGAAGAAGCATAAACTCATCAAAGACCACCTCGCCACGACCGCGACCATCCTTCTCGCCGCTGCGCGACTTGTAAAGATCAAGCATTATGTAGAACATCGCCGTAAATAGCGTGCGCACGATCATCGAACGATAGATCTCCTTGTCGCTCTTAATCATTGTGCTGATCAAATTAAACAGCTGCACAATCTCCTCCACATCGTGTGGCTCGACCGACAGAACTGGATTACGCTTAACGCTCATATACACTGCCATTGAGGTAGTTAGATCAATATGCACGTCGCGAACAAACTTCTTTGAATATGCAACAAGATAGACCTTTATGTCGGGCGAAGCGCTAACGGTCTTAACGATATTCCCTGGCAGGAAACCAAAAATATCATTCTTCTTTAGCTTGTGCGTCACCATGTCGATTGATATCTCAGCCTCACCTTCGGCAAGGATGAGCGACATATAACAGTTCAACGATATCGCCTCCTGCGCCGTTGGATTTGAATTTGCATTCAACGTAGCAATCAACAGATCATCCGACAGAGTCACCACATCATTAAAATAATCCTTCAACTCATCAAACGACACCACATTAACTCGCGGTTGTCCACCTCTCTTTGTCATTCTTCCCATCTCTCTTCTCTTAATTTTATTTATAAACTTGGTATTATTACTTTCAACTCTCCGGCCAGACACTCAATATTAAGAGGGAAGTCCACACCCCTCTCGCCATCGGCATCTGTAGGCTCATATTCGTCCGACAAAATCTGTATCGTCCTAGCCCTAAAACTCTTAACAGAGTTTGTCTGCGCGCCAAAAAGAAACAGAACTAAGGCTATAACGGCTCTCAAGTGACCCTTATTACGCGCCACAACACAGTCCAGAAGCCCATCCTTTAGTGCTCCGCCACGGGCAAATCGAAATCCTCCAGCCTTGGATCCATTAAGCACAAGCACAAGCAGCGCCTCGGGGTTGAAGAATCTACCACCGTCGGCCTCAATCTGCAACTTCATGCTCTTTAGGGTTGCCAGCTCATCTATTGCCGCCAAAATGCTCTTTAGCTTTGCCAACCACTGAAAACGCGCAGTAATACGTCGCGAGGTTGTGGTGAGCAGGCCAAAACTAAAGACGTTGACGAAGTAGAGACCATTAACATAACCACAATCAACATAGTCTACCGTACCGCTAGCGATCTGTGCAGCGGCGCGCAGCGGCTTGTGGCTCATCCCTAGCGACTCGGCAAAATCGTTTGTTGTACCTGATGGTATCACCGCCAGCGCGGCACCTACACCTCTCTCCTTCATCTGGTTAACCACATGATTAACCGTGCCATCACCACCAGCCACAACCACCAAATCCACGCCATGAAACCTCTCGAACGGATCACGCGCATAGTCGATCGACTCACCATGAACACTATATCCACCCGAGGCTAAAATCTCGACAATCTCATCGGCATAGCGGCCTATTTTGCCATCTCCGGCATGTGTATTATATAAAAAAACAGCCTGTTTCATCCTCTACTCTAATATCAAACTCTTCATTCCCGGGCTTAGGTACTCGCTGTACCCACCGCTCTCGTTACTATATATAAAGTACACCTCAATATTCTCAATCTTCGCAGCGAGCTGCTCTGCTCCATCAGAGCCCACCGCCATAAACATCGTGCCATAGGCATCGGCAAGGGCGCAGCTGCGGGCAATCACTGTGGCCGATAGGAGCTTCGATATGGAGCTCTTACCGCTTCTTGGGTCGATCGTGTGCGCTATCTTATTCCCGTCATTGTCAAGATAGTAGCGCCTGTAATTCCCCGAGGTAGCCATCGCACAAAGCCCTCTCTCTCCTCTCATCGAGATACGTTTCTCGATAAACTCTCCCTCACTCATATTCCCATCAAAGGGACTCTCTATGCCTATTCGCCAGGGTTCACCCCGCGAGTTTTTCCCTCTGCATCTCAGCTCGCCACCTATATCTACTAGGTAGTTCTCAACACCCAGCTGCTCGAGCTCCTCGGCAAAGAGATCCACCGTATAGCCCTTTGCTATGGAGTTTAGGTCGATCTGTACTCTCCGATCGCTCTTGACTAGCCTGCCATCGAGAATCGAGATCTTCTCGTAGCCGACAAACTCCAGCAGCGAGTCGATATTGGGCTCGGCCTGCTGCTCATCGCCGGCGAAGCCTCTCGCCTTGACTAGCGGCAGGATGGTGATATCATACACCCCTCCCGAGAGTCGACTTACAGAGTCGGCCAGACGAATATTATATATCATAGCGGGGGTTAGCGAATCACACTCCGATCTATTAACTCTGCTCAGCTGCGATGATGGATCAAATATCGACATCTCGCTCTGCATACTCCTATCCACCCTCTGCGCTATAGCGTGGAGCGCTCCTCGAGAGGAGAGATCAATTTCAGCTATAACCCTTGCCGTTGTTCCTAGCATCGCACCATCATAGCGAAGATAGTCGCTCGAGGCCACGCAGCCACACAACAGGCTTACAATCAACACAATATAGAGACGCATATACCACTCATTTACCATTTCGTTGCAAAGTTAGATATAATTTTCTTATTTACGTAATTTTTAGCGGATTATTTAGTTAAATTTTTCGCAAAAGGGGGAGGCTTTAGCCAATATTTTTATTATTGCAACAAAAGGGGTTATTTTAGGCCTGGTTTTATCTATAGTCGTTGTGGCTGAATTTTAAAGAACTTTTGTTACAGGGATTTTATTCGCGCCCTTATTTGTATATTAAACAAATATTTACTACCTTTGCGCGACGCTCTGGTATGATTGCTAGTAAGGGCAATATGTCGTAGAGTGGAACAATTAAATTAAATCAGCAAAATGGCTTATTTATCAGCAGAAAAAAAGCAAGAGCTTTTTGGCAAGTACGGAAAGTCTAACACCGACACAGGTTCTCCAGAGAGCCAGATCGCCCTGTTCTCGTTCCGTATCAGCCACCTTACACAGCACCTCAAATCAAACAAGCACGACTTCGGCACACAGCGTGCCCTACTAGCACTAGTTGGTAAGCGTCGTCACTTGTTGGAGTATCTTAAGAACACCGATATCGAGCGTTATCGTGCAATTCTTAAGGAGCTAAATCTTCGTAAGTAAGAGGGCGAGGAGAGGAGAGATCTTTTACCTCAAAAGTAACGAGGGTGACTTAAGGTCACCCTCTTATTTGAATATTAAGAAAGAATATATATAAGATGACAATGGAAGAGAACAAGTTGTACAACGCTGTACAGAAGAGCATCACCCTCGCCGATGGACGCGAGATCGTGATCGAGACTGGCAAACTAGCCAAGCAGGCCGACGGTTCGGTCGTAGTAAAACAGGGCGACACGATGCTCCTGGCGACTGTAGTTGCCGCTAAGGATGCAAAGCCCGACACCGACTTTATGCCTTTGCAGGTTGAGTACAAAGAGAAGTATGCCTCATGCGGCCGCTTCCCTGGCGGCTTTATGAAGCGCGAGGGTCGCGCCGGCGATAGCGAGATTTTGGTTTCGCGCCTTATCGACCGCGCACTTCGCCCACTCTTCCCAGCTGATTATCACGCTGAGGTTTTCGTCACCGTAAACCTTATCTCGGCTGATAAAGATATCCAGCCAGATGCCCTAGCCGGTCTTGCCGCTTCGGCCGCCCTTGCCGTTTCGGATATTCCATTCAATGGCCCAATCTCTGAGGTGCGCGTTGCTCGCATCGGCGGTGAGTACTGCATCAACCCAACTTTCTCGCAGATGGAACAGGTTGACCTTGATATTATGGTCGGTGGTACTATCGACAATATCTTGATGGTTGAGGGTGAGATGAAGGAGGTTAGCGAGGAGGTTATGCTCGGCGCTATCAAGTTCGCCCACGAGGAGATCAAGAAGCATTGCCAGGCTCAGATCGAGCTTAGCCAGGAGCTAGGCAAGGATGTTAAGCGCACCTACTGCCACGAGACATCAGACCTAGAGCTTCGCGATAAGATCGTCGCCGAGCTATACGACAAGGCTTATGCCATCGCTACAAGCGGCACCAAGAAGCACGAGCGCGCTGAGCAGTTTGAGGCTTTGGAGGCTGACTATATCGCCGCTTTCCCTGAGGAGGAGCTTGCTGAAAAGCTTATCCTGATCAAGAAATATTTCCACGATGACGTGCTTAAGAAGGCTATGCGCAACATGATCCTTGATAAGGGTCAGCGCCTAGATGGTCGCCGCACAGATGAGATCCGCCCTATCTGCTGCGAGGTTGGTTACCTGCCTGCTGCACACGGTTCGGCTATCTTTACACGTGGTGAAACTCAGTCACTTACGACTGTAACTTTGGGCACAAAGATGGACGAGAAGCTTAAGGACGAGGTTCTAGTTCAGGGCTCTGAGCAGTTTGTTCTTCACTACAACTTCCCTCCATTCTCTACCGGCGATGCACGCGCGGCACGTGGCCTTAGCCGCCGCGAGGTTGGTCACGGACACCTAGCTTGGCGTGGTTTGAAGAATATGGTTCCACTAGGCGAGGAGAATCCATACGCTGTACGCGTTGTGTCGGATATCCTAGAGTCTAACGGATCATCTTCAATGGCAACCGTATGTGCAGGTACTCTTGCACTTATGGACTCGGGCATCAAGCTCAAAAAGCCAGTATCGGGTATTGCGATGGGTCTAATCTCGGATAGCGCTAGCGGCAAGTGGGCTGTGCTTTCTGATATCCTTGGCGACGAGGATCACCTAGGCGATATGGACTTCAAGGTTACCGGAACAAGGGATGGTATCACCGCCACACAGATGGATATCAAGGTAGATGGCCTCTCGTATGAGGTTCTAGCTGCTGCTCTTGAGCAGGCACGCGTTGGCCGCCTACACATCCTAGGCAAGATCACCGAGTGCATCAGCGAGCCACGCGAGGAGATGCGCCCATTCGTGCCACGCATCGTGCAGATCGCTATCCCTCAGGATATGATCGGTGCTGTGATCGGCCCTGGTGGTAAGATCATCCAGGATATCCAAAAGACAACACAGACTACAATCACCATCACCGAGACTGATGGCAAGGGTCTGATCGACATCTTCGGTCTAAACAAGGAGTCGTTGGATGGTGCTCTAGCACGCATCAAGGCTATCGTTGTTGTGCCAGAGGTTGGTGAGGTATATAATGGTACTGTTCGCTCGATCGTAGCCTTCGGTGCTTTCGTTGAGATCCTTCCAGGAAAGGATGCTCTTCTACACATCTCCGAGATCGACTACAAGCGCTTCGAGACTATGGATGAGACGCCACTCAAGGAGGGCGATAAGATTGAGGTTAAGCTAATTGGCGTTGATGCCAAGACCGGTAAGCTCAAGCTATCTCGCAAGGCACTTCTACCAAAGCCAGAGGGTTGGGTGGAGCGCGAGCGCAAGCCACGCGAGGATCGCGGCCCACGCCGTCCACGCGAGTAATACGAGCATAAGGCAGCTCTATAGAGAGCTATAAATAGCAAAAAATACCATAACTTTTTTACCTTTTTTTAAGGAATAGACTAGTTATGGTATTTTTTTAATATAAATATATGTATTAATTAAAAAATAATTACTACATTTGTTTTTGAAGATCCCTACTCGCGCCTCATCTAAACATAGGATGAGCTGCGAGAGCCGATATTTGTGTAGAAATTAAATTAAAAACTAACAAATAACTAAAAATTCATGAAAAGAGTTGCTAAATTGGGCTTCGTTCTAGCCCTTATGGTAATCGCTTTCTCTAGCTGCAACTGCTATCAGAGAATGGCCAGAAACCGTGAGGTGGTGAGCGTGGTATGTACCCCAGAGATGCTTACCTTGTCGGATGACATGGTGACAACAGATCTTACAATCAGCTTCACAAAGAGGTATTTCAACGAAGATGCCATTGTGCGAGTAACCCCAATTATCGTATTTGAGGGTGGCCAACAGGAGGGCAAGCCCTTCTATCTACAGGGTGTAAGAGTTATGGAGAACTACAAAGTTGTGGACAACAGCTACGATTGCTCAATCACACAACACGTCGCCATCCCCTACTTTAAGGAGATGGATAAGAGCAAGCTGCAACTGCGCATAGAGGTTAAGTGCGCCCGCAACAAGGATGTCGACTTCGCACTTATCAATGCAAATACAGGCAAGGCGCTCGCCATGACAGAGCTAGCAATTCTTGCCCTTCAGCCAGATTCTGAGGCTGCTGATGCAATTCGCAGCAAGTGCAGTATCGACATCACTACCGGCATTAGCAAGTAGAGCGACAGGTGCGCAAAAGTGTGCACTCAGCCTAATCAAGCATAGAGAAAGAACCTCGCCTCTATCTGAAATGATATAAGAAGCGAGGGACTTTTTGTGCCTGCCATACTCTGTGCCATGGCTAGCCGAAGAGGCACTGCAAAGAGAATCAGCCTGCAATATTAAGAGCAGGAGAGACCATAGATGACCCTATACCAGGGGTGGCTAACAAAAACTAGTCACCCCTTTGGTGATTGATAAAATATTCTATTGAAGCCAACAAAAAAGAGAGCCATCGAGCTATTAGCCCCAGCAAAGAACCTAGCTGCCGCCATCGCCGCAATCGACCATGGCGCTGACGCTATATATATAGGTGGGGAGAGCTTCGGCGCAAGGCAAGGTGCTTGCAACAGCTATAAAGATATAGCAACTGCCGCAGAGTATGCACATCAATATGGAGCAAAGATCTACGGAGCACTAAACACTCTAATATTTGAAGATGAGCTTAAGGCGGCACGAGATGCTGCGATGGGCTTCATCGAGGCCGGCGTCGACGCACTTATAATCCAAGATTTTGCCCTGCTAAGGATGAACCTGCCCATCGAGCTGCACGCCTCCACCCAGATGTGCAACAACTCACTTGAGAGAGTTAAGTTTCTGGAAGAGTGTGGGATAAAGAGAGTTGTTCTAGAACGCGCACTATCTCTTGCGCAGATCCAGGAGATCGGCTCAAAATGCAATGTCGAGCTGGAGGCCTTTGTCCACGGCGCAATCTGCGTTAGCCACAGCGGGCGCTGCCTACTCTCGCGCGCAAGCTCCACTAGAAGTGGAAACAGAGGCGCATGCAGCCAGCCCTGCCGTCTGAGCTACGATCTAGTAAGCGAAACGGGCAAAAGGATTTTAAGCTCAAAGCATCTGCTCTCGGTTCTCGACATGAATCTAAGCGACCGACTTGAGGATCTTATCGACGCGGGCGTAAGCTCTCTAAAGATCGAAGGTAGACTAAAAGATATAGATTATACAAAAAATATAGTCTCACACTATAACCAAAAGCTAAACGAGATTATCACAAGACGTAATGACCTATGCCGCAGCTCATTAGGCGAGGTTAAGATAGAGTTTGAGCCCGACCCAGCAAAGAGTTTTTCGCGCGGTGCAAGCACCTTTCTACTTGATGGGTCAAGGAGAGGCCTCGCCTCATTCGATAGCCCAAAATCAATCGGTGAGCTGCTTGGACGAGTAAAAAAAGTTGGCAAGAGTGGATTTATATTGGAGCAAAATTCCCCGCTCGCACCACAAGATGGTATAGCCTTTTTCACAAATAAGGGTGAGTTGCGAGGGACAAACATAAACAGCATAGAGGGCGAGTGGATCTACCCAAATAGGGTCGATGGGATCGCAGTTGGTGGCGAGATTTACCGCAACTACGATAGGCTATTTCACACAAAATTAGAGCGTTCAAACACTCGACGCACCATCAAAATTAACGCCTCTATTGAACTTATCGAGGGTGGAATAAAGGTGGGTTATAGCGATGGTGAGCACCATGCCGAAGCTGAGTTTAAAGGCGAGTTTGGCCAGGCTGAAAAGAGAGAGAAGATGGCTGCCACAGCAGAGCGAGAGGTGAGAAAATGTGGCAATACTATCTACGAGGTAAACGACGTTAAAATATCCCTTTTTGATCAATTTATACCATCGTCGATAATCTCACAGCTACGCCGCGAAGCTCTCTCTCAGCTCCACAAAACAAGGTTGGAAAACCATAAAAAAGGGGGCATAAACTTCAAGGAGCGGGCAGATGCACCACTATACAAACAGGAGATAACCGCCGATGAAAATATAACTAATTCTCTATCTAAGAGCTTTTTAATGGATCATGGCGCTAAGCATATAGCACCTGCAATGGAGTTGAAAGATAACCTCGTCGGCGAAAAGGTGATGGAGAGCTCCTACTGTATTCGCCGCGAAATAGGCGAGTGCCTACGCGAAGGATCTCAACTAAAAGAGCCTCTCTACATTGAGCGCGGAACAAGTCGTTTTAGACTAATATTTGACTGCGCATGCTGTCGCATGGATTTGATAAAAATATAGAAAAATGATAGAAAACATAACCCCAAATTTTGCCGATTACGAGCTTATAGATTCAGGCAACCACGAGAAGCTAGAGCGTTTCGGCTCGATCATAACTCGTCGTCCCGAGCCGCAGGCAATCTGGCGCCCTTCGCTCAGCGAGGGCGAGTGGCAGAAGATGGCAACCGCCTCATTTCTGCGCCAGTCAAAGAGCGAAGAGCGAGGCGAATGGAGGCTATCTCCAAAAACACCATCGAGCTGGGTTGTGAAGTATAACCACAAAGAACTCAGCATTGCAATGCGCCTTGGATTCACCTCATTCAAACATGTGGGCATCTTCCCCGAACAGGCGGCCAACTGGAACTTCATCTACGACGAGTGCCGCTCGCTGGCAAACAAGGGAATTAAGCCCAAGGTGCTAAACCTTTTCGCCTACACCGGTGGCGCAACGCTGGCGGCCGCTAGTGCCGGAGCCGAGACAACACACGTCGACTCGGTGAAGCAGGTAGTGAGCTGGGCACGCGAAAATATGGAACTTAGCGGTATTGATGGGGTGCGATGGATAGTGGAGGATGCTATGAAGTTTGTCGCGCGCGAGGCGAGACGAGGCAATCGCTACCACGGCATCATCCTCGACCCACCCGCCTATGGGCGCGGAGCCAATGGTGAGCGGTGGATATTAGAGGAGGATATAGACCAGATGCTCTCGCTCTGCGCGCAGCTACTCGAGGAGCACGACTCATTTCTGCTGCTCAGCCTCTACTCAATGGGGCTTAGCTCCACCCTAGCGCGCACCGCCGTGCATCAACACTTCGGCTCGCCCATAGACGAAGGGCGCGGCGAACTGCTCTTTTGCGACCGCTCGGGCAAAGAGCTCCCATTTGGAACCTACTACCGATTTAAAAGATAAGTTTAGATATGACAAACAACTCACTACCCAACTGCAAAACAGAGGTGCTGTTCACCCACGACGAAATTTTAGAGGCGGTAGCCAAAGTCGCAGCCCGCATCAATCGCGACTATCAGGAGGTTGAGTGCCCGATCCTGCTCGGCGTACTCAACGGCTCATACGCCTTTATTGGCGATCTGCTTAAAAATGTACACTTCGAGTGCGAAATTTGCTTTATAAAGCTCGCCTCCTACATCGACAACGCCAGCTCGGGCACAGTACGAGAGCTTGTGGGACTTAACTGCGAGGTAAAGGGTCGGCATGTAATCATCATCGAAGATATAGTAGACACAGGCACCACCGTCGCCCACCTAGTCGAAATGCTCAAAGAGCTAGGCGTGGCCAGCTCAAAGGTGTGCACCCTCTTCTACAAGCCCGAATGCTGCAGAGAGGATCTAAAAATCGACTACCACGCCTTGGAGCTAGGCGATCAATACATCTTCGGCTATGGCCTAGATTACAATCAGCGCTATCGCAATCTCAACGAAATATACGCAATCATCAATGAATAAGCTACCAATAGCAGAGTCATTCTACACCATCCAGGGCGAGGGCTACCACTCGGGGCGTGCCGCCTACTTCATCCGCCTAGGCGGGTGCAATGTTGCATGCCCATGGTGCGATGCTAAAGAGAGCTGGAGCACAACAAAACACCCCCACCTTAACATCGAAGATCTAGCTAGGGAAGCAGGCGAGTCCGGAGCCGAAGTGGTGGTAATAACGGGCGGCGAGCCGCTTATGCACCAGCTCGACGAACTATGCTCGAAGCTACACGCGGCGGGGCAAAAAATATTCCTTGAAACATCTGGCACACAACCTTTTAGCGGCTCATTTGATTGGGTGTGCCTCTCGCCAAAATCCCACCGCCCGCCCCTCGAAGAGTCCTTTAAAAAAGCCGACGAAATAAAGCTTATCATAGGGCGCGAAGAGGATCTTCGCTGGGCTGAAATGTGCGCCCAAAAAGTTGCGCCCGAGTGCCGCCTATATCTTCAGGCCGAATGGAGCACGGCAGCCAAAATAACCCCAATAATTGTAGATTACGTCAAGTCAAATCAGAGGTGGCGAATATCCATTCAGAGCCACAAATATATGCAGATTCCATAGCCATGAGTAGAGCAACAAAATTCCTAGACCTCTTCTGGGGTAGCATAACAATTATAGTCACCGCCATCATGCTCTTCTCTATCGGGCGTAACCTACTTCACGCCATGGATATCCGCTCGCAAGTTGCCACCTTAGAGTATGAATCCAACTACTATCTTGAGCACATCGCCGCCGATAGCACACTTCTCGAACAGCTAAAATATGATGACATCTTGGAGAAATTTGCACGCGAGCGCTATCGAATGAAAGCCCCCGGCGAGGAGCTCTTTATCATAGAAGATTAACCTCGGCCACCCCTCTAGACTGCACCAAATCTTAACAAATTTTCATATAATTGAGTCCCGTTCTGGGCAAAGTATAAGCAAAAGTGATTTTAAAAAATTTACTCAACTCAAAAAAATTACAAAAAAAAGAGTAAAATAGGCTTTTGTTAATAAATTTTTCATAACTTAGCATTGATATTATGCACGAATCAGCCATTACCCATAGGGTGATGGCAGGCTCGTGGTATGATAACGTTTTGAGAGACAATAAGATAAACAAATAAATAACTAATTAAAAACCAAAACAAACCTTATTGACCATGAAAAGAAACTATTTACTACTGCTACTTCTTATGTTTGTGGCTAGTTGCGAAATGGGTCATGACGAGCTCGACAGTGTAACGGTACAGGATGCCGATTATACTGTAACCAACGTGGCGGACCCCAAGGGTACCAACACCTTGGATGAGACCCTCGCCAAGGCCCTCGGAGCTGACTACTCGTACAACCCCGAAAAGGTGTCGCGAGCGATTAAGATCAAGGGAACGATCAATCAAAATGACTTCCGTTCTCTTCAGCCATTTAGCGAGATTGACCTCGGCGATGTTGAGGTAGTTGGAGATATCTACATCTCTTATCGCGTAATCCAAACCGGTAATGCGATCCCTTGCTATTCGGCATTGAACTTCACATTCGACAATCTTACAAAGATTACTCTGCCATCGACAATCACCACCATCGGTGACCAGGCATTCATGAGCGCCAAGAAGCTTACTGGCGTTGCGATCCCCGCCTCGGTGAATGTAATCCGCACAAGAGCATTTGAGGATTGCGATGCGATGACACTTGTCTATGTAGAGAACCGCGACAATGGCTCTGTGCCAGTGATCATGGAGAATGGTCTGCCCTACGAGTTTAGAGTGGCCTCGCAGCTAGACGAGACCCCAACCGAGGCACTCCGCGTCAACGTTATGGACAACAGCGGTACTAAGTTCCGCGATGCCGATACTGGATGGGAGCTATATGGCCTACAGAGTAATTCTGAGGGCGAGGTAAACTCATTCTACACAAAAGTAATCTACGACACAGAGAGCCAATCAAGTAACCTTGACAGCAAGCTTCAAGCTCTTTATGGCACAAACTACCAAACTGCCGAACCTTTCGAGACAGTTGAGGTTGCAGGTGATATCGCCGAAGGTGATGTTACCTACCTCCAGAACTTCAAGGAGGTAGTGCTTACCGATGCCACCATCTATGAGGGCTCAGCATCAATAGCTGGCTTAGCAACTCGCGCAGACGAGGAGGAGGAGGAGAGCGGCGTCACCCCTACCAACCTTATCAAGGATGGAGCCTGGAAGGGTAACTCGGTGCTCTCTCGCATCCTTCTTCCAAACTCGGTTACCACAATCGGCGAGTCGGCATTCGAGGGCGCAGTTATCGACACGGTAGCTCTTCCTGCTAGCCTTGTAACAATCAAGGGTAAGGCCTTCGCCTCTATCGAGACTCTAATCGCCATTGATATGTCGGGCTCAAAGAACCTTGCACTTATCGAGAGTGAGTCGTTTACCGGTGCTGCAAACCTTATTCGTGTGGTTCTTCCTGGCGAGGATGGCAACCTCCGCGTTATCAACGACAACGCCTTTGCAAGTACTGGCGTTATCCGTATTGAGATTCCAACGACTGTTATATATATAGGTGAGACAATCTTTAATGAGTGCGCCGACCTTGAGACCGTAGTTGTTAAATGGACCGAGGAGGAGGATATTGCAATCTCTCCAACTTCGTTTATCTCAGCCGAGCAGGCAGCAACTCAGGCGCTCACAATCGTTGCTCCAACATCGGTCATAGATGAGGTTGATGGATCCAGCATCTACAACCAGGATAAATTCATCGACACAGAGACCACCACTCTAGTCTCTGCCGAGATCGATGCTGCAAACACAACCATCACCAACAAGACAGCCGGTGGGCTTGCTACTCGCCTCAACGCTCTATATCCTGGATTCCTGGATAGCGTGCAGGATGAGATCACCGTTGCCGGTCCTCTTAACGCTGATGACCTTGCGGTGCTTCAGAATATCAAGAGTCTTGATATCTCGGGCGCAGAGATGACAAGCGGCACAATCACAGCTAGCGCCTTTGAAGGCAATAGCACTCTTGAGTCGATCGTGCTGCCAACTACCATCACAGGCATCGAGGCTAGCGCCTTTGCCAGCACAACAAAACTTACCTCTATCGAGCTTCCTGGCTCACTAGAGAGTATTGCAGAGAAGGCTTTCTACAACTCTTCGATCACAGCTGTAACTCTTTCGAACGTCACCGTGGATGATATCATTGATATCGTTACATTTAAGCTGACATGCTCGCTAAAGAGTATTGGTGCATCTGCATTCGAGGGCAGTAAGCTTACCACTCTGATCCTACCATACACTATCGAGACTATCGCCGATAGAGCATTCTATGGCATCTCAACACTTGAGAAGATCTACACTACATGGTTTACTGATATCCCATCTGTCACCGCCGAGGTGTTCCCTGCCGAGTTCGTTGCAGGAGCTAGCAAGCAGATCACCGTTCCAGATGGTGTCGGTGGTGCATACAATAAGGCCGCAGGCTGGCCATCATACACCATCGCCTACGCAAGCGGCGAGGTTGTCGATGGTTACAGTATTGAGTGTACAACAGCAGGCACTCTTGATGCTGTTATCAGAGAGTCTATTGGTGACTACACTACATCTATCTCTACAAGAACAATCAACGTATCAGGTACAATCAACGCAGCCGACTTCGCCGCGCTACAGTACTTCGCGGGTGTGAATATCTCTAAGGTTGTAATCGACGGGAACTCACTTCCAGCCGACGCCTTCAAGGGCAACACATCTCTTAAGAGCCTTGCAATGCCAGCGCTCACTACCACTATCGGTAGCTATGCACTCTCTGGCACATCGGCTCTAACAACTATTGAGCTTCCACTCCTTCTAACAACTATCGAGGAGGGCGCACTTTCATCTACCGCCATCACCTCTATCGAGCTTGGCGAGTATTTAACTACAATTGGCGCTAAGGCGTTCCAGAGCTCTAAGCTAACATCTATCACATTCCCTATTAGCGTGACATCAATCGGTGCTGAGGCCTTCGACTCTTGCTCATCGCTTGCTTCGATCACCGCAGTATGGGATCTTGAGACTCGCCCAGCTTCAGTTACAGATACATCATTCGTTGCTGGTTCGACCATCACCGTTGCCAATGGCACAGGTCTACTATACCTAGTAGGCAGAAACAACCCATGGGCTACATACTACATCGTCGAGGAGGATGGTACCGTTATCGACACCAAACTAGTTGTAGTTGATGCCACCAACACAGCCGGCTCGCTTGATGCAAGCATGAAGACTATGTTTGGCGATAGCTACAAGTCGACTCTTACCAATAAGCTAGCGGTAATCGGCTCGATCAACGCCGCCGACTTTGCAGCCCTACAAAATGTAGCAGAGCTTAACCTCAGCTCAGTTACTCTAGTAGGCGAGAGCGAGGATGCAGCCATGAGCATTCCAGCTAGCGCATTTGCCTCTGCCGAACTAACTAAGATCACCCTACCTAGCACAACCGAGATCATCGAGGAGAAGGCCTTCAATGGCTGCTCTGGCCTTGCCGAGGTTGATTGGAGCGAGTGCACTGCTCTAACAACTATCGAGAGCTATGCCTTCGCTGGCACTTGTCTAAGCAGCGTGGATGATCTTCCTGTATCAATGGAGAGTATCGCCGATTACGCCTTCAGCGACAACACAGCCATCACAAGCATCGACCTAAGCGGGCTTGAGAATCTAACCTCATTTAGCGGTTTCGACAACACAGGAGTTAACTCTATCGCTCTACCTGAGTCGGTAGTGAGCATCGGCAACGCCTTTGCAGGTTGCACCGACCCACTAGGCGAGATTGACTGGAGCGACCTTAAGAATCTTGAGTCTATCAGCGGTACATTCGCACTCTGCGAGCTTACATCTATCAAGCTTCCTGCATCTCTACAGACAATCGGCGAGAGCACATTCGAGGGTTGTAGCGCATTCACAGCCATCAGCAACTACTCTGAGCTAAGCCTAAGCTACATCGGCGCTAAGGCATTCAAGGATTGTTCTGTTCTTACCGAGGCTTACTTCAGCTCATCTGCAACAATCGAGCAGTCGACCTACGCGAGCACAGCTATCACCGAGGCCGTCATCCCATCATGCGTTGAGTCTATCGCTGGCGATGCCTTCGCAAGTTGTGCTGACCTTACAGATGTAACCGTAATGAGAGCTACTGCTCCAGCGGTTAACGTTGGCATGGGCTCTGATCTCGGCTACTCATTCCCAGATCAGTTCCTAAAGGTTGGTTATGGCGACGGCTTCCTTGCTGAGCCATACACATTCAAGGTTATCGAGCTATCTTCAGCACTATCATCTTACGAGTCAGCCGAGGATTGGGCTTGCTATGGTGGCTTCGAATATATGACATCTAATGCTGGTGCAGGTTGGAGCGGCGCAACTCTTAACACCGGTGCCGGCAGCATGGAGGATTGGCTAAGCGATCCAGCAGCTAATAACAACCCAGTTATCAAGATCACCGGTACAATGTCCGACGCTGACTTCTCAACCCTTGGCGATAGCGACCTATTCACCGAGATCGACCTTTCTGAGGTTCAGTACCTAGACAACGTTACCTGCGCCCTTCCAGGTTCAGCATGGTATCAGAATGCAACCATCGAGAAGCTAACACTCCCATCTACTACTAAGTCGATCGGAGCAAATGCCATCTATCAGGTTTACGCTCTAACCGAGCTCGTTACATCAAACCTATACCAGCTTACAACAATCAACACCTATGGTATTGCGGATTGTGACCTTCTTGAGACTATCGAGTTCCCATCAACGCTCGAGACTATCGCAATCAACGGTATGCGCGCATTCTCTCTACTTGGCGATCTAGACTTTAGCGAGTGTAGCAACCTTAGCTCTATCGGCTACATGGCCTTTGCATGGAACTATGGCACAACAGCGATCACATTCCCAACCGTAAGCAACAACGGTCTGTCGCTAGACTACCAGGCATTCTACTACAACTCGGCTCTTACAGCCGTTGACCTGCCAACATACGTTACTTTCGTCCTTGACTCTAACGATGCGTCTCAGGCCTTCTACAACTGTTCGGCTCTTAACTACGTGCGTCTATACTGGGAGGGTGACGAGATCCTTGAGATCGAGGATACATACCAGATCTTCCCATCAGACTATGAGGCTGGCGGCACTAAGAACATCCTTATCCCAACAGGCTCTATGGATGACTATGTAGCCAAGGGCTGGGATTTCTACAACCTAGTTGAGTATGTAGACCCATCTGAGCTTGGTGGTACTATCGACGGCGAGAATGTGAAGGTGACCTCTCCGGGCAACCTCGCTAGCCTAGCCACTCAGGTTGTAGGCGACAGAATCAAGGTGTCGGGTATCATCGGCCAGGCTGATGTTCAGGCTCTTGGTGCTCTCAACAAGTTCTCTTATGTTGACTACAGCAGCGTGCTTATCGTGGGCGATGTAAACGTATCTTCATCTAAGATCGTCTCTGACGGCTCGGCCTTCCCAATGAATGCCTTCTCTTCAGAGCTTACATCATCTACACCAATCCTATCAGAGATCCTACTACCTCCAGGTATCCTTACCCTCGGTGAGAACGCCTTCCGCGGTTGTACATCTCTATCTTCTATCGACGTATCTAAGGTGCAGACCTTCCGCTCATACTCAATGTATGACTGCGACGGCGTATATGCAAACCTTGATATCAGCAGCGCGATCGTCCTCAACACCTATGCCCTTTCAGGTATAGCATTCGAGACTATCCACCTACCTGCTTCACTCACCACAATTGATGCCAACGCTCTAACCTCATCTGAGATTAAGCGCATCTATGTATGGTGTCCATCAACTGTCACCCCAGACAACAGCGCCTTCGGTACAGCAATCGACGGATTCTATATCGTGGTTCCATCATCAGATGTTACAGCCTTTAAGTCGGCTCCAGGATGGAGTAGCTACTACGACTACATCGTCGCCGAGGAGGATCTTACCGACGCCGTAGTTACCGAGGGCTATATCATCACCACCTCTAACATGGGCTCGATCAACAACACTGTTCTATCTCAGCTTACCGAGGATAAGGTGAAGGTTATTGGTGATTTGAGCGACTACGACCTTAAGATGATCGCCTCAGCAGGAAAGGCTACAGTAGATCTAACAGATGCCTCAATCCCTAACAACACTCTTACATCGGCCATGTACTACACTACAGGCATGACAACAGAGGTTGCCTCGGAGCTTGAGTATCTATATCTACCAAACAACGATACCGACGATCTAGCGCTTATCATTGGTGCTAACGCCCTAAGAGGTTGTACCAATCTTAAGGAGATCTACGGCATGGGTCGCGTTACAACATACAACAACAACGCGATCAACAGTAGCGCCGGCGCACTTATGAGCATCGACCTTACAAACGCAACATCAATCGGTACTAGCGCCATCTCTGGTTCTGCCACTACAGGTGCTGCATCTGAGGTTGTGGTTCCTGAGACAATGGTTACTCTTAACAACAACGGACTTAACAACCTTAGCATCAAGACCGTCTACCTAAACGCTCCAGCATCTATCACCTATGGTACTACTCCATTCGGTACAGTTGCTAACCGTACAGGCACAGGCTTTATGATCATCGTAGACGACCCTGAGACATATGGTGCTATCACCAACCTTAAGGAATACTACGAGGCTGGCATGATCGTGACCGAGATCCCAACTGCTTCAGTCGAGATCGACGGCTCAACCGCCACCATCACCCCTGCCGAGGCTGGTCAGCTTCTAAGCGTATTCAAGCTCTACAACGAGGCCGCCGCAGTTGAGAGCCTTATCATCAATGGTGGATCTACCCTTAATGCTGAGGATATGTCAATCCTGGGCGAGACTGCAGCGAAGTATATCGACCTTACTGCCGTGGTTTTGGAGAACAACACTCTAAACGCCGAGACATTCAAGGGCAACCGCGATATCATCTCGATCTCGCTTCCTGCATCGACAACCACTATCGAGGCTTCAGCATTCGAGAACGCTACCAACTTCTACTCGCTAACCGCTGAGGGTGCAACCTCATACGGCGAGAGAGCCTTTATGGGCACAGCAATGCAGTCGGCAACCATCAACGCGGGTACAACCTATGTAGGTTCTAACGCCTTCGGTGATGACAACATGCGCCGCATCTACATGAACAACTCAGCCACAGGCACAACCTATGGCGAGAACCCATTCGGCCTAGTTAGCAGCTTCTCTTCTGACAAGACCGATCCAGATGGAGTATTCTTCGCAATCACCCTCGCTAAGGGCAGCGTTATCACTGACTACACATCTATCGCACAGCTTTCACAGTATGCTAACGATATGTATGTATCGAAGGATGGCCCTGTAACTGCCGAGAATGTAACAGCCGGCGGTCTAGAGCAGGCAATCTTCTACGCCACAGATCCAGGCTTGAACGTTACAGGTGCGGTAATCAGCGGTACTCTTAACTCAAATGACCTTGCATGGCTTATCAACCAGTCATACAAGAGCCTCGACCTATCGGGCGTAACTTTGGATGGCAATACATTCTACCACGGCTCTACCTACTACACATCTACACCAGGTGGAAACCAGGGTATCCCAGAGTACTACTTCTCTAACCGCGGTATGGGTACTAGCTCTGAGGCCACAACCATCGGTAAGAGCCTGACATGGATCAAGCTTCCTGAGGGTCTAACCCACGGTTCATCTTACCTATTCACCGACTCGCAGGTTGAGAACGTCTACTTCCCAGAGACATGTCTCACAGTTTCATGGTGGACAGTATACAACGGAGGTAACACCGCAGGTCTGCAGAACGTAATCTTCGCTTGTAAGCAGGTTATGGGCTATAGCAACTTCAAGTTTGCCTATGTTGTGGATAGCGTATGTACTTCAACTAGACTCTATGTTCGCGACGACTATATGGCAACATATATGTCAAACAGCACATATAGCGCAACATACGGCACAGTTCTATACAACATGTCTGAGCTATCGTCATCAATCGTTACAGACCTTCTTCCAGGAGGAGTTCTTCCAGATGACCTACGCCCAGCGCCAACCGTTGACGGCACTACTATCACTATCAACGTTGCCGGTACTCTAGGCGATGAGAGTGGTGCATATCTAGACCAGGTATTCGCCAACAACGCCGGCTCGGAGGAGAAGACCATCACCATCAAGGGTGCAATGAGCGACGACGACCTAGAGGTTCTAGCCAATATGTCTAGCAGCCGCTACTTCAACGTTATCGACTTCTCATCGACTACCTTCGATGATGATGAGATCTCTTATGCTCTATTCAAGAACAACACCTACATCACTTCGGTATCGTTGCCATCGGCCATCACCGAGATCGCTAAGGAGGGCTTCAGCGGAGCATCTAACCTCGCCTCGCTCACAACAACAGACATCACAGTCTATGGCGAGAGCGCACTTGCAGGTACAGCTATCACAGCGATAACCCTCGGCGAGAGTGTAACTGCGGTAGGCTCTATGGCTCTATCTTCAGCTTCAACTCTTGACATCAAGCTTACAGCTCCATCAACATCGTCGATCACATTCGGCGAGAGCCCATTCGGCACAGCGAGCAGCAAGCCAAATATGGTTATCAGCATCCCAACTGGATCTACCCCAGCTGAGTACATCGCAGCATTCCCAGCCCTTGCTGAGTATAGCGGCAAGTTCGACGAGCTTGAGGGTGTAGTTGTAGACGCAGATGGTACAATCACCGTCAACTCTTACGCTACATTCAGCGCAGCTACTGTTCAGGATGCTTCAACATACCAGCGCACCAATAGCTACATCACCGAGGCCTTCAACAACCAGGCGGCCAGCACAGAGAAGCACTTGACCGTTATCGGTGATATCGGCCAGAGTGAGCTATACTGCTTGCGTTCTATGGCGTTCACTCATATCGACCTTGAGCAGGCTCGCGTTGTGGGTTATGTATACTCTAATGCAACTCTAAACAACAATTCAGCACTCAGCTACAGATACTTCCCAGGATACGTATTCTACAGCGCTAATACCGCTAGCGCAGAGTTCGGTGAGGCGTTCACAAGTGGCAACTCCACTCTACAGGAGATAGTTCTTCCATCGAGAACAACATATCTCTCTAACCACACTCTACGCAATTGTACGGCTCTTACAAAGGTGTCGGGAACATGTTTCGATAATATGATCAACGTTCTTCAGTATGCATTTGCCTACAGTACAAGCCTAGAGTCTGTACCTGATATGCCAAGCTTGACAACGTTCAACAACACAGGTGCATTCCAGAAGACCAAAATTGGTAGATTCAACTCAAGTGGTTTGATCACAGAGTACAAGGGTAGTACATTCGAGGAAATCACTAACCTTACTGTCGATCTAACAGCTCACGGCAACTCTGGAGCTAACGCATCGCCAATAATCACCAACAACACCAACTCGTTCTATGTAAATGATGCGACTAAGCTCCTCATCCCAAGCGCATGGTGCAACGATGATGGCTCTTACACCATCACAAACCTTAGCACATGGAACCTATACGTGCCTAACACAGGCGTCGATAGCTACACCCAGGTCAACAACGTGGTTGCCGATGAAACAACAATGTCGATCATCTACATTGACTCTCGCGGCGAGGTTACCGATGAGATCATCTACGACAGCGCAGCCAAGACTCTATCGGCTGTAACTTCTGGTCTGATCGAGGATAACGCTAGCTTCCTTGCAACTCTAACATCATCTGCCACAAGCATCACCCTAGGTGGTACTCTAAGCGCTGGTGACGTTGCAGCAGTTGAGGCGGTAGGCATCACAATCCTCACCTACTCAACAGGCACCACAGTTGACGGCGAGGAGCCAGAAGGCACCGCATTCGAGGGTATCGAAATGGATGGCACTACCATCACTACCGACGAGGCCGGCCTTATCAACGCGACAGTACTAGCAGTAGTGTCTAGTAGCGCAGGCGATGAGAAGAGCATCACAATCAAGGGCTATGTTAACACAGACGACCTTGCCGCTCTCGCCTCTTACAACACATTCACAAGTGTTGACCTAAGCGGTGCCGAGATCAAGGGTGATGCAATATTCACCGACTACACAGCCCTTAGCTCAATCACCCTTCCTGCATCAGTCACTTCGATCGCAGCAAGAGCATTCGAGGGCTGCGTGGGCATCACAAGCTTCGACCTTACAGGTATCGTAAGCGTGGGCGAGGCAGCATTCAAGGATAGCGGCCTTACCACAATGACAGCCGGCAGCACCCTTGCAACTCTTGCCGCCAATGCATTCAACACAGTAGTTGAGGCCGACCTATCGGCTCTTGGCGCAGCTGCAGCTCCTACTGGTGCTACAACAACTACATTCGCTGAGGGATGTGCTATCTACCTAGCAGTTGGTGGCTACACTTCAAGCGGCAGCTTCGATGCAGCACCATGGAACACCGCAGATCTATGGAAGATGTATGAGGATGGAGCGCTAGTATTCCCAGTGGTTGACGTGCCATCTATCGCTAACGTAACGTTCGACGCCAGCACCGTTAAGGTTGCCGCCGAGGGCGCTATCGCAGCCGATGCCTCATACGCAGGACTAATCGTCGAGTATATGAAGAAGGCTAGCCCAACCCCAGATTGCCTAGTATTCGAGGGTAAGATGAGCAGCGCCGACCTACATGCATTCCGCGACTACACTACCTCAACATTCTCTGAGTTCAACTTCGCAGATGTTGTATTCAATAGTGGTACTGTATTCCCTGCTAATGCCTTCTCGACAGCCACTTCTACTACGGCCGTAACATCTTACGACGCGCTAGTGAAAGTTACCCTACCTACAGGAACTACCGAGATCGGCAGCGACGCATTCAACTGTTGTGCGGCTCTAATAACCGTAGAGATGGATAACTTCTCAACACTTGCCACTCTAGGTGCTCGCGCATTCTACACCGTTGCTACATTTACAAATGCCGATATCTTCACAGGCCTTGAAACTATAAGCTCTAATGCATTGTATTACACCGGCATGACAAGCTACACAGCGCCATCTACACTAAGAACTGTTGGCTCTAACGCTGTTAAGTCGAGAACGCTTTTGGACATCAACTTCACAGCATGTCCTGATGACTTCGACAGTTACATGTCTTTCTCAACATCATCATTCCACAATGATGCATCATGTGTATTGACTGTGCCTGCTGCATGGGAGAGCTCTGACTTCCCAAGCAAGATCGGATCAAGTATTTCTATCGTATACTGGACTTACGAGGCGCCTACAGTAGAGTACACAGGCCTAACACTTAAGAGTTATACAATCAACGTAGAGACTGCAGGTTCGCTTGCAGCCTACGCTGATAGCTCTGAGCAGTACAACGAGATCCTAACCGAGGCTTACAATAGCTCGGAGCAGGGCACGGAGACAAAGCTTATAATCACTGGTACTGTAAACCAGGAGGATCTCTTCCAGCTGCGTCCAACTAAGTTCAACAACATCGACCTTAGCGGCATCACCGCTATCTCGGGCGATATTGTGTACAACGGAACTACCACAGGAACCACTAAGTACCTGCCAGCTTATCTATTCTGGTTGAATAGCTCAACAGCAGGCAGCAACGCTTGGGGCGAGATTGTAGAGTCTAACAACACTCTTCAGACCTTTGCTTTACCAAAATGTGCAACCATCATTGGTACTTACGCGTTCCAAAACTGTACTGCACTTGAGAGCATCACAAATACATCTTATGTTCTTCAGCTACACAAGTACAGCTTCAATGGATGTAACCTTATTGATCAGGAGTTCCTTGAGTCGTTTACTAGCCTCCAGGTGATTTGGAACTATGGAATTAGCAGCTCTAATTTGACTAAGTATGCTCCTCCAGCATCAATCAAGGGAATGTACGTTAACTCGCTAGATAAGTCAGGCCTTAAGGTTCTAGATCTAAGAAATTGCACTAGCTCTACAGTTTCAAGTTTCTCTAACATTAGAAGTACATCTCTTCCTGCAGACTGTATAATCCTAGTCGATAGCGATGCCGATTATGATGCTTGGGCAGGTATATATGCTTCTAGCACTATCGAGTGGACTAGCTACAACTTCTTCGAGGAGCAGACCGATGGCACATTCATCCAGACCAACTCTATCGGCACAAGCAAGGGCATCGTTGACGAGGATGGCAACGTACTCGTATCATACGACTCAGACACAGCCACCGTAACATCGGGCGCCAACGGTTACATGACAACCTATGCTTCTACCCTAGCCTCATGGATCGGCACCGATAGCGCAGTATCTCTTGCAGGTACATTCACCTCATCTGATAAGACAGCTATCGAGGCTGCCTGCGTGAGCACTGGATTCACTATAGCCACCGGCGCGGTGGTCGATGGCGATATCTACGTTCCATCGGTTGATATTGCAGGCGTTACATTCAATGACGCAACAAGTACAGTAGAGCTTAGCTCTGCTGGCCTTGTTGCCGCCAACACTATCGACATCCTTGTATATAGCTACACTAAGTATGGCTCAACGCTAACAATCTCGGGCCTAATGAACCAGGACGACTTCTACGCCGTTCGCGACTGCTCGACTAAGTTTGAGGATGTCGACTACAGCGCCGTTGAAATTAATGGCACAGTAAATGTAGATACAACTCTATCTTCTACTACTGTAACATCTGATGCGGGCAAATCAATCCCTGAGTCTATCTTTAATGGTTACACAAGCTTAAAGACGATCGCACTTCCAAAAAATTCGACAACCGGTGACTATATAACAGAGATTGGAGTTTCGTCATTCTTGGGATGTTCTGCTCTCACCTCGGTAACAAACACTAGCGCGGTAGTTAAGCTCTACAAGAACACATTCCAGAATTGTACGGTTCTAGATCTCGCTGGTTTAACAAGCCAGATCACAAGTTTGAATAACAACACATTCTATGGTTCAGGCCTAACCAAGTTTACAGCTAATAGCGACCTTACATGGTATGGCCAAAACTCGCTCTACACCGAAACTCTAACAGAGGCTGACCTCTCAGCCTATGGCAGCTCTTGTTTGCTCACAGCGCTCAATATCACTAAGCCTACATTCCACGAGGATTGTGTTATCACCGTGCCAGACGAGTGGACTTGGGAGAGTAGTGCATACTTCAGCAACACGAAGCTTATCACCACATCGGAGGGTGTGACCACCTACACCCTAGCCTACTGGACTCTTAAGACCAAGAGCGGCGAGGCGTGGGATGGCAAGACAGCGCTATACGACTCTACAGGCGGCGATCTAGGAGGTTCAACCGATCCAGGCACCGATCCAGACACCGATTCAGCTCCAGAGATCACAGGCGTAGAGTTCGACGAGGAGGGCAAATCAGTAGCGCTTAGCGCTGCTGGCCTGCTCGCCGCGGATGATAACGCAGCTTCAATCCTAGAGTATTGCGCCACATTGGATGCCGACAAGCTTATCATCACCGGTATAATGAACCAGGACGACTTCTATGCCATCCGCGACTGCTCGACTACATTCAAGAATATCGACCTTAGCGGCGTGACAATCACCGGCGATGTTATCGACTGGAGCACTAGCGCAAGCTTCATCTCTAACGGCACATGTCTACCAGGAAGCGCTTTCTATGATAACACAGACTCATACACCTCTCTAGAGGAGATCTCGCTTCCTGCTGCTGTCGTTAGAGTCGGAAGATACGCATTCTATGGCTGTACAAACCTTAAGACTGTCAACATCACAGCCGGGATAACTCATATCCGCGAAAGCACATTCCAGGGTTGCACCTCGCTTGATGACACAGCTCTTGCCACTCTATCTGCAACGCTAACCCATATTACCACTAAGTCATTCTTCGGTTGTACAGGTTTAACCGCGTTTACAGCGCCCGCTACGCTTACAACCTACGGCGGCAACGCATTCGGAAGTACATCGCTAGCCTATGCCGACCTTACAGCGTATGCTAAGGATGTGACACTTACGAGCGGCGCAGCCACAACCTTCCCATCTTCAACGAAGATCCTTGTGCCTGCTGGGGTAATTTCAGACACTACATGTGCGCTCTACACATCTCTATCTGTTGGCCTCTCAACATGGGATATCTACGAGAGCGCAACTGCCGATGATGCCTACATCCAGGTTAATAACGCAGATTCAGACACCACAACCACCATCTACTACAAGGATGGCAACACCGTGGTATACGACTCGGCTACAGCTATCATCACAGCCTCTGCCGGCGACCTAATATCTGATAATGCAACATATCTAGCCACCCTCGCAGGCTCTGGCGCAGATGTATCAATCTCGGGCACGCTATCAAACGCCGACCAGACCGCTCTTGGGGGCGCAGGCCTAACAGTATCGGTAGTGGCAGGCTCAACAGTTGATGGAAATGTATATGTTCCAGAGGTAACCCTTGTTGATGTATCATACAGCGGCAACGTTGTAACGCTAACCGTGGCCGGCGCAATCGCTGCCGATGCCGACTTCGCGCCATACATCGTTGAGAAGATCAAGCTAGATAGCTCAGCCGAAACCGACGAGATCGTATTCGTCGGCCCAATGAGCGCAGCCGATATCCAGGCATTCCGCAACTACACTACATCTACATTTAAAAAGATGGACTTCGAGGATGTTACTAGCCTTACAACATTCCCCGAGAATGCGCTATCTGCTGCCAAGGGCACTACCGCTGGCGCTGCATACACTTCCCTAGAGGAGGTTGTGCTTCCAACCGGAACTCTCAAGATTGGCAAGTATGCATTCCAGGGCTGCGAGAACCTACGCTCTGTGACGATGACCAAACCCGAGACCGTGAACGAGATCCAGACATACTCGCTCTACGGCACCGCGGTGACCAACATCGACCACTTCAGCGGCAATGAAAACTTCGGTTCGTATGCTCTAGCTGAGAGTGCGCTTACAAGCTACAAGGCTCCTGCAACGCTTGCCAAGGTATATAACAATGCACTAAGGACATCCTCACTACTTAGTGTTGACCTAACAGCTTGCTACACCGATGTAGTATCTACTGAAACATCTGGCTCGATCTACTTCGGCGGCAACTACTACTTCACCTCGGGCTGTACTATCACAGTTCCTGTCGAGTGGGAGACAGACACCGATTGGACAACAACCGTTCTAGGCAACACAAACAACGCTAACCTAAACTGGACAATCCAATACGGAGCCACAGCAGTAGTAGACCCAACCTACACCGGCCTTACTATAGAGGGCAACACCATCACCCTAACCGAGGCTGGTGCGCTTGCCGCCTACAACAGCGATAGCACAGATGATGACACCAACGAGATCCTTACCGCGGTGGCTACTGCCAACGGTGATGGCGATGCCGTGCTAGTTATCAAGGGCTCAATGAGCACAGATGATATCTACGCCATCCGCGACTGCTCGACTACATTCACCGAGATCGACCTTGGCGGCGTGACAATCGATGGCGGCACCGTGTTCCCTACCTATGCGTTCTCTACATACGAAACCACAGGCACAACAGGCACAGCCTACACATCGCTTACGAAGATCACCCTACCTGCCGGCACTACCGAGATCGGTGCGAGTGCTTTCAGCCGCTGCTCATCGCTTGCAACTGTAGCTATGGCCGACTACTCGACGCTAACAACGCTAAATGGCTACGCTCTCTACAATGCAACGTCGTTTACAGATGCCGATATCTTCACAGCGCTTGCAGCGGTTAACGCATCTGCATTGCAGCTCACCGGCATGACAAGCTACACAGCGCCTGCCTCGCTTAAAACACTTGGCACTAACGCTATCAAGAATAGTAAGCTTATACAATACGACCTTACAGCCTGCGACGCGGATTACTCTAAAATGTCTATCACTACATCTTCGCTACAGAGCAACGATAATGTTTACGTTAACGTTCCGGCCAGCTGGATGAAGTATAGCATTAGCGCCATCGCCAACGGCACAAGAAACGTTGTCTACTGCGATACTGATGGCGTTGCGGTGACAGCCCTAGTCGAGGACTCAACCATCTACACCAGCGAGACCGGTGCTATCACATCGGATATCGTAAGCAAGATCTCAGGCGATGCAGTAATCGTTGCGGGCGAGGTTAGCTCTGCCGACCTTGCGGAGATCAATAACGACGGTGGCTTCACCTCTGTTGACCTTAGCGGCGCAACGCTCGCCGATAACACTATCACATCGAGCGATGGCTTATGCAATAACGCCATCGAGACGCTAGTAGTGCCAGCAAATACAACCCTTGGCGATAATGCACTTTCCGGCGCTGCAAACCTATCATCACTCAACACCGATGATATCGTCTATTATGGTAACAGTGCACTTAGCTCAACAGCCATCACGGCGGTCACTATCGGCACGAATGTAACCGCTATCGGAGATTATGCGCTATATAACGTTAGTGAGGTCACATTCTCGGCGGCGGCAAGTGAGTACACGCTGCTAACTATCGGCTCAAATCCATTCAAATCGGATGTTAAGATCTACATCCCCGAGGATGAGGAGTCAAGCAACTACAAAACTGCATGGTCAAATCTAAGCAGCTACGAATTCGCAACAGTAGAGGAAGCAACAGCAACAGTATCTGGCGGCACAGTAACAACTACTGAGGCCGGCCAGATCACCGCCACCGTTCTTGACGAGGTGTTCACCACCAACTCACAGACCGAGCTAACCGTAGTAGGCCCAGCAAACCAGGCCGATATGCAGGCGATCAGCGGATATGCTTTCACTAAACTTGACCTCTCAGAGGTTAAGTTTAGCAATAACATCTTCCCTGATAACTCATTCTCGACTGGCAGTAACAATACATCTGCGCTTGGTGCGGTGCTGACTGATGTCGTACTACCAGAGAATCTAACCGAGATCGGCCAGTTTGCATTCGCCAACTGCAAGAAGCTTAACATCCCAACCCCAGCCACGGCTCTTGCCTCGATCACTACTTTGGGAAATTATGCATTCTACAACGCCCTGCTGTTCGTCGACCTCTCAGGCTTCAGCGCTCTTAAGACTATGAATCAGTTTGCCTTTACCAACGCTGCATTCACCAGCTACACCGCTCCTGCCTCGTTAACAACGATCCAGAAGAAGTCGCTCTACAGCACAACTTCAGGTGTAGTTATCGACCTATCGGCCTGCTCTAGCAGCTACTCGGGTATGTCTCTACACTCGGGCACAACTGCGGCAGATACTCCATTCCCAAAGGGTTGTACTATCTATGTGCCAACGGGCTGGGAGGGTGATGCTGATTTCAACGCCACTATCGCAAACTGGGAGAGCACGAATGTTGACGCCGGCTACAATATAGTCTACGGAGCACCAACAGTAGTAGACCCAACCTACGTAACAGTAGATGGCTCAACAATCACCACAACCTTGGCGGGAGAGATCACCTCCGAGGATGTGGCGAAGCTTGGCGAGAACACCGAGATCACAGTCAAGGGCCCAATCAGCAATGATGACCTTGGCGTGATTAACGCCAAGGGTGACGTAACCTCGATCGACCTTAGCGCTACTACTGGGCTAACTGCACTCTCCTCTGCCGCAGGGTTCTATAATAACCAGACAATCGTAAAAGTTGTCTTGCCAGAGAGCTGCAACACTCTTTGGGCGTCTGCATTCCATATGGCGAGCAACCTAACCTCTCTTAATACAGCGAATATAACCTACTATGATAGCTCAGCACTCTCGACCACCGGCCTTAAAGAGATCACCTTGGACACGAATGTTGAGCACGTTGCCAATATGGCTCTCAATGGGATAGCTACTATCAACTTCGGGTTCACTAAAGATATTGCAAACTCAGGGCTGGAGTTCGATGAGAGTCCATTCGGAGAGGTTTATGAGCTACAATCATCAGGCTTCGTAATCAACCTACCAGAGGGAACTACAGCTGAGGAGTACACCAATAAGTGGTCGAATCTAGCAGCTTATGCGGACTACATGGTAGTAGCCAGCGCATCGAGCGACCCAACCTACACCGGCCTTACAGTAGATTTGGAGACACTCACCATCGAGGTTACCACAGCCGGCGCGCTTGCCGACTACTACGATGCTGATGATGCTACAAACTACTACAACAAGGCTCTTGCCGCCGTATACAACAGCTCATCGCAGAGCAAAACCGAGACTAAGCTTATCCTTAAGGGTGCTGTCTCTCCAGGGGATCTTTATCAGCTTCGCCCAACGAAGTTTAACAATATCGACCTAAGTGGCGTTACCGCTATCACAGGTAGTGGCTATACGTCAAGCACCTCTGCTGAATTGGATGGCAACACGATCCCTGGATATATCTTCTACGCCACATCTGGAGTGAGCCTAGGTGTTGCCGTGTCAGAGAACACAACCCTAAAGACAATCACGCTGCCATCGGCAAGCAATTTTGTAAACATCGGTTACTACGCCTTTAAGGGGTGTTCGGCGCTAGAGACGGTTAATAATGTTAGCAACATCACTGCGCTATATCAGTTTAGCTTCTCGGGCTGTAGCCTGCTAGATGGCAGCGATCTTGAGAAGTTCACGAGCTTGAAGACTTTTTGGAAGAGTTCATACAATGATACTGCTATCACTAGCTACACCGCACCTGCAACCCTTATCGCTTTCTACACCGAGGTGATGAATAGCACAAATCTTGCAACGCTATATCTAACTAACCACACAACGGCTGCTGTAGCGGTGGTTGGATCGAGCACTAATGGCTCTATCCAATCTTTGCCACTCACATGTAATGTGCTTATCAACTCATCAAAGGTAGCCTACAGTGCTTGGACAGGAAAAGATGCAGAGTGGGCAGACTACAACGTCTTTGATGTGGATGGCGACTACTACATTCAGATTAACTCACTCGGCGATACGAAGAGCGTGCTCGACAGTAGCGCCGCTGTAGCTGCGACATACGATACAACTACCCATGCCTTGACATCAAGCAGCGAGGGCGTTATTGCAGCCAATGTTGAGACTATCGCTACATGGATTGGCAGTGATAGCTACACAATAGATGGTCAATACAGCACAGCCGACAACGATGCTTTGACCGCCGAAATAGATGCAGCTAGCGCAACATTTACGTATGATGAGGCTACACTCACCATCAACGTATTAAATGCCGGCGCACTTGCTGCGGACGCGACAGGAGTGATTGGCACAATCTATTCAAGCACGTCTCAGACATCTGGCAGCGAGAAGCTAATCCTAACTGGCAAGATGAACACCGCTGACGTTCAGGCGATCCGCGACTATGCTAGCGCCACTTTCACCGAGATCGACATGGATGGTGTTATGTTGTATGATGAGGATGGCGCTAAGAGTACTGTGTTCCCTGAGAATAGCTTTGCAACTGGTGATAAGGATAGTTATACTGCTTATACATCTCTAGTAACTATTAAGCTACCTTCTGGCACTACTAAGATCGGTGCATATGCATTTATAGGTTGTACAGCTCTAGCAACCATTAATATGGATGATTTCTCAACCCTAACAACGCTTGATTCTTATGCTCTATATGCGACATCATCTCTAACAAGCATCGACAATATGATCGCTCTTGTAGAGGTTGGCTCTAGTGCACTCCAGACCTCGGGACTAACTTCATTTACCGCGCCAGCTAGCTTCACGACAACTAAGTCGAACGCGTTGAAGACAAAATCTAATATCACTTTCGATCTATCGGCATGTGGTGACTACAGTACAATGGATCTCAACAATTCTACATTCACAGCCAACAACACAAATGTTATTATCATCGTTCCTGCTAATTGGGAAACTCAGACTACACTAGTTGCAGGATCGGTAAATGGCGACTATAATTGGGCTAACGGACGAACCATACAATTCGCCGGTGCCGGCGGTACAACGACGCCTAACTTAGCTCAGGTAACCTCCACAACAATAACTACTAACGCAACAGAGCAGATCTCCCAAGATCTGCTCTTTGCAGTTTATGAAAATGGCTCATCGAGCGGCGAGCTACTTACAATCGAGGGAAAGTTGAGCGCGGCGGATATCCAGACCATCCGCGACTATGAGCACACCTTTGCCAAGATCGACCTCTCGGGCGCGGCGCTCTACAGCGGCGAGGCGGAGGTGACTGAGTTCCCTGAGTACTCGTTCTACCGGGCTGCCGATGCCGACAACAGCATCACCGCCATGTCATACACCGCCCTCAAGGAGATCTCGCTCCCAAGCAATGTCACCTCGATCGGCCAGTATGCCTTTTATGGCTGCTCATCTCTAGCGACAGTGAGCTGCGCCGAGGGGCAGGCGATCACCTCGCTAGCCAACTACGCCTTCTATGGCTGCTCGGCGCTCAGCGATAGCTCGCTCGCCACGCTTACGGCCAGCGCCGTATCGCTTGCCAATTCGGCGATGAGAAGCTGTACCTCGCTAACATATTTCGTCGCTCCCGCAACGCTGCTCACCTATGCCGGCAACGTATTCAACAGCTGCTCGGCGCTTGCCTATGCCGATTTTACCGCATACCCGCTCACTGCAACGCTGAAGTCGTTTGCCTCTAGTATATTCCCAGGCACGACTAAGATCCTGCTTCCTGCGGGGTGCTTTGCCGACACTTCGTGCGAGCTATACACATCGGTCAGCACAGGTAATGCGAAGTGGAACATGTATGAGAGCGATGGCACAAACCTAGTGCAGGTGAATACGATTGATGGCACCTACAGCGTGCTAGACAGTTCGTTCGACGCGCTAGTGAGCTACGATACAGCCACCGACGAGCTCACATCTGCCATGGAGGGCTACATCACGGCCTACGCCAATGAGATCGCCGCCTGGATCGCGGCCGACGAGGCCACGGCGGTGACCATTGCCGGCACGCTCTCGTCGGATGATAAGAGTGCCATTGAGGCTGTGAGCTCGGCGAACTTCTCGGTTGCTGCCGGCGCCATGCTTGATGGAAAGGAGCAGGAGGGCGAGAGCACATCATACCTTGATGGCCAGGCCTCGTTCAACGGCGCAGTGCTGACGCTCAATGCGGCCGGCGTGTTGGCCTCGGATACGGAGCATGAGGTGCTTGATGTGGTGCTCGCCTCGGGCTCAACGCTGGCGCTCTCGGGCCCGGTGAACCAGGCCGACTTGCAGTCGATCCGCGACTATGATGGCTCGACATTTACCAAGCTCGACCTCTCGCGCGTTACATTCTACGACACATCTGGCAACATCACCACCGTGCTGCCTGAGTATGCATTTGCGACGACCTACAACGCCTCGTCGACATTTAGCGGCACACTTGCGGAGGTTGTTCTGCCCACGGGGCTCACCTCGATCGGGCAGTATGCATTCTCAAACTTCAAGAAGATCTATAGCATAACCCCAGCCGAGGCGCTCAGCTCGATCACCTCGATTGGCCAGTATGTATTCTACCAGGCCAAGGCGCTCACCAACGCAGACGACTTCTCGGGCATTGTCACCCTTAGTCAGTTTGCCTTTGGCAATAGCGGCCTTTTGAGCTACACCGCTCCATCGTCGCTGACCACCATCAACAAGAAGAGCTTGCTCTCGTCGTCGGCCATCGAGATCGACCTTACAGCTTGCGCGGCCTCGTTCTCGGCGATGAGCATCTCGGTGGATGATATCTTCTATGGCGACTGTACCATCTATGTGCCATCTTCATGGGAGGGCGATAGCAGCTTCGAGTCGGGAATTGCCTACGCTCCATGGAAGGGCAACAATATTGTCTATGGCACCTCGATCCGCACCGCCTCGGCCGGCTCGCTCAGCGAGGCTATGCTTGCTAAGGCCTATGCAAATGGCGGCTCTACTGGCAAGCTCACCATCTCGGGCTCGATGAACCAGGCCGACATGCATACAATCCGCGACTACTCGGGCGCTACCTTTACCCAGATCGACCTCTCGGGGGTTACCCTCTATGACAACGACGGGGTGAAGAGCACCACTATGCCGGCGAGCTCATTCCTAGGCTATCCTACTCTAACCTCGATCACCCTGCCTGCGGGCACCACCGAGATCGGCGCCGAGGCATTTGATGGCTGCTCATCGCTTAGCGCGATTGGCAATCTTGATGCCGTAGCGGTGTTGGGCGCTAGCTCTCTTGAGGGCACAGGCTTTACGGCGTTCACCGCGCCAGCTTCGCTTACAACCATGGGCGCTCTCTCGCTTGCAACTAGCTCGGCGATTACGTTCGATCTCTCGGCTTGTGGCCTATACAGCACGATGAGCATCGACGCGAGCACATTCAGCGCCAGCTCGGCGGTGAAGATCATCTGCCCAGCATCATGGGATGGAATGGATGGGCTTGCAAATGGCACCACTTCGACACTCGCTTGGGCTAGTGGCCGCACGATTGAGATCTTCGCCATTGATTACAACGATCTTACGCTTTCGGCCTACACCATCAATGTTGAGAGCGCCGGAGCTCTTGCCGCCTATGCCGACAGCTCGGAGCAGGGCAACGAGATTCTTACCGCCGCCTACAACAGCGCCGCGCAGGTATCGAAGACTAAACTTATCCTAACGGGAACCGTAAACCAGGAGGATCTATGGCAGCTTCGCCCAACTAAGTTCAACAATATCGACCTTAGCGGCATTGCGCTATCGGGCGAGGCGGTTATTCTTAATAGCTCTACTGTAACAGCAACTTCATCTTCAAATGTTACGAAGATTCTTCCGGCCTACACATTCTATGCTAGCTCTGCTACAACTACAATTTCAGAGGAGACGTACAATCTAGGTAGCGTAGTGACAACCAACACCACCCTAGAGCAGATCACCCTGCCCTCGACATTTGCATTTATCGGCTACAGCGCCTTTAGAGGGTGCTCGGCGCTGCACACTATCAACGGCTCTAGCGCGATTACACAAACCTATCCAAATAGCTTCTATGGATGTGATCTGCTAGACAATGATGATCTTAATGCCATGACAAGCATGCAGAAGATATGGAAGCAGTCGTTCGATAGCCAGCTAATCACTAGCTACACTGCGCCTACAACGCTCACCAATCTATACTCAAGCGCGCTAGCAGAGACCGCACTTGCAGTATTGGATCTTAGAGGCTTCTCATCAGCAACAATCACTTTGACCGACACTACAGTTTTACCAGCTACTTGTGGTGTGCTTGTTGATAGCGACGTTCCATACAGCGCATGGAATACAAAGGATACCGGCTGGGCATCGTTCAACTTCTTCGAGGAGCAGGCCGATGGCACATTCTCTCAGGTCAACTCGATTGATGGCACATGGAGCGTGCTCGATAGCGATGGCGTTACGACTCTTGTCTCATACGACACCGAGAGCGATATGATCACCTCATCGGCCAATGGCAACATCTCGGCCTATGCTTCGACAATCGCTGCTTGGATCACGGCCGATGGCGCTAGCGCAGTTCAGCTCTTTGGCTCATTCTCTGCCTCAACCGATGAGGTGGCGATCAAGGAGGCCTGCACCGCGGTTACATTCTCTTACGCCACCGGCGCGGTGGTCGATGGCACACCTTATGTTCCATCGGTTACGCTTGTTAATGTGACGGTTAGCGGCAACACCGTAACTTTGGACTCGGCTGGAGCCGTGGCCGCTGATGCTGGCTTCGCGCCATATATCGTTGACCAGATCCGCCAGAACGTTGGCCTCGATGAGATTATCTTCTCGGGCAAGATGAATGTATCGGATATTCAGGCTTTCCGCGACTACACCACATCTACATTTAAGAAGATGGACTTCTCGGGAGTGACTAATCTAACCACATTCCCTAGCGAGGCTCTATCATCAGAGGATGGCTCAAAGGCCTATCCACTTGAGGAGGTTGTCTTGCCTACAGGTACTACCAAGATCAACACCTACGCCTTCAACAACTGTACATCGCTTAAGACCATTAGCGTGGCTGGCCCATCGCTAATTACCGAGATCTCTAAGCAGGCGCTCTGCAATACGGCCATTAGCGACGTGTCGCAATTTGATGGGGTGACCAACTATGGCAACAGCGCACTTGCAGGCACCAAGCTCACCAGCTTCACAGCGCCAGCCTCGCTTGTTAAGATCTGGGGCTCGGCACTCAACACGCCTACGCTTCTCGATGTGGATCTACTAGCATGTAGCAGCACCTATAGCGATATGGCCATCAGCGGCGATGCATACTTCACCGCCGGTTGTAGCGTCAAGGTACCAGCCACATGGAGATCAGAGAGTGGTTGGCAGACTGTTATCTCTAGCAACAGCTCTTTGGGCTGGAACGTCACCTATGGAAGCATGGATGAGGGCACGACAAGCTACACCGCCACACCATACAACAGCACGCTATATACTAAGGTTGAGGGCTTCAGCGATGAGTTTGATGGTAGCACGCTAGACACCGACAAGTGGGATGCCCCAAATGATGCATTCGCCACATGGGTCTTCGACGAGGAGAACGTATCGTTTGAAGATGGCAAGATGCTACTCACCGCTACATACAACAATCAGACGGTAGCCTACAGCGGCTCGACTAGAGAGTACTACTTCACCTCAGGTATGTTGCGCTCGAAGACAACGCGCAAGTATGGCTACTATGAGGCGAAGGTTAAGGGTGCTGATGTATGGCCTGACTCAGATGATTGGCAGGGTCTATGTAGCGCCTTCTGGCTCTACAGCAAGGGTATCGAGTGCGAAAAAGAGGAGTACAACGTAACCTACAACGAGATTGATGTTATGGAGCTACAGCAGATAGCTACCAACAAGCGAATGATGGCTTGTAATCTTCACCTCTACAACTATCAGTATAGCAATGGTTCGCTAACTAACACCTCTTGCTCGGCAGGCATGTACCCAACGATGGGGCAGAGCGAGTTCTTGGTGGATTACGATCCGGAGGAGGATTACCACATCTACGCCTGCGAGAACCGCCCCGACTCGATCGTATTCTATATCGACAACGTGCGTGTTGCAGCTAAGCCAAACTTCTTCCACCACCTCGACCAGGGTATGTATGTAACTCTATCTCTTGGTATGCGCACCCCTTATGAGACCTATGATGGCGGTACTCGTTTGCCGGTGGCTACAACCGAGGAGGAGGCTCGCGCTGCTGGATTCCCAATCCCGATGTATGTCGACTATATTCGCGTATATGAGCGCGACTACGACGACTTCCCAGCCGAGATCTACACCAAGTTCAACCCGACTACTTATGAAGAGCTCTACGAGTAGAGCATCATAACGATTGATAAGAGGAGTTCAGCCGCGGGCTGGACTCTTTTTTTTTGTGTAATAGCGAGCAAGCAAAATTAGGTGAATATTTTGTTTTCTATCCAATAAATTGTAAATTTGCAAAATTGGAATACCTCGCCCGCGTGGGTGAGCAAAATTTACTATTATGAGAGTACTAAAATTCGGAGGAACATCGGTTGGTTCGATTGCGAGCCTTAAGAACGTGCAGGAGATTGTCGCCACCTCTAGCGAGGAGCTAGTTGTTGTGGTATCGGCCTTCGGCGGGGTGACGGATATGCTCATCGCCACGGCCGAGCAGGCCAAGAGCGGCAATGAGGCCTATACCAACCGACTAGTCGACATCTCGCTCCGACACAAAGATATGATCCGCGGCATCGTTGCTCCCGAGAGGCAGCACGCCTTGGAGATGGCCCTAGCGCCACTATTTGAGGATTTGAGCAACATCTACAAAGGTGTGTTCCTGATCCGCGACCTCTCGCCTCGCACGATGGACACGATCCTGAGCTATGGCGAGCGCCTCTCTTCGCGCATTATCTCGGAGATCTTACCCGAGGTTACACTTCTCGACTCGCGCGAGCTCATTAAGACCACCGCGCAATTTGGCAAGCATGTGGTGAATTTTGAGGCTACCAACGCCAACATCACCGAGTGCTTCGCTCAGGTGGAGAGCCGCGTGAAGCTCCTGCCAGGATTTATCTCGTCGGATCTTACCTCGGGCGAGATCACAACCCTAGGGCGCGGCGGTTCGGACTACACGGCGGCGATCCTCGCTGCGGCGCTCGATGCCGACATCCTGGAGATCTGGACAGATGTGGATGGCTTTATGACGGCCGATCCGCGCGTGATTAGCAACACCTATGTTATCGACCACCTCTCGTATGAGGAGGCGATGGAGCTCTGCAACTTCGGCGCTAAGGTGATCTATCCACCGACGATCTACCCTGTATATAATAAGAATATCCCAATCGTGGTGCGCAACACCTTCAACATCGCCGCACCGGGCACCCTTATCACTCGCGAGAAGAGCAAGGAGGAGGGTAAGCCGATCAAGGGTATCTCCTCGATCAACGACACGAGCCTAATCACCGTTTCGGGTCTGGGCATGATGGGTGTGATTGGTGTAAACTACCGCATATTTAGGGCTCTTGCCAAGGGTGGCATCAGTGTATTTATGGTCTCGCAGGCCTCGTCCGAGAACAACACCTCTATCGGTGTGCGCAGCGCCGATGCTGCTGCCGCCGCCGCACTATTGGATGAGGAGTTCGCGTCGGAGATCTCTACCGGCGAGATGGACAAGGTGCTCGTTGAGAATGAGCTAGCCACGGTTGCCATCGTGGGCGATAATATGAAACATACGCCAGGCATCGCCGGCCAGCTATTCAATATCTTGGGCAGAAATGGTATCAACGTAATCGCCTGCGCGCAGGGTGCCAGCGAGACCAACATCTCGTTTGTTATCAAGCTCTCGCAGCTTCGCAAGGCTCTCAACGTTATCCACGACTCGTTCTTCCTGTCTGATTATCAGGTTATCAACCTCTTTATCGCCGGCGTGGGCCTTGTGGGCAAGAACCTTTTGGAGCAGATCGAGGCACAGCAGGCTGAGCTGCTTGCATCTAAGTCATTGAAGGTGAATGTTGTTGGCATTGCCAATTCGCGCCGCGCGGTGTTGGATCGTGGAGGTATTGACCTATCGAACTATCGCGAGCAGCTGGAGGCCTCTGATAAGGCTATCACTCCGGAGCTATTCGCGCGCGAGATTGTGGAGATGAATATCTTCAACTCAGTATTTGTCGACTGCACCGCCTCGGCCGATGTTGCCATGATCTATAAGGTGCTGCTTCGCAACAATATATCTGTGGTGGCAGCCAACAAGATCGCCGCCTCATCCGACTATAGCAGCTACCTAGAGCTTAAGCAGATCGCCCGCAAGCGCGGCGTGAAGTTCCTCTTCGAGACCAATGTGGGCGCCGGACTTCCGATTATCAACACCATCAACGGCTTGATTAACAGTGGTGATACGATCACTAAGATGGAGGCTGTGGTTTCGGGCACGCTAAACTACATCTTCAACGTTATGAGCGAAGAGATCCCTCTCTCAAAGGCGATCATGATGGCCAAGGAGGCGGGCTTCGCCGAGCCAGATCCGAGACTCGATCTCAACGGCTCGGATGTGATCCGCAAGCTGGTGATCCTCTCTCGCGAGGCGGGCTATAGAATTGAGCAGGAGGATGTTGAGAAAAATCTATTTATCCCCGACGATCTATTCAAAGGCTCGGTGGAGGATTTCTGGGCGGGAGTTCCTGCACTAGATACCGAATTTGAGCAAAAGCGCAAGGAGGCTGTTGAGAATGGTCTGCGCTTCCGCTTCGTCGCTAAGCTCGACCGCGGCGAGGCCTCGGTTAGCCTACAGGCTGTCGATGCTGCCCACCCATTCTACCAGCTTGAGGGTAGCAACAATGTGATCCTGATCACCACCGAGCGCTACAAGGAGCTTCCGATGGTTATCAAGGGTTATGGTGCTGGCGCCGCGGTGACTGCCGCCGGAGTATTTGCCGACATCATATCTATTGCAAACGTTAGATAGTACAAAAATGAAATATATCATCATTTTGGGTGATGGTATGGCCGATCACCCAATTCCATCGCTAGGCCACAAGACACCGCTTCAAGTTGCGAATAAGCCAGCTATTGACCTCGTTGCGGCGGCAGGCAGGAGCGGCATGTTTAACACCGTGCCCGAGCCCTTTGCCCCAGGTAGCGAGATCGCAAACCTCACGGTTATGGGCTACGATGTGGCTAAAGTCTTTGAAGGAAGAGGCTCGCTAGAGGCTGCCAGCATCGGCGTGGAGATCGCCCCGGGCGAGATGGCTATGCGCTGTAACTTGATCACCATCGAGGCGGAGAAGATCAAAAACCACTCGGCCGGTCATATCTCTAATGAGGAGGCCGCCGAGCTTATCAACTTCTTGCAGCGCGAGCTGGGCGATGATGTGATATCTCTGCATAATGGAGTCTCATATCGCCACCTTCTAAAGATGAAGGGCGGCAACAAACATATCCACTGCACACCGCCACACGATGTCCCCGGCACGGAGTTTCGTAAGGTTATGATCGAGGCTGAGTGTGAGGAGGCTAAGGCTACGGCCGAAGCGCTCAATGCTCTCACGCTTCGCTCGCAGGAGCTTTTGGAGAACCATCCGGTAAACCTTAAGCGCAAGGCCGAGGGTAAGGATCCGGCCAACTCAATATGGCTCTGGTCGCCGGGCTATAAGCCTCGAATGGAGCCACTTGCTGGGAGCGAGAAGATAAAGACGGGCGCCGTAATCTCGGCCGTGGATCTAATCAAGGGCATCGGCGTATATGCTGGCCTGGAGGTGATCGAGGTCGAGGGGGCAACGGGTCTCTACGACACGAACTATGAGGGCAAATGCGCCGCCACACTAGAGGCGATTGCAAGGCACGACTTTGTATATCTCCATGTCGAGGCGAGCGATGAGGCTGGCCATGAGGGCAACGTAGATCTTAAGATCCGCACCATCGAGTATCTTGATAGCCGTATCGTGGCTCCGATTATGGAGGGGCTAAAGAGCATGGAGGAGAGGGTAGCGGTTGCAATTCTGCCCGACCATCCAACCCCATGTGAGCTGCGTACCCACACGCGCGAGGCGATCCCATTTACCATCTATTATCCTGGCATTAAGGCCGATAGTGTGATGGCATACGATGAGCAGAGCGCCCAAGAGGGTAGCTATGGTACGGTGAGCGGCACCGAGTTTATGAAATTATTCCTAGAATCAAAATAGAAAATATATGCGTTACTACAGCACAAACCACAAAGCCGACTGGGCGACACTCCAGGAGGCAGTCGTTAAGGGTCTAGCGCCCGACAAGGGTCTATATATGCCTGAGACAATTAAGCAGCTGCCCGCTTCATTCTTCGAGACTATCGAGACGCTCTCTTTTCAAGAGATCGCCTACAAGGTAGCCGATGCATTCTTCGGCGAGGATGTAGATGCCGCCTCGCTTCGCGCTATTGTTAACGATACACTCTGCTTCGAGACTCCCGTGGTGGAGGTTACCCCCTCGATCTACTCGCTAGAGCTCTTCCATGGCCCAACCCTCGCCTTTAAGGATGTGGGTGGTCGCTTTATGGCGCGCCTGCTTCGCTACTTTATCGCTAAGGAGGGTGGATCGGAGGCGATAGTCAATGTGCTAGTTGCCACATCGGGCGACACAGGCAGCGCCGTAGCCAACGGCTTCTTGGGTGTTGATGGCATCCATGTTTACGTGCTATATCCAAAGGGCAAGGTGAGTGCTATCCAGGAGGTGCAGTTCACAACCCTAGGCCAGAATATCACCGCCCTAGAGGTTGAGGGAGTATTTGACGATTGTCAAGCAATTGTTAAACAGGCATTTATGGACGAGGAGCTAAATGCCAAAATGAAGCTCACCTCGGCCAACTCAATCAACGTTGCCCGCTTCCTACCTCAGGCATTCTACTACTTCAACGCCTATGCTCAGCTTAAGAGAGAGGGCAAGGAGAAGGATGTTGTGTTCTGTGTGCCAAGCGGCAACTTTGGCAATATCACCGCTGGACTTATCGCCAAGATGATGGGTCTGCCGGTTAAGCGCTTTATTGCAGCCAACAACAGCAATGATATCTTCTTGCAGTACCTAAATAGTGGTGTATACACTCCACGCCCATCCGTTGCCACTATCGCCAACGCCATGGATGTGGGCGATCCTAGCAACTTTGCGCGTGTGCTTGATCTCTATAAGAGCAGCCACGAGGCTATCTGTAGCGAGATTTCGGGTGCAGCATATACCGACGAGCAGATCGCCGAGACACTAGCCGAGGCGCTAAAGGAGACTGGCTATCTACTTGATCCTCATGGTGCTTGCGGTTATCGCGCACTTAAGGAGTCTTTGGTGGATGGTGAGATGGGAGTATTCCTAGAGACCGCCCACCCAGCCAAGTTCCTCGAGACCGTAGAGGGGATCACCGGCGAGAAGGTCGCAATTCCTGCTCCGCTAGCGGCCTTTATGAGTGGCACAAAGCAGAGCATCGAGATGAGCGGCAGCTATGAGGAGTTCCGCTCGCTGCTTCTCTCTAGACGATAAAAATCAGGGTTGTCAATTATTAGTTGACAACCCTACAAAAGCTAAATTTTAGCAGATCTTACGCCTCGCCAAGCTTAGGCCCATGGCTGAGTGCCTCGCTCATAGCCTGCGGAGTCTCAATCGAACCCATCTTCTGCTCATAGCGGTTGATATTCTCTTGAAGGGAGTGTAGCAGCCTCTTGGCGTGCTCGGGAGTGAGCACCAAACGGCTCTTTACCTTAGCCTTAGGCATACCAGGGAGCATCGCAGCAAAGTCGAGAATAAACTCCGAAGATGAGTGTGATATAATGGCTAGATTGACGTATGTGCCCTGAGCAGTCTGCTCATCTAGATCTATGTCGATCGCGTTATTTGGTTTTGCTGTCATAACTTATCTCTTTTAAGTTTATGTAAAGATAGCAACTTTTTAATAGAATTAGCGAGATGTTGAGCGAAAGCTATTCACAAGATATTAACGTTCTGCCCCCACACTTTGGGGGCAGGCGTTTCTATGCCTACTCCACCCACTTCAAAAAGCTCTTCGGCGCACGCATGCAGAAGGTGGCCATCAACGCCGCTCTATCATGCCCAAACCGCGATGGAACAAAGGGGGAGGGAGGATGCACATTCTGCATTAACGAAGCCTTCACCCCATCCTACTGCACCCCCTCAAAGAGCATCGCGCAGCAGATAGGAGAAGGGATCGAATTTCATGAGCGCCGCTACCGCACGGCGGGCGGATATCTGGCCTACCTACAGCCATTTTCAAATACCTATGCACCTGTTGCTCAACTCGAAAAGATATATGCCGAGGCTTTGGCTCACCCTCAAATCAAGGGGCTAATCATAGGCACACGCCCCGACTGCGTGGATGAAGCTAAACTAGATCTTATCGCAGATATTGCTAAAGATCACTATATTAGCATAGAGTATGGCGTGGAGTCTACCTTCGATGAGACCCTTCATAGGATCAACCGAGGCCACAGCTATGCCGAGGCCGAGCGCGCCATTGCCCTTAGTGCCGAACGCGGACTAAGCGTGGGTGCTCATTTTATCCTGGGGCTGCCGGGCGAGAGCGTTGAGATGCTTCACAAGACAATCAATAGGATAAATAATCTGCCGCTGACAACAGTGAAATTTCACCAGCTACAGATCTTCCGCGGCACCGCCATGCAGCGCGAGTATGACACTCATCCAGAGCGCTTTAGCTTCTGGGAGGCGGATGAGTATATAGAGCTCTTTATAGATCTTATAGAGGAGCTCTCGCCGAAGATTGTCGTCGAACGCTTCGCCAGCGAAGCGCCGCCGCGCTACCACCATGTTGGGGCTTGGGGGCTCGTGCGCAACGAAACCCTGCTCGCACGCTTCGAGCGCCGCCTTGCTGAGCGCAACACCTATCAAGGGAGGAGGTTTGCCCAATGAGATATGCAGATATAGTACTGCCAATAGCGCAGGGGGTATTCACCTATGAAGTTGGTGATATTGATGGCATCGAGCTAGGCGATGGTGTAGCTGTGCAGTTTGGAGCGCGCGGCGAACATCACTATACCGGTATCGTCTGGCGCCTACATAACACTCGCCCCGAGGCGAAACGCGTGCGCAAAATAGTTAAACGCCTCTACTCCCATCCACTTCTGGATAATAAGCAGCGGGAGCTGTGGGAGTGGATCTCGAAGTACTACATCTGCACCCTGGGTGAGGTGATGATAGTCGCCCTCCCTTCACTAATAAAACCTAGCGGCAAGTGCTTGGAGTCCTTTGAAAGAGATGAGTACAAGCCGCGCGAAGAGCTATACATCACACTTAATCGGGAGCTAGCCACAGAGGAGACTCTAGCCAAGCTCTCGCGCCGCGCTGCCAAGCAACATGCTGCCCTAGAGGAGATTATCGAAAAAATAGAGAGCGAGAGGGTTCCGCGCCGACTGCTAAGCGCCGATCTGTCGACGCTGCGCTCGCTCGAAAAGAAGCTAATCATCTCCATTGAGTTGCGCCGAAGTTCGATCGAAATTGCGCAACATATCCGCTTCGCCCTGCCTACACTAAGCGCCGAGCAGAGCGCCGCGCTAGAGAGCTATCACAATAAAGATCAGTCCACAACCCTTCTGCATGGAATCACCGGCTCGGGCAAGACCGAACTCTACATACACCTTATCGCTGATGTACTAGCGCGCGGAGGTGACGTATTGCTATTGCTGCCCGAAATTGCCCTCACCGCACAACTTATTGAGCGCATGGAGAGGATCTTCTCCTCGCGTGTAATTGCCTATCACTCGAAGCTCTCGCCAAAGAGGCGGACGGAGATCTATCTTGACCTTACTGGTAGAGAGGGCGGCAGTTTTGTTGTGGGGGTTCGCTCGGCCATATTCTTGCCACTAAGGCGATTAGAGCTAACAATCATAGACGAGGAGCACGATAGCAGCTACAAGCAGCACGATCCACAGCCACGCTATAACGCTCGCGACTGCGCCGTTATGTCCACCACAATATTCTCCTCGCGCTGCCTGCTAGGTAGCGCCACACCCTCGCTCGAGAGTTGGCACAATGCCCAGGATGGGAAGTATGGATTAATCTCTCTCCGAGAGCGTTATGGCACGGCCAAACCTCCGCGGATAATCCTATCGGACACCATACGCGCCACAAAGCGCGGCGAACGCCGTGGGCACTTCAACTTCACTCTGATTCACAAAATTGAGGAGCGATTGGAGCGATGCGAGCAGGTTATGCTATTTCAAAACAGGCGCGGATTCTCGCCATTTATAGAGTGCGCCGACTGTGGGTGGAGTGCACGTTGTCCTAATTGTAACGTCTCGCTCACCCTCCATAAGGGGCAAGGGAGACTTATATGCCACTACTGCGGCCACTCGATCACACCCCCCGAACGCTGCCCGACATGCTCATCTATCGCCCTGCGCCCGATGGGCTTCGGCACCGAGAAGATCGAGGAGCAGATCGTCGAGATTCTGCCCCAGGCGCGTGTTACGCGGCTTGACCGAGATGCACTCACCTCTCCCACCGCTTTGGAGCGTATAATAGGTGATTTTGCACGCGGCGAGAGTGACATCATGGTTGGCACACAAATGATTACTAAGGGGTTTGATTTTGAGCGGGTGACACTTGTGGGCATACTCAATGCCGACAATCTACTCCTGAGCCCCGATTTTCGCGCCGAGGAGCGCGCCTATCAGCTTATAGCCCAAGTCTCAGGCCGCGCCGGTAGGCGAGGCGCTAATGGCGAGGTGGTGATACAGAGCTCGCAGGTCGAGAATCGCATCCTCGACTATGCTCGCCGCGGCGACTTTGAGGGGATGGCCTCAGCGCTGCTCGCCGAGCGTAAGATCTACAAATATCCACCCTACTCGCGCCTTATATCGCTCACCCTGCGCCATCGTGATCCGTCGCAGCTAAATGCCGCTGCAAACGACTTGGGCGAGAGGCTGCGCGCCATATTCGCTCGCCGTGTACAGGGGCCCTCGCCACCGCCTGTGGATCGAGTGCGCGAGGAGTGGCTAGTAAATTTTATTCTAAAAATTGAGATTGGAGCATCCAACAGCCGTGCGCGCGAATTACTATGCAACTCAATTGATAAGTGGCGAACCTCATCGCCCACACACCGTTCAATAACACTCTCCATTGATGTCGATCCTCAATAGCCTCATAGGGATTCTGTTCCCTCCACGCTGTGCAATTTGTGGTATACCTACCAGCCACGAAGCAGGGATTATATGCCCAACATGTCAAGCCGAGCTACCTCTGACATATGATTGGCTCCACCACGAGAATGAGCTCTCGGAGAGGATATGGACACTAGACCCTCGCATTAATGAGGTGGCCGCACTCATGCGCTATGCTAAAGGCTTCAAGTGGCGCAAGATCATCATTGCTCTAAAATATAATTCACTCCCTGGATATGGCCGAATTATGGGGCGATTTATGGGCAGACACCTAAGCGCCTCGAAACACTTTAGCGATATTGATATCGTTGTGCCCGTACCACTACATCCATTTAGACATATGGCTCGCGGCTACAACCAGAGCGAATATATCGCCACCGGCGTGGCCGAATCTCTGGGCTGCAAGATGGTCGCTAATGCACTCTCTCGTCGCCGATACAACACCTCACAGACTAAACTCAGCCGTCGAAAAAGGTGGGAAAATACCGAAAATATCTTCTCGGTTCGCAAGGCCAACGCACTTAGCGGACGACACATCCTGCTAGTGGATGACGTGCTCACCACGGGCTCGACAATCGTTTCGCTAGCCTCCACAATCCTAGATCAGGTGGAGAATGTACGTGTTTCGATCGCCGTTCTAGGCTTTGTTCGCCACCCTCCTAGACGCGAGCTGCTAGCCGAGAAATCAGAAAGTTAATAGCGATATTGAGGAGATTACAATTTTGTTAATTATCTTTGTGAAAATTTTCGTAAGATGAAGCTTCAACAAGAGAGTATATCGCAGCTCGCCGAGCTGCTAGCAACCCCACGCCGGGTGCTAATTATTGGCCATACCAACCCCGATGGCGATGCCATGGGTTCAACACTAGCTCTCAGAGGTGTGCTACAGAGCAGGGGGCACGTCGCCCAAACGCTTGTGCCAAATAGATTTCCATACTTCCTGTCGTGGATGGAGGGGAGCGCCGAGACTCTGATCTATAGGCTTGAGGCGGAGCGCTGCAAAGAGGCTATCGCGGCAGCAGAGGTGATCTTTTGCCTCGATTTTAACTCCACTTCGCGTCTGGAGCAGATGAGCGAGGCGCTGGCAGAGAATATTTCGGCCAAACGTGTGCTAATAGACCACCACCTCTCACCCGAGCGCGAGGCTTTTGATATAGTATTCTCGCACCCCGAGGAGTCTAGCACCTGCTTTGTTCTCTACACGATTCTAGAGGCTCTCTACGGAACCAACGCAATAGATCGCTCCACCGCCGAGCTGATCTACCTGGGGATGATGACCGACACGGGCAACTTCTCATTTGGCCGCCTTAGCCCCGAGCTTTTCCGCGCGCTGGCCACTCTAGCCGAGTGCGGTATAGATATCCCCAAGATCAAAAATCATATATATAACTCCTACACCGAGGATCGAGCTCGTCTCTTTGGCTATGTGATAAATCGCAAGATGGAGTCTCTTCAAGATGGAACGGTGGCGATGCTCTCGCTAACAGAGTCGGAGCTACGCCGCTTCCGTTTTCAGCAGGGCGACAGCGAAGGCTTTGTGAACTATCCGCTCACCATCGGCAAGATGAAGATCTCGGCACTATTTATAGAGCAACGCAAATTTATCCGCGTATCGCTCCGCTCGCGTGGCGAGGTGGATGTGAACGAATTTTCGCGCCGCTACTTCTCTGGTGGTGGGCATAAAAATGCTGCTGGCGGCAAATCATTTGCCACAATGGAGCAGACTTTAGCAAAATTTAGATCAGCAATAGCTGAGTTTACCGCTGAAGGCAAACTCTAGCCCCACACTATAATATGCCCTGGGGCAAGCGTGCTGCTATGTTGCAGAGTAATATTTTCGCTGGTGGTGATCGAGCTACTATCGGCGGCGATGATCTCGATATCGCGCAGCAGCTCAACCCCCGGCCTACGCTTAATTTTATAGACTGCCTCCTTGGCCGACCATATTAGGGGCAGAGGCGCGATAAGCTCCTCGCTAGGGCGGCAGAAGCGGCTCTTAATGGCTGCAAAATTCCTATTAACACACTCAATATCAACACCGCAAGGAGCATCACTAATTACAATAGCTACCATCGCAGGCGAGTGTGAAATAGAGATGTGCAGCTCTGAATTTTCGATATATGGAGCACCGCTGCTACTATATAAGAGTCGATTTTCAGACTCTGGCAACCCTCTAACACGCAGCTCCTCGCGCAAAAGTGCACGAGCGCTGAGACGTTCGGCTGCTCGGTGCGGGCTCAGCCCCTCGATGCTGGAGAGATCATCCTCGGTGAGGTACTCTCTACTCTGCTCCACCTCTTGCAGAGCACCATATCTTAGGGCTATCATTGCTCGATCTCTACCTCGGAAACGACGACACGAATCTTCTCAATACGGCGGCCTCCGTCGCCTCCCATCGCCGTTATGGTGAATTTTATATCGTGGGCTGTAAACTTATCCCCCAATTTGGGCAGAGACTTCTTCACCTCCAAAAATAGTCCAGCTAGGGTCTCAGCCTGCCCTTTGGTGTCGTTGAAGAGATCCTCATCAAGCTCCAGTACACGCTCAAAATCACCTATATGTGTCTTGCCCTCAAATATATAGGTATTGCGATCTAGGCGAGTAAAATATTGCTCATCATTATCGCTCTCGTCGGATATTTCGCCCACAATCTCCTCTATAATATCCTCAAGCGAGACTAAACCTAGGGTTGATCCATACTCATCGACCACGATAGCCAAGTGAACTTTACCAGTCTGAAACTCCTCCAAGAGCGAGTTGATGCGCTTATGCTCCGGGACAAAGTAGGGCTTGCGGATAAGGCGTTGCCAATGGTAATCCTCGCACTTAATATAGGGGATTAGATCCTTGACATATAGCACACCGCGGATGCTGTCGAGGGTCTGATCATAGACCGGAATGCGCGAGTAGCCCGAGGCGATAATCGTATCTTTAACCTTTTGGTAGCTATCACTCAGCTCTACGGCGGTGATATCCACACGCGAGTGCATAATCTCCGACACATATGTATTTATAAAATTCAGGATCCCCGAGAGCATCACCTTCTCCTCTTTTGTGGCACTCTCGGTCATATCCACCGCATCGGCCAGCTCATCGAATGTGATCTCGCTATGGTGCGAGGCGCCCTGCAACTTGCTGCCCGCCTTGACCAGCAGCTTTGAGAATGGATATACCAACGAGCGGCAGATCTTAAGCGAGCGAGCTGCAAAGAGGGCAAAACTCTGAGGTGCGCGCTGGGCAAAAACCTTGGGTGCAATCTCGCCAAATAGCAGCAGCAGGAAGGTGACAACCACCACCTTAAAGATAAATTCAAAGTTGTGGAATGTAAAGATTGAGTCGATCAAACTAGCGGCAAAGATCGAGATGCATATATTGACCAAATTATTGACAATTAGGATTGTGGCCAGCAGCATGTCGACATCTTCAAGCAGCGCGATTGTCGCCTCGCTCTGCGATGTTTTTCGATCCTTGATCTGTTTTATATCCTCATGAGTGAGCGAGAAGAAAGCCGCCTCGGCACCCGAAACAAGCGCCGAAAGAGCAAGCAGCAAGATTGTGGAGATAAGCAGCAGCCAATTATCTGGTGCAAATCCGTTATATGTTATCGCTGAAAGGTATGTCATTCTAGTGATTTATGCCCTAATCAAAGAGCAGGTTTCCCCCCTCAAGGGTCTCATTATGCCCTGCAGCAGCCTCACCCTCCTTAATAATTTCGGTCTTACCCGTGGTCTCGGTGATAAACTTTGCATGGCGAGTCTGGTAAGCAGGGCGCTTAAGCAGAGTATCAATATTCTGGTATCGTGAGTTACGAGCATTGAGCACCACCGTCTCGCTACGGCGCGAAGGGGCAATACCCTGCTGCGAGATCTTCACAGGCTCTAGGTCGCGGCTCTTTTTAACCGACCCCTCAAGATGCTCGATAGTCAACTCGGGCAGAGTTATGTTGCTCTCGCTCTCCAAGCTCTCGTTGAATCCTGTGGCAACGATCACCAGCTCAAGAGCATCGCCAAGCGATGGCTTTACACTTGTTCCCCATATAATATTGGCCTTTACTATTTTGCCATTTTCATCTTCGGTGCTAGCACGCGATTGGATAAAGTCTAGTATCTTCATCACTTCGCCATACTTAAGATCCTCGCTATCGGCAACCGAGATGTTGAGCAAGATATTCTTCGCCCCCGAGATATCTTTATGATCGAGCAGCGGCGATTTGAGCGCACTCTCGGCAACCTTGGTGGCGCGATCCTCGCCCGCCACGGCATCCATGCTCATGTGTGCGCGGCCGCTTGAGCGCATCACCTTGCATACATCGGCAAAATCTACATTCACCAGATCGCTGTGCACAGTGATAATCTCAGCAATACCTTTGGCCGCCGAACAGAGAATGTCGTCGGCGCGAGAGAAGGCCTGCTTTAGAGATAGATCTCCATAGAGCGAAAGTATATTTTCATTATTTATAATCAGTAGAGCATCAACACATTGCCTAAGCTCAGCGAGCCCTTTTACCGCTTGATTAAAACGTTTGTCACCCTCAACCTCTAACGGCGAGGTGACAATAGCCACGGTGAGGATGCCCATATCCTTAGCTAGCTTAGCCAGCACCGGCGAGGCGCCAGTACCCGTGCCACCACCCATTCCGGCGGTGATAAAGATCATCTTGGTATCCATCGACTCCATCCTCTGGCGAATGTGCGGCATTGATTCAATGGCGGCGCGACGCCCCTCCTCTGGGTCGTTGCCAGCCCCCTGACCCTCATGACCTAGGCGAATCTTCTGATCCACCGGGCTGCCATCGAGCGCCTGCTGATCGGTGTTGCAGATCATAAAGTCCACACCGCGAATACCCATATTCCACATGTGGTTCACGGCGTTGCCGCCCGCTCCACCAACACCCACAACGGTGATGATCGAGCTCTTACGCTGTGCAACCGAGAGCTCGCTTAGCAGATCTGTATTTAGTGACTCCTCCATAACTCAAAAATTAGATCTCAACATCGTCATTAGAACTTATCTTATCATAAATTTTCCCCACCGTCTTAGAGATAAAATCTCCCCACTTATTACTCCCCTTTTTCGGTTCATCAACCTCGGCACTCTCATCTGGTGCCACCACCACCTCTTCTGGCTTTGGCTCGGGCTTTGGGGGCTCAGGTCGCAGTGGTTTTACAGGCTCGGGAATAGGCTTCTGGGCAGCTGCACCATCGCGCGAGGGAAGCTCCTGCCCCTTGCCTCGCTGCGCAGCACTACGCTCATTCTCGGGATTAGTTGGCGGCAATACCACCTTGCGCTCCACAATATGAGGGTTCTCGCCCTCCCTCTTAGGCTTATCAGAGGTCACACATGGGCCCATATCGGCACCCTTGATAAGCAACCCCACCGCCGTTGAGTAGGCTGCCGAAGCCACTAGTGCGCGTGTCTCCGCAGTAATTCGCTCCTCGGGCAGCGCTATGCGGCTCTCGATGCCGGTGATGCGCGAGAATAGCATATCTATATTCTTAAGGTTTGCCGCTCCTCCTGTGAGCACAATGCCATATGTAAGCTTATTGTTGTAGCCCGAATCTCGCACCTCTTGCTTCACAAATTCAGCGATGTCCGATGTGCGCGCCTCAATAGCGGTGGCTAGGTTGCGCAGCAGAATATCTTTCGACTCACCGCGTGGTGTTCTAGCCAGCACTCTGACAGCCTTACCCTCGGGGGCAAGCTCCGAGATGGCTGAGCCGTGTGTGCACTTAATCTTCTCGACTAGCGCCTCGGGGATCATCATCGAACGCAGATCACGGTCGATAGATTTAGAGCCGATCGGAATAGAGGCTATATATCGCAGTACATTATGATAGTAGATAGCAATATCGGTAACGCCACCGCCAATATCAACAACCGCCACTCCCTCATTCTTCTCATCATACGAAAGGACAGCATCTGCCACAGCCAAAGCATTTGAGTAGCTCTTAATCATGCGAATGCCTGTACGCCTAAGCGCCATCTCCAAGCGCTGCATAGGGGTATTTGCGCAGAGTATAAAGTTGAATGTGGAACTTAGCCGGCGACCAAAAGAGCCCACCGGGTTGCGCACCTCGTGCTCATCATCGACGATAAAGTTTTGCGGAATACGCTCCATAATCGTCTCTCCATCGGGGGCGTGCACATTACGCATACGCTCAAATAGAGCATTTACATCCGCCTGGCTTACACCGTTTTGAGGATCGCCAACAAAGACAAAATCGTTGTGACGGGCACAGCGCACAAATTCGCCCGAGATTCCAGCATAAGCCTCAAGGATATTAATCCCAAGCTTATTCTCCACCTCGGCAACGGCGCTCTTTATCGAGTCGCCCACCAGGGCTATATTCTCGATCTGCCCAGCCTTAACACCCTCCGATGGGGCCGAAGCCACGGCCTGGATCGCGATATTGCCATCTCTATCTTTTATACCAACGATAACCACCACGGTGCTCTCGCCTAGATCTATCGCCGCTATGTAACTCCTGTTTTCCACCTTTGTCTCCTCCTAATTATTATTTGCAAACAACCTGATTTTTAAATTCAATATTGATACTTTTGTATCGCTCCCACCCTACACGGCCTAACGCCGAATGGTAGAATTTGTATAATTTATCAAGTTTATTATCTATATGTTCAACACCACCAAGCGTAACCTTAAAGCTGCCGCTGCGGGGAATAATGGCAACTCTCAACGACCCACTCTCGCCCTCCGAAATGACGATTTGAGTAACCTCCGAGCGCCAAAATGGGTCACGATCCACCATTTTTACAAAGGTAATAAGTTTATGGAGATCTTCACAACTTTTTTTCAACTTTTTTTCCTGCTCTCTTTTAGCCTCTTGACGCGAGTTAATCTGCTCTATTTGGCTCTTATAGGCCATGCCTCGATCGCGGTAAAATCGACGCAAATCCTCCTTCTTCTCGCGCAGAGCGGCAACTCGTTTGTCGAAACTCTCGCGACTCTCAAACCACCCTCGCGAGGTGCGCATTCGGCGTCGCTCGCGCTCTAGCTCATTGTTAGCTCGCTCCTTGGCAAGAATCGGATATTTATCTCTCTCGATCTGCTCTATCTCTCTACCTATTAACGCTATCTGCTCCTCTAGATACTCATCAATGTGCCCTTCAAAATCGGAGGGGAAAATCGGCTGATAATCGCCCGTCACAACTGGCAGATATAGGGGCGAGGTCGCGGGCACGCCGAAAACATAACCATCCTCTGTTATATAGCGGTTATAACCGTCAACCATAAGACGCACAGCGGCCGAACGCCCATCTACATCGACATGAAGCACACCCTGACGAGTGGTGTAGAGATTAGCTCGCTCGACAAAACTACTGCTGGTAATCTGCTCGCGAAGCGAGTAGAGATCAACCTTGTCGGCACGCACGCCAATAGTCGGAATCTTGCACTCGTCGAGCCACTCGCCTACCACCTGCGAGGAGATCAGATCCCCCGTGGCAATGCTGTCGATGATATGGATAGCGATGCTGTCAATGATATTGTGCTCACGATCCTGGGCAGCATAACGTTGCGAGATAAAAAAGTATCCCGCAATAGCCAGCCAGAGTATAATCGCGGCCAGAAATTTCAATATCTTAACAAAAAATCTCTTCATGCTAAACTTTTTTACTCAACACATTAGCTATATCTTCACAGCAAAGATCAATATCTCCAGCACCAAATGTCACGACCATATCTGTCGGCTCCTGCGCTAACACCCGAACCAAATCCTCTCGTGAAACTATCGCGCAATCTTTTGTTATAAGGCGGGCGATCATCTCAGAGCTCACCCCTTCGATAGGCAATTCGCGTGCCGGATAGATCGGCATTAAAATCACCCGATCGGCTTTAGAGAGCGCCTCGGCAAAGCCCTCATACAGATCGCGCGTGCGGGTGTAGAGGTGTGGCTGAAAGATCACCGTCATCCTGCGCCCGGGGTGCATCTGGCGCAGCGAGCTCATCGTCGCCTCGATCTCGCGCGGGTGGTGGGCATAGTCATCCATATAGAGCTGCTTAGGTGTGTTGACATAGAGCTCCAATCGTCTCTTTAGGCCTGAGAATGAAGCTAACGCCCCGCGGATTTTATCCGCATCCAACGCCTTGCCCTCTCTTCTGGCCGCGCACCACATAGCCGCCACAGCCGCCACAGCGTTCTCTACATTTACCCATCCTGGTATGCCTAGCGTGCAATCTGTGATCGGCCCATCGGGGGTGGCAACATCAAAGTTATAGAGCCCCCCTTCAATAAGCTCACAGCGCGAGGCGTAGAAGTCCGAATGCTTATCGAAGCTATAGCGCCAGATGTCGACACCGCTCTTAGGCAGCTCAATGTCGACACCCTCCTTAATGATTAGTGCACCCCCTTTTTTAATCTGGCTAGCGAAGATAGCGAAGGCCTCCTTCACAGCCTCATAAGTGCCATATATATCTAGGTGGTCGGCATCGACCGAGGTGATGATCGCCACATCGGGGTGTAGCCTCAGGAATGAACGATCAAACTCATCGGCCTCAACCGCCACCCTATCGCCGCTACCGAGCACCAGATTCGAGCCGAAGTTCTTGCTTATAGCCCCCAGAAAGGCGCAGCCTGCCCCCTCAACCTCATGGTTGAGCCACGCAACGAGAGTAGAGGTAGAGCTCTTGCCATGAGTGCCAGCCACCGCCATAACATTTTTGCCCTCGGTGAGCACGCCAAGCATCTCAGACCTTTTAAACATCTCAAAACCACCGTTTTGAAAAAATCTCAGCTCGCTATGCTCCTTTGGGATCGCCGGAGTGTAGATGATGATCGTCTGCTCCGGATCTCTAAACTCTGGCGCCACAAGATCCATATTATCCTCATAGTGGATCGCAGCACCCTCCCCTTCAAGGGCGGCAGTAAGCTCCGTTGGGGTGCGATCATAGCCTCCAACCTTACGTCCTTGATGCAAGAAATAGCGCGCCAGGGCACTCATGCCTATGCCTCCAATACCTATAAAATATATTTTTTTCATCTTTTCTTTTTTTTATATTCTCCTCTTACCGTCATTGCGGCCCCCGAGCCGCAATCTCACAATCGACCGCCAGAGATTGCGGCTCGGAGGCCGCAATGACGGACAAAAAACATAGCCGCAGCCAATTTGCAACTCGTGGTGGGTTAAATGCCAAAGGCATTTAATAAATTCGAAATATAATGTGTTATGCAAATTCATTTGCGATAACATATTCTATTTCAGAATATTAAAGCAAAACTTCAAGCCCACACCGCCAGCTAAAAAACCGCACCAGCGGAGGTGCTTTCCCCCGCCCGCCGGAGGCAGCTACCTACCCCCGATCAATAAGTTTCAATATCTCGTCCACCACGCTCTGGGCGGCATGGGGCGTGGCTAGCTTGCGAATATTCACGCTCAGCTCGGCCATCTTATGTCTATCCACGGCGAGTGCCATAGCGCTATGCATACCAATTGCCACCGCCTCCGAATCCTTGACAATTAGTGCTGCACCACGATCGACCAGAGCCATGGCATTCTTAGTTTGATGATCCTCGGCAACGTTGGGCGAGGGGACAAAGATTGTAGGCTTGCCCACAAGAGCAAGCTCCGAGACGGTGCAGGCGCCGCTGCGCGAGAGCACAACATCTGCCGCAGCATAGGCCAAATCCATCCTCTCGATAAAGGCTCCCTGCCAGATCCCCTCGCAAGGGTGGGCGGCGAGAAACTCGCTCATCTCGCGGTGGTAGAATTTGCCCGTCTGCCATATCACCTGCACCGGTGCGCTGCCACCTGCCTGCGAGAGCACCCAACTCTTAACCATCTCATTCAGAGTGCGCGTGCCGAGCGATCCACCAACAATTAGCACCACCGGGCGAGAGCTGTCAAGACCATAGTGCTCTAGGGCTTTTGCTCGATCCTCCTTGCTGTCGCTAAATTTACCTCGCAACGGATTGCCCGTATATACAATCTTCTCAAGCGGGAAGAAGCGATCCATCCCCGAGTAGGCCACGCAGATCTTATTGGCGCGCTTGCCTAGGATCTTATTTGTGAGTCCTGCATAGCCATTCTGCTCCTGAATAATAGTTGGAATGCCCTGCTGCTGCGCCGCCCATAGCACAGGAGCCGAGGCATAGCCTCCAAAGCCGGCGACAATATCGGCCTTAAACTCGCGCACCACTTTGCCCGCACGCCCTATGCTCTTTAGGAGCTTGTAGGGCACCTGTAGATTCTGCCAATCCATGCGGCGCTGAAGCCCAGCGATAGGCAGCCCGACGATACGATAGCCCAGCGCCGGGATCTTCTCCATCTCCATGCGCCCCTCGGCTCCGACAAAGAGCAGCTCTACATCATCGCCCAATCGCGCTTTGAGCGCCTCACCAACGGCTACCGCTGGATAGATATGGCCACCTGTGCCACCGCCTGAAAGGATTATCTTCTTCATAACTCTTTTTTTGCTAACTAATAAAATCTACAACTTGCTCAGTTCATAATCTATCACCGCCCCCAACCCTCGCGGTCGAGCGAACGGTAGTTTATCGCCTCGCTGAGGTGTTTAAGTTCTATATTTTCGCACTCTTCAAGGTCGGCTATTGTTCTTGCCACCTTTATAATTCTGTCATACGCCCTGGCCGAGAGGTGAAGCCGCCCCATAGCTAACTCTAATAGGCTGCGCGCCTGGTCGGTGAGGGGGCAAAATATTCGCAGCATCTTGCTATTAATCATAGCATTGGTGTGCACACCCTCAATTCCGGCATAGCGCCTAGATTGAACCGCTCGCGCAGCGATAACCCTCTCCCTAACCTGGGCGCTTGTCTCGGCATGCTCATCGCCTTTAAGGGCGGTGATAGGTACTGGTGTCACCTCAATATGGAGATCAATACGATCCATCAGCGGCCCCGATATACGCGACATATAGCGCTGCACCGCCCCCGATGGACATGTACACTCCTTATCCGGATGGTTATAGTAGCCGCAGGGGCAGGGATTCATCGAGGCGACGAGGGTAAAGTTGGCCGGATAATCGACCGTGTAGCGTGCTCGCGATATTGTTATCATCTTATCCTCCAAAGGCTGGCGCAACACCTCTAAAACGCTGCGCCCAAACTCGGGGAGCTCGTCGAGGAATAGAATACCATTATTAGCCAGCGAAACCTCGCCCGGCTGCGGAGATGTGCCACCTCCGATAAGTGCCACCTGCGAGGCGAGATGATGCGGAGCGCGGAATGGTCGCTGGCGTAGCAATCCACGTTTTACGCCCAACTTGCCAGCAACCGAGTGTATCTTAGTCGTCTCCAGCGCCTCGTCGGGACTAAGCGGCGGCATGATCGTTGGCAGTCGCTTGGCGAGCATCGTCTTGCCCGAGCCCGGAGCTCCCACCATGATCAGATTGTGTCCTCCGGCGGCGGCGATCTCCAGCGCACGTTTTACGTGATGTTGACCCTTGACATCCGAGAAATCCTCGGCATAGGCATCCTCCTCGCCCCACTCTTCGCTCTGGGTGGGAGTTGTCGGGAGGATAATCCTGTCGCCATTCAACCACTCGATAACCTCGCCGAGCGAGCTAACTCCCAGCACATCAACCCCCTCAACAAAGGCCGCCTCGGAGCAGTTCTCCTGCGGAAGAACTATCTGCCTCAATCCGCTGCGCCTAGCCTCCGCCGCCAGCGGAAGCGCCCCCTTAATGGCGCGAAGTGAGCCATCAAGCGAGAGCTCACCGAGAAACATCGTCTCGGAGAGTTTATCGCCAGCCACCTGCGAAGTGGCCGCCAGAATAGCAACGGCGATGGGCAGATCGAAGGCCGAACCCTCCTTGCGAAGATCAGCCGGGGCAAGATTTACCACCAACTTCTTGGCTGTGAGATATTTACCTGAACTCTCGAAGGCGGCGCGAATTCGCTCCTGCGACTCCTTTACAGCGTTGTCGGGCAGACCCACAAGAAAGAGCCCCAGACCGCTCTCGGCCAGGCTCACCTCAACATTTACGCTCACCGCGTCGATGCCAACTATTGCTGCTGCGTAACTCTTTACAAACATATCTAGAATGGTTCATCGCCCATGGGCGGTGGTGGTGTTATATCAAACTCATTGCTGCGAAGCGGGGTGAAGCCGCCGTCATTGGAGCTGCTCTCGAAGCTCTCATACCCACCGGCGGCAGGGGCAGCGGAGGTGATGCTCAGATCATCCACATCGGCAAAGCGCGCCTGCTCCTTAATCCAGCGCAGCGGCACATCACACACCTCACCATTACGGTGCTTGGCTATAATAATCTCAGCCATGCCGGCCGTGGGCAGGCCATCAGAGGTCTGCGTCTGGCCATAATACTCCGGGCGATGGATAAAGGCGACGATATCGGCATCCTGCTCGATCGCGCCCGACTCGCGCAGATCCGAGAGCTGCGGACGACGATCGCCGCCACGTGTCTCGGTGGCACGGCTCAACTGCGACAGGGCGATGATCGGCACATTGAGCTCCTTGGCGATAGCCTTGAGCGTGCGCGATATGAACGAGACCTCCTGCTCGCGGTTGCCGCGCGTGTCGGTCGAGCCGGTCATCAGCTGCAAGTAGTCGATAATGATTATCTTGATGTCGTGGTGTATCTTCAGTCGGCGCGCCTTAGAGCGGAATTCAAAGACCGAGAGCGCCGGCGTGTCGTCGATATATAGCGGCGCGGTGCCTAGCGGCTTGGTGGCCGACTCGAGGTGCTTCCACTCGTCGGCCGAGAGCTTGCCGCTCTTGATGGCGGTAGAGGCGAGCCCCGTCTCGGCGACAATAAGACGCATCATAAGCTGCACCGAGGACATCTCGAGCGAGAAGAAGGCCACCCCCTGATCATACTCGATGGCCATATTTCGCGCCATCGTCAGCACAAAGGCGGTCTTACCCATCGAGGGGCGTGCCGCCACAATGATCAGATCCGAAAGCTGCCAGCCCATCGTCTTTTTATCTATCGCCGCGAAGCCCGATGGTACACCATTGAAGGCATCATCGCTCTTGGCTGCCTCCTCAATCTGAGCCAGGGCGCGAGCCAGGATATCACGCGAGGATTGCACCGATCGCTTGACATGCCCCTCGGCAACCTTAAAGATCTCGCCCTCGGCAAAACCGATCAGATCGGTCACATCGACCGACTCGTCATACGAGCGGCGCTGAATCTCCGAGGCGGAGCGAATAAGCTCCCTCTGCACATATTTTTGGGCTATGATCTTAGCATGAAACTCGACATTGGCCGCCGAATCAACCTTCTGTGTGAGCTGCGCCAGATAGGCCGCACCTCCAATCTCCTTCAGCTGCTCCTGCACCTTCAAGCGCTCGCTAACAGTATAGAGGTCGATAGGCTTAAGCTCCGCCGAGAGATCCTCTATGGCCTTATAGATCAGCTTGTGCGCCTCATTATAAAAGGCCTCCGGCGAGATATACTCCTGAACGGCTATTATACTATCCTTTTCGAGCATGAGTGCTCCGATCACCGCCTCTTCGAGCTCGGTGGCCTGCGGTGGAAGTATGCCCCCCATCTCTGTTATCTCTTCGAATGCCCTGCGATTTTTCTGCCCAGGCGTGTATGTTTTTGCCATCTTTTATCCACTCTATAAAGGTACATAAATTCCCAATCTCCAAAAATAGAGATTTTTATTTGAAATAGCAATAACTAAGTAGAGTAAAATAATTATTGGTGTGTTTTTAAGAGTGTTATTGGAGAAGAGATTTTTTTGCTATTGAATCGAAAATATAGTTAGAATCTGTTTAAGTTTTTCTGCTTAAAAATGCTATGCGCTATTTTGCTTTGATTTTGGATTTTGATATCGCAGCTAATAGCGGGCTATTTGCAAGATAGCAAAATTCAAAAGCGAAGTGAAAGAACCTTAGCAATTTAAGTGAGGAAAACTTAAACAGATTCTTATTCTATATTGAGATTTGATAGTGAAAAATATCGCTCCAAGAGTGCTTTTAAAAATATGGCAATAATTGTTTTACCCTACTTAATTTGAGAATATTTTATTTACTAAGACTCCGCCGAGCAGAGGGCCTAAAAAAGGCGAATATCAACGCTCGCGCTCGCGCTGAGCATGCACTGATATTCGCGAATCCTTCTCCTCGGAGTAGGCTAGCGTAGGTAGGTGCAGATGGTATTTCATCGCCAGCAGACGCATGATGATAATGCTGAGCGCCGAGCCTACAAAGCTATAGCTCTCGCTAACGCCGCAGGCGGTAAGCAGTCCAAGCAGAGCGCCCCCAACTAGCGAAGCGAGGGCATAGATATCGCGACGAAACAGCAGCGGCACATCTCCCACCATCATATCGCGCAACACGCCACCAAACGAGCCCGTCACCACACCCATGATGATGGCCACCCATAGCGGAAAACCGGCATCGAGACTCTTATCAAGGCCGACGACAGTAAAGAGCGCCAAGCCGATGGTGTCGAAGATAAAGAATGTATTCTTAAAGAGCAGCAGCCGCTTGCCCATAGCGATAACGAAGATGAGCGATAGCGCCGTGATAATAAGGTAGATCTTCTGCTCCATCCAGATGGGGGTAAGCCCCAGGAGTACATCGCGGATTGTACCACCTCCAATGGCTGTAACCAACCCCACGACATAGGCTCCAAAGAGATCAAACTGCTTGGCGGCGGCCAGGCGTATGCCACTAATGGCAAAGGCCATCGTGCCCGCCATCTCTACTATAGATATGATCGCTGTGGTCTGCATATAATAGGTAGCTATAATACAAAAAAAGACCAACTTTAAAGTTAGTCTCCTTAGTAGTGGATAGGGGATTCGAACCCCTATGTCCTGCGTGAGAGGCAGGTATCCTAGCCCTTAGATGAATCCACCATTTTGTTTTTCAACGATGCAAAGATAGAGCTAATTTTTGAATCTGCAAACTTTTTAGCCCGATTTTTTTGCACACACTCCCCTTTGACGCATCAACATATTAGCTGCCAACACATTAGCCCTTGTTGATTTATTTGCACATTGAGCGCAAAAGCGCAATCTCCTCCGCCCAGAGGCTCTCATCGGGGGTCTCGAGGATCAGCGGGATATTATCAAAGCGCCCATCAGCCATAATAAATTCAAAGCAGCTGATACCGATCTGGCCACGACCAATCGGGGCGTGGCGATCCACTCGGCTAGAGAGGGGCTTGAGGGCATCATTGAGGTGCATGCCGCGCAAAAATTCAAAGCCCACAACCTCTCCAAACTCGGCAAATGTCTGCTCGGCGGCCGCGTGTGATGTGAGATCATACCCTGCGGCAAAGGTGTGGCATGTGTCGAGACAGACACCCACACGCGAACGATCCTCTACATTAGAGATAATTCGCTCCAGATGCGAGAACGAGAAGCCAAGGTTGGAGCCCTGGCCGGCGGTGTTTTCAATTACGGCCGTAACCCCCTGCGTGGCGGCGAGGGCGAGATTGATCGACTCGGCAACCAAATCGAGCGAAGCCTCAATCGAAATCTTCTTAAGGTGTGAGCCGGGGTGAAAATTGAGCCTATCAAGCCCTAGCTGCTCGCAGCGCTGCATCTCGTCGATAAACGCCGTGCGCGACTTCTCGAGCGCCTCCGCCTCGGGATGCCCAAGATTGATGAGATAGCTATCGTGGGGCAGGATCTGCCCGGCACTAAAATCTAACTCCTGGCAGGTGGCCTTAAAGCTTTCTATCTGCCCGGCGCTAAGGGCGGGCGCGCTCCATTGGCGCTGATTTTTTGTAAATAACGCAAAGGCATTAGCCCCTATTGCTGATGCATTACGGGGGGCATTCTCTACCCCACCGCTTGCGCTGACGTGTGCTCCTATATATTTCATAAATATCCTACATGTAAAAGTGTGCCACAAATATAGCTATTTCGCAAATAAATTCATACTTTTGCACATTAATAAATTGACCGCTATGTTTTATCTCATACTAAAAATCTCTCTTGCGCTGGCCATGCTTCTACCCATGGCTGCACATGCTCAGATGGAGATTGATAGCGACCCGATTGAGCAGACAACGGTGGTATTCAAGGATTCAATCATCTGGGACAACGATATAAATGTGGAGTACTACTCATTCTCGCACGCAAGGCACAAGCTAAAGCTAAAGCGCGAAGAGCGCAATGCGCTAGAGGTTAACGCCGGATTGCAGGGCAGCTTCTCGGCGATGAACAACTCGTGGCAGGAGGCTACGGGTGGCGACAACACGCTGCTCTTGCGCTTTGTATTTTCGCTCAACCACACCTTCACCAAAAACATATTCACGCTGACGAGCCAGGCCAGCGCCAAGTTTGGCTACTACGGCATAGACGACGAGGATGATGCCAATGGCGATGGCTCATCAAAATCAATCTGGTATAAAGACCAAGATGAGTTTCAACTCTCGATAGCTCCATCCTTTAAGATGACCAAAAATTGGTCTTACGGTTCGCTCTTTAAATTCAGGAGCCAATTTGCCGATGGATACTACTCGCAAAATAGCCAGGAGAGCTACAACCTCATGAGCACATTTCTCTCACCGGGATATCTCGACATATCGGTCGGTTTCACCTACAACTGCCCCAAGAAGGGCTTCCCGGTCAAGATATACCTCTCACCTCTAGCCTTGAGTGCCACATATGTCACCAGCGCCGAGGTGCGCGAGAATGCACAATATCAATATGGCGACCCCGAGAGCAACACCTACACCTATCTTAAACCCTATGGTGTGAGCCCCTCCAAGAGCTCGCTCTACGAGGGTGGTTCCTCGGTGCAGATCGACTTCGATAGATACTTTGGCAAAAACGACTTCCTGCGATACAACACCACTCTTTACACCTTCTATGGCTGGATGGCGCAGCTCTCCTCGCACAGCAATAAAGTAGGCAGCTATGATGAGTATAGCGCCGCGATGAGCCTATGGGAGGCCGACCCGGTGGGCGAAGAGCCATTTCTGAATATTAGCCCCACTGTGCGATGGGAGAATACCATCACTATAAAGGCATCAAAATATCTATCCACGATGGTCAATCTTGAACTCTACTACAACCGCGCGCAGGGCCCCGAGGTGCAGCTGAAGAGCGTTTTGAGCCTGGGGGTGAGCTACACATTTAAAAATAAATAACAAGAAAATATGTTTAAAGCAAAACACTTCACCTATCTGCTGCTGCTACTAGTGGCACTCTTTAGTGGCCTTATTATAGGGCGAAGAGTTGCCCCTGAGCGAGGTGGCAGCAACGAGGAGCTGCATAAGATGCTGCGCGAGTATGCTATTCCTAATAATAAAATCACAGCCACCCTCTCGATGATAGAGCGCGAATATATCGACAAGATATATCTCGACTCGCTCTCCGATGAGGTGATCCCCACAATACTAGAGCAGCTCGACCCCCACTCAAGCTATATTCCAGCCAAGGATATGCAGAGAGTCAACGAGCCTCTTGATGGAGAGTTTGAGGGGGTGGGCATCGTCTTTAACATGGCAACCGACACGGTTATCGTGCTGAACGTCATCCCCTCGGGGCCAAGCGATATGGCCGGCGTAATGGGTGGAGATCGAATAATTAATATTGATGGGACGGATGTTGCCGGCCAGAGCATAGCCCAGGATAGTGTAGTGAGGATGCTGCGTGGCCCTCGCGGCTCGAAGGTGAAGCTCTCGCTAGAGAGAATTGGCCTCGATGAGCTTTTACAGGTGGAGGTCACACGCGATGTTATCCCGCTTAAGAGCATCGAGACAGCATTTATTTTGAGCGACAAGGTAGGCTATATGCGCATGTCGCAGTTCGCCAGAACAACACACGAAGAGCTCACCAGCGGCATCGACAGCCTGCTGCGCTCGGGGATGCAGAGCCTGATATTGGATCTACGTGGAAACTCGGGCGGTTATCTCGACCAGGCGATATCTATAGCCAATGAGTTTCTACCAAAAAACAAACTTATCGTCTACACCGAGGATCGCTCAAAGCAGCAGATGCGCGAATATAGCGACGGACGCGGACGCTACTCTAAACTTGAGCTAGCGGTGCTTATCGACGAGGGAAGCGCCTCATCGAGCGAAATTCTAGCCGGCGCTCTACAAGATAATGATCGCGGAGTGATTATCGGCCGCCGCTCGTTTGGCAAAGGCTTAGTGCAGCGGCAGGTGCCTTTTGCAGATGGTTCAGCCATAAGACTAACCATAGCACGCTACTTCACCCCCACCGGTCGCTCAATCCAAAAGCCCTACCGCAAAGGCGATGGCAAAGATTATGAGCAGGAGATCTACAATCGTTATCTTCACAACGAGCTATTCTCGGCCGATTCGATTACATTCGACGACTCGCTACGATTTACCACCCCCGGCGGCAAGGTGGTATATGGCGGCGGCGGCATTATGCCCGACATATTTGTGGCAGCCGACACCACCGCCGTAAGCGACTATTACCTAGATGTTTCACGCCGAAACATACTCTATCGCTATACTATAGAGTATGCCGACAAGCATCGCAACGAGCTGCGCAAGGCCACAAGCATAGATGAGCTAAAGCAGATATTCGGCAGCGACGAGAAGCTCGTCGAGGAGTTTGTAGCCCATGCCCAGAGAAAAGGTGTTGCCCCCAATCGCGAGCAGATCAAACTCTCGCACTCGCTCCTTGCCGCTCAACTTAAGGCATATATAGCGCGCAATTCACCTCTAGCCGAGATTGGCTACTACGCCTTTATCTACCCCGAAGATGTCGTAATGCTACGTGCCCTGCAAGAGATTGGGTGCAAATAGAGCCTAATCTCTGAGTTTGAGGCTCATCCCAGACAATAGACTAGCGCACCACGCTATGCGAGCGAAACGAGGCTGGCGTATCGCCATAATAGCGCTTAAAGAGTTTAATAAAGTGCGATGTATTGGGGAAGGCACACTTGGAGCCAATCTGCGACACGGGCTCGCTGGAGTGAACCAATAACATTCGCGAATGCGAGAGGCGTTGGTGCAGAAACCATTGATGCGGAGGCTGATTGTAGATCCTTTTAAACTCCTTTTTAAACGATGTGAGCGAGCGGTTGCACATAAGTGCCAGCTCGTCGATAGAGAGCGGCGAGAAGATATTTGAATAGATAACCTGCTCGAAGTTAGCGCGCGAACGATCTATGGATTGCAAAATTCTACTCTTAAGACAGTTATCATCGCTGCTAACAATCAGATAGATCAACTCGCTGAGCTTAATCTGCTCGCACGATGGGTCTTGAATATATCCCTCATTACTGATATAGATATTGACCGCCTCGAAAAAGCTGCTCAACATCGGCCACGGCTGATAGCTCAGATGCGGCGCGCCATCACACTTTTCGCAACGATGGCCACACGAGGCGCTAAAGGAGAACCTAACATCGAAATTTGTTATTATGGATTGTGCATCTACCTCTGAGATATAGAAACTAATCTCCTCATAAGTTGACCCGGCAGGTGCTATGTTCTCCACATAGTGGCGTGCGCATGATAAAAAGAATACCTCACCTCGCTTGACGCTAATCGCACTATCGGATTCATAGATTCGTTTCTCGCCCCTGAGAACATATCCTATTGCATTTCGGGCTAAGTCAATCGACTCAATGCCACTATTTTGCGAGCTGCTGAGTCTAATAATTGTAGGTCTTTTGTTCATTTTTGTCTCCGTTTGTTTATATTTTTTTCGTGGTTTTTAGAATCTGTTTAAGTTTTTCTCACTTAAATTGCTAAGGCTCTTTCACTTCGCTTTTGAATTTTGCTATCTTGCAAATAGCCCGCTATTAGCTGCGATATCAAAATCCAAAATCAAAGCAAAATAGCGCATAGCATTTTTAAGCAGAAAAACTTAAACAGATTCTTAATGAAACAAATATATATACTAACGGCAAATATACAAGAAAATATACAAACTTTTAGCTTTTGATGTCTAAAAAGAGTATTTTGGGATAATATTTATTGTATTATAGACCTAATAATGCAATCTCTGCCACGTCGCTTAAGCGGCGTTGTGGCAAAATCACGCTCGAAAATCTCATCGCTCATCCCTAGCCACTCCTCTCGTGTCGGCGGCGCTATTATCGGCACAAAATCGGGATTGCGACTAAGTGGTGTTGCAGCATTATGGGGGCAACAGATCTGACACTCATCACAGCCAAATATCCACCCCGCTAGCGGCAAAGCGCTCTCATCCTGGGTCATCTCCACCGTGCGGCAGGAGATACATCGCCGTGTGTCGATTGTTCTATTATCATTGATCGCACCCGCAGGACAGCGCTCAACACAGCGCCGGCAATCACCACAGCGTTCGCCCTTAAAGGCTCTATCATATCCCTCAGCCTCGATCGTCACAACCAGCTCGCCGAGCAGCACAAAGCTTCCATATTCGGGGGTGACCAGCAGAGATTGCCGCCCGATCCACCCTAACCCCGCCTCCACAGCCAGGCGCTTTTCGAGCAGCGGCGCCGAGTCGACAAAGACGCGCCCCTCGAGCGAGGGGTGGTGCTGTTGCAGGGCACGCAACAGAGCTTTAAGCCGCTTTTTTATACTCTTATGATAATCTCTACACATGGCATACGAGGCAATCTTAGGCTCTACCGGAGCGAGACTATATAGATTTTTGTAGCTTATCGCGCATACAATAACCGTCTTGGCACCATCAACCAAGCGCCTAGGGTCTGAACGCAGCGCCACATTCCGCTGCATATACCCCAACGGCTCGCCATACCCATCAGACAACCAGCGCCTTAAGGCCTCATCCCCATCGGCTAAATAGCGCGCTGAAGTCACACCACAGAGGTCGAATCCGACCTCTTTAGACAATTTTTTTATATTTTCGACGTATAGCATAATGAGTATTTAGCACAAAGATAGGGAATTTATAAAAATTTACATTATCTTTATGACGAATATAGCAAAGTTTTTACTTGCTGGATAACAAAAATATTAGATGGTTATAAATACACTTTACGACCTGCTACAGGTTGGTCTTAAGCAATACCCCAACAACCCTGCCTACGCAATGTTTGGCGGCGAGGAGTTAACTTTTGCCGAGGTTGGAGAGAGGGTCGAGGCGGTGAAAGCCTCGCTCGTGGCCTCTGGCCTCAGCGCCGGGGATAGAGCGGTGATCTTGAGTAACAATATGCCAAATTGGTGCGTGAGCTACTTCGCTGTAGTTAGCTCGGGGATGGTAGCTGTGCCGCTGCTACCCGACTTTTCTAACGACGAACTCGACATGCTGATCAAACACTCCGAGGCTAAGGCGCTATTCGTATCCGACAGGCTCTACTCGCGCCTAAACAAGGAGACCCTCGCCTCGCTAAATGTGGTTATACGTACAAAAAACCTAGGCGTCATCTCGCAGAGTGTTAATACCCCAGGTGAGCTTGGCGTGCCAAAGCCCGAGGATCTGGCAGTTATAATCTACACCTCCGGCACAACATCCTCACCAAAGGGCGTGATGCTCACACACCATGCCCTGGCAAAGCAGGTGGAGATTCTGTGCGATTTGTACCCCATCACCCCCGAGGATTCATTTCTCTCGGTTCTGCCACTCTCGCACACCTACGAGTCGTCGCTGGGCATGCTCTTCCCGATGGCAAATGGCGTAAAAACCACCTACCTCGACAAGCCACCCACAGCCTCAACTCTGCTGCCAGCACTACGCAGCGTTCGTCCTACGCTGATGCTTATCGTACCACTAATTATCGAGAAGATATTCCGCTCGCAGGTGTTAGCTAAATTTACATCTAACGCCTTCTGGCGCACGCTGCACAATGTCGGCTTTACACGCCGCTACCTATATAAGATAGCGGGCAAGAAGCTACACAAGGTCTTTGGTTCGCGCCTACGCTTTCTGGGCATCGGCGGCGCCAAGCTCGATGCTCAGGCCGAGCGCTTCCTCTATGAGTCTAAATTCCCCTACGCCATAGGCTACGGCCTCACCGAGACCGCTCCGATCCTGGCCGGCGCCATCCCCTGCAATGTCCTACCCGGCTCTACCGGCTTTGCGGTGAAGGATGTAAAGCTGCGCCTCGACAACATAAACCCCGAGACTGGATATGGCGAGCTCGTGGCGCTAACACCTTGCGCTCTATCGGGTTACTACAAAAACGAGGAGGCCACCAAGGCCACCTTCACCGAGGATGGCTGGTTCAGGACTGGCGACCTGGCCGAGATCGCCGCCGATGGTCGCATCTCGATCAAAGGACGCCTCAAGAATATGATCCTGGGGCCCAGCGGCGAGAATATCTACCCCGAGGAGATCGAGAGTGTGCTCAACTCGCACGTTGTCATAGCCGACTCGCTCGTAACCGAGCAGGAGGGTAGACTTGTGGCGCTGGTCAACTTCGACACCGCCCAGCTTGAGGCCAAGTTCGAGGAGCTACGCGAGGAGTTTGACACTCAATATGAGCTCTTCGAACGCAAAAAGGAGGAGCTCATGCGAGAGATACGCGAGTATGTCAATAGCAAGGTGAACCGATTCTCACGCCTGGCAGAAGTGGTCGAGGAGAAGGAGGAGTTTGTTAAAACGCCCACACAGAAGATCAAGCGATTCCTATATAGCGGCGGCAACCGCCCATCGGCCGAGGAGCGCGCCAAGAGCAAAGAGTCGCAGAAGAGCGAAGAGTAAGCTACATCTCAACAACTGATGGTGAATGCTCGCCCCAGAGCGAAGCTATAGCGAAAGAAAATAGCAGCAAAAGTTTGAATTTTAAAATATAATATATATATTTGCACTCCGATTTACACTTCGCACCTTTAAATAGCAAACGCCAAAGCTAATAAAAAAGCCAAGGTCGCTAGCTAAAAGCGAACACCGCAACCAACAAAATTGCCCAGATGGCGGAATCGGTAGACGCGTTGGTCTCAAACACCAATGTCAGCAATGACGTGCCGGTTCGATCCCGGCTCTGGGTACTTTTTAGAACGCTAATCGCTTATTTTTCAAGTGGTTAGCGTTTTTGCTTTTCTGTTTTTGCCGATAAATTGCCGATAATTTTAGAAAGCACAAAAAAGCACCACCCAAAATATCACTATTTCGAGAGGTGCAGTTGCATACCAATTAGCTACACGGCTATTGATAGCACAAATGTACTAATATTTTCGAGTTATCCAATAGGATTAATGACATATTTGTGTCATACCCAACTCGTAAGGATCTCTTACAAGTTCGGAAATTCCGAATTATCCTCGATCAGCCTCAACGATCCACCCATCAAAAAAAGAGACACAACACAT
>JBCQTD010000003.1:0-112033 GCA_047178725.1 Rikenellaceae bacterium
TTCTAGTTACCTATGTGGCTGTTGCCGCTGCCGTAATTGTGGCTATGGTCTCGGAGGTTCTCGGAGCATTCAAATAATCTTAAAGCAGGCTAACACATGGGAAACAATAAAAGAAAGGTTCAGGAGATCAATGCCGGTTCTATGGCCGACATCGCCTTCTTGTTGCTTATCTTCTTCCTCGTAGCCACCACAATGAATGTCGATACGGGTCTGGTGCGTATGCTACCACCAATGCCCGAGGACGATCAGCAGCAAGAGGACATCAAAGTTAAGGAGCGAAACCTCCTGCTTGTCTTCGTCTCTGGTAGCGGCAAGATTATGGCTGGCGGTGAGACGATCGAGATCCAGGGTTTGAAGGATAAGGCTGTAGAGTTTATCCAGAACCCCATGGACGACGATAATCTGCCCGAGAAGGAGATCAAGGAGTTTGATCTGCCTGATGGTAGTAAGTGGTCATATCCTGTAAGCTCGGGCGTTATCTCGCTCCAGACTACACGTGATACTGGCTATCAAGTATATATAATGGTTCAAAATGAGCTGACACGCGCCTTTAACCAGGTGCGAGATGAGGTGTCGATGCGCAAATTTGGTAGAAAGTATGCCGACCTAGAGTCGGACGACCGTGCTGTGATTACCAAGGCAATTCCACTTAAGATCTCGGAGGCTGAGCCACGTCAAATTCAAAAGTAGCAGTTATGGCAGTAATGAAAAAGAAGGGCAACAAAGGTTTGCCCCCTATCTCGACAGCATCGCTACCTGACGTGATCTTCATGATCCTATTCTTCTTCATGGTGTCGACCACCATGCGCGAGCAGGAGCTGCTCGTTCGCTACAGGCTTCCAGCCGCCACTGAGGTGCAGAAGCTCGAGAAGAAGCAGTTAGTTAGCTATATCCATATTGGCCCTCCCGCTCTAGCTATGCAGGAGAAGTTTGGTACAGCGCCGCTTATTCAGCTTAACGACTCATATCAGACCACGCGCGATATCCTCGATTTTGTGGCCAGTGAGCGTGATCAGCTTAATGAGGCGGATCGTGCCTCGATGACAATCTGTATTAAGGCGGATGAGAACACCAAGATGGGTATCATCACAGATGTAAAGCAGGAGCTTCGTCGCGCAAATGCGCTTAAGCTCTCGTATGCCTCTCAGAAGAGTTTGGGTTACTAGTAGCCCTAAGCAATACTCCAAATTAAGGGTGGTCACCTCGGTGATCGCCCTTTGTTGCAGAGTGTTGTAAATCGCCTATCGCACTCCTGCTCTTCGGTTTATATATCGTTGCACACGCCCCCCTCGTCATTGCGGCCTCCACTCGCACGTCATTGCGGCTCGGGGGTCGCAATGACGAGTGGGGGTATTTTCTGCAACAGCGACCAAGTTTTGGCTCTAACGAGCCAACGCCCCAATGGGCAGTTTTGTACCAAAACAGCCTCTTTGCGAGTGGGGCGAGGGGAGTGAACTGCCTCCGGCGGGCGGGGATAGCACCCCCGCTGGTGCGTGTTGATTGGATGGCGTCTGCAATAACGAGGAGGAGAAAAACAGCACCAGCGGGGGTGCTATCCCCGCCCGCCGGAGGCAGTTGCTTACCAACCCAACCTAATAAAAAATGAAAAAAATAGTATCAATAGCTATAATTATAGCGGCGAGCATCTCACAGTTAGTTGCCGCCCCGGCGCAGCTCTCGTCGCTGATTGTGGTCAGCGCCGATGGCGCACCCGGTAATAGCGGCACTCACGCCTCGCCCGTAGATTTTGCCACGGCGATCAAACGAGCCTCCGAGCAGCTTAAAACAGATGGGCTGCCTGCCGGAGGTTTGAAGATCGAGCTTCAGGGAGGCGTATACCCACTTTTGGAGTGCTATGAGTTGGGCGAGGAGTTTGCCGGAACGGTGAGTAGCCCCATTATAATCCAGGCCGCACCAGGCCAGGATGTCTGTTTCGATGGCAGGGCGAATGTAGCCAACCCCGAGGAGTTTAAGCGTGTCCGTTCGGCCGAGGCGAAGGCGCGCCTAGCCAAGTCAGCCCAGGATAAGATCTTGGTTAAGAGGATCGCAGATCCATATATCATCAAGACCCTAAGCGACAATCTGGTTGTCGGGCTCTCCTTCAACGACGACCTCTATATGCCCTCGCTCTACCCCAATGAGGGTTATGCCGAGCTGAGCACCACCCCGGTTGTGGATGAGAGCTTCCCTCCAGGTGTGCCCAAATCGAAGCAGGGCTTCGGCATCAGGGCTGCATGCCCGCCGCACCAAGACCCCGACCATTCCATGTGGTGGCGAGGCTCGCTCGAGGATCCGCGCGGCGCTCAGGCTGGCATCTCTGTTGGCGAGGAGCTGATGGGAGGCACATGGGAGCAATGGGAGGCCGAGCTGGCGCGCGATAATAGGAGAAACGACTTCACGGGCTACTATGAGGCTATTTGGAAGCTGAGCTCGATGAAGATCCATTCGGCCAACGCCGAGACGAAGAGCATACGCCTGGCCGAGGTCTTTTCGTATGGATTTGCCTGGCTCAAGGCGCAGCCATTTAAGGTCTATGGGCTTTTGTGCGAGGTGGATAAGCCTGGCGAGTGGTACTTCGACACCAAGACAAACGAGCTCTATATCTACCCCGTCGAGAAGCTCACCCGGGATTACCGCCTGGGTCTGCCCGTGGCCGATGGCTTTATCCGCCTCAAGGATACTAAGCATGTTCATATTATAGGTATTGATGTGCAGAATGTGGGCAAAGGTGCGGTCTATGATATCCTCGGCGGGTCGTATAACCTTATCGCCGGGGCGAAAATTAGCTCTAGCACCGCAACGGGAGTGGAGATCAGAGGCGAGCATAATGGAGTGAGAGGTTGCGATCTGATAGATCTAAATGTGCATGCCGTATGTCGCGGAGGCAGCCGCTCGGCCGAGGATATCACCCCTGGGCACAACTATGTGGAGAATTGCCACTTCTATCAGAAGAAATTCACCCACGAGAAGGTCAATATCTCAATAACTGGCGTTGGAAATCGCTTCTCCAATAATCTGGTTCACAACTCAATAGGTCAAGTCCTTATTGTTAATGGCAACGATCAGCTTATCGAGAAGAACGAGATCTTCAACGTGGGCTACGAGGAGGGCGACGGCGGCGCGGTCTACTCCGGTGCCGATATGGCGGGCTATGGCAACGTCTATCGCCACAACTTTATCCACCACCTAATGCGCACGCCGGATAAGAAGTATGGGCGCAACGGCATCTATCTCGACGACCACCAGTCGGGCGGCTCGTGCATCGGTAATATACTCTATAAAACGTGCGATATAGGTGTCTATCTCAACTCGGGAGGCGGCAGCAGTTCGATCGGCAACATCTTCCTCGAATCGCTCCATGGCACCTTTGTGCGTGGCAACTGGGGCGCCAGGGCGCTGCGCATCGTAAACGATATTGCGACCAATCCAAATAGCAACTATGCAGGGCTTAAGGAGGATTTCGTCGGGCGCGTAGAGGCCGAGCTGGGCAAGGAGGCGTGGAACAGGGAGCCGTGGGCTAGTAAATATCCGCTCTTTGGAAAGGTGATGCGCGAGAGCGGCGAGCTGGGGCGCACCTGGCCGATATACTGCACTATTCAGAATAATATCTACTATGGCAACAAGCATAATACAACCAGCATCGACACCTTCCCCGAGGGGCTTATCGCTAAGGTGACCCTTGAGAATGATATCCAGGGCGACCCATCTCTCTTTAGGAATTATGATAATATGGATTTCACCCTCGTGCGCGATGTTGAGGGCTTTGAGCCTATCCCATTCGATAAGATCGGTCTCTATCTTGATGAGTATCGCAAGACGATGCCAAACAAGAGCTACTATCGCACGGCAATAAAGCGCTGCTTCGATGGCATGAACTCCTATGATCCCACCCCAAAGCGCATCAACACCGCAACTCTTGTCGAGGAGTGCATCGAGCCAATGACTAGATTCTAAATATTTTTATAAATAGATTTGCAACAAAACCACTCTTTGTTAGGGTGGTTTTTGTTGTTTTGGGATAAAAGATGTTACAAAGTTGTTAATTAATGAAAATTTTGAATAAAAAATTTGCAACACAAGATTTTTTGCCCTATCTTTGCAGAGAAGTTTTAAAGTTCATTTAGGTTAGTTTAGGTTGGTTGAGGAGAGTCGCAGGTTGCAGCGTTTGGCTGCTAAGACTAAGTAAGTGGTGGTTCGCGAGCTTAGGTCTGAATACCTACGATTTGCCTCACTTTTTTTTTCTTTAGTGTGCCCGGCGGCGATATTTTTCAGATCCTACCCAAGCCTGTTCGGTCACATACCTAAGTATGCTCCCTCACTTTATACTGATTGGCGGCGATATTTTTCAGATCCTGCATAAGCTCGCTCGGTCACATACTCTAGTATGCTCCCTCTCCACCTTCTGCACGATCTAAAAAATCTCATCCACCACTCAGCATAAAGCGCGCGATCATCGTGCGATATTTTTCAGATCCTGCATAAGCTCGCTCGGTCACATACCTAAGTATGCTCCCTCGCTGCCTTGTGCACGATCTAAAAAATCTCATCCACCACTCAGCATAAAGCGCGCGAAATAATCGTGCATAAAGCGCTCGGGAAAAGCGTGCGACAATTCACCCCCTCCCCCGTCATTGCGGGCTTGACCCGCAATCTCAATGCGACTGATATTCAGATAATTAGAGATTGCGGCTCGGAGGCCGCAATGACGTGTGAGAGGGGGCCGCAATGACGTGTGAGAGGAGGCCGCAATGAAGCAACCGCAATGGCATGTGATATGTGGCAGTCGTAGATCTATTCGAGCAGATTAATTTCGAAGCAGGTGCAGCGAGTGGGTGATGCAGCCGGGCAGCTCCTCCTTGTAGTGGGTGACGATTATCAGCGTGCGATCGGCGCGGCGGCAGTAGCTCTCGATAATTTCAAGTGTCAGGCGGCGAAAGCGGAGGTCGAGGCCATGGAGAGGCTCGTCAAGTATCAGTAGTTCAGGACTTTTGACAAAGGCGCGCGCAAGAAGTACAAGGCGCTGCTCGCCGCTAGAGAGCTGCATGAAGCTGCGCGTGGCGAGCTCCGAGATCTCAAATATCTCCATCCATCGAAGCGCCACTTCGCGCTGCTCCTCGCTGAGGCGGCGATGGAGCCCAATGCTGTCGTGCAGGCCGCTGCCGACAATATCTAGCGCCGGCAGATCCATCATATAGGCGCGGTGCATCTCGGGGCTGACATAGCCGATGCGGCGCTTGATATCCCAGATGCTCTCGCCCGAGCCGCGGCGCGCACCAAATAGCGATATATCGCAGGCGTAGCTCTGCGGATTGTCGGCGCAAACAAGGCTCAGCAGGGTAGACTTTCCGGCGCCATTCTCGCCGCTCAGCGCCCACCTCTCGCCGCGCAATATCTGCCAGTCAAGCGCTTTAAGTATCTGTCGGTCACCATATTTAATCCCCACCTTGCGCAGCGCTACAACCTCCTCCTTATCGCTAGGCTCAACAATAGTTGGCGCCGTGGCGATCAGCTCGTGCTGGCGCTCGCTGAGTAGAGGCGATGAAAACCTCGCGCGCGAGGCATTGTACTCCTCGGCGCTCATCTTCTCGGAGCAGCAGCGCTCGCGCACCTCCACAACGTGGGTTATGAATGGTGGCAGATCGTCGCTCTTGGAGAGTGAAAGGATCACCTGGCAGCGCCCGAGTGCGACCAGCTCGCCAAAGAGCCGCGAGAGCTCGCCGCGCGTGGGGGCATCGAGGCCGATAAATGGATTGTCCATTATCAGCAGCTTGGGTGTTGTGAGTAATGCTTTGGTAATCTGAAATTTGCGCAGCTCGCCGCTGGAGAGCATCACCACGCGGCGGTGGAGCATCTTCTCAATACCGAAGAGCGCGAATAGCTCCTTGCGCAGAGCTTCGTCCTCGCTCGCGGGGAGCATATCGCCCACGAGCGGCGCCTCGTCGTCGACATAGGAGTGCCAGCGCTGCTGCAGGTAGTAGCCGCTGTCGGTGCTAGCGCCGTAGGAGTCGCGAAAGGCGATATATTTTATGTTATCGTAGACCGAGCTGGAAGCCCCCGCGCCGAAATCATACTCCACCCCCGCGCCGCGCAGAGGGTGCGAGCCGGTGATTATGCCGGTGATTATGCTCTTGCCGCCACCGTTGGGGCCAACGATCGCCAGCTGCTCGCCGCTCTTGATGCTAAGATTAAGTGGCGCGCCTAATTTAAATTGTGGCTGGCGCGTCTGGCCATTCTCGATCTTTACGATGTAACTCATTTAATCCTGATTAATAGTGCTCCTAAGCTCCATAAGCTCCTGATCCTTGCCCACAATCTCCTGCTGCAAGCGCAAGATCTCCTCCTGCATCTTGGCGCTCGACGAGCCCTTGTCGCCCTGCTTTTCGATGATGATAACTCTGTCACCCTCGGCCTTTTTTGAGGCGGCGGCATACGAGCTATCATATAGCATCGGCATGGTGGCGCTCTTGCTCTCAAACTCGATCGAGGCGCCCTTAAGGCCGCTAGCAGAGGCTGTTACTTTTATTTTGCCAGCCGTGGTAGTAGCGCGCACCAGGATCGTGGCCTTGCCAAATTGTGTCTTGAATGGGTTAGCAAAGTTAGCCGATGAGCCGATGATCTCGCCCTCGCCCTCGATGGTAAAGTGCACATACTCAGAGGCTAGAACTTTTGGCGTGCCGTTGATGTCGACAATCGTAGCGCGCACCGGGATCAAATCGCTGCCATCGGCCGTGAGCTCGGCGCCGGCGTAGTCAACCTCTAGAGCCAGCGCCTCCGAGCGCAATGGATATAATCTCCTATCCTCGGCCACCTTCTCGCCATTGATATACCCCTCGGCTACGACCTCCGCCACAAAGGCCTTGTTGCGCCCGGGGGTCTTGAAGTTGTAGAGGCTGAATGCATCCTCAAAGATAAATGGCGCGTGGGGCATGTGCTGATAGCGCTTGTCGGCCGATGGGGCTATCTTGCCCATATCCTTGCCATCCATTATAAGGCGCACCTCTTGGCAGTTGCTGTAGATGTAGACGGCGGCATCGGAGGCTTGAGTCAGCTCATTTACGATCTTTATCATCGCGCCAACCTCCTCGCCCTTAATGCGATAGGCGGTCTCATATTGGCTCTTATATAGCCAGTAGGAGTATTTCGGCAGGCGATATAGATTCAATAGGCCGCCCCAGAATGGATCGGGGTGGTAGCCGCGCTGATGCTCAATGCCAGCCCATAGTGCGCCGCCCAGGCGATGCACGGGGGTTGAGTGGAGGCTATTTAGGGTCTCGGCAATAAGCTCGCTCTGAGCAAGCTGTGGCCTCTCGCCCCACTCCATCTTGGTGCGCATTATGGAGTTGTGCGAATACCAGTTGTCGACCGATGGCCCATCGCCGCACTCGCGCGTGAATGAGTTTACGTCGGGGTCGGTGCCGTGATATTGCAGATCGAGGCCGGCGCGCTTGGCCTCATCATAGTCGGTTACGGTGTAGAGGCCGGGGAATGGATACTCCTCGTGGGCGATCTTATGCATCTGATTCATAACGTGATCGGGCTGCGTTGGGGTCTCGTTGAGCGCTGTCTCCCACATTATCATGGATGGGCGGTTGCGATCCTTGCGAACTAGTGCCCTGGTATCCTCGTATACCCTCTGCTCGAAGAGCGGGTTCTTGAAGTTGAAGAAGTGCCAGCCGGGGTTGGCCGTGGTGACAAACATACCAAACTCATCGCAGGCGTCATAGAAGGCGTCATCCATGGGGTAGTGGCCGGCGCGGATGATATTAGATCCGCCCTCGCGCAGCAGCTTCACATCGCGCCATTGTCCGGAGTTGGGCAGGGCGTTGCCTACATATACATAATCCTGGTGGCGATTTACGCCGATCAGCTTGGTGGTGTAGGGCTCCGAGTTGATATAGAGACCCTTGCGCCCCGTCATCTCGATGGTGCGAATACCAAAGCGTGTGCGGTGCGAGTCGACAACCTTGCCGCCAACGATCACCTCGGTGCGGATATAGTGGAGCGCAGGATCCTCTGGGTGCCAGAGCTTTACGCCGCCGACCGCCATCCTGGATTCAAATTGGTGTGTGGCGCCGCTCTTGATTGTTGCGCTGCTGCTTAGGCTCTTGATCTCCTTAAAGTTGATATCCTCTAGTGTGCTTTTGAGGGTGATCTTTGCGCTCTTCTTTGCGCTATTTTCAACCTCGCTGCGGATGTTGATTGTGGCCCTGTCGCCCTTAGCCTCAAGCGTTGCGACGAATACGCCGCCGCCCGCCACGCGCTCTGATAGCTGCGGCAGGGTGATGTGCTGCTCGGCGGTGGTGATGATATACACATCGCGGTAGATGCCGCCCAGATATGAAAAGTCCAGCCCATTTTGAACCTTGCCGGGAGGGTAGAGGGTAGAGTTTGAGTTGTCGGCCATCACCGCCACAACATTCTCGCCATCGGTGAGAAGCTCTGAGATCTTGGCTGCAAATGGGAGATAGCCGCCATAGTGGTGCGCCACCTCGGTGCCGTTTATCCACACCACAGCCTCGCCCATCACCGCCTCGAAGTAGATGGTTATCTCCTTTTTGAGCTGCTCGGCGCCGAGGGTGAAGCGCTTGCGATACCACGCCTTGCCCTGGTAGTTTCTCCCTCCGCTGGCATTCTCCTCCGATATCTCTAGGCCGTGGGGTAGCGAGGCCGCCTCCCATGTGCTGTCGTCGAAGCCCGCAGCCTCGGCGCCTGGCATCTCGCCCTTGTAGAAGCGCCATCCATAGTTGAAGTTCTCCACCGTGCGCGGTGAGCCCTCAATTGCGAAGAAGCTCGCCGAAGAGAGTTGTGGCTGCACATTTGCGCTTGCTGCTATAGCTATTGCTATCGCTGCTAGGGTTGTAAGTATTCTCTTTATCATCTTGGTTAAGTTTAGGTATCACAAAGATAACACAAAAAAACCTGCAATCAATTCGATCGCAGGTTTTTTATCGATTGTAAGTAGGGTAAAATAATTATTGGTGTGTTTTTAAGAGTGCTATTGGAGATGAGATTTTTTGCTATTGAATTGAAAATATAGTTATTCTATATTGAGATTTAATAGTGAAAAATATCACTTCAAGAGTGCTGTTAAAAATATGGCAATAATTGTTTTACACTACTTATCTCTTTAGTAAGTCCCAAACTTAAAGACAATCTTCTCGCAATAGAGCTCGCCGGCGGGGAGCACGATAGATGGGAACGATGGCTGGTTGATGGCATCGGGGTGGTACTGACACTCTAGCGCCACACCCTGATATGGCAGGTAGGGCTTGCCCCCCTTGGTGATGGGCGATCCGGCGGCGAGCCAGTTGCCAGTATAGACCATAAGCCCCGGAAGCGATGAGAGCACCGTTAGCGAGCGGCGGCTCTTAGGATCGCGCAGCACGGCATTCTCGGCCAAGACCCCCTTCTTGTAGCCATCCACCACGAAGAAGTGGTCATAGCCGCGGAAATCTTTTATGTGGTTAAACTCCTCGTGAAGACCCTCGCCCAAAATTCGGAACGAGCTAAAATCCATCGGCGTACCCGCCACCTCAAGCTCCTTGCCTGTTGGAATCTGTACGGCGTTGGCCTCTAGAACCTTTGTTGAGCAGAGCTGTAGCTCGTGATCCTCGATGGTTGTATTCGTGTCGCCCGATAGGTTGAAGTAGGCGTGGTTAGTGAGATTAACAACGGTGGTCTTGTCGCTCTTAGCCATCATCGTGAGCTCTAGCTGACCCTCGTCATCGAAGTCGAATGCAACCTCTACATTTAGCTCGCCGGGGTAGCTCTGGTCGCCATCCTCGGAGAGGAGCGACATCACCACGCGATTGGTCTCAACGCGGCTCTCCCAGATCCTTGATCCGAAGCCCACCAGGCCGCCATGCAGATGGTTGGGGCCGTTGTTGACAGCTAGGTTGTACTCCGTGCCCTCGATTGTCATCTTGCCATCGGCTATGCGGTTTGCCACGCGACCCACGGTGCGGCCACAGCTTGCCGAATCCTTAAGCATATTCTCTAGATCCTCAAAGCCTAGCACAACGTCGGCCAGCTTGCCATCCTTGTCGGGCATGATGGCTGAGGTGATCGTTGCACCTAGGTTGCAGATCTGTACCTGAGAGCCATTGCTGCCCTTCATGGTGTAGATTATTATGGCCTCGCCCTCGGCGTTCATGCCATAGATGTGTTGTTGAATCTCCATTTTGGTTTGTTTGGTTTTATTCGGTTATAGGTAGTTTTTCTATTAAGTTATTAATACGCACGATGCACTCCTGGCGGCCAATAAACGATGTCACATCATACATGCCGGGCCCCTTGCCGGCCCCCACAAGCGCCAGGCGCAGAGTGTTCATCACCTGCCCCATGCCATAGCCCCTCTCTGTGATCCAGGCGTGGACGATGCTCTCGGTGTTCTCCAGCGAGAAATCCTCGATTGTGGCGAGCAGATCCCTCACCTCGGCGATAATGCGTGGGTTCTCACCCTTCCAATACTTCTTAACCTGCTTGGCATCATACTCCGAGGGGGCAACAAAGAAGTATGAAGTGAGATCCCAAAGATCGGTCGAGAAGCTTGCGCGCTCCTTCATGATGCCGGCCGCCTTGCCTGCTAGATAATCGCTCACCTCGACGCCATTCGCTTTTAGGATTGGCTGGAAGATCTCGGCTAGCTCCTCGTCGCTCTTGCGGTGCATATATTGTGCGTTGAACCACTTGGCCTTCTCGGGCTGGAAGCGCGCTCCCGCCTTAGATACGCGCTCTAGCGAGAATGAGTTGATTAGCTCATCCATCGTAAAGAGCTCCTGCTCGGTGCCGGGGTTCCACCCTAGCAGCGCTAGTAGGTTGATAAATGCCTCGGCAAAGTAGCCATCCTCGCGATAGCCGCGCGAGCTCTCGCCGCCGGGGGCTGTCCACTGTAGCGGGAATACGGGGAAGCCTAGCTTGTCGCCATCCCTCTTTGATAGCTTGCCGCCGCCCGTGGGCTTTAGCAGCAGCGGAAGGTGGGCAAACTCGGGGCGCAGATCCTCCCATCCAAAGGCTTTGTATAGAAGATAGTGCAGAGGCAATGATGGCAGCCACTCCTCGCCACGAATTACGTGCGAGATCTCCATTAGCTTGTCATCCACCACATTTGCAAGGTGGTAGGTTGGCAGGGCATCGGCCGATTTGTAGAGTACCTTATCATCTAGCGTTGAGCTGTTTACCTTTACATTGCCGCGAATCAGATCATCCATCTCAACCATCTCATCCACCGGCATTTTGAAGCGGATCACATATTGATCGCCCCGTGCAATGCGCTCCTCTACCTCCTCGGCGCTCATGGCGAGCGATGTTGCGAGCTGCTCGCGCACAGAGTGGTTATAGGAGAAGGCAGATCCGGCAGCCTCAGCCTCGGCGCGCCTAGCATCTAGCTCGGCGGCGGTGTCGAAGGCGTAGTATGCCCACCCCTTCTCAATGAGCTCTAGGGCATATTTAAGATATATCTCGCGACGCTCGCTCTGGCGATATGGCGCATGTGGGCCACCAACGCCAACACCCTCGTCGATCTCTATGCCGCACCACTTTAGCGAGGCGATGATATACTCCTCGGCGCCCTCAACAAAGCGTTGCGAGTCGGTATCCTCGATTCTGAGGATCATCTTGCCACCGCCCGAGCGGGCAAATAGATAGTTGTATAGGGCGGTGCGAACGCCACCCATATGTAGCGGCCCGGTTGGGCTTGGCGCAAAGCGCACTCTTCTCTCTCTTGTCATGCTTTATACATTAAATAGGAAGTGCATAATATCACCATCCTGAACAACATACTCCTTACCCTCGATGCCGATCTTGCCACTCTCGCGGCAGGCGCGCTCGGATCCTAGCTCCATATAGTCGTTATACTTGATAACCTCGGCGCGGATAAAGCCGCGCTCAAAGTCCGAGTGGATAACGCCTGCGGCCTGCGGCGCCTTCATCCCCTTGGTGTATGTCCAAGCGTGGGTCTCCTGCACTCCGGTCGTAAAGTATGTCTCTAGCTCCAGCAACTTATATGCCGAGGTTATAAGGCGCGCAACGCCCGACTCTTTAAGCCCTAGATCCTCTAGGAACATCTGCCTCTCCTCATAGCTCTCCAGCTCGGCGATGTCGGCCTCCACGGCTGCCGCCACGATTAGCATCTCGGCCTGCTCGTCGGCAATCGCTGCGGCCAAGGCCTCGGTGTGCTCATTGCCCGTTGCGGCGCTCTTCTCGTCGACGTTGCATAGGTATAGAACCGGCTTGTCGGTAAGTAGATTTAGATCTGCTACGATCTTCTTATCCTCCTTCTCTAGTTTTATAGTTCTGGCGCTCAAGCCCTGCTCAAGTGCCCCCTTATAGAGCATAAGGATCTCATGCTGGCGCTTAGCTGTCTTATCGCCGGCGGCGGCCTGCTTCTGGCACTTTGATATTCTCGACTCTACAGTCTCAAGATCCTTAAGCTGTAGCTCGGTGTCGATCACACCCTTGTCGCGGACTGGATCTACAGATCCATCCACGTGGGTGATGTTGCCGCTCTCGAAGCAGCGCAAAACGTGGATGATGGCGTTGGTGTTGCGGATATTAGCCAGGAACTTATTTCCCAAACCCTCGCCCTTAGAGGCGCCCTTGACAAGGCCGGCGATATCTACGATCTCGATGGTTGTCGGGATGATCTTCTTAGGTTTGTCGATCTCGGCGAGTTTTATTAGCCTCTCATCCGGAACGGTGATTACGCCCACATTGGGCTCGATGGTGCAGAATGGGAAGTTAGCCGCCTGCGCCTTAGCGTTGGATAGAGAGTTGAACAGCGTAGATTTGCCCACATTGGGCAGACCTACAATACCGCATTGTAAAGCCATATATATTTTTATTTAAATTTCGATCTGCAAAGATAACCATTCTTGGCAGATCTAGCGCGGCTTTGCCCAAAAAAGTTGTGTTCAAATAGCGCTATTGTTGGCTTGAAATGGTGTAAATAAACTTTTTTCATAAATTTTCTATTAAATATTTTGCAAATCCAAATAAAGCCCCTATATTTGCAACCGCAAACGCCTCTTTAGCTCAGTTGGTAGAGCACGACACTCTTAATGTTGGGGTCCAGGGTTCGAGCCCCTGAGGGGGTACTAAAGCAGCAAGCTAACCATTGAAATTTCTTTGGTTAGCTTTTTTTTATTTTGAACAAATATGTCGAAGTTTATTGTAAAGCCCACCCCGGTTGAGGGGATAATGATCGTTAAGTTCGCCGAGGGCACAGCCCCTGTTGCGGATGAGCTCCTCTCTGCTGTTGAAAATTCTGAGCTCAATGAGCTTTTGTCGCCTGGCGATAATTTCGTGCAGCAGAGAGTTGAGAGATACCCTCGAGGTGTGTTGCGCGGCATCTACTTCCAGCGCCGCGATGCCCAGGCTCGACTTCTAAGGGTGAGCTCTGGCAGCGTTCTGGCTGTGGGTGTCGATCTCCGCCCCGAGAGCAAGGAGTATGGCGCTGCACACTCGGCCAATCTATCGGTCGAGAATGGATCTATGCTCTATATTCCCCCCTATTATGGCTATGGATTTCTGACCCTGGAGGCCGATACCGAGGTTGTTGAGCTGGCCTCTCGGGAGGATGATCCCACCTCGCAGAGCGGAATTATATGGGATGACGAGATCCTCGCCATCGACTGGCAACTAGAGCGCTATGATATTGATCGCAAGCGATTGAATATATCACAACGAGATAAAAAGCTCTCCAGCTTCCGCTCTTATAATCCCAATGCTCTTTGGCTCAACCGCCCTAAGATTAATCGCCGCCGATAGGCAGCCGCCCTCGAACCGAATAATATCGCATCTCACGTCATTGCGATCTCCTTCTTGTCCGTCATTGCGGCTCGGAGGCCGCAATGACGCAGGTGCGGTGTGAGGTGCGAATATGGAAATAGTCTGCCTTTTATTTTGGGCACGATTAGATCAAGTCCGCAATGACGTGGGGGAGGTTGCGATGACATGAGGGTAGACGTAATGACGAGAAGAGATGACCGAAGAAAGAAAAAAACGGCAGTAGGAGATATCCTGCTGCCGCTTCAGTTATGGTGAGGCTCTATTTTTTAACCTTCTTGCCCTTGCTCTCCTTGCCCCAGGTGTTGCCACCCTCTGAGAAGATCGACCAGTCGAAACCCTCGCTAGACATCATTGATGGGTGGTTCTCCCTCTTTGGGAAGCTATCGCGGTTCATCTCGTGCTTGCGAGGAACGCTATCTGTGCGCTTGCGCTCAGGGCGATCACTCCTATCCGAAGATCTGCGCGATGGGCGCTCGAAGCCGCCACGTCCGCCACGATCTGATCGCTCGGGGCGATCACTGCGCTCGCTGCGACGAGGTTTGCTAGCGCGATCACCTCGCTCGCCGCTATCCTTGGTGATCTCGGCCATTGGGCGGCCACGATATGCACCAAGCTCCTTAACCACGCTCTCGGCATCCGAGAATGGCACGCTCACGAATGAGTAGTTATCTAGGATCGCAACATCGTCGATGTGCTTGTCGCGTAGGCCGCAACGCTCCTTGAGCATATCCACAATCTTGCGGCCGGTGAAGCCGTCGCGCTTTCCAACGGCTAGGAAGATGCGCGCCGTACCCCTTCTGTCGACCGAGAATGAGCGGATCTCGGGATAGCTGCGCTCGTCGAGCTCGCTGCGGAATGCAAGGCGAAGTAGTGCGCCGAGGGCAACCTCTGGCGAGTGCATCTCGAGCAGCTCCTGCGCCATGTCGATGTGGTCGCGATAGGTGTCGGTGGTGATTATCTCGCGAAGATCATCCTTGATCTTGTTGCGCTTCATCGCCACAATATCTTGAGGCGAGGGTAGCTCCTCGCGCTTAATATCTACATTGATATCACGCTTTATGAATCCAAACTGGCGCATCTCGCCGCGGGTGATAAAGGTGATCGCTGTGCCCTGGTTTCCGGCGCGGCCGGTTCTTCCGATACGGTGAACGTAGCTCTCCGAATCCTGTGGCAGGGCGTAGTTGATAACGTGTGTTAGGTTATTTACATCAATACCGCGCGCGGCAACATCGGTGGCAACAAGGATGTTGACCTGCTTCTCGCGGAATTTGCGAAGTATCTTCTCGCGCTGCGCCTGCGACACATCGCCGTGGAGGCCATCGGCAGCGTAGCCACGCTCTAGTAGGCGGTTGACTACCTCGTCGACGCTGATCTTGGTGCGGCAGAAGATGATGCCATAGAAGTCGCTCTCGATGTCGATAATGCGTGTGAGGGCATCAAATTTATCGCTCTCTCTAACCTCGAAGTAGATCTGCTCGGTGAGCTCGGTTGTGAGCTGCTTGGCGGCAACCTTGACGATCTCCACCTCTTTCATATATCGCTCCGAGAGGTTTACGATGCGCTTAGGCATGGTGGCCGAGAAGAGCATCACGCGACGATTCTCCGGCGTGTGGCTCATGATCTCCTCCACATCCTCGATAAAGCCCATATTGAGCATCTCGTCGGCCTCGTCGAGGACGAGGAACTTTACATCTCCTAATTTAAGTGTGCCACGACGAATGTGGTCTAGTGTTCTACCTGGTGTGCCTACGACGATATCCACACCCTTAGAAAGGCGGCGAAGCTGCTCGCTCATGGCGGCGCCTCCATAGATAGCTGTGATGGCGAGGCGGCGCTCGGCGTTGAATGTGTGTAGCTCCTCGGCGGCCTGGATCGCTAGCTCGCGTGTGGGCACTAGTACGATGGCTTTAACGCCCGGCTGCTCGCTCTCGATCTGCTGCATGATTGGAATACCAAATGTAGCAGTTTTGCCCGTTCCCGTCTGTGATTGTGCGATGATGTCGTTTTCGCTCTCTAAAAAGCGTGGAATGACTAGCGACTGAATTTGTGTAGGACTCTCAAATCCTTTGGCCTTAATGGCTCTAAGCATCTCCTCAGAGAGACCTAGCATTTCAAATTGATCTTGCAATGTTTTCTTCTATATAATTGTTCGGCGCAAAGGTACGACAATTATTTGGATTTATATCTTTTATGGAGTATATATATGCTAAGAATCGAAAATAAAGTGTAGATAGTGAGGGTGATAGGCAGATTGGGCTCTGCGCCAACAATGCCCCACCCTCTGCTGCTGCCCCAAGAGGCAAGCGAGTTCTGTAGCTCTACGCTCCGATGGATGATATTAGTGAGCGGCGCGGCGAGTGGCGCGATGGGTAGGGCAATCCATAGAAGCGACGAGGCTATTATCACGCAGCTTATGGGTAGGGTTATGGGGGTGAGCAAGATACCCAGAAGCGATATCTGGCCAAAGTAGTAGCACATCATCGGGGCGAGAGCTAGGGTGCAGATGGTGCTGATGATGATATTGCATAGCAGATATCGGAGTGGAGCTATTAGCCCAAAGCATAGCGAGCAGAGGGGAAGTGCCCAGACAAAGAGTGCAAAGACGGCGATAAACGAGAGTTGAAATCCTACATCGAAGATTATGTGAGCATCGAAGATGGTCATTATAAGTGCCGTGGCAAAGAGTGTGTTTATGCTGTTGCTCGGCAGCGAGAGTAGTCTGGATATGATAAATATAGATGCCATCGTTACAGCGCGCACTATGCTTGGGTTGAGCGAGGTGCTCAATGCAAATAGCCAGAGTGTGGCGAGGATGGTTAGATTGTAGATAATAAATCCATGCCGAAGAAGAACGATAGCTCGCAGCAGGGCGCTGATGATAAGTAGAACAATGCCCACATGCAGCCCCGATATTGAGAGCAGGTGCGCCAGGCCACTTTGTGTGTAGTCTTGGCGCCTATCTCTATCCAAGGGTAGATCGCTGCCGATGGTTATTCTGCGCGCTATGCTCTCGCTCTGCTCGCCCAGATTTAGCCTCTCGAGGCGCTCTGCGGCGAGGTTGTGCAGAGGAGGATTGCTCTCTTTGGCTTGTGATGATGATAGAAGCGAGCCGATGAAGATGATTGTGAGGGCGATAGATGTCTGCGATGGCGAGATCATTGAAATCACAGCGCATAAGCTGAGGCATATAAAGAGTGTGGTGGGGCTAAACGAGAGATGCCACGCCAGGATAATTCCCACCGAGGTGAGAGCTATCAAGCGTAGCATCGGAACTCTATACACCAACTTTTAGCCGGACTATTTCTTGGATTTTTTTATTATCTCCATAGCCTGCTCAAGTGTAATCTCTTCGGGGGCTGTGCCCTTTGGGACGCGGTAGTTTTTGCCGTTATATGCGATATATGGGCCATAGCGGCCGCTCTTTATTAGTAGATCGGGCTCCTCCTCAAAGCTCTTGAGCGGGGTGTTGGCCGCCGCCTTAGCCTCGCGTGCCGAGACGACTAGCTCCACGGCGCGATCGTAGTTTATAGTGTAGGGGTCGTCCGTCTTGGCCAGCGAGGCGAAGCTCTTTCCGTGGCGCACATAGGGGCCAAAGCGGCCGATGCCTACAACAAGATCAGCCTCTTCAAACTCGCCGAGATTTCGTGGCAGCGCGAAGAGCTCTAGAGCCTCCTCTAGGGTGATCGACTCAATTAGCTGGCCGCTCTTTAGCGCCGCGTAGCGCGGCTTCTCGCCCTCGCCCACGGCGATCTCAACCATCGGGCCATATCGGCCGATGCGCGCCTTCACCTCGGCGCCACTTGGGTCGGCACCCAGAATACGCTCGTGCGAGGAGCGTAGATTTTGAGTCTCGATAGCCTGGTCGACCAGCTCATGGAATGGCTTGTAGAAGCTCTCGATCATCTCTGCCCAGGCGATATCTCCATCGGCGATGCGGTCAAACTCCTTCTCGACGCTGGCGGTGAAGTTGTAGTCGAGGATAGAGGAGAATTGCGACTCAAGATAGTCGTTTACCATCATGCCGATGTCGGTTGGCGAGAGGCGGCTCTTCTCCTTGCCCACGCTCTCGGTGAGGCTCTTTGATGCTATCTTGGTGCCTGTGAGTTTCATCTGAAGGTAGTCGCGCGCCGTGCCTTCGCGATTCTGCTTGACGATATACTCCCTGGCGATGATTGTCGAAATGGTTGGTGCATAGGTAGATGGACGACCGATGCCCAGCTCCTCGAGGCGCTTAACAAGCGATGCCTCGTTATATCTTGCAGGGGCCTGAGTGTATCTCTCAGTCGCGGTGATATCCTTAACCTCAAGCCTCTGGCCAACGGCAAGCTTTGGCAAAAGCCCCTCTTTAGAGCTCTCGCCGCCCTGGCTATCATCATCCGAGGATTCAGAGTAGAGCTTCATAAAGCCATCAAAGGTGATAACCTCGCCTGTAGCTGTGAGCGTCGCCTTTTTGCCGCTGCGATCTATGTTTATAACTGTGCGGTTGATCTGCGCAGGCACCATCTGCGATGCTAGCGTGCGCTTCCAGATTAGCTCATAGAGCCGCTTCTCGCCAGCGCTGCCCTCGATCGAATGGCGGTTGATATATGATGGGCGGATCGCCTCGTGCGCCTCTTGTGCGCCTTTGGTCTTGGTCTTATAGTTGTGCGAGGCGGAGTAGTTCTCGCCATAATTTTTGGTGATCTCCTCCTTGCATTGCGCTATGGCCTGCTGCGATAGGTTTACCGAGTCGGTACGCATGTAGGTGATAAGACCCTGCTCATAGAGCTTCTGCGCTACAGACATGGTTTGCGATACAGACATGCCTAGCTTGCGGCCAGCCTCCTGCTGAAGAGTTGATGTTGTAAATGGCGGGGCAGGATGGCGCTGCGAGGGCTTCTCCTCGACTTTGCCCACTGTGAAATCGGCGCCTATGGAGTCTTGCAAAAACTGCTCGGCCAGCTCTTTGCTCTCCAATCGTGTTGGCAGCTCGGCTTTGAATACCGCCTTTGAATCGGAGCTATGGAATTGAGCTACAACGCGATAGTATGGCGTTGAGGCGAACGAGATAATCTCCCTCTCGCGCGAGACGATAAGCCTAACGGCGACGCTCTGCACGCGACCCGCCGAGAGCTTTGGTCGCACCTTCTTCCAGAGTACTGGCGAGAGCTCAAAGCCCACAAGTCTATCCAACACGCGGCGCGCCTGCTGGGCGTCGACTAGGTTCATGTCGACCCTTCTCGGGTTCTCGATTGCATTCAATACGGCGCGCTCGGTGATCTCGTGAAAGACGATGCGCTTAGTCTGATCTATCTCTAATCCAAGCACTTCGCTCAGGTGCCAGGCGATGGCCTCTCCCTCGCGATCCTCATCGGAGGCTAGCCAAACGCACTTTGAACTTGCGGCTAGCTGCTTAAGCTCCTCGACAACCTTGCGCTTGTCGCTGGGCACCTCATATTGGGGCTCGAAGCCACCATCTATCTTGATGCCAAGATCTTTTTTGGCCAGATCTCTAATGTGGCCGAAGCTAGATTTCACAATGAAATCTTTGCCTAGGAATTTCTCGATAGTCTTTGCCTTGGCAGGCGACTCAACGATTACTAAATTCTCTTGCATATTCTGTCTTCTCGTTTTTTCTACTTTATAAGTGTGTAGGTGAGTTTTAGGCGCATGGGAGCGTTGTTGATGGCATCCACGCCGCCCTGCATAGAGCTATATTTCAGCGAGAAGAGATAGTCGTAGGCGGGAGCGAGGTAGATGGTTAGATCCTCTATCTCGTCGAAATTCACCTCGCCGCCATCGGCCTCCTCTTTGAGCTCCTCATAGTCGTTCCACACCTGCTGTAGGTAGGTTGGTATATTCATCACATAGGCACCCCAGCTGCGATTCAGATAGCCATTAAAGTCTATCGAGTAGCCCGACGACTCGTAGGTGTAGGTGTAGTCCTCAACTCCTATTAGGGTGGTGTACTCAATATCGTCGATCTCCTCGTTGTACCAGGCATAGCGGCTGTAGAGACCCAGGCGATAGATCGAATCATCTAGCCATGGGGTTACAAGGAGCGAATTAATAGACGAGTAGTCATAGCTGGCGCTCGACTCGGCTGGCATATATATTCTCAGCTCGGCCTGGTTGAATAACACCGAGGTGTATTTATCTCCGGTGATCGTCTCGTTGGCCTCCTCTATAATCTCATCTATCTTCTTGAAGATTGTATCTTTGAGTGTCAGCGCGCTCACCACACCGCCGGCGCCCTCAACTCGGAGTGTTGCCGTAGAGGTGTACTCATCGCTGGTGAAGGTCGAGCCCTCGCGCTCGAAGGTGTTGATCGAGACATTGCCCGCATCATCGGCATCGCTGATATAGAATTGATATACCATATATACCGGGTCGTCCTCGCCATCCTCATCGAGGTCGGTGACGGCATCCGCATCGTTGATGGTGCAGTAGGCTATGATGCACGAGAAGGACATATCGGTCGAGAAGAGCGCTGCATCCTCATCGCTGTCGGCCGTCGGGCGGATATAGTAGCCCAGCATATGCTCCACGAAGCTCTCGTCGTCGCCCATCGCCTCTATACGCTCCTCGCCGCTGCTCTCGAGCATCAGTAGGCGGTTGAGGTAGTCGTCCGTAAAGTCGGTGTAGGTTAGGCGGATGCCCTCGGTGTCGGTGTAGATGCCGTTGTCTGGATCGGGGAATGAGAATGTAAAGATAGGCTTCGAGCTATCGTAGGCGCTCTCGGGGATCACATAGTTTGTGAAGAAGATCGTGTCGGCCCTCTCGGTTATGAAGCTATTGTTGGTGATCTCAAAGATCTCATAGGTCTGCACCTTTGTCGTGTCGCCCGACCACTCATCTGGATAGAGATATATCATCATGGAGTCGATCGTTGGATCGACGCCCAGGATATCCTCGTCATATACATCATAGAGCAGATACTGCGTGAAGAGATTTGCCTGGCGGCGACCAAACAGTTCGTGGCTCTGCTTGCCCAGATATCCGTATGAGAGATTTGCAGAGTTGATCGAATCACTCTGAAAGAGGCATGTCGAGAATAGATCCTCGCCCTCAAACAGTATTTGGCCTAGCTCCATCTGCTGCGAGCTGGGGATCAGCCCCTCGCCTATCTCTAGGTTGCTCTCGGCGCAGCTTGGTGCTAGGAGTATTGCGGTTGCCAAAGCGACGATGGCACATTTGATTGATCTAAAGCGATCCATAGAAGTTGTTGTAATTGTCGAAAAAATCTTCTGCCGCCGGATCTTGATATTCAAGTGTAGGTTTGCCGCTCTGGCGAATGGCCTCCATGATCTTCTCATCTATCGTCTCCGAGCCAATGACTATACCATCGGCATACTCTAGAACGAAGCGATATAGATTTTCGTATGTTGGATCAGATAAATAGTCAACCGCCTCGCCTGTAATCTCCTCGCCCTTGATCTTCTCGATAAATTGAGCTTCAAGCGGAGATTTGAATCCATATGAATCGACGGTAACCACCACCTTGGCCGACGAGAAGATCGGATCATCGCCAAAGACCTCCTTGAGATAGGCTGGTGCTATGGCCGAAAACCAGCCGTGGCAATGGATGATGGTTGGCTCCCAGCGAAGTTTTTTCACAGTCTCCAACACTCCGCGCGAGAAGAATATCGCCCTCTCGTCGTTGTCGGCAAACTCTGCTCCATCCTCATCGTAGAGCACCGCTTTGCGGGCAAAGTAGTCATCGTTGTCGATAAAATATATCTGCACTCTAGCCGAGGGGATCGAGGCCACCTTGATAATGAGCTGGTGATCCGTGTCGTCGATTATAAGGTTCATGCCCGACAGTCGAATAACCTCATGAAGCTGGTTGCGACGCTCATTTATGCAGCCATACTTTGGCATAAATGTTCTAATCTCGTTACCACGCTCCTGCATGGCTTGAATCAAGTCGCGAGTAAGCTCTGCTTGCGGGATATCTTTTAGATAGGGTGCTACCTGTTGGCAGATGTAGAGTAACTTGTGTGAGGCCATAATACGATTATTTTTGTGCAAAGATAGTGATTATATGGTTAAATGTCAAATATTAAGTAGTGTAAAATAATTATTGGTGTGTTTTTAAGAGTACTATTGGAGAAGAGATTTTTTTGCTATTGAATCGAAAATATAGTTATTCTATATTGAGATTTGATAGTGAAAAATATCGCTCCAAGAGTGCTTTTAAAAATATGGCAATAATTGTTTTACACTACTTACTACAAAATGAGCATGGCATCACCATAAGCTCCGAAGCGATATCCCTCCTTTGTGGCTATCTCGTAGGCGTTCATAACCATATCATAGCCACCAAAGGCGGCCACCATCATAAGCTGAGTGGAGTAGGGCAGATGGAAGTTTGTCACCATCGCTCCGGCCACCGAGAAGTCATAGGGGTGGAAGATGAATTTGTTTGTCCAGTTCTCCATCGGCTTAATCATGCCGCCCGTCGAGACCGACGACTCTAGCGCGCGCATCACGGTTGTGCCAACGGCGAGAACCTTGCCGCCGGCGCGCTTGGTGGCGTTGATCGCCTCGGCTGCCTCTTCGCGTATAACATACTGCTCGGAGTCTACTTTATGTTTCGAGAGATCCTCCACGTCGACCGTCCTGAAGCTGCCAAGACCCACATGCAGAGTGATGCTCGTTGAGGCTATATCTCTGATCTCCATCTTCTTAAGAAGGTGCTTTGAGAAGTGTAGTCCGGCGGTTGGTGCCACCACAGCCCCCTCGTTTTTGGCATATATTGTCTGGTAGCGCTCGGTATCCTCTGGCTCAACCTTTTCGCGAATCCACTTTGGCAGCGGAGTCTCGCCTAGGGCATAGAGCGCCTCCTTAAACTCCTCGTGCGTGCCATCAAAGAGGAAGCGCAGCGTGCGACCGCGCGAGGTGGTGTTGTCGATAACCTCGGCCACCATCAAATCGTTGTCGCCAAAGTAGAGCTTGTTGCCGATACGGATCTTGCGCGCTGGATCTACCAGCACATCCCATAGGCGCAGCTCATGGCTAAGCTCGCGCAGCAGAAATATCTCAATCTCAGCGCCGGTCTTCTCCTTGTTGCCATATAGGCGTGCCGGAAAGACCTTCGTGTCGTTAAGGACGAAGAGGTCGTTTTCGGCAAAGTAGTCCAAGATGTCATAGAACTTTTTATGCTCTATTGTGCCATCTTTGCGGTTGAGAACCATCAAGCGCGACTCGTCGCGCTGGTCGGCGGGGTGTTTCGCTAGCGACTCCTTAGCGAAGTTGTAGCCATATTGAGAAAGTTTCATATTTAAAAAAAAGATATGTGTATCAAGGTGTATACGTAAAAAATATAGATTTGTTTCAAAAATGGTCAATTTTTTTCGTCTCTTTCGATATCTTGTTCTATCTTTGCATGAAATAGCTTAACAATGGATACAGCACAGAGATTAAGACGCGAGAATATCGCCGAGTATATACTATATATATGGCAGCTGGAGGATCTGCTTCGCGCCATCCAGTTTAGCCCCGAGGCGATCTACTCGCAGCTCGTCGCCCCGCGCAAGCTCCACCCCAATGAGGCGGAGGCAACCCTGGCGTGGTATGTCGAGCTAGCCGAGCTCCTTGAGAGGGAGGGCAAGGGTGAGAGCGGGCATATCGAGCACACTATTCACCTGATCGCCGATCTGCATAATCTCCACCTGCAGCTGCTGGAGCTCCCCGTGGGGTTAGAGTATCGTATGCACTATGATCGTCTCTCGGAGGTGCTGCCCGATCTGCGCGAGCTGCATAAGGGCGAGCTCTCGGATACCGAGCTAGCCTTTCGTGCCCTCTATGCCGCCATGCTATATCGCATTAAGGGCGAGGGGGCGAGGGGTGCTGTGGTCGACACAATAGAGTATGTATCGCCCGTGATAGCTCAGCTGGCTAAAACTTTTGGCCAGATCGAGCGGGGCGAGCTCAATCTTTTTGCTAAAGAGTAGAGGGTTTCTCTATCTTCTCAATCTCGGCAAGCAGCCCCTCGAGCGACCAGCTCTTCTCGGCCGTGAAGCCGCCGCTGCGTGTTCGGCGTAGCGAGGTGAGGTATCCTCCGCTCTCGAGTGCCTGGCCGATCTCGTGCGCCAGCGAGCGGATATATGTCCCCTTGCTGCACTCAACGCGGATCTTTATCCTCGGCATATCATACTCAAGGATCTCCATATCGTATATGGTAATGAGAGCCTTGCGCAGCTCAACCTCCTCGCCGGCGCGTGCCAGCTCATAGGCGCGCATGCCCTTGCCCTCGACTCTTTTGGCCGAGAAGATGGGTGGAGCTTGCTCTCGCTCTCCGCAGAGGCTCTTTAATGTAGCCTCCACCGCCTCATGTGTGATATGCTCTGTGGGGTATGTTCTATCGACCGGGTGCTCCATATCGTAGCTGGGGGTTGTGCCGCCCAGCATCACCTCGGCGATGTACTCCTTCTGCTCGCGCTGCAGAGCATCGACCATCTTGGTGGCCTTGCCTATGCAGACGAGCAGCACACCGCTAGCTAGCGGATCGAGCGTGCCGGCGTGGCCGATCTTTATCTTGCGATAGCCCCTCTGCGAGAGGGCATATTTAATCTTTCTTACTACATCGGTCGATGTCCACTCTAGGGGTTTATCTACAACAGCGATATAGCCCTCGCGTAGATCCATCGAGGCAAATTGTGACTCTTTCATTAAAAGAAGTAGCTAATTATTGAGATAAGCCCAACGGCAAGGCAGTAGGCCGCGAAGTAGATCAGTTTGCCGCGCTTGACGATCTCGATCATAAATTTGCATGCCAGCGCGCCAACAATGAACGAGGCGAGGAACCCAGCAAGAAGTGGCACGAGGCCTATATCCGATATTGCGGCCGATGCCTCGCCGTCGAGAATGTCGAGCAGCGTATTTCCTAAGATAGGCACAAGCACCATCAGAAATGAAAACTCCGCCACGTTCTGCTTCTTATTGCCTAGTAGAATACCCGTAGCGATGGTAGCACCCGAGCGCGAGATGCCCGGCATCACGGCCACCGCCTGCGCTAGGCCTATGACGATCGAGTCGCGATAGGAGATATTATCTCTCTCTCTCGGTTTGGCCATCGAAGCGAAGGCTAGAAGGGCGGCGGTGATAAGGAGCATCACACCGACGATGATCATAATATATTGCGAGGCGAGCATCAGCTCAAGCTGATCCTTAAGCGTGAAGCCGACGATGGCCACGGGGATCATCGAGAGGATAATCTTCAGCACATAGCGCTGCTCCTGGTTGAATGAGCTGGAGAAAACACCCACAAAGAGCTTGCGCACTCTGCTCCACAGCACCACGATGGTGCTCAGAACCGTTCCGGCGTGGAGCGCCACGTCGAATGTGAGGTTGCTCTCTAGCTCCACCCCCATAAGCTCCTTTACGATCTGTAGGTGGCCGCTGCTTGATACGGGCAAAAACTCGGTTATTCCTTGAACTATACCGAGGATAATGGCTTGAATAGTGCTCATTCTTATCGCTTCATTATGGCATAAATCTCCACCACAAAGCCCGCCACTAGCACAATCGGAGCTAGGGTTATTCGTCGCCATGAGTAGATCTCGTAGCTGAAAACCGCCGGGTCGTCGCTGCCGCCGCCGGCCATTAGAGCCAGCCCAAGGATGATGATGGCAAAGCCGATGGCCAGAAGCTTGTAGTTCTTTAGCCCTAGGGGCATATCGTTGTTTGTCTTGTTTTGCATATTATTGTATTAATATAGGTGTATTTTGCTGCTATTCATGCTGACAAATTTATTCACCGCAAAGCTGGTGAACATCGAGGAGATCACAATTCCGCTCGCTATCATCACCGCGGATATAAGGCCAATTCGCTCCAGCTCGCTCTGCGATAGGAGCTCCGGGATAGACTCCTGCAGCGCATAGCTTGCGCCAAGGAGCATAGCCGCCGCCAGTACTCCCGCCCAGAATCCGCTCACGATGCCGCTCCAGAGGAATGGGCGCACGATAAACCAGCGTGTTGCGCCCACGAGCTTCATTGTGTTGATGATATAGCGTCGCGAGTAGATCGCCAGGCGGATGGTGTTGCTCAGCAGCACTAGCGAGATAAATAGTAGTGCCCCTCCAAATATCATTATCACCAGCTGAAAAGTGTCGACCGACGAGTGCACCTGCTCAATAAGCAGCGCCGGGTAGATCACCCTCTCAACCCCCTGCATTGAGCCGATCTTTGCGGCGGCATGCTCTAGCTCGGCACGATCGGCGGCGGCCGATGATAGGCGCGCCTCAAAGCTGTCGAGCAGCGGATTCTCGGTGAGTATATCCTCAAACTCCACGCCGAATAGGGCGCGAAACTCCTCGTCGGCAAGCTTCTCCTCCTTTGAAATAAAGCTCACCTCGCTCACCAATGGATAGGCGGCAATCTCGCGGCGGATCTGCTCGCGGCGGCGCTCGCCCACATCGCTCTTAAGCTCGATGGTGGCCGAGATCCCTTCGCGCAGATCAGCTGCTATATCTAGAGCTGTCCAAGCCATATAGCTCACGCTACCGAGCAGAAGCAGCACCAGGGCGATGCTTATGGTCGATATAATGTATGAATTGCGTACCTTACGCTTTAATCTTTTGTCCTCTTTCATAGATGAAAACAGCTATTAGTGATAAGATTATAATTAGTGAGGCAATGAGCGACACCGCCTCAATCAGACCCCATTTTGGCGCCTTGAATCGCCACTCAACGGTGTGCTCGCCGCCGGGCAGCTCCATGGCTCGCAGCAGATAGTTGGCGCGGAAATAGCGGTGCTCCACCCCGTCAATATAGGCCTTCCAGCCGCGCGAGTAGTAGATCTCAGAGAAGATAGCCACCGCCTCGCCCTCAGCGTTGTATCTATATCGCAGATAGTTTGGGCGATACTCTTCGAGGGCGATCTCGCCCGCCGAGAGCGCTCTTGTGGTTGATATATTTTGGCTCGTCTCAACGCTGGCCATCCGCTTCAGGTCGATCTTGCCTAGCAGAGCCATCTCCTCGCGAGCCGAGGCGGCAGGGGTGAGGCTCTCGACAAACCAGGCGGCGCCATTGGCCGACGAGCGCTTGATTAGCTCGGTTGAGCCCTCTTTGGATGGGATGATGATATACTTAGTGTTGAGCATATCGAGCACTCCGGCGTCGTTTTTGGCCAGGTAGTTGTCGATAAGATCTTGATAGCGCGACAGTTTCGCACCATGATATCCGCCCACCGAGCGGTGGAAATAGGATGTTGTGGCGTCGTTGAATGGGCTCACCGAGAGGTTGAGCACACGATACGCCGGGTCGCGATCCTGCATTATCTGCTTATCTATTGCCGAGGCTGTGATCTTGGTCATGCTGGGAGTCTGGAAATCATCGTGCGAGAGGAAGCGCATATTCACCGGCACAAGGTCGATGAGCAGTAGTATCATCACCACCCCGAGCATCACCTCACGGCGAATTCTGCCCAGTAGCAGTAGCGCCACTGTGGCTGCGGTGGCCAGGATAAGCAGCAGCGAACGGAGGCTGTCGGCGCGAAGCATCTCGGCGCGCTCTAGGCTCATGGCCGAGGCAACCTTTGTGGCTAGATCCTCGGGGAAGCCTGCCCCGATGAGCATCTGAAGGCTCTCGGAGGCTTTAAAGTCGAACATAGCGCCGCCAAAGAGCGCCAGCAGCAGCGCAATGCCGCCCACGGCGCCCGCAGAGTAGGCCAGGGGCTTTAGCGCTGCGCTGTTTTTCTCCATCGTCCACAGCTTTGAGAGGGCGTAGGTTGCCACGAGCGGCGCGCTCCACTCCAGGATGACAAGGGTCATCGAGACAGTTCTAAATTTATCATATCCCGGCAGGATGTTAAACATCAGCTCCGTGAGGGGCATAAAGTTGCTGCCCCAGCCCAGAGCGAGCATGAGTAGCGATATGGCAAATATCCACCACCTCTCTCTCGCCGAGCTGAGGGCAAAGCCCAGGGCGGCGAGCAGGAGCACCACGGCGCCGATATATGTGGGACCCGCGGTGAATGGTTGATCGCCCCAGTATGTTGGTATCTGGCTGGCGATGTGCGAAAGGTTGTAAGGGGCAAGCACCTCAGCCACAGCGCCATCTGGCGAGAATGTGTGCGAGGATTCGCGCCCCATAAGGTCGGGCACTAGCATATTGAGGCTCTCGGTCTTGCCATAGCTCCACGCCGTGGCGTAGCCCAAATCTAGGCCGCCACTCTCCGAGGGACTACTGCTCAGAGCCGAGCCGCCACGAACAGTCTCGGGGGTGTGCTCGGCGATATACCAGAGCTGCGAGAAGTTGGCAAGAACGCCCAGAAGCCCAGCGGCAACAAGCAGCGCCGTGCGGCGCGCAAACTCCTTTCTGAGGCCTGCGCGGTAGTTATAAATCGCCTCTGAGATCCAGAAGGCTCCCATCGCCATTAGAAAGTAGTAGGTTATCTGTGGGTGGTTTGCCCCAACTTCGATGGCCGTAAATAGCGCCGTGAGCGAGGCTCCGAGCCACATTCTGCCGCGCAGGGTTAAGTATGCGCCGCCAAACATGAGCGGAGCGTAGGCCAGAGCCCACATCTTGGTGATGTGCCCCACGCCGATGATGATAAAAAAGTAGGTCGATAGCCCATACATTGCGCCGCCCACAATGGCCACATAGCTATTGATGCCCATCATAACGAGCATCAGCCACATGGCGAGCATGGCGAAGATAATAAAGACAGCAGGCTCGCCGGCGATACTCTGGATCAGAGTGGTGGCGCGCTTGATTAGCTGCGTTGGGTAGGCGATATTGATTAGATAGGTCGGCATGCCGCCAAACATCCTTCCCGTCCATTGGGGATCCTCGCCGCTCGCCGCTCGAAAATCGGTCGTCTCCTTGCTCATCCCCTCATACTGCCTCACATCACTCTGCAAAAGCACCCTGCCCGAGAGCTGCGGGGCGAAGTAGAGCATGGATATGGTGGTGTATACCGCTATAGCCAGCAGTAGCGGGTAGTATCTTTTCAGGTTAAATTGTTGCATCTTTTGTCGTTTTTTGAGTGCGTTCATCTCGCCGCACTATATATAACTCACAAAGATAGAAAAAATTTATGCAGGGCTAGAAAAAATGGCGAAAAAATAGTTATATTTGCCAATTATAATTTAAAAATGGTCACACTAGAGCAGATACAAAAACCAATAGAGAGTGATTTGCGCCTCTTCGATAGCTTCGTAGGCGAGCAGTTCAAGTGCGACGATGATGTGCTGGCACCCATGTTGCGCGATGCACTATCTTCGCGCGGCAAGGGGGTGCGCCCACTTTTGGTTATGCTCTCGGCGGGGCTCAACTCTAAGGCGGGAGTTGTCTCGCGCCGCGCCTGGGTCGCCGCGCTTATGGTGGAGATGATCCATCTGGCCTCTCTAATCCATGATGATGTTATAGATGAGTCGCCCATGCGCCGTGGCAAGCCCTCGCTCAACGCTCTGTGGCAGTCAAAGCGCGCCGTGCTTACGGGCGACTATATCCTCGGGCGCTCGCTCTCGATCGCCCTCTCGAGCGGGCAGTATGATATCGTTACACATATAACCCGCGCTATATCAATCCTCTGCGAGGGGGAGCTCTTGCAGGACGATTTGGCGCGAAAGCTCACCATGACGCGCGAGGGATATCTGCAAATCATCTCCAAAAAGACCGCCTCGCTTCTGGCCATCAGCGCCTCGGCTGGAGCCCTCGCCGCCGGCGCTTCGCCCATTGAGGTGGATAGGATGCGCAGCTTTGGCGAGGCTATCGGCATGGCGTTTCAAATTCAGGATGATATTTTAGACTATAGCCCCAATGCCCAGAGCGGAAAGCCGGTAAACAACGACATTCGCGAGGGCAAGATCACCCTGCCGCTGCTCGCCGTTATGGAGCGGGCACCGGAGCGCGAGCGCGAGGAGATATTGAAAAAGCTCGCCTCTGCGCATGAGGATGAGGGCATGGTGGAGTATCTTCAGCAAAGGGTCGAAGAGGGTGGCGGCGTGGAGTTTGCGCGCCAGGTGATGCAGGCCTACCTCGAAAAAGCCACAAAAATATTGGCCGACTACCCCGAATCGGAGTTTCGCTCGGCGCTCATAAATCTAGCGCTCTTTATCACCGAGAGGAATAAATAGGAAAATTAGAAAATTATTCGTATCTTGCGCCCCCTTTTATGGTGAAAGGGTTTAAAAGTAAGTTTAATGAAATCGGGATATCTTAAACCTACGCCAGACCAAACCTTCGAGATTATCAGCTCAAAGGGCGAGGCGGCTAACTTCACAAAAATATTGTCCAACGCCTCGGCGCTCCAGCAGCGCGGAGAGGTGGAGGGGGCATGTAATATGCGCTTTGCAGCTGTGCAGACCCTGCATGAGCTCCTGCCCGAGGATGAGGAGGTGAGCCTAGAGTGGGCACACGCCAACTCGCGCGCCGCCCTCGAGCTGCTTCACCTCTCGGCCATAGATCACTTCTTGATAAACGACTTCGAGATATCGTCGGCCATGTTGGAGATGGTTCTAGATCTCGATCCGGAGGATCACCTTGAGGCCTCGAATATGTTGGCCTACGACTATCTGGCCATGGGCGAGTATGAGCTATTTGATGAGGTGATAAACGACATATCGGATAAATATGCCTCGCGCACGCTGCTGCTCTTGTGGTCGGCCTTCTTGCGCGATGGGGCTCTGCCGATGGGCGAATTGCACGCCTTTAAGAGCCGATTCTCCGCTTTTCATGCCGAGTTTACCGCCTCCTCGCATCCGGCTGATGAGGGCTATCTCTCTGATATTGAAGGCGAACGCCCATCGCTGGCGGCGCAGGCTCGTGAACTTTGGCTGCAGACCGAAAATCTGTGGGCTATCCACCCGAAATTTATTGAGGCCTTGTGCCAGGCGAGGTAGATTTTATCTATAATTACTATTTAATAGCTATTTTACAATGTTAAAATAGCTATTTTTTTATCACCATAACACTGTTGTAAGTTGTAGTCTTATAGCCAAATAGCTATATCAAAAGGGTGTTTAGTGGTGTAATATGTTCAAAAAGGCTTGTTTGTTATAAATTTTTTATCTAGTTTTGCGTTGGTTAGAAACGTCGTATTTGTAATAGAAAGAGTGCCGTTTTGCTCTCTTTTTCGGGTAGAATTAACGTAATATAAACATAAAATTAGAATTAAATAAAAAAAATCTACACAATCTTGGCGGCTGCTATGCTTAGCATTGTAATGGTATCTACAGCAACAGCTGCAAAAGAGGAGAAGGCCGAGGTAAAGGCTGAAAAAGCCGATGCAAAGGCGGCTGCAAACGAGGCTAAGGGGGGCGAGTATCGTCGCAGCTCGCTCTGTCTTATGATGATTAAGACCCCAACTATGCCGATGGCCGAGATGATCGAGAAATCTTTCTTGGAGAGCCCAATGCCCGAGAAGTATAACGACCACAATGTGGGCAAGCGAGTATTCGCCCTCTCTGATGTTAAGGTTGAAAAGGAGGACAACGCTGTGTTTCAGGAGGCTATCTCGCGTGGTAAGAGCAGCGAGAGCAAAGCTGCAAATCCAGATGATGGCGAGGCAGGCGAGAAGAAGGGCGGCGGCTTCGGTAAGTTTATGGCCGATGCCTCTCGCGCTGCGGCGAGTGAAGCTACTGGCGGATTGGTTAGCACCGAGGGTGCCTCACAGGTTGCAGCTGTGGCCTATAAATATCTTAGCGATAAAAATATTGGCTACCACATGATGAACAAGTGGTTTGGCGGTACGGTGAGCAACAACCTAGATCTTATCGGCCAGAGAGGTCTATACGACGCCTCGGTTGCCCGCACCCAGGAGGCGGCTGGCAACTATATTGGCAACTACTCCTTGATGGATGCCGGTATGGAGCTTATCCCTAATAGCTTCGCCGTGGTCTCTATCTATGAGTATCTTAATAAGGATCAGCTCGTTGAGCAGATCGGAGCGATTATGATGGCCGGAGCTGAGCTCAGCGGTAATGAGATCGCAATCATGTCGGCTAAGGCTGCCGTTACGGCGATGAAGGTATCTATGGGCGAGGGCTACTACGTTAAGACCCGCACCTTCCTATTCCAGCTGAATTGCGATGAGCAGATCCTTGGCACAATAGATACCGAGCTATGGGACAAACCACTAAAGTGGGCTGAGCATAAGGATAAGTTCGAGTTCAACTATATCGGAACCGAGACCGCTTGGGCAAAGGTTAAGGCTGGCATCTTTACAAATAAGAGCGAGGAGGAGCTTATCCGTATTGCAACGATCAACGCGATGGATGATGTTCTGGCCAAGCTCGAGAAGAAATATGAGATCTTCAAGACTAAGGTGCCGTTGATGGTCGAGGAGGTTGTCGATGGCAAAAAGACAACTCAGGTTCTAACCGCAAATATCGGTCTTAAGGATGGTCTAAGCGCCGGTGACAAGTATGAGGTTTTGGAGGGCTACTATGAGGAGGGCTCTGCTCGCACAAAGTATAAGAAGATCGGCACAGTGAAGGTTAGCAAGGATCAGATCTGGGACAACCGCTATATGGCCGATGTTGAGAATACGCTCCAGGGCGATGCTCAGGGCTTTACAGCCACACGCTTCGATGGCGGCAAGGCGAAGTTCTACTCGGGCTGCGTGCTACGACAGGTTAAATAATAAATTGAGATAATATGAAGAAGTTATTGATGCTAGCCCTATCGCTGTTGATGGTTGTGCCATTTGCGACGGGTAAAAATGCCGAAAAGGCGGCCGATTATGACACCTCTATATGGCGTTATGAGGTGAGCCAGCTCTCTCTAGCCAAGCAGGGCACCGCGCAGCTAGCTGTGTGGTCATACTCTAAGACCCCATCAGTTGCCGCAGCGCAGGCGTGCAAGAATGCCGTGCACGCTATTATATATAAGGGTGTGCCCGCAGGTGGCAATGGCTCCTCTGCGATAGCCCCTTTTGTTGATATCGTAAATATATCAGCCGAATCTAAGAGCTTTCTGAATAACTTTTTTAGGGATGGTGGCGAGTATATGGGCTATGTCTCGGTGAGTGGCAATGGCATCGCCGGTCAGACTAGCGTTATGAAGGTTAGTAAAACCGAATATAAAGTGGGCACAACAGTTATTGTGAATACCACCCTGCTTCGCCAGGCGCTCGAGAAGGCGGGCGTTATCCGCGGCCTTAATAGCGCCTTTGAGAGTGGTGGCAAGAAGCCAACGCTGATGGTTGTCCCTAGCGATGCGTGGTGCTTCGAGCGCGGCTACTACACCGAGTATGATAATATGGGCACCATGGAGCGTATCCCAGATTATAAAAAGGCGCTAAGCTCTGATATGGAGATGGCTCTAGTTATAACCAAAATGGGCGAGTTGATGGCCGATGCAGGCTTTCCATTGAAGGATCTAGCTGCAACGATGAAGTCTTTGGAGAGCGATGCGGTCGAGATGCAGCATATGGCCGTTGCCGATGGCGGTATCGCCGAGTCGTCGCTTGATAAGCTTCGCGCCACAGCCAAGGCCGACATCTGGATGAGTGTAGGGTATATCTATAATAAGGGCAATATGAACTCGTCGGTGACCTTTATTCTTCAAGGTCTTGATGCCTATACAAACAAGCAGGTGGCTGGCGCCTCGGGCGAGGGCTCGGCTAGCGGATTTGCCCCTGCCAATCTGCTTCTGCTCTCGTCAGTAGTTTCGCACATGCCAGCCTTCCAAAACCAGTTAAATATGCACTTCGCTGATCTAGAGAAAAATGGCCGCGAGGTGACACTAAACTGCATGGTGACAAACTTCTCATCGGTGAACTTCGACTCGGATATGGGTGATGATATTCTAAGTTTTATTATCGAGGATTGGCTCGCCGCTAACACCCAGGGTGGTAGATTCAACACAGTTGATGCTACCGAGAATGTCTTGAAGTTTGACCAGGTGCGCATCCCGATGGTTGGCGAGAATGGCCGAGCTGTAGATACCCGCCGCTGGGCTTATAATCTCACCCGTGAGCTTAAGAGCAAATATAAGGTGAGCTCAACCGTAGGCATGAAGGGTCTAGGAGGCGCATATATAATTGTTAACGGAACAACCGAGTAGAGCCATGAAAACCTTACGACGAGCGCTATGCACGCTATTTGCCGTGGCAATGTCGCTAACCCTCGCCCAGGCGCAGAAGAGCCTATCCTCTAAAGATATGATTGCCATCACACCAGTAGTGTGTGATGGCATGGATCTTAACGAGAGCGTTAAGAAGATGCTAAACATGAAGCTTATGCAGATTGTCACAGCCAATGGCTTTGGCTCAACATCGCCTCGCTATGCCCTTGTGCCTAATCTTGTTATAGTCGATAAGCAGGTCACACCTACCGCCCCGCCGATGTTTAGCATTGATTTTGAGCTCTCGCTCTATGTGCTGGATGTTGCCGAGGGGGTAATCATCGGCGAGACCTCGCTGCCGCTTAAGGGGGTTGATCGCATGGAGGCCAAGGTCTATGTCTCGGCTCTAAGCCAGATCAATGCTCGCAATCCGCAGCTGAGCGTCTTTATGGAGAAGTGCCGCAAGTCGATCCTCGACTACTATGCAACGCGCACGATGACCATCCTGCAAAAGGCAAATTCGCTCGCCGAGCGCGGCCTATATGATGATGCCATCGCGGCGCTGGCGCCCATCCCCGAGACGGTCGATGAGTATGCTGTGGTAGCCGAGACGATGGTTGCCATCTATAAAAAGAGGCTCGACAAGGATGCCCAGCGCTATATGCAGCAGGCCGAGAAGTGTATGATCGAGGAGAATATGGGCGGCGCTATCGAGGCGTTGATGAAGATCGACCCCTCGAGCAACTACTGGGTCAAGGCTAATGAGGAGATCGCCAAGTATAAAAAGGAGCTCACGAGCGCCGCGCGCAACGCTAAGCTAGAGGCCGAGAAGGCGCAGCTAGAGGCCAGGATCGCTAAGGCCGAGGCCGAGCGACGAGCCCTGGAGAGCCAGGCTAAGAGCCAGGCCGAGAGCCAGGATATTTCGCCCATCATCGAGGAGGCTAAGAGCAGCGTTATGGAGGAGGACTCCAGCGCCTTTGCAACCTTTGCCAAGAGTGTAAATAGCTGGTTTGTCGGTATGTTTAAGTAAAAGATGAAATTATGAGACGATTGTTATGCGCTGTGCTGCTGCTATTTGCAGCCCACTCGGCCCAGGCCAAGGTGAAGGTTGTGGAGAGTAGCGCCAAGAAGGCGCCCGTGTGGTTCTTCGGCAGCGAGAAGGAGGCGATTATTGCATCATCTAATAGCGACATATCGCTTGAGGATGCCAAGCGCCGTGTAATGGAGGAGGTGAAGGTGAAGATGATCGAGTCGGTGGCGCAGAATATCAACTTCTCATCTTTCAGCAAGATCGAGCAGAAGAGTGGCGACGAGAACTCATTCAGCGACGAATTTAAGTCGGCGCTGCTGGTCAATAGTGCCAAGATCCCATATATCAGCGGAATATCCGAGAGCAAAATCGAGGGCTTCTATTGGGAGATAAGTGAGGATAGCGAGACGAAAAAGCGCAGCTATGTATACTCAATAAAGTACCCCATGCCGCAGGCCGAGATCGAGAAGATGATCGACGAGTTTAAAAAGAAGGATGCCGAGATGCAGCAGGAGCTAGAGATGTTGCAGAGCAGCTCGGCTAATGTGGCCAGCATCGAGCAGATCTATGATGCTGTGCAGCTGAGCACCACCCTGGCCGACTACTTCTTCGACTCAACGCGCCGAGGCCAGGCCTCCAACCTAAGGAGCAAGTTTATGGACCTCTACAGCAGAATTACGGTGGTCACCGCCGAGCAGAGCCTCGGCAGCGCTATCGTTGAGCTAAAGATGGGCTCTAAGAAGATAACCTCCTCAAAGGCTCCAACTCTTATCTACGATCGCGAGATGATCCAGGATGTAGCCATTGTGCCATACGAGGGGGGCTTTAAGCTCACCTATGATGCGCGCTTCTGCCAGGAGGATCTCCCCTACACCATCACCCTGCGCCTAAATATTGGCCAGAGGAGGGTGGAGCATAAGGTGAGCTTCACTAGGCGCGCCGGCGCCGAATTTGAGCTCTATCCTCAGGGTACGATCACCCTCACTGCGCAGAATATCGAGAGTGGCAAGCTGACAACCTTGCAGCTAAATATGAAGCTGCACGCCGAGGGCGTGGATGGTGATCTGCATATCGAGAAGATCACCCTCAAGGTTCCAAATCTAGTCGACGAGCTCTACTTTGATAAGATCAACGCCAATGGCAGCAGCAAGGGCGAGTATACCGTTTTGGCCATCATGCCATCAAGTGCAGCGCTCAGCGGCGCGGCATCATCATCGACGGTGAAGATCTTAAGTGGCGAGATGTCAGGATATTATGGCGCAAAGCGAGAGCGCTTCAGCGAGACCTTCTCGCGCCCATATAGTTGTAATTGGTAAAAATTTAAAACTCAAATTATGAAAAAGTTACTATTCGTTTTATCCCTATCGCTGCTCGTTGGCATCGAGGGAGGTTTCGCCGCCAAGAGCGCGCAGGATGTAGCAAAGAAGGAGATTCGCGACAATGCGGATAAAGATAGCCGTCAATCAGCAAAGTCATTGATTAAAGAGGGGTGGAAGAGTATGCCCGGTCGCCTGACTTTGGAGAAGCAGATCGAGAATAGCAAGATTGCCGAGGTGAAGCTCACCGCCGATGGCACTAAGGCCTATGTCATTGGCACACACCGCGCTGTAGGAGGCAACTACTCGGCAGCTAAAAATATAGCCCTCGTTCGCGCCAAGGGTGAGATCGCCGCGCAGCTCAAGAGCGAGCTCAAGAGCATGGTTAATGATAAGAACTCAAATAGCGTTGTCAGCGAAGATGAGATTGCCTTGGTTGATGAGACCCTTAGTGTAATCCTCTCTAAGAGTGATGTAAATATGGTGGGTCTGACCAATATCCTCGAGATATATCGCGATATGGATGGAGGCAAGTGCGAGGTTATGATAAGCATGAGCATCGACCTCGAGGCCTCGGCCAAGAAGGCGTTGGCGGATCTATCGCGCCAGCTTGCCGGCAAGACCGATCTGTTGCTTAAATAAAAAATAGGGTTATGAAGCACATTTTGAAATTTGCCCCTGTTTTGCTGCTGCTCACTCTAAGCGATGCTGAGGCGCAGGGGGATTCTGATGCGCTGGCCGACTCTTTCAATAGCGCCTTCGAGAGCATCAATAGCGAGTTTGACTCGGCTGTTGAGGATATGAATGCCCAGTATGATAAGTTTCAGGCTCAGATCGAGGCCGAGTATAATAGCTTTATAGGCGAGGTCGAGGGGCAGTGGGGCGAGGGAAATGCCCCGATGAACGATCAGCACACCTGGGTTGAGTATGGCGATGATCTCTCTAGCCGCAGCGTCGTCGATTTCGAGAGCGGCAAGGTTGAGGTCGAGGTTCTGCTTACCGAGGAGGAGGCCGCCGATGAGAAGATCGTCGAGCAGAAGCTTAATGCAGCGGTCGAGAAGATGCTCACCAGCAAGGGGCAGAGTGTAGACTACGACTCGAAATATATCCCAAAGGAGGAGATCTCCAAGGAGGAGATAATGAACGATTTGGTCGACATCCGCTCTCTAGGGATCACTCGCCAGCAGAAGAGCGAAGCCCCAGCTGATGCCCCTGCGCCGAGCGAGGATGCCCAGACGCAGGCTAAGAATGCAGCGCTGAAGAGCGAAATTGAGCGTTTGAAGATCGAGGCTGCCGGTGCCGACAAATCTCTGGCCGAGGCGAAAAAGGCCGCCCTAGCTAGAGCCGAGGCGGAGCTGAAGGCCAAGCAAGAGGCGGAGGCCAAGCAGAAGGCAGAGGCCAAGGCTGCCAAGGAGCGATCGGATGCCGAGCTTAAGGCCAAGGAGCTAGCCGCGGCGATTGTTGCCGCCAATAAAAAGGAGGTGACAACGGTTAAATCCGATAGCGGCGAGAAGAGGGTTGTAAAGGTTTCAACCAATATGAAGGTGGGCTACATGAGCGATCTGGCTAAGCGCTATGAGTCCTCGATTATGAGCAACGCCAAGCGTTTTGATATCGACCCAACCCTAGTGTTGGCCGTTATGGAGACCGAGTCCTACTTCAGCCCCACGGCAACCTCTAATATCCCCGCCTTTGGTCTTATGCAGATCGTGCCTAAATATGCTGGCAAGGATGCCTATAAGCATATCTATGGCCAGGATCGCCTGCTTAGTAAGGACTACCTCTACAAGCCAGACCAGAATATCGAGATCGGCGTAGGCTATCTCCATATCCTCGAGTCGCGCTACTTTAGCAAGGTGACCGATAAGCGTTCGCGCGAGCTATGCATGATCGCGGCCTATAACACAGGTGCTGGAAACGTGAGCCGCGCAATGGCTGGCCACACAAACATCTTTAAGGTTATATCGCAGATTAATGAGATGAGCTATGAGCAGCTATATGAGCATCTGAGTAAGAATTTACCATATGCCGAGACACAGAACTACATCAAAAAGGTCTCCACCAAGCGAGTGAAGTATCAGTAGTTAAGCTAGCGAGTTAAGCTAAAAGAGAAAGAACCGCCCACAAGGACGGTTCTTTTTTCTGTTTTACACTACTTATTTAGCCTCGTAAGCCCATTTAATATAGATTGCGCCCCAGGTATATCCACCACCGAAAGATGATAGGATCAGGTTGTCGCCCCTTTTGAGCTCCTTCTCATAGTCGGCAAGACATAGCGGAATTGTGGCTCCGGTGGTGTTGCCGTTGTTCTGTATGTTGATCATGCACTTCTCGGCGCCGATGCCCATTCTCTTGGCTGTGGCGTCGATGATGCGAAGATTAGCCTGGTGGGGCACAAGGAAGCGGATATCATCCGAGGTTAGGTTGTTGCGCTCCATAACGCTAACCGACACGTCGGCCATGTTCGACACGGCGGCCTTAAATACTGCCTGGCCATCCTGAGTGATGGTGTGCCAATTGTCGCGCACGGTCTGCTCGGTAGCGGGGTGGAGCGAGCCTCCAGCCTTCATAAAGAGGTGTGTGGCGCCCGAACCATCTGAGTGGAGCGAGTGGTCGATAATGCCCAGACCCTCCTGGTTTGGCTCAAGAAGCACCGCCGCAGCACCATCGCCGAAGATAGGGCAGGTGTTGCGATCCTTATAATCAACGATAGAGGACATCTTGTCGGCACCGACAACGATCACCTTCTTGCAGCTGCCGGTCTCGATAAACTTCGAGCCAGTGGCAAGCGCAAAGAGGAATCCGCTGCATGCTGCCGATACATCATAGGCAAAGGCATTTTTGCAGCCAGCTTGGTCTGCAATAAGATTTGCTGTAGATGGAAATAGCATATCGGGGGTAATCGTAGCGCAGATAACAAGACCAACCTCCATTGGGTCGATGCCTGTCTTTTCGATCAGCTCTTTGACAGCCATGGCTCCCATGTAAGAGGTCGCTTTGCCCTCCTCCTTTAGGATATGGCGAGTCTTGATACCGATGCGAGTCATGATCCACTCGTCGCTGGTATCAACCATCCTGCTCAACTCTTCGTTGGTTAGGAGGTAATCTGGCAGGAAGTGTCCCACGCCAGTAATTGCTGCTGAAATCTTTTTCATTATTATCTAGTTTTCGTTTTTGAACGCCTGCTGTATCTTTTTGGCGACACCGCCGCGCGCACAACTTTCGGTGGTTAAGATCATGCTCTTTATAGCCGACGCCGAGGCGCTGCCGTGGCCAATGACCACCGGAGCATTGATGCCCAATACGGGCGTTCCACCAATATTTTCATAGTTCATCGCCTCCCAGAATGGGTGCATCTCGCCTCCGGTTAGCCTCTTGTTGATCTGGAAAAGACCCTCGGCCATCTTCAGAAGCATATTGCCCACAAATCCATCGCAGATAACCACATCGGCGATCTTGCCGGTGAAGATGTATGACGACTCGACGTTGCCCACAAAGTTGAATTTAGCCTCCTGCGAAAGCAGGTCATAGACCGCCTTGCTCTGGGCGTTGCCCTTGGAGGCCTCCTCGCCGATGTTGAGCACGGCGACGCGTGGGTTCTTGATGCCAAGCACCGCCTCGGCGTATATAGACCCTAGTAGGCCATATTGTGCAAGCACCTCGGGTTTGCAATCCACATTAAGACCCACATCGAGGATAAGAGCTGGCGAGCCGGCAAGTGTTGGGATTGGCGAGGAGATCGTCGGGCGGATAACGCCCTCGATAGGCTTTATGACCTGCATCGAACCAACCATCATCGCGCCAGTACTTCCGGCGCTAGAAAACCCGTCGATAAGACCCTCGGCCAGGTGCTTGAATCCAACCGTGATGCTCGAATCGCTCTTCTGCATGAAGGCCTTGGCCGGGTTATCTCCCATCTCGATCACCTCGCTGGTGGCTACAATGTCAAAGCTAGAGACATCAGCTCCCTGGGCATCAATAACAGCTTTGATCTGCTCCATATCGCCAAAGAGTACAATACGGCTATCGGCATCAATCTGCTTTAGTGCCATGATGGCACCCTTAACTGCCACTTCGGGGGCGAAGTCGCCTCCCATGGCATCTACTCCAATCTTAAGCATAGGCTTTAGGGTTAAAGTGATTTAATTAATCGTACATTTAGGGGCTAAATCACTCCCCCAAATAAAATGCTAAAAGAGGGTTTTCGCCATTTGTTTAGCTGTAAAACCCTCTTTTGACTACTCTTTTGACTACTCCTCGCCGCGCTTTTCGATAGCAAGCTTGCCGCGATAGAAACCACACTCAGGGCAAACGCGATGGTAAAGAACAGAGGCGCCACAGTTTGAACAAGCTACAACTGTAGGAACAACGGCCTTGTAGTGAGTACGTCTCTTATCACGTCGTGTAGACGAGATTTTGTGTTTAGGATGTGCCATTTTAAAATCTAATGTTTAATGTTTATACTTTTTTGTTAATCTTCACTCTCCATCTCTCTCTTCAGCGATGAGAGCTTGTCGAGCTGATCGGAGGCCAGCGAGTGGCTCTTGGCCTTCTGGTTCTGCTCTAGCTCGTCAAACTCCTCGTTTGAGACTATCTTAAAGCGCTCCATCATCTCGGGGTTACATTCGCCCTCTGCGTGGGTGCGCTGGTAGGGCAGCGAGATTATGATGCTCTCATATATGTAGTGCGCTAGATCCACATGGCTCTGCCCGGTGGGGATCCACATCACCTCGCCATCATATAGGTCGGTCTCGTCGGAGAACTTCACCACTAGCGGCGCCTGAAACTCGATGGCAATCTGGCAATCATCCAGACAGCGATCGCATGGGGTTGTAACTCTGGCCGAAATAGCGACCTCTAGCTCAAGCATCGTCTCCGATCTTTTGAGCGATACAGAGGCGCTGCCCTCGCCGTGCGAAATCTCGCACCCCTCATAGGAGGCGAAGAGAGCATCGTCGATGGTAAAGCTGTAGGCATATTCGCCTATGCCAAGTGCCTTGTATTCAATCTTGTAGCTATTTACAGCTGCCATATCACAATCCAATTAGTGCGCAAAGTTACATTAATTATGTGGATTTACAAAGAATTTGCTACATATTAGTTGATAAATCTGCCTTTTGCTCAATCTTATTGCTCTCTCGCGCCAAGTTGTCTCCATAAAAATGACCGCAAAAATTTGGAAATAAAAAATATAAAGTATATCTTTGCACACCGTTAATCGGTAAGTTGCTGTTGTAGCTCAGTGGTAGAGCACTTCCTTGGTAAGGAAGAGGTCGTGAGTTCAATCCTCATCAACAGCTCTCGAAAATTCAAGCCGCCCTTTTGGGTGGCTTTTTTTTGTCCTTATATTTATAATTCGTATATTTGCCAGTTGAACAGATAAATAATATACATATACAATATAATGGCAATAGAGCTTAAGGGTCTGACCAAGTCGGACGACAACTACTCACAGTGGTATAATGAATTGGTGGTAAAGGCTGGTCTAGCAGAGAACTCAGCAGTCAGAGGCTGTATGGTGATCAAGCCTTACGGTTATGCAATATGGGAGAAGATGCAGGCGGCGCTTGATGGCATGTTCAAAGAGACAGGCCACGAGAATGCCTACTTCCCACTATTTATCCCAAAATCATTCTTCTCGAAGGAGGCAAACCACGTAGAGGGTTTTGCTAAGGAGTGCGCCGTGGTTACCCACTACCGCCTGAAGAACGACCCGAATGGCGGCGGCGTGGTGGTAGATCCCGACGCCAGGCTCGAGGAGGAGCTTATCGTGCGCCCAACCTCTGAGACAATCATCTGGAACACCTACAAGGGGTGGATTCAATCATATCGCGATCTTCCGATCCTCTGCAACCAGTGGGCAAATGTTGTCCGTTGGGAGATGCGCACACGCCTATTCCTGCGCACGGCTGAGTTCCTATGGCAGGAGGGTCACACCGCCCACGCCACGCGCGAGGAGGCTATCGAGGAGACAAATAAGATGATCCACGTATATCAGCGCTTTGCCCAGGAGTGGATGGCCGTGCCGGTGGTCGTTGGCCACAAGTCGCCAAACGAGCGCTTCGCCGGAGCTGAGGATACGATGACCATCGAGGCGCTGATGCAGGATGGCAAGGCGCTTCAGAGTGGCACTTCGCACTTCTTGGCGCAGAACTTCGCCAAGGCGTTTGATGTGCAGTTTACAAACAAGGAGGGTAAGCAGGAGTATGTGTGGGCAACCTCGTGGGGTGTATCTACACGCTTGATGGGCGCTCTTATTATGGCTCACTCAGATAATAATGGTTTGGTCTTGCCTCCAAAGCTCGCCCCAATACATGTTGTTTTGGTGCCTATCTATAAGGGTGCCGAGCAGCTAGAGGTGATGCGCGAGAAGATGAACGCCATCGCCGCCGAGCTTCGCGCTAAGGGGCTCTCGGTTAAGGTGGATGATAGAGATAATATCCGCTCGGGCTTCAAGTTCGCCGAGTATGAGCTTAAGGGTGTGCCGGTGCGCCTGGCCATCGGCCCGCGCGATCTTCAGAATGGCACAATCGAGCTTGCTCGCCGCGACACGCTCACCAAGGAGGTCGTTTCGCAGGAGGGGCTCACCGAGAGAGTTGTGGCGCTTATGGATGAGATCCAGGCCAACATCTTTAATAAATCGCTTGAGTATCGCGATTCGATGATAACCAAGGTCGACAGCTGGGAGGAGTTCCAGCGCGTGTTGGACGAGAAGGGTGGCTTTATCTCTGCCCATTGGGATGGCACAGTGGAGACCGAGGTTGCCATCAAGGAGGCCACCAAGGCTACAATTCGCTGCATACCGGAGGATGCTGTGGATGAGGATGGCGTGTGTATCTTCAGCGGCAAACCTTCGTCGCGCCGCGTGCTATTTGCTCGAAGCTACTAATGGCGCAGGGCGGCCATACGGGGGAGGAGCGCACAGCGAAGATCTACAGAGTCACGCTCTTAGGCTTTGTGGTCAACCTGCTATTGACCATCCTTAAGCTCATGGCGGGCATCTTAGGTCATAGTGCCGCGATGGTGGCCGATGCCATCCATTCGGCCTCCGACTTTGCTACGGATGCCGTGGTGATGATCTTCGTCAGGATCGCCGCTAAGCCCGAGGATGATGATCACAAATATGGCCATGGCAAGTATGAGACACTAGCCTCAATAATGATCGGTCTGCTGCTCGCCATGGTGGGCATAGGGCTGCTAGTGGGGGGCGCACGCTCGGTGTGGGAGCTCCTGCATGGGGCTCAAATCGAGAGGCCAGGTGGGGTGGCGCTTATCGCCGCCATGATCTCGATCGTGGCCAAGGAGGCGCTCTATTGGTATACGGTGGCCGTTGCGCGCAAGGTCGACTCGCCCGTGGTGATGGCCAACGCTTGGCACCATCGCAGCGATGCTCTATCCTCTATAGGCACGCTTATAGGTGTTGGGTGTGCCCATTTTTTAGGCGCCAGTTGGGCTATAGCAGACCCTCTGGCGGCGATACTCGTATCGCTCTTGATCCTAAAGGTGGCCTATGAGCTAACCCGAAGTGGTGTTGAGGAGATGCTCGAGAAGTCGCTCCCCGCCGAGGTGGAGGCGCGCATTATGGAGATACTCTCCATGAGCCATGAGGTCTATTCGCCCCATGAGCTGCGCACGCGCCGCATAGGCGAGAGAATAGCGATCGAGGCGCATATCCTGGTCGATGGCGCCATGAGTGTCAAGAGTGCCCACGAGCTAACGGATGAGATAGAAAATAGGCTTAAACAGGAGTATGGATCGGCCACGCTGATCTCAATCCATGTCGAGCCTAAGGATGAAAAATAGATACCAAAACCTAAATAACAATGAAAAAACTACTTCTATTATTTATCGCTTGTGCTACCTGCTACGTAGCCTCAGCGCAGTATTATGATGCCCCCGAGGTGGGCGATGGCTACAAAACAATCACCGAGTATGGAGTTAAAACCACCTCCTCGAGCGACAGCAGCGCCGCCTTCCAGCGCGCTATGGATGAGATCTTTGCCGAGGGTGGTGGTGTGCTATATGTACCCAAGGGGCGCTATCAGCTCTCGGGCGTAGAGGTGCGCGAGGGTGTGAGTATGCTCGTCGAGGCGGGAGCTGTTTTCGCCTTCCCAAAGAGTGCTGCCGGCTCGGGCGAGCCGATGTTTAACTTTGGCCAGGAGTATGATTTAATCCACAACGTAGTTGTCAAGGGTGTAAATGGCCGCTTCAAGATCGACCTAAGTTCGGTTAAGAGTGGCGCTTCGCCCCTTAGGCTCTGCAATATTCACGACTTCAAGATCTCGAATATTGATTTCGATGCCGCAGGAGCAGATCACTCGATGATCCTATGTGCCGTGGGCGAGGATAACGACCCTAAGGTCTTTGGCCCAATCTATGGCAAGATCACAAACTGCTCTTGCACAGGGGCTGGCGCGAAGGGTGGCTTGATCGCTACCGAGGCGGCGCGCTGGATTTTGTATGATAACCTTAGCTCGGAGGGTGGCGTCACCGTGCGCCTAGAGATTAGCTCTCAGGATGTTAATCGCCGCCAATTTGGTGGAGCGTTTGATCTTCGCCTTATGAATATCTCAAATAAAAATGGCTATGCCGCCGTTACCCTTGCCCCCTACTCGCTGCCTAATGGCAAGATCAAGGTGGAGCGGATCTCGACCGAGGGCTCAACCTATGGCGTTGTGCTAGAGAGGGGCTTTGTGATGGAGGGGCTCAGCGAGGGTACTCTGCCCGGATCGTTTGGCGCCGGCACCTATGTAGACAAGGTTGAGAGCCGAGGTGGTGTGGCGCTTAAAAATGAGGCTAACTATAAGGTAGATATAACAAATATTAAGTAGCGATGAAAAGAGTAGTAGCCATGGCGCTAGCCGCCATATTAAGCATAGGTTCGCTCTCGGCGCAGTATAAGAGCTTTACAACGCCCAAGGTGGTGCGAGATATAGTTGCCGATTGCGGCGCCAAGGCTGATGGCAAGAGTAATGATGGGCAGGTGCTCCAGGGTGCGATAGATGAGCTCTCGGCCGCGGGCGGCGGTGTGGTGCGTATTCCTAAGGGCAGCTATCAGCTCTCGAATGTGCGCCTGCGCTCAAATATCTCGCTAGAGATCGAGGGCGGCACGGTGATCACCCTGCCCCTCTCGCAGCCCAATGCAAACACTTCGCTCTTTATTCTGGGCGAGGCGGGTACGCTTATAAAGAATGTTGCCATCAAGGGCGTCGGAGGCCGCTTCCTAATAGATGTGCGCGGCGCAGGAGGACGACCTCGCATCTTCTCGTTTAAGAATGTCCACAACTTTACGGTTTCGGATGTAGATATCATAGATGCTAAGACCACCTTCCCGATGATGACTTTCTCGCCATGTGAGAAGAACGACGAGGAGATCTTCGGCCCCACCGATGGTCTTATTATCAACGCCTCGGCCTACGACTGCCACTATGGCTATGGCCTGGTGCAGGCACATGGTGCTCGCCGTGTGCACTTCGAGAATCTCTATGGTGTGGGCGGTGTAACGCTCCGCTTCGAGACTGGCGCTAAGGAGATCAACAATCGCCAATTCGGAGGTGTGTTCGATGTTTCGGGTAAAAATATCACAGGGCGCGATGGCAATGCTGTGGTGATGATCGCCCCACACTCAATGCACAACGGCGTGGTTAGGGTCGAGGATGTCACATCCTATGGCTGCGGCGCTGGCGTCAGGGTCGAGGGTGGATATATCTCTAAAAAGTACTCGGCCGAGGGTCTAACGGGCGGCTCGTTCGATAAGCGCTCATACGTAAAGGGTGTGAAGGCCTACTTTGGAATGAATGCCCAGCTTAAGCCTAAGCACTTTAAATATATGCCCGAGGAGCTTCTGCCCCGCATTATGCCTACGGTTGATGGCATCAGCGAGCATAGCCCAGCAATTGCGGCGGTGCTCTATACCGTTAATAATGACGAGGTTACCATCAGTGACGTAGAGGCCTATGGCTTTACAAATGAGTCTGTGGTGCGTGACCAGGCGCCCAGAAATAAGTAATATATGAAGATTCTTTTTGCAACAAACAATGCCCATAAGCTCTCGGAGGTGGCCTCGCTTTTGGGTGAGGGGTATGATCTCGTAACGCTTCGCGACTGTGGTGTTACGGAGGAGATACCCGAGAATGAGCCCACCCTCGAGGGTAATGCCCTTATAAAGGCGCGATACCTGCACGAGCGCACCGGGCTCGACTGCTTTGCCGACGATACAGGCCTGGAGGTTGTGGCGCTCGATGGTGCGCCCGGGGTGCGCTCGGCGCGATATGCTACCGATGGTCACGACTTTGAGGCCAACAACGCCCTGCTGCTTAAGAACCTTGAGGGCATGGAGGATAGGCGCGCCCGCTTTCGCACGGTGATAGCCTTGATTGAGGATGGCCGCGAGATCCTCTTTGAGGGGATCGTCGAGGGGCATATTGCCCTAGCGCCATCTGGCGGCGAGGGCTTTGGCTACGATCCGCTCTTTATCCCCGAGGGGCATGATGTTAGCTTCGCTCAGATGAGCCAGCTTCAGAAAGGGGCGATATCACACCGTGGCCGCGCCGTGCGCAAGCTGGTTGAATATTTGCGCAGCGATAGAAAATAAACTACCTTTGCAGAATGGAAAATAGTATTTATAGGCGCGAGGAGCATTACGATGCCGAGCGTATCGAGAAGTTGAAGTATCACTACAGCCAGATCCTGGAGCTTCTAGGCGAGGATGTCGAGCGTGAGGGGCTTGTAAAGACCCCCGAGCGTGTGGCTAAGGCTATCTCGTTCTTGACCAAGGGCTACACCGAGGACCCTTTGCAGATCATCCGCTCGGCGATGTTTAAAGAGGAGTATCAGCAGATGGTGCTTGTCAAGGATATCGAGCTCTACTCGCTCTGCGAGCACCACATGCTCCCATTCTATGGCAAGGCTCATGTGGCATATATCCCTAATGGGCATATCACCGGCCTCTCTAAGATCGCCCGCGTGGTGGAGTGCTATGCCCGCCGCTTGCAGGTGCAGGAGCGCCTGACGGTATCTATACGCAACTGCATTCAGGAGGCGCTCTCGCCCCTTGGTGTTGCGGTGGTGATCGAGGCTAGCCACACCTGCATGCAGATGCGCGGCGTCGAGAAGCAGGGCTCGGCTACCACTACATCGGCATTTACTGGCGTATTTTTATCCGATCTTCGCACTCGCGAGGAGTTTATGACGCTTATATCTAATCGTTATCGGTAACTGCCTCCGGCGGGCGGGGATAGCACCCCCGCGGGTGCGTGTTTTTTTTGCCCCCCGATTTTTGGGCTTAGAACTTTGTTCTAAGATTTAATGGGTCTAGATCCTGCTTCAAATAAATTTGAGCACTATCTAGACCCATTAAATTTTTCAAACACCTTTGATGTTTGAACCCAAAACTCTGGCTTGTTGTGACTTACCGCTTTTTCGCCAGCTGTGCACCCGTGGGGGTGCTATCCCCACCCGCCGGAGGCAGTTGTTGGGATCTCGCCCCACTCACAAAGAGGCTGTTTTGGTACAAAACTGCCCATTGGGGCGTTGGCTCGCAGAACCAAAACACGGAGCCCGCAATGATGCAGGCGCGGTGAAAGACGAGAGTAGAGCTCGCTCTAGAGCGAGCTAAAATATCTCGACATTCATATCGGCAAGCATCTTAACGCCCAGCTCCTTAAGGCGATACTTCTGTATCTTGCCGCTGGCGGTCATCGGGAACTCGTCGATAAATAGAATAAACTTCGGGATCTTATAGTGGGCGATCTTGCCATCGCAGAATGCTACGATATCCTCTTTGGTGAGGCTCTGCCCCTCTTTGAGTGTAATGAAGGCGGCCACCTGTTCGCCATAGCGAGGTGAGGGTAGGCCAACGACCTCTACTCCCTTGATCTGCGGTATGTTGTATAGATAGTTCTCAATCTCGCGTGGGTAGATGTTCTCGCCGCCGCGGATGATCATCTCCTTGATGCGCCCTGTGATGTGGAAGTAGCCACTCTCATCGCGCAGGCCAAGGTCGCCCGAGTGGAGGAAGCCATCCTCGTCGATAACCTCGGCGGTAGCCTCGGGGTTGTTGTAGTAGCCCTGCATCACGTTCCAGCCGCGGCAGCACACCTCGCCCTGCTTGCCGGGGGGTAGAATCTCGCCCGTCTCGTGGTCGATGATCTCAACCTGGATGCCGGGAAACTCCTTGCCAACGGTTGTAGAGCGGATCTCGGTGCTCTCCTCGATGCGCGAGCCGGTCATGCCGGGTGAGCTCTCGGTGAGGCCATAGATGCTAATCACGCGGCAATTCATGCGATCCATCACAGCATTCATAGTCTCGATAGGGCATACGGCGCCCGCCATGATGCCGGTGCGGAGCGACTTGAGGTCGAAGCGATCAAACTCCGGATGGTTGAGCTCGGCGATAAACATCGTCGGCACACCATAAAGTATCGTGCAGCGCTCGTTGTGGATAGACTCCAAAACGCGCAGCGGATCAAAATCCTCGATCAGAACCATCGTCGCACCATGTGTGATAACGGCACAAAGGGCCAGCACGCAGCCAAAGCAGTGGAACATAGGCACGCATACGAGCAGCTTGTCGTCGGCCGTGTAGCGCATCATCTCGCCGGTGGCCTTGCCGTTGTTGAGGATGTTGCTGTGGGTTAGACACACACCCTTCGGAAAGCCCGTTGTGCCCGATGTGTACTGCATGTTTACCGTGCCATCGGCGTTTAGCTTAGAGCTGATCTCGCGCAGCGGAGTTTTGTCCATTTTAGAGCCCTGCGCCACTAGGTGATCTATGTTGCTCATCCCCTCATAGTGCCCCTCACCTATATATACTACATTGCGAAGCTCCGGCAGCAGCTCGCTCTTAAGCTCGCCCGTGGGGGTGCTCTTCAGCTCGGGCAGCAGGCTGTAGATGATATCCACATAGCTCGTAGAGCGATACTCGCCTATCATGCAGAGGGTGTGGATGTCGGCATTCTTTAAGATGTACTCCACCTCGCTGAGCTTGTAGTTTGTATTTATCGTAACCAGCACCGCGCCAACCTTTGCCGAGGCGAAAGAGACGGTGATCCAGTCGGGGTGGTTGTTTGCCCAAATACCAACTTTTGAGCCCTCTTTGACGCCCATCGCAAGAAAGGATGAGGCTAGGGCATCGACACGAGCGTTGAACTCGGCATAGGTGTAACGGACATTTTTGTATGGTGAGACGAGGAACTCCTTGTTGGGCATCTCTTTTACCCATTTTTCAAGTATACCGCCGAGGGTATAGTCTAATAATTCCATAAATAATTTATGTTGATTTTTTAATATTTCTTCTCCTATCAATGCAAAGGTAACAATTTCAGTCAATTACTCAAATTTTTTGAGGCATAAAAAAATACCTCTTGTTGCATAAATTGTTCTAAATGTCCTCCGGATGTGACTTTTTGAGTCTAACGATTTCGCGATATGTGCTATTATCGTACTAAGATTAGCATAATAAGGCATGCTGCAAAAGTGTTATTTTATTTGAAATTCTTTTTTATTTTTATAATATTAAGAATCTGTTTAAATTTTTCTCACTAAAATTGCTAAGGCTCTTTCACTTCGCTTTTGAATTTTGCTATCTTGCAAATAGCCCGCTATTAGCTGTGATATCAAAATCCAAAATCAAAGCAAAATAGCGCATAGCATTTTTAAGCAGAAAAACTTAAACAGATTCTAAAAATATTCACTATCTTTGCAGCGTAGAATAATATTAAAGATGAACCCGAGTGCTGATAGGCAGCTCTCACAATGGATGAAAAAAATGGAGAAAGTAATTAAGAAGGTTGCGCTAGTTGCGCACGACAACATGAAGGGCGATCTAGCCGAATGGGTAGATTGGAACACCGCGGTGCTAAGCCAGCACCCTATGGTATGTACAGGAACAACCGGTAAGATGGTTGAAAAGACGATCGTAAACCGTCAAATCGAGAATAAGCACCGCTTGGGCGACCCGAAGCAGATGCTCCCGCTAGATATCACACTACTCAAATCGGGCCCTCTGGGTGGAGATCAGCAGCTCGGTTCGATGATCGCCGATGGCCTTATCTCGGCGGTGATCTTCTTCTGGGATCCAATGTCGGCTCAGCCACACGATGTGGATGTGAAGGCGCTGCTGCGTATCGCTACACTCTACAATGTCCCGATGGCAATCAACCGCTCGTCGGCCGACTATCTTATCTCATCGCCGCTATTTAGCACCGATGATTATGAGCCCGTGGTAAAGGATTATAAGAGCTATATCGAGCGCGTTTTGCGCTAGAACAGAATGCTTAAAATGTTAAGGGTGACCATATTTTGGCCACCCTTTTTTTCTCACTCGAGCGATCTATTCGCTCACCGTCACACTCTCCACAACTACCTCCCAATCAAATAGATCGGCGGCGCACTTCTGCTGCTTGAGCTTGATCTGCTCGGCGGTGCCCTTCTCATTGAGCAGGGCGTTTACAAAGAATAACATATTCGGATAGCGCCTCTTGATCTTGCCCGCGAGGCAGTTGTAGAACGCCTTGCGCGAGGCGTGGTCGAGCCCCTCGGGCAGGATCCCCTCCTTGACAAGTTTGTGGTAGGGATAGAGGTGGCGCATGTTGTCGGCATCCTCGGCCAGCTGCTCGGCGATCCCATTCACAACCCACACATCCAGCGTGTCGCTCGAGGAGGGGAGCTCCACCATCACCGTGTAGCTGGGGTATAAGAGCTCGGCGTTAGAGATAAGCGCCTCGGAAAAGAGGTCAAATTCTAGATTGCTAAGATCATCCAAATAGACCATCTTGCGATAGTTGTCGATGGCCGCCTGCATCTGGGCGCGCTCCTTATCGCTCCACTTTTTAGCAGCGGCGCATGCCCCTAAAGAGATTATTGCCACGGCAAAGAGTAGGTGTAGAAGATACTTTTTCATAATTTCGATATTGGTTTGTTTTTCTGCCACTCTGGTACAACTCTTGTGCCAGAGCTGCCGATTTTGATATTTTACACTATTTGTGAGAGTTAGCCCCCAAAACACGAGGCGCGCTTATGGTTTTGAAAACCTCATAAGCAAACCCCTTGCTGGAGGGCTAAATTATTATAAAATAGCATGAAAGAGGGTAAAACTTTTGGGTGGATGGTTGTAATATCAAAAAAAATCACTACCTTTGCACTCCGTTATGGGTGTATACCCTAATGGATAGAGATAAAATTATTACAAATTTAAAGGACAAAAACGTTTTAAAATGCCAACTATTCAACAGTTAGTAAGAAACGGCCGAGTGAAATTGGAGTACAAGAGTAAGTCTCCAGCGCTCGCATCATGTCCACAGCGCCGTGGTGTATGTACTCGTGTTTACACGACTACACCAAAGAAGCCAAACTCGGCTATGCGTAAAGTGGCACGTGTAAGATTGACAAACGGTAAGGAGGTCAATGCCTACATCCCAGGAGAGGGACACAACCTACAGGAGCACTCGATCGTACTTGTACGCGGTGGTCGTGTGAAAGATCTACCAGGTGTACGTTATCACCTAGTTCGCGGAGCACTAGACTCGGCAGGTGTTGACGGTCGTCACCAGCGTCGTTCAAAGTATGGTACTAAGAGACCAAAGCCAGGAGCACCAGCTGCTGCAGGCAAGAAAAAGAAGTAAAAATTAATTAAGTAGTTTTTAAAAAGCAATGAGAAAAGCTAAGCCAAAAAAGCACATTCTACTTCCAGATCCTAAGTTCGGCGATGCAGAGGTAACTCGCTTCGTGAACAATCTTATGCTGGACGGAAAGAAGAGTATTGCCTACACAATCTTCTATGATTCATTGGAGGTTGTAAGCAAGAAGATGAAGGATGCTGATAAATCACCTTTGGAGGTCTGGAAACAGGCTCTAGAGAATATCACACCCCAAGTCGAAGTTAAGTCAAAGCGTATCGGTGGTGCGACATTCCAGGTTCCAATGGAGGTTCGTCCGGAGCGCAAGATTTCTATCTCTATGAAAAACCTTGTCCTTTACTCACGCAAGCGCGCCGGTAAATCAATGGCAGAGAAGCTAGCATCAGAGATCGTTGATGCTTACAACCAGCAGGGTGCCTCTTTCAAGCGTAAAGAGGAGATGCACCGCATGGCGGAGGCCAATAAGGCTTTTGCACACTTCAGATTCTAATATAATAAATAAGAAGAAAAAGCGATGGCAAGAGATCTTAAATATACTCGTAACTTCGGTATCATGGCTCACATTGATGCCGGAAAGACCACAACATCAGAGCGCATCCTGTTCTACACAGGTAAGACCCACAAGATTGGTGAGGTGCATGATGGTGGTGCAACAATGGACTGGATGGTTCAGGAGCAGGAGCGTGGTATCACTATCACCTCAGCTGCAACTACAGCCTTCTGGGATTATAAAGGTAAGCAGTACCAGATGAACCTTATCGACACCCCCGGACACGTTGACTTCACCGTTGAGGTGGAGCGTTCACTTCGTGTTCTTGATGGTGCTGTAGCTACATTCTGTGCCGTTGGTGGTGTTGAGCCACAGTCGGAGACAGTTTGGCGCCAGGCCGATAAGTACAATGTTCCTCGTATGGGTTACGTCAACAAGATGGACCGTACAGGTGCTGACTTCTATGCCGTATGTGCTCAGATCAAGGAGAACTTCGGAGCAACCGCTCTTCCTGTAGTTCTTCCTATCGGCGCAGAGGATAAGTTTGAGGGTCTAGTAGACCTTATATATAATAACGCGATCTATTACTATGATGATAAGACCGTGCGCGACAACTTCGAGATCCGCGAGATCCCAGCCGAGATGGCCGAGGAGGCAGCCGAGTGGCGCGCTAAGCTTATCGAGGAGGTAGCCTCTACCGATGATGAGATGATGATGAAGTTCTTCGACGATCCAGACTCTATCACCGCCGAGGAGCTACTTGAGGCTATCCGCAAGGCGACAATCTCTATGCAGATCGTCCCAATGCTTTGTGGCTCGTCATTCCACAACAAGGGCGTTCAGAAGCTTCTCGACTATATCATGGCTTTCCTTCCATCTCCACTCGATTTGGATGCAGTTGAGGGTACAAACCCAAAGACCGACGAGGAGGTTAAGCGTGAGGCATCATCTTCTGAGCCATTCTGTGGTCTAGCATTTAAGATCGCTACCGATCCTTTCGTGGGTCGTCTAGCTTTCGTTCGTGTATACTCAGGTAAGCTAGATGCAGGTTCTTACGTGCTTAACGCAAGAAGCAACAAGCGCGAGCGTATCAGCCGTATCTACCAGATGCACGCCAATAAGCAGAACCCAATGGAGAGCGTTGAGGCGGGAGATATCTGTGCAGCGGTTGGTTTCAAGGAGATCCGCACGGGTGACACCCTTTGCGCCGAGAATGCACCTATCGTTCTTGAGCAGATGACCTTCCCCGAGCCAGTTATCGGTCTTGCCGTAGAGCCTAAGACTCAGAAGGATGTCGATAAGCTAGGTATCGCTCTAGGTAAGCTTGCCGAGGAGGATCCAACCTTCACCGTACACACCGACGAGGATTCAGGCCAGACCGTAATTAGCGGTATGGGTGAGCTTCACCTCGACATCATCGTTGACCGCCTTCGTCGCGAGTTTGGCGTTGAGATCAACCAGGGTGCTCCTCAGGTTAACTACAAGGAGGCTCTTACAGCTTCTGTTCAGCACCGCGAGGTGTTCAAGAAGCAGACCGGTGGTCGTGGTAAGTTCGCCGACATCATCTTCGAGATCGGCCCAGCAGAGGAGGGCACAACAGGCCTCACCTTCGTTGACGAGGTTAAGGGTGGTAACATCCCTAAGGAGTTTATCCCAGCCGTGCAGAAGGGCTTCGCCTCAGCTATGGCTAACGGTGCTCTTGCAGGCTATGTGATCGACTCTATGAAGGTTACCCTAAAGGATGGCTCGTTCCACCCAGTCGATTCAGATCAGCTCTCGTTCGAGATCTGTGCTCGTAACGGTTTCCGTGTTGCAGCCCCTAAGGCTGGCTCGGTTATCATGGAGCCAATCATGAGCGTTGAGGTTGTAACACCAGAGGAGTCAATGGGTGATATCATTGGTGACCTTAACAAGCGTCGCGGCCAGATTTCAGGAATGGAGTCGAGAGGTACTGCCCGCGTGGTTAAGGCTAAGGTGCCACTTTCAGAGATGTTTGGCTACGTGACAGTTCTACGTACTATCTCATCTGGTCGTGCCACATCGTCAATGGAGTTCTCTCACTTCGACGAGGTTTCCGCTAACCTTGCCAAGGAGATTATCGAGAAGTCAAGCGGTAAAGTTAAGGGATTAGAATAGACAAACAATTATGAATCAGAAGATAAGAATCAAACTAAAGTCTTTCGATCACAACCTAGTTGACAAGTCAGCTGAGAAGATCGTTAAGACGGTGAAGAGCACTGGCGCCATTGTTAGCGGTCCTGTACCTCTTCCCACACGTAAGCAGATCTTTACTGTAAACCGCTCGACTTTCGTAAACAAGAAGTCTCGCGAGCAGTTCCAGCTCTGCACATTCAAGCGTATCCTTGATATTTACTCATCAACACCTAAGACCATCGACGCTCTAATGAAGCTCGAGCTACCTTCAGGTGTAGAGGTTGAGATCAAGGTCTGATAACAAATGTTCACTCTAAGGCGGGTGATGCCGCCCGCCTTGGATTTTCATAAATATCACTAGTTAATAACAAACGTAATTCGACAAAAATGTCAGGACTTATTGGAAAGAAAATCGGAATGACTTCCGTTTACAGTGCCGAGGGTAAGAACATACCATGCACTGTCATTGAGGCTGGTCCGTGTGTAGTTACGCAAATTAGAACCCTCGAGAAAGATTCATACGAGGCTGTTCAGATTGCCTATGACGACAAGAGTGAAAAGCACACCAGCAGCAGTTTGTTAGGTCACTTCAAGAAAGCAGGTACCACTCCTAAGCGCAAAATGGCTGAGTTTAAGAGCATGGGCGATGTGAATCTTGGTGATGCCATCACAGTAGATCTATTCTCTGAGGAGGATTGGGTCGATGTGACAGGAATCTCTAAAGGTAGAGGTTTCCAGGGTGTAGTTAAGCGTCACGGTTTCGGTGGTGTGGGTGGTCAAACCCACGGTCAGCACAACCGTCAGCGCAAGCCAGGATCTCTTGGTGCTTCATCGTATCCTTCACGCGTATTCAAGGGCAAGCGTTTGCCTGGACAGATGGGTGGAGATCAGGTTAAGGTTCTTAACTTGAAAGTATTAAAGGTTATCCCTGAGAGCAACCTTATCCTAGTGAAGGGTTCAATTCCAGGGGCAAAGGGTGCTTATTTAACAATTGAGAAGTAGTATGGAATTAGCTGTATTAAACACACAAGGCGTAGAGACAGGTCGTAAAGTAGTTCTTTCGGATTCTGTCTTCGGCGTGGAGGCTAATGACCACGCTATCTACCTAGACGTAAAGCAGTATCTTGCTGATCAGCGTCAGGGAACTCACAAGTCAAAGCAGCGCAACGAGGTTGCAGGCTCTACTCGCAAGCTTAAGAAGCAGAAGGGTACCGGCGGCGCACGTTGCGGAAGCATCAAGTCTCCACTATTCGTAGGCGGAGGTCGTGTATTCGGCCCACAGCCACGCAACTACCACTTCAAGCTAAACAAGAAGCTAAAGCAGCTTGCTCGTCGTAGCGCTCTAACTTACAAGGCTCAGGCCGGTGTTATCACCGTAGTTGAGGCTCTTGAGCTAGCAGCACCAAAGACAAAGGCCGCTATCGCTATGATTGATGCTTTGAAGGTGTCAGACAAGAAGGTATTGCTCGTTCTTCCAGAGGGCAACTCAAACCTTCAGCTCTCATGCCGCAACCTACCTTACGTAAAGCCTATTCTAGCTCAGAATCTCAACACTTATGAGATCATGAACTGTTCGGCTCTAGTGATGGTTGAGGGCGCAGAGAATATTCTAAATGTCATGTTAGCTTAAACGAACATAAAGAGATGGAAATTATTATTAAGCCGGTTTTAACCGAGAAGATGACGATTCAGGGCGAGAAGTTGAATCGCTACGGTTTTATTGTTGATGTTCGCGCTAACAAGCTGCAGATTAGAAACGCCGTAGAGAGCATGTACAACGTCGTTGTAACTGATGTAAACACCTCTAACTACATGGGTAAGATCAAGAGCCGTTACACCAAGGCAGGTCTACTCGTTGGTCGTTCAAATAACTTCAAGAAGGCAATCGTCACCTTGAAGGATGGTGATATGATTGATTTTTACAGTAATATCTAATAAAGATGGCAGTAAGAAAGTTTAAACCAGTAACACCTGGTACAAGACATAAGATTATCGGTACGTTTAGCGAGATCACAACTAGCGTTCCCGAAAAGTCATTGCTAAGTCCTAAGAAGAGCTCTGGCGGTCGTAACAATGTAGGTAAGATGACAGTTCGCTACATCGGTGGCGGACACAAGCAGATGTACCGCATGGTCGATTTTAAGCGAGCTAAGGATGGCATCCCTGCTACTGTAAAGAGCATTGAGTATGACCCAAATCGTACAGCACGTATCGCTCTAATCTCATACACTGATGGTGAGAAGAGCTATATCATTGCTCCAAACGGATTGCAGGTGGGACAGAGCGTAATGAGCGGCGCGGGCGTAGCCCCCGAGCTCGGAAACACTCTCTACCTAAGCGAAATTCCGCTCGGTACTGTGATTCACAATATCGAACTCTACCCCGGCCAGGGCGCCGCTATGGCTCGCTCGGCTGGCTCTTACGCTCAACTATTGGCTCGCGAGGGCAAGTTTGCAATCATCAAGCTTCCTTCAGGTGAGACTCGTATGGTACTCGTAACTTGTCGTGCAACAGTCGGTGTTGTCTCTAATGTAGATCACAGCCTAGAGTGTTCAGGAAAGGCTGGTCGCCGTCGTTGGTTAGGCCGCCGTCCTCGCAACCGCGGTGTTGTGATGAACCCAGTCGATCACCCAATGGGTGGTGGTGAGGGTCGCTCATCAGGAGGTCACCCACGTTCACGAAAAGGTCTACTTGCTAAGGGTTACAAGACTCGTAATCCTAAGAAGACGACCTCTAAGTTTATTATTTCAAAGAAGAAAAAATAATTAAATAGAGTACATAATGAGCCGTTCATTAAAAAAAGGACCATTCATTGATCCCAAACTCGATGCAAGAGTACTTGCTCAGGTGGAGAACAATAAGAAGTCTGTAATAAAGACTTGGTCACGCGCAAGTATGATTTCTCCTGACTTCGTAGGTCAGACTATTGCAGTACACAACGGAAATAAGTTTATTCCCGTATATGTAACTGAGAATATGGTAGGTCATAAACTTGGTGAGTTCGCCCCAACGCGTAGCTACCGTGGTCATGGAAACAAGAAAAAATAGTAAAAAATGGGTGCAAGAAAATCAAATATGGCCGAGAAGCTCAAGGCCGAGAAGAAGCAGAAGGCAATAGCTATTCTGCGCGACTGCCCAACATCTCCTCGTAAGATGCGTCTTGTAGCGGATATCATCCGCGGCGTGGAGATTAACAAAGCGTTGGGTATCCTTCGTTACTCGAAGAAAGAGGCCTCTATCCGCATGGAGAAGCTTCTAAGATCAGCCATCACCAACTGGGAGACTAAGAACCCTTCTGAGTCACTAGAGGAGACAGCTCTCTGCGTAAGCGAGATCTTCGTAGATGGCGGTAGAATGCTAAAGCGTATCCAGCCAGCCCCACAGGGTCGTGCTCACCGTATCCGCAAGCGCTCTAACCACGTGACTATCGTAGTAGATAAAAAGGTAACCGTAGAAAATAAGTAAGCATGGGACAGAAAGTTAATCCAATAGCAAACCGTCTAGGTATCATCAAAGGTTGGGACTCTAACTGGTATGGTGGCCGCAACTTCTCAGAGAAGTTGGTCGAAGACGCTAAGATTCGTAAATATCTTAATGTCCGTCTAGCCAAGGCTAGTATCTCGAAGATCATCATCGAGAGAACCCTTAAGCTCGTTACAGTTACTATCTCAACAGCCCGTCCGGGTATTATCATCGGTAAGGGTGGCGCAGAGGTAGACAAACTTAAGGAGGAGCTTAAGAAGCTTACCGGCAAGGAGATCCAGATCAACATCTTCGAGGTTAAGCGTCCTGAGGTTGATGCCGTTATCGTAGGCCGCAACATCGCTCGCCAGCTCGAGGGTCGTGTCTCTTTCCGCCGCGCGGTTAAGACCACCATCGCCTCTACCATGCGTATGGGTGCTGAGGGTATCAAGGTGCAGATCTCTGGTCGTGTGGGTGGTGCTGAGATGGCACGCTCTGAGACCGTTAAGGAGGGACGTATTCCACTACACACTTTCCGCGCTGATGTAGATTACAGCCTAACCGAGGCACTTACTAAGGTAGGTATCCTAGGTGTAAAGGTTTGGATCTGCCAGGGTACAGTTTACGGCAAGCGTGATCTTTTCGAGATCGCCGGAGCATCAGCTCAGGGTGGCAACCAGCAGCAGGGTGGCGGCGATCGTCGCGACCGTCGTGGTGCAGGTCAGAACCGCAAGAGACGTAACAATAATAGCAAGTAAGGACCTTTTAAAGCAGAAAAACAATGTTACAGCCAAAGAAGACCAAATTTAGAAGAATGCAGAAAGGTCGTATGCGCGGTTTAGCTCAGAGAGGAAACCAACTTGCATACGGATCATTCGCAATCAAGGCACTAGAGACAACGTGGATCACAGGTCGCCAGATCGAGGCAGCTCGTCAGGCTATCACTCGTCACATGAAGCGTGAGGGACAGCTCTGGATTCGTATCTTCCCCGACAAACCTATCACAAAGAAGCCTGCAGAGGTACGTATGGGTAAGGGTAAGGGTAACCCAGAGGGTTTCGTAGCTCCTGTCACTCCAGGACGTATTCTTTTCGAGGCCGAGGGAGTACCCTTGGAGATCGCAAAAGAGGCTCTACGTCTAGGTGCTCAGAAGTTGCCTATCACAGTGAAGTTTATTGTAAGACGTGATTACGTTGAAACATCAATCTAAGAAAAAGATGAAAAGTGCAGAAATAAAGGAACTTTCAGTGAAGGATTTGCAGGAGCGAATCGAGGCGGAGAAGGCACAGCTTTCAAAGTTGAAGATTCAGCACGCGATCTCTCCAATTGAAAACCCCTCAATAATTAAAAAATCTCGCAGAGAGATAGCTCGACAGCTGACAATTCTGCGTCAGAAAAACGCTAAATGTTAATTACCACTATGGAAAGAAATCTTAGAAAAGAGCGTATTGGGGTAGTTGTCAGCACAAAGATGGAGAAGACCATCGTTGTTGCCGTAGCACGTAAGGTGAAGCATCCTATCTATGGTAAGTTTGTAAACAAAACTACCAAGTTTGTAGCCGAGTCGCTAGACGAGACTACACGTGAGGGTGATACAGTACGTATCGCAGAGACTCGCCCACTAAGCAAGACAAAACGTTGGAGACTAGTAGAAATCATTGAAAGAGTTAAGTAGTTATGATACAGCAAGAAAGTAGACTCAAAGTAGCTGACAACAGCGGCGCAAAGGAGGTTCTTTGTATCCGCGTGCTCGGCGGTACTGGGCGTCGCTACGCCTCAGTAGGTGATAGAATCGTAGTATCTGTAAAGAGCGCCTCACCATCGGGTGAGGTTAAGAAGGGTACAGTTTCTAAGGCCGTTATCGTAAGAACATCTAAGGAGGTCAGAAGACCAAACGGTTCGTATATTCGTTTCGACGACAATGCGGTTGTCCTCCTCAATAACCAAGGCGAGATGCGTGGTACTCGTATCTTTGGCCCTGTAGCTCGCGAGCTACGCGACCAATATATGAAGATCATCTCACTAGCTCCCGAGGTATTGTAATTATTAAAAACAGATTATTAATATGTCAGTCAAATTACATATCAAAACAGGGGACATGGTTTATGTCAACTCAGGCAACAGCCGCGGCAAGCAGGGTAAGGTTCTAAGAATCGACATCGCAAAGCAGCGCGCCTATGTTGAGGGAATCAACCTTTGCAAGAAGGCTCAGAAGCCTAGCGCAGAGAACCCCCAGGGTGGAATCGTAGAGCAGGAGGCCTCGATCCACATCTCAAACTTGCAGGTTATTGACCCAAAGAGTGGTAAGCCAACACGCATCACTCGCAAGGAGAACGAGAATGGTAAACTAGTACGTTTCGCAAAAAAATCAGGGGAGGAGATCAAATAATGGCATACGTTCAAACACTTAAAGCACAGTATAAGGATCAGATCGTCTCTGACCTTATGAAGGAGTTCGGGTACTCAAGCGTAATGCAGTGTCCTCGTCTTGAGAAGATCGTCATCAACCAGGGTATGGGTCAGGCCGTAGCCGACAAGAAGCTTATTGATATCGCCCAGGCAGAGCTATCAGTTATAGCAGGCCAGAAGGCCGTGCAAACTAAGTCTCGCAAGGATATCTCTAACTTCAAGTTGCGTAAGGGCATGCCTATCGGTGTTCGTGTAACTTTGCGTGCAGATCGCATGTATGAGTTCCTAGAGCGTCTTGTTGCAGTAGCACTTCCACGTATCCGCGATTTCAAGGGTATCAACGAGAAGTTCGATGGCAGCGGTAACTACACGCTAGGTATCACCGAGCAGATCATCTTCCCAGAGATCGACATCGACAAGATCACTAAGATCTTCGGTATGGAGATCACCTTCGTGACCACAGCAAAAACCGACGAGGAGGCTTATGCACTTCTTAAGGGCTTTGGTCTACCATTTAAAAACGCAAAAAAGAACCAATAAGCTATGGCAAAAGAGTCAATGAAGGCACGCGAGGTAAAGCGCGTGAAACTTGCAAATCGCTATGCTCATAAGCGCGAGGAGATCGCAGCTCAGGTGAAGGCTGGCGTTATGGATCATGAGGAGGCGTGGATCGCCCTTTCAAAGTTGCCTCGCAACTCAAATCCTATCCGTCAGCACAACCGTTGCATGATCACCGGTCGTCCAAAGGGTTATATGCGTCTTTTCGGCGTTAGCCGTATTCAGTTCCGCGAGATGGCATCAAACGGTCTGATCCCTGGCGTCAAGAAGGCTAGCTGGTAGTCAATCCATTAGAGTGGGGGAGGGCACGCCCCTCGCCCGCTGCTAACTTAAGGTTGAATCTTGAGGGTCTCCGCCCGCGCCGCAAGGCAGATGGATTTCTCCTTATACGAGTTTTGTCTCATAAGCTCACACTTTAAAGTGAGGAAAGTGCCCCCACCTGGAGGTAACTTCTCGCCGGCGAGTCGAGCAAAAGAGTCGGAATTTTCCCCTTGTCTCATCATGGGTGGTGGCTCTAGGCTGCCACCCGAAGGTGTGACTTAATGGATAATGTTAGCAAATTTTGAGCTGGCATTTTCTGTTTTCATAACCTATGGTGGCGGGCAAAAGAGTTGGAGGATATAAGAATTTTGAAAATAATTCAGCTAAAGTGCTGATTTTTCAGAAATTATAGTTATATTTGCCAACTTTTGTGCCTGTAATGCAGGCGGAGAAGTTCTCGCCAAAGCTTTTGCGAAAGTATTAACTTTCTGATTGTTAGGTGATTATGATAATTTTTTTAATAACAATTTTTAACTTTTAATTCAATGACAGATCCAATAGCGGATTTTCTAACGAGAATTAGAAATGCAGTGAAAGCCAACCACAAGGTGGTTGAAGCTCCTGGCTCAAAAATTAAGCAAGAGATCACAAAGATCTTGTTTGAGCAAGGCTATATCCTAGCCTACAAATTCGATCAGGATGAGAAGGGATTCTCAACCATCAAGATCGCCTTGAAGTGGAATGCACAGACAAAGTGCAATGCCATCAAGAACCTAAAGCGCGTGAGCCGTCCAGGTCTACGTCAGTACAGCTCTGTGGAGGATCTACCACGCGTACTTAATGGTCTTGGTATTGCCATCGTCTCTACATCAAAGGGAATCATGACCGACGCAAAGGCTCGTAAGGAGAATGTCGGTGGTGAGGTTTTGTGCTACATATACTAATCAATCAAAGAAAACAGAAAATGTCAAGAATTGGTAAATCACCTGTAAACTTGCCCGCCGGCGTCACCGTAGAGGTGCTAGCTGGAAATGTGGTAAGCGTTAAAGGGCCTCTTGGTACACTGAGCCAGAAAGTGGACTCAGATATCACCGTTGAAGTTGGCTCTTATGAGGAGAAGGATACTCAGAAGCAGATCCCTGCAGTTCTAGTATCTCGCCCTACAAATCAGCCACGTCACCGCTCTATGCACGGCTTGTATCGCGCACTTATCAACAACATGGTTGTTGGTGTATCTAAGGGCTTCGAGCTTAAGCTTGAGCTAGTGGGTGTGGGTTTCAAGGCTGAGTCTAAGGGCAATGTGTTGGAGCTATCACTAGGCTACTCACACGATATTCATGTGTTGCTTCCATCTGAGGTTAAGGCTGTAGCTGTAACCGAGAAGAAGGGTAACCCAATTATCACTCTATCGAGCATCGACAAGCAGCTTGTAGGTCAGGTTGCAGCAAAGCTCCGTTCACTACGTAAGCCAGAGCCTTATAAGGGTAAGGGTGTTCGTTTTGTTGGTGAGCAGATCCGTCGTAAGGCTGGTAAGTCAGCAGGTGCTAAATAGTAAAATATAAGTCACATTATGTCACTAACTAAGAACGAAAGAAGAACGAGAATCAAGATGCGTATCCGTAAGATTGTAAACGGTACAGCACAGATGCCTCGTATGACTGTATTCCGTAGCAACAAGCAGATCTACGTGCAGTTTATAGATGACCAGGCAGGTGTAACTCTAGCCGCAGCTTCATCAGTGGAGCTAGCTGCCGAGGCCGCCGGTAAGAATAAGTGTGAGGTTGCAGCCTTGGTGGGAAAGCTAGCCGCCGAGAGAGCTGTAGCAAAGGGTATCGAGACGGTTGCTTTCGACCGTAACGGCTACCTATATCACGGAAGAGTACAAACCCTAGCGGATGCCGCTCGTGAGGGCGGACTTAAATTCTAAGCGAATATGTCAAACAGCAACATCAAGAAAGTACGTACAAGCGACCTCGAGCTTAAAGACAAACTCGTGAGCATCCAGCGCGTTACAAAGGTAACAAAGGGTGGTCGTACCTTTACCTTCTCGGCAATCGTCGTAGTGGGTAACGAGAACGGCGTCGTAGGATATGGTCTAGGTAAGGCTTCTGAGGTAACCACAGCTATCTCTAAGGGTATCGAGGATGCAAAGAAGAACCTAGTGAAGATTCCAATTATCAATGGTACAATTCCTCACAAGCAGGAGATGCGTTACAGCGGCTCTGTAGTGATGGTGCGTCCAGCTGCTCCTGGTACAGGTGTTATCGCCGGTGGTGCGATGCGCGCCGTGCTTGAGTCGGTAGGCGTAAAGAACGTACTAGCTAAGAGTAAGGGCTCGTCAAACCCACACAACCTTGTTAAGGCAACCATCGGCGCTCTTTGCGAGCTTCGCGATGCTTACAGCGTAGCACAGGTTCGTGGTATCTCGATGAGCAAAGTCTTTAACGGTTAATCTCGATAAGAAATATCATGGCAAGATTAAAAATCACACAGGTAAAGAGCCGTTGCGGCTCAACCGATCGTCAGCGCAAGAACCTTGACGCATTGGGTCTTCGTAAGATTAACGCGAGTGTCGAGCACGATGACTCAGCTATCATCAAGGGTATGCTTGAGCGCGTTAAGCACCTCGTTAAGATCGAGGAGGTTAAATAGTAATAAACCCATTTAAGATAAAAATTGACAATGGAACTTAATAATCTAAAACCCGCCAAGGGTTCTACACATCACCAGAAGAGAATCGGTCGTGGTGCTGGTTCAGGTCACGGTGGCACATCTACACGTGGTCACAAGGGTGCACAGTCTCGCTCGGGTTACTCTCGTAAGCTAGGCTTCGAGGGAGGTCAGATGCCACTTCAGCGTCGCCTACCTAAGTTCGGCTTCACCAATATCAACCGCGTTGAGTTCAAGGCGATCAACCTTAAGACTCTTGAGGAGCTAGCCGCTAAGCGTGAGCTTTCGGAGATCAACATCGAGACTCTTATCTCTGCTGGATTCGTTCAGTCAAAGGATAAGGTTAAGATCCTAGCTAACGGAACTCTAAGCAAGGGGCTAAGCGTTACAGCACACGCCTTTTCTAAGAGCGCTGAGGAGGCTATCGTAGCCGCCGGTGGTCAGGTAGTAAAATTGTAAGAGATCATCTAAAGATCGAAAATTATGAATACTTATGTCGTTGTTGGAATATTGCTCGTGATCGTTGTAGCGATCATAGCAACCAACAAGAAAGTAGTAGATACAATCAAGAACATATATAAGATCGAGGAGCTCCGCAATCGTGTGATCTTCACACTTGGACTCCTTCTTATATATCGTCTTGGTAGTTTTGTGGTAGTGCCTGGTATCAACCCCAACGCACTAGGCGAGGGATCAGCATTGGCAAGCCAGATGGATAGCAACGGACTTTTGGGTCTGTTGGATGTATTCTCGGGCGGTGCATTTGGCAATGCTTCTATCTTCGCCTTGGGTGTGATGCCTTATATCACAGCCTCGATTATCATTCAGTTGTTGGGTATGATGATACCCTACTTCCAGAAGTTGCAGAAAGAGGGTGAGAGCGGCCGCCGCAAGATGAATCAGTGGACAAGGTTTCTGACCATCGGCGTGCTGGTGTTGCAGGGACCTGCCTATGTAGCCAACCTCTACAACCAGGTTCCAGCTGCATTCGTCTATGGTAACTCGTTTGGCTTCGTGGCCTACGCTACCGTGGTACTTATTGCAGGAACTATGTTTGTAATGTGGCTCGGAGAGAAGATCACCGATAAGGGTATCGGTAATGGAGTATCGCTAATCATCATGATCGGAATCGTGGCTCGTCTGCCTCATGCCCTTTTGGCCGAGGTCAACGCCCGCTTCCAGACCGCCGATGGTAGCGCCATTATGCTTATCCTTGAGCTCGTTCTTCTAGCCCTGGTCTTTATGGCTACAATCGCACTCGTGCAGGCAGTCCGCAAGGTTCCCGTGCAGTACGCTAAGCGTATCGTTGGAGACAAGCAGTATGGAGGTGTACGCCAGTACATCCCCCTAAAGATGAACGCAGCCAATGTGATGCCAATCATCTTTGCTCAGGCACTAATGTTTATCCCAATGCTCTTCGTAAATGTAGCTCCAGGCTTTGCCGCTGCCTTTGCCGATATGCAGGGATTCTGGTACAACTTTACACTAGCGTTGTTGGTAATTGCGTTTACATACTTCTACACCGCAATTATCGTTAACCCTCAATCTATGGCCGATGACATGAAGCGAAACGGCGGCTTTATCCCAGGCGTTAAGCCAGGAAAGCAGACTGTAAGCTACATCGACACGGTTATGACAAGAATCACCCTTCCAGGATCTATCTTCCTAGCTCTAGTGGCAATCTTGCCCGCTCTAGCGATGCAGTTCCTAAATATTCAGCAGGCGTTTGCCTACTTCTTCGGAGGTACCTCGCTGCTGATTATGGTCGGTGTAGTTCTTGACACTCTCAAGCAGATAGAGAGCTACCTATTGATGCGCCACTATGACGGTTTGATGAAGACCGGACGTATTCAGGGTCGTTACTAATCAGTTTTATTCAAGGAGTCGACGATGATAATAATTAAGACGGCAGAGGAGATCGAGCTAATGCGCGAGAACAACATCTTGGTGAGCAAAACGCTCGCCGAGGTTGGTCGCCACATTAAGCCCGGCATCTCTACAGGAGAGCTAGATCGCATAGCAGAGGATTTTATCCGCTCGCATGGTGCAGTTCCAGCCTTCCTCGGATATCAAGGATTTCCCGCAACATTGTGCATTTCGGTCAATGAGCAGGTGGTTCATGGTATTCCGTCTATGAAGTCAATTCTCCGCCAGGGGGATATCGTATCGGTAGATTGTGGTACAGTTCTAAAGGGGTTTGTTGGTGATTCGGCATATACATTTGCCGTTGGAGAGATTGCAGATGAAGTTAAGCAGCTACTCGCAGTAACCAAAGAGGCTCTTTATAAAGGTACCGAGCAGGCAAAGGCTGGTAATCGCGTTGGCGATATATCAGCAGCCGTACAGACGTATGCCGAGAGTTTCGGCTACGGAGTTGTGCGCGAGTTGGAGGGACATGGTTGTGGGCGAAAAATGCACGAGGCCCCAGGTGTTCCTAACTATGGCGCACGTGGCAGAGGGCCACTCCTTAAAGAGGGAATGGTGCTCTGTATTGAACCGATGATAAATATGGGTGGCAAGGCGGTAATCTTTGAGAGGGATGGTTGGACTGTCCGCACAAAGGATCGCAAACCTTCAGCACACTTCGAGTTTGCAGTGGCAGTAGGCAAAAATGGCCCCGATATTTTGACAGACTACTCTATTATCGAAGAGAATTTAAATTAAAAACAAAGACTTCTATGGCAAAACAGAGTGCTATTGAAAGGGACGGAACAATCATCGAGGCGTTGTCGAATGCAATGTTTCGCGTTGAGTTGGATAACGGCCACGTTATCACCGCCCATATCTCGGGCAAGATGAGGATGCACTACATCAAGATTCTAACCGGAGATAAAGTTAAGGTTGAGATGACCCCCTACGATCTAAGTAAGGGACGAATTTCATTTAGGTACAAATAACCCAGGGGTGCGCCGCAATGCCCAGCATAGAGGCCAAGGTGGCGTCACTCTAACAGTTCGCTTTAAAAATTATGAAAGTAAAAGCATCAATTAAGAAGAGGAGCGAGGATTGCAAGATCGTTCGTCGTAAGGGTAAGCTTTACGTGATCTGCAAAAAGAATCCAAAGTTTAAAATGCGCCAAGGCTAATGTTTAAACTATTAATTAAAGAGAAAAAGAATTTATGGCACGTATAGTCGGTGTAGATTTACCAAAAAACAAGAGAGGCGAGATCGCTTTGACCTATATCTATGGTATCGGTCGCAGCACATCACGCATGATTCTCGATGAGGCAGGTATCAGCTATGACCTCAAAACTGATGATTGGAACGATGACCAGATTGCAGCAATCCGTGGCGCTATCGCCGAGATGGGCATCAAGGTCGAGGGCGAGTGTCGCTCGGTCGTTCAGCTAAATATCAAGCGTCTTATGGATATCGGTTGCTACCGTGGTATCCGCCACCGTGTGGGTCTTCCTGTTCGTGGTCAGAGCACCAAGAACAATGCACGCACACGCAAGGGTCGCAAGAAGACAGTCGCTAACAAGAAAAAGGCAACTAAGTAATAGGATAGAGTTATGGCAAAGAAAACTGGAACAGTTAAAAAGAAAGTTGTTAAGGTTGGAGCACAGGGCATGGTCTATGTGCACTCTACTTTCAACAATGTCATCATCACCATCACCAACGAGGTTGGCGATGTGATTAGTTGGTCTTCTGCGGGTAAGATGGGATTCCGTGGTTCAAAGAAGAACACCCCATACGCAGCACAGACTGCCTCTGCCGATTGCGCTAAGATTGCCTACGACATGGGTTTGCGCAAAGTGAAGGTTTATGTTAAGGGTCCAGGTGCTGGTCGCGAGTCGGCTGTACGCACCATCCATGGAGCTGGTATCGAGGTTGTCGAGATCATCGACGTAACCCCACTACCACATAACGGCTGTCGCGCTCCAAACCGTCGTCGCGTATAATCGAACTATGCCGTAGGGTCGCGCCGCGAGGCGAGATCCATAGCAGAAACTAATTAAACGATTTAAAATTTGTTAAGACAATGGGAAGATATATAGGACCAAAAACAAAGATCGCCAGAAAGTTTGGCGAGGCTATCTTCGGAGCCGACAAGGCTCTTGAGAAGAGAAACTACCCCCCAGGACAGCACGGTCTAGCCCGCAAGCGTAAGAAGATCTCTGAGTACGGCGAGCAGCTAGGCGAGAAGCAGAAGGCAAAGGCAACATATGGCCTTTTGGAGAAGCAGTTTGCTCGTACATACGAGACCGCTTCGCGCCTAGGAGGTATCACCGGTGAGAACCTACTTAAGCTACTAGAGTGCCGCTTGGACAACGTAGTATACCGCTTGGGTATCGCACCAACACGTGCAGCTGCTCGTCAGCTTGTCTCACACCGTCATATCTGTGTAAACGGAGGCGTGGTTAATATTCCATCATACTCTCTAAAGGTTGGTGATGTGGTATCAGTACGCGAGAAGTCAAAGAGTTTGGAGGTTGTATCAGCATCGCTAGCAGGCGCCTCAAAGAGCCGCTATGCATGGTTGGAGTGGGATAGCGCATCACTATCTGGAAAGTTCTTGCAGCGTCCAGAGCGTGAGGAGATTCCTGAGAACATCAAGGAGCAGCTCATCGTCGAGCTATACTCTAAGTAGTAATTCAACAATTCATACAATTATGGCAATATTAGCATTTCAGAGGCCTGAGAAGGTGATTATGCTCGATTCTAGCGCATCGTTCGGAAAGTTTGAGTTTCGTCCGTTAGAGCCAGGATTTGGTATGACAATAGGTAACGCCTTGCGTCGTATTCTACTCTCATCACTTGAGGGTTACGCAATCACAACCGTTAAGGTAGCAGGCGTGGATCATGAGTTTGCCGCGATACCGGGCGTAATGGAGGGGTTGATCGACATCATCCTCAAGCTTAAGCAGGTACGTTTCAATCGCACGGTCGAGGACTTCGAGAAGGTCTCAGTCAATGTTGCAGGTGTTACCGAGCTCACCGCTGGCTACATCTCAAACTACCTCTCATCTTTCAATGTACTCAACCCTGATTTGGTAATCTGTCACCTCGCACCTGGAACAAAGATGCAGATCACCCTTACAATCGGTAAGGGTCGCGGATATGTCCCTGCCGAGGAGAATGCCCCATCGGATTGCGAGTTCGGTACACTACCGATTGACTCGATTCACACACCAATTAAAAATGTGAAGTATTCGATCGAGGATTATCGCGTGGAGCAGAGAACCGACTATGAGAAGTTGAATCTTGAGATTACTACAGATGGGTCGATCCACCCGAAGGACGCTCTTAAGGAGGCTGCCAAGATCCTAATCCAGCACTTTATGCTCTTCTCTGATGAGAAGATCACCGTGAACCTGGAGGATGCTAGCGGCGCCGAGGAGTTTGACGAGGATGTACTACACATGCGTCAGCTCCTAAAGACCAAGCTATCGGATCAGGATCTCAGCGTTCGAGCACTCAACTGCTTGAAGGCAGCCGATGTCGACACGGTGGGTGATTTGGTGAGGCTTCACCGCAACGATCTGCTTAAGTTCCGCAACTTCGGTAAGAAGTCGCTAACTGAGCTTGATGAGTTGCTAACCTCGCTAAACCTTAAGTTCGATATGGATGTATCAATATACAAACTTGATAAAGATTAATTAAATGAGACACAATAAGAATTTCAATCACCTTGGCAGACAGGCGGGTCACCGTCGCGCAATGTTGGCAAATATGGCCTCATCGCTTATCCTGCACAAGCGTATCGAGACCACTGTTGCTAAGGCTAAGGCTGTTCAGAAGTACATCGAGCCTCTAGTAACAAAGTCTAAGGAGGATACCACGCACCAGCGTCGTACCGTATTCTCTTACCTAAAGCAGAAGGAGGCCGTAACAGAGCTTTTCCGCACTATCGCACCTAAGATCGCCGACCGCCCAGGAGGTTACACTCGTATCCTTCGCACCGGTTTCCGTCTAGGCGATGCTGCCGAGATGGCTATCATCGAGTTCGTTGACTTCAACGATGCCTACACCTTTGGTAAGACATCTGAGGCCGCCGCCGCTGAGGCTAAGCCAAAGACTCGCCGTTCACGCGCGAAGAAGACAACCGATGCCGTAGAGGATGCTACAGTAGTTAAGAGCGCAGCCCCAAAGGCACCACGCGCTACAAAGACTGCTGGCTCTAAGGTTGCAGCTCAGAAGAGCGGCGTAGGTCGTAAGATGTAATTCCACTCTGCTCTTAAGCAGATTATAGGCAACAACCATTTGCCGCTATATTAAAGATTGTCCGGCCCCGTGCTGGACAATCTTTTTTTGTAACTGCCTCCGGCGGGCGGGGAAAAGCACCCCCGCTGGTGCGATATTTTGTTGCGATTGTTAATAGGCTGACTTTATCAGCCTGATAAAAAGATAGGATTAAGCGCTTGAAAGATTCTCTTTCGCACTTAATTCTATCTTATTATGTAGTGTAAAACAATTATTGCCATATTTTTAAAAGCACTCTTGAAGCGATATTTTTCACTATTAAATTTCAGTATAGAATAACTAAGTAGTGTAAAACAATTATTGCCATATTTTTAAAAGCACTCTTGAAGCGATATTTTTCACTATTAAATTTCAGTATAGAACCACTATATTTTCGATTCAATAGCAAAAAATCTCATCTCCAATAGTACTCTTAAAAACACACCAATAATTATTTTACCCTACTTATCTACGCAAACCTGTGGTTTGCTATTAACAGTCGAACGTGAGCTGAGACCATAAACAGAGCGCTATTTCACAAGCTAGAGTTGGGTGCAAACACCTTTGGTGTTTGTGAAATTTTGAGAGCTAATGAGTTGTGCAAATTTATTTGTAACAACTCATTAGCTCTCAAAATCTTAGAACTTAAGTTCTAAGCCCAACTCGGGGTAGAAAAAAAACACGCACCAGCGGGGGTGCTTTTCCCCGCCCGCCGGAGGCAGCTGTCGATCGTCCGAGGAGGCAGTAGCTGCATTTTCCGGAAGTCAATAAAATTATACCAAATTTCTTTGCAGATTAAAATAAATGTTCTATCTTTGCCACTCGAAACAGGGATGCTGCGGCGGAGAGGTTTCACATGGTGGATGTAGCTCAGTCGGTTAGAGCGCTGGATTGTGGTTCCAGAGGTCGTGGGTTCGAGCCCCATCTTCCACCCGCTAGGTGATTAACTTTAGAGTTAGTCACCTTTTTTTGGCGGCAGGCATGACAAAATGGCAGATGCGTGGCTTTGGCATACCAATTGCAATGTAGATAGTCAAACAGATAAAAATATAACAATTAAATTTTAATAGAATGAATGTAAAACCACTTTCAGATCGCGTATTGGTACTGCCAAACGCAGCAGATGAGAAGACCGCGAGCGGCCTGTTTATCCCCGACACAGCCAAGGAGAAGCCACTTTCAGGCAAAGTTGTAGCCACCGGCCCCGGCACCAGCGAGGTGACCATGGAGGTTAAGGTTGGCGACGAGGTGCTCTATGGCAAGTATGCAGGCCAGGAGCTCAACATCGAGGGTGTTGACTACCTTATCATGAAGCAGAGCGACATATTGGCAATCATCTAAAAATCAAGAACAATGGCAAAAGAGATTAAATATAATGTAGAGGCCAGAGAGCTTCTAAAGGTTGGCGTGGATGCACTATCTAACGCCGTGAAGGTGACCCTGGGCCCTAAGGGTCGTAATGTTATTATCGACAAGAAGTTCGGCACACCACACATCACCAAGGATGGCGTGTCGGTAGCCAAGGAGGTGGAACTAGAGGATCCATTTGCAAATATGGGCGCACAGATGGTTCGCGAGGTGGCCTCAAAGACCAACGACGATGCTGGCGATGGCACAACAACAGCGACAGTTCTAGCTCAGTCGATCATCGGCGTGGGTATCAAGAATGTCACCGCCGGCGCAAACCCTATGGATCTTAAGCGCGGCATCGACCAGGCGGTATCTACCGTTGTAGCCTCGCTTCGTGAGCAGAGCCAGGAGGTGGGCATGGAGCTAGAGAAGATCGAGCAGGTGGCCACCATCTCGGCAAATAATGATCGCGCGATCGGTTCGCTTATCGCCGAGGCTATGGGCAAGGTCAACAAGGAGGGTGTCATCACCGTCGAGGAGGCCAAGGGCACCGAGACCCATGTGGAGGTTGTCGAGGGTATGCAGTTCGACCGCGGCTATATCTCAGCCTACTTTATCACCGACACCGATAAGATGGAGGCGCAGCTAGAGAAGCCATATATCCTTATCACCGACAAGAAGGTGTCGACCATGAAGGAGCTTATGGGCGTTCTAGAGCCTGTGGCACAGAGTGGCCGCTCGCTGCTTATCATCGCCGAGGATGTCGATGGCGAGGCTCTATCGGCTTTGGTTGTAAATAAGCTTCGCGGTGCGCTTAAGGTTGCAGCGTGCAAGGCTCCAGGCTTTGGCGACCGCCGCAAGGAGATGCTCGAGGATATCGCCTCGCTGACGGGTGGTGTTGTGATCTCATCGGACAAGGGCATGAAGCTCGAGGATGCCGATCTAGAGATGCTAGGCTCGGCCGAGAAGGTGACCCTAAACAAGGAGAACAGCACCATCGTGGATGGCGCCGGCGAGAAGGAGGCCATCGCCTCGCGCGTTGCCCAGATTAAGGCCGCCATCGAGGTGTCTACATCCGACTATGATAAGGAGAAGCTCCAGGAGCGCCTAGCTAAGCTAGCGGGTGGTGTGGCCGTGCTATATGTAGGTGCCGCCACCGAGGTGGAGATGAAGGAGAAGAAGGATCGCGTCGACGATGCTCTTGCCGCCACACGCGCCGCCGTGGAGGAGGGTATCGTCCCTGGAGGTGGTGTCGCCTACATCCGTGCCATCGACTCTTTGGAGGGTCTTAAGGGCGAGAATGAGGATCAGACAACAGGTATCCAGATCATCAAGCGCGCCATCGAGGAGCCACTTCGTCAGATCGTAAGCAATGCTGGCGGCGAGGGTTCGGTAGTGGTCAACAAAGTTCGCGAGGGCGAGGGTTCATTCGGCTACAACGCTCGCGACGACAAGTATGAGGATATGATGAGCGCAGGTATCATCGACCCAACTAAGGTGTCGCGCGTGGCGCTAGAGAATGCCGCCTCGATCGCCTCAATGTTCCTAACAACCGAGTGCGTACTCGCCGAGCAGAAGAGCGATGCTCCTGCTATGCCTCCAATGCCAGGTGGCGGTATGGGTGGCATGATGTAGCCTCTTCCGGACGAGCAGCAACTGCCTCCGGCGGGCGGGGAAAAGCACCCCCGCTGGTGCGATATTTTGTTGCGATTGTTAATAGGCTGACTTTATCAGCCTGATAAAAAGATAGGATTAAGCGCTTGAAAGATTCTCTTTCGCGCTTAATCCTATCTTTTTATCTACGCAAACCTTTGGTTTGCTATTAACAATCGAACGTGAGCTGAGGCCATAAACAGAGCGCTATTTCACAAACTAGAGTTGGGTGCAAACACCTTTGGTGTTTGTAAAATTTTGAGGGCTAATGAGTTGTGCAAATTTATTTGTAACATCTCATTAGCCCTCAAAATCTTAGAACTTAAGTTCTAAGCCCAACTCGGAGTGGAAAAAACACGCACCAGCGGGGGTGCTTTTCCCCGCCCGCCGGAGGCAGTTGGAGAACCCGCCGGAGGCAGTTGGAGAGCCCGCCGGAGGCAGTTGTCTACTGCTCAAGCAGAAAACGTTCGCAGTCGAGTGCGGCGATGCAGCCCGATCCTGCGGCGGTGATCGCCTGGCGGTAGTGTGGGTCTTTCACATCGCCGGCGGCGAAGATGCCCTCAATGGATGTGAGCGATGTGCCTGGCTTTGTTGCGATGTAGCCCTCGGCATCGAGCTCTAGCTGACCGCCAAGAAACTCGGTGTTCGGGTGGTGACCAATGGCGAGGAAGAGGCCGGCAACCTCTATCTTGCTCTCCATGCCCTCTGTTGATCTTATGATAAGCCCCGTCACGCCGCTATCGTCGCCCACAACTTCGGTGACGTTGTTTAGAAAGTGCACCTCTATTTTGGGGTTGCTCATAACACGCTCCTGCATAGCCTTTGAGGCGCGCAGGTAATCTTTGCGCACGATAAGGTGCACCTTGTTGCAGATGGATGCCAGATAGCTAGCCTCCTCGCAGGCGGTGTCGCCACCTCCCACCACGGCCACATCCTTGCGGCGGTAGAAGAATCCATCGCATGTGGCGCAGGCGCTAACTCCCTGGCCGCGAAACTGGGTCTCGGATGGGAGCCCTAAGTATTTGGCCGTGGCGCCTGTGGAGATGATAATCGTCTCGGCCTCAATCTTATGAGTAGAGTCGATGGTGAGCTGAAATGGGCGCGACGAGGTGTCGATGCTGCTGATGGTGCCGGTGCGCACCTCGGCGCCAAAGCGCTCGGCCTGAGCGCGCAGGTCGGCCATCATCTGCGTGCCATCTATGCCCGATGGGTAGCCGGGGAAGTTCTCGATCTCGGTTGTTGTTGTGAGCTGCCCTCCGGGCTCAATTCCCTCATAGAGGATGGGCGAAAGGTTGGCGCGCGAGGCGTAGATCGCGGCGGTGTATCCCGCTGGGCCACTACCTATTATTAGACACTTTATACTCTCCATATTGTGATTTTTTTGTAAGTTGCTCTTCTGTTATATATTCGGCGCAAAATGGTGTTATCTGCACCCCCGAGTAGTTAAATATAGCCCACTTCTCATCAAGTTTAACGCGCATTAGAGAAGTTGGGATGTCGTGCTCCACGATCTGGTAGATGGGTGGTATGATGTAGTTTCCGCCCCTATCTATTAGCCCCATCCTGCCCTCAATCTGCACCTCGGCGCGCCCCTCGTAGAAGTCGCCCGCCCACTCATAAATAGAGGGGATCATGCTTCGGCCCTGCATATCCACAAAGCCATAGCCGCTCTCATCCTCCACGCAGATGAGCCCCTCGTGTGGAGGCCTCTCTTGCTTGTGTCCGCCCATGTATGTTCTGCTGTGGTCATAGCATAGCTCACTATCCCCTGCAACTAGAGCGCCATAATGCTCTCTAAGGGCTTTGAATTCATCTTCGCTAGCCCCCTTCTTGGCGTAGTGAGGCCGAATGGGGTGGAGCACTCCGCGTTGATCTATATATAGATTAGATGGTTTGATATTGCCGTGCGAGAAGTCGGCATCGCGAAATTCGCGCTCTAGAAGATCTATCGCCGCGCACGTCAGCCTATCTTCGGCCGATGTTAGCGGCACACCCTCGGGCAGCCTCTCCAGGATTAGATCACGGCGCCGGGGCTCTCCCGCATGGTTGATGTAGAGCATCTCGCCGGGCAGTAGGTTATAGCTGCGCAGCCATTCGCGCCTTAGGTAGAAGAGCATGTGCTCCACCCTCTCGGCGCGCTCGGCGGCATCTTGGCTCAGCGGCATAGAGAGCAGATAGCGCTCCTCGCGCCACACAATCTCGGCCTGGGCAAAGTGTGTGGTTCTGAAGGCTATGCCTCCATCACAAATCGCCTCGGTGAGGGTGCTGAGGTAGTGCTTAGGCTCGGCGAGTGCTAATTTAAATGATTCGATGGTTGCCATTATCCGCGCTTTACACTTATTGAACCTATGTTGAGTATCGAGAGCAGCTCCTCGATTGAGGCGTTGTAGGCTATGGATTTGAAGCGCTGCTCATTTGGGCTAATCCCCTTTATTGCACATATAGCCTCTTGAAGTGATGAGGGCATATAGCTCGCCGAGCTGTTTAGCGCCATCACATAGTGGTTGTTGCTGGAGATAATCTCCTCCAGAGTAGGGAATATTAGTGAGGTTGCACCCACCTCCGAGCTCAGATGCACATTGATAAGCTGCACATTGCCGCCATAGGTTGAGTGCGATTTGATCTGCTCCGAGATGCGCACTAGCCATTGCCACTCGCAGTCGGTTGCCTCGCCATCGGTTATATTTATAACCAGCGGAGGGTGGCTATTCTGATTCTGCCTGCACCACTCTGCAATATGTTTATCTATCTGCCAGAGCACCTCATACATTGGCGTCAGCCCCGAAGCCTCGCTCTTGATCCATTTGAATGGAGTTTTATCACTCTGCTCTAGGGATAGCCTCTCAACCTGGCAGATGGATACGAAAGGGCTCTTTTCGCTGCCCAGAAGCGATGATGTGCTATCGCCTGCATAGCCCCATATAGCCAGATCGTAGTAGTCGCGTACACCCTCTTCGCGCCGGGCTCGCTCAAGCATCTCTGCGATAAAGATATTGATCACATCTTTAGCCGCTTCGGCCTTGCTCCTCATCGCCCGCTTGTAGTGGATCATCTCGCTCATCGAGCCCGATAGATCTATCGCTATGGCGAATGCTGTTCGGTATGTTGATGTTATAGATCTCATCCCCATCACCTATATGTTAATAAAGCGAGCGCACAGCGCGGAAGTCGGCCTCCTGGATCGTGCTATCCGAATGGTTGTCGAACCCATAACCTACAGCCATTGAAAGCGAGTTGTCGCGCTCGCGATCGGTTGTGGCCTGGTGTGTGATCCATTCGCGGCTGCTCTCGGCCGAACTTATTGCTGAGGCTATATCCTCGGCCGTGGCCTGGTGGCCAATCAGGGTCGAGAGCAGGCTCTTAGCCCAGCTGTAGGCGTAGCCATCGTAGCGCTGATGAAAGTCGTTGAAGTGCTCTGCGATCTGCTCGAAGCTCTCCGCCTGGCCACTCTCAACCCTCTCCATAAGCTCCTCGGCCGAGCGTAGGGTTGTATATTGTCCGGCGGCATCAATCCACTCGCCGCTGCCATCTAGCCCCTCGCTGGAGTAAGCCCCCTCGGAGAGCATTGCTCCCAAGGCCGATACTATCGCCTTGTTGTAGATATTCAGCCCGCGTCGCATGTGTGCGGCCTTTATGCTCACCCTATTGTGGATATACTCCTGGGCATCTGCCTGCGCCTCCTGCATGGTGTGCATGGTGTTCACCGCACGCAGCATCAGCCCCGTGAGGTAGGGATTCTCTCCCTTAAGGTCGATGTTGTCGCGTTTGAGCGTGCGCCTATCGCGCTCGATCCACTTTTGCGTATCGCGCATGGTGCCATAGCTTATAAGGTTGGCGCCGGGCATTAGCACCGAGCGCGCGCCATCATCTATAAGATATGAGAATGGGAATGCCGAGGTGTCGTGGTGCTTGGCGTGGTAGCCCTTGACCATGGTGTAGGCACCCTCGATTGCTGGCGCCATGATATATGCTCCGCTGGCAAATTTGCATCCGCGCGGGTGGATCGCCTGGTGTACGGGGCCGCATTTGAATAGGTGGTTGCTCTGGTTTGATCCGCTGCCGGCGTTGAAGAATGAGAATAGGCCGGCGATAAGCAGCGAAGATTTATGGTGCGATACGGTGTAGGGGCCGGCAAAAATCGAGGCCGCCTCGCCATTTTCGCAGTGGCTGCTGGCAAAAAATAGCGAGTCTATCGCCGTAAAGCCGTTAGCTATAATGGCGCTCTCGCCCACAAAGCAGCGCTCTAGCGTGGCGCCACTATCTATTGTTGAGTTTTCGGCGGCGATAAAGTTGCGCGCCTTGACATCTATGCCCACCCTCGCGCCGCTAAGCAGGGTGCCGTTCTCTAGCAGAGATGAGCCCTCGATGGTAACCTCGTTCGCTATATTCATCTCGCGGATAAGCCTCGCTCCGATAATTGTGCACCCCTTGCCTATGGTGCCCATCTCAGACTCTTGAGCGGAGGCAAACCTCTCGGCCATGCTGTCTAGTGCCTCAACAAACCCCTTGCGATGGCGTGCCGTAGCCCAAAGGTATGCAGTTTGTGCCGTAAGCGGAGTGATGATCTTGATGGCGCGGCCGCCGCACTCGTTGATCGTCGCCACGCTTGTGCCGTTGCCAAAGCTCGAGCTTTTGCGGCACTCTAGTCGTGTGACCGACTCTATGGTGCTCCCCTCTCCGATGGTGTAGTTGCAGATATAGCTATCGACGATCTCCACTCCGCGACCAATCTCTACCTTTCCGGCAAATCGTGCACCATAGAGCTGATCGGTGGTGAAACTCTCGTCTACAAATATGGTAGACCAATTCTCTGCATAGCAGCCCCTCTCTTCGGCGGCGAGGTGCTCTTTGGTGGTAAGGTTGCGATAGTTCATAGCTTGACTTTTATAAAAATCTGTTTAAGAATCTGTTTTAAGCAGAAAAACTTAAACAGATTCTAAGCCCAAAGGTATAAAAAAGGCTCGTAAATGCAAAATCTCTATATTGAATAAATGGCTAGGGCTAATCCTAGTAGCGATGTTGTCGCCAGATGCCACCCAGCATAGAGTAGCCCACGCCATGCGATGGTGGGCGAATCGCCTCGCACTTGCCTATATATTTCACAGCGCTCCCCTGCGAGTTGATATAGTGCCAATGGCCGGCGAGCGATACTGCGGCGAGGCTATCTTCAAAGTGCATACCATTGTCGAAGATCTCGGGGATTATCTGCCTGCCGCTACTGTCGATATATCCTCCCGAACTAAAGCACAGGGTGGCCGGGTCGTTGTGTCCAGCGATGGGTGTGAGCAGCGAGCGGAGCCCGGCTATCTTGTAGCTTTTGCCATTAAGTGCAAGAAGCAGCCGGTAGGTCACTCCATCGCCACGCCTGGCGGCGCACTCTAATGCTCTGCGCCAAGTTGCACTTCTGCCCGATAGTATCTCCGCTGGGTCAAACAGGGTGCCATCCGGGTTCTCTATTTTAATCTCCTCCTCTGCGGCTAGTGTCCTGAGTGTTGCCGATATTAGCGCCAGCGAGTAGTCGTCTATATCTCTATCGAAGTGCTCGGCAAGGCGCAAAGGGTGTTGAAATCCGCTGCTGCCTAGCCCGGGGCTTAGCTTGCCCGAGAGCTCGGGCAGAAAAGCTCTATCTAGATCTATAAGGTGGAGCGCGCCATATCTATCGACGATTATATTTTCGCCCTTCACATCACCATGAGCCTTGGGCGATAGGAGCATCTCTAGGGCTAGCGTGTCAAACGCCTGGCTAAGGCGCTTGAGCTCAGCCCGATTGGCCGAGCGTAGGCGATGATGCAGAGTCTCGCCCTCGATCCAGGGTAGCATAACCACATCTGCCCAGGCAATATCGTCGCTGCCGCCGTAGATGGATAGCTCCTCGCGGTATGCCTTTTCGCCATAGATAAGCTCCAGGTTTTTGAGCTGACTGGTATAGCACTTCATGGCGAAATCTTGGTCTTGATATCTCACGCGGCATACAACCGCACTATTGCCCACGGCATATTGAAGCGGCAGGCAAGGAGCGGCACCATCGAGTGTGCGCAGCTTGCCGTCGATATCTTTTAGCGAAGAGAGTATGTTAGTTACAGAGTGAAACATGTCGTATAGAGAAGGGAAGTCGAATAACAAGATCATTTTCGGCACTTCCCTCCGCTTTTAATCCTCACGTCAACCAGAATATGCAGTTTTTACTTTAGGAATTTTCGATTCTCAACTTCTGACAAGACTCGCATCTGTTGTATAGCCACAGCGTTGAGTTTTATTAATCTGTCTCGTTGTGAGATGCCCTCGTTAATCAATACAGCAATAATTATTTTACCCTACTTAGACTACAAAAAAGTAGTCGTTTCCAGTTAAAAAGATTTAATATAGATAAAGCCCCGTCAACACAATTTGTCCTAACGCCTTACTATAAAAGGCCTTACAAAGCTATATACTGTAAACTAAAAAACTTCACCTACTCAAAGTACGCTGCGGTTAAAAATGCTCACGAAGTCCCAAAACTAACCTTGTTCTTCGCCTTCTCAAAAAAACGAGGGTGACTATCAAATATTAGTCACCCCCCCCTTAAAACTATTGATTGTTAAAAGATTAGTTGCAGCCGCTGCCGCAATCGCCCTCGCAGTTGCAGCCGCTATCGCAATCACCTCCCTCGCAGCCACATGAGCAGCCACCGCCATTCATAGCGGCAAGATCCTCGGGGGTCACCTCGTTAACCGCGACAACCTCGACCTCGAAGTTAAGTGTGGCGCCAGCCATTGGGTGGTTGAAGTCCATCTTAACGCTCTCCTCGCCAACGCTCTTGATGACGCCAACCATGCGGTTGCCCTGAGCATCAGCCATAGGGATCTGATTGCCCTCGAAGAGCATATCCTCAGCCACAACACCATCTACCATGAATATGGTTTTAGGTAGCTCAACCACAGCCTCGGGGTTTGCCTCGCCGTAGCCATCCTTTGGCTCAAGGGTGAATGCCACCTTCTCGCCCACCTCCTTGTCAAGGATCGCCTCCTCAAACTTAGGAAGAAGCATGCCCATGCCAAAGATAAACTCTAGAGGAGCTCCTGGCTGAGACTGATCTGCAATCTGACCATCAACGGTAAGCGTGTAGTTTACCGCCACCTTCTTGTTGTTCTCTACTTTCATTGAATATTATTTTGTTAATTGTATTTTGCGCAAAGGTACTAAAAAATTAGGAGTTGAAGCTACTTTTTCCAATAAATTCGCGCAGAAGTGATGTCGATGGTATCTCTGAGGGATCTATCGGGATAAAGTTGTCGAGAAAACCCAGCAGGCTGTGTGCCAACTCATATTCGGCCAGGGTGTTCGGCACGCTGTGCAGAATCGGCTCTACATAGCGTTTGAGCACCGATATCTCATAAAATAGCGATGAGTTAAACATCACATCGGCATTCTCCTGATAGGGGAAGATGTGTCGCTCCTCACCTCGGCGGACGCTATTCCAGCGCGCTAGTGTTGCCGCGGCGTTTGTGCCGCGCTGTGCGTTGTCGCGCGTTAGGCGGCGCAGCAGTCGGTTGTCGGAGGTGGCTATGCGCGAGGTGTCGTCCATGGCAACGGCCGTAAAGCACGATACGTAGATCGAGAATTTAAGCTGCTCATCAATTAGGGGTGTGAGCTTGGGGTTGAGCCCATGAATCCCCTCAATGATTAGCAGCGAGCGTTCGCCCAGCTCCAGCGGCTTGGCGTGGAGCAGGCTCTTGCCCGAGACGAAATCATATCGCGGGATGGCCACCCTGTCACCCGAGAGCAGGCGCTGTAGATGCTCGTTGAATAGATCTACATCAATAGCTTCAAGTGCCTCAAAATCATACTCTCCACTCTCGTCTAGGGGTGTCAGCTCGCGATCCACGAAGTAGTCGTCGAGCGAGATGAGCTGCGGCTGAAATCCTAGAACCTTAAGCTGTATGCCGAGCCTGTGCGAGAGGGTGGTCTTGCCGCTAGAGGAGGGGCCCGAGATCATCACCAACGTAACTCCGCGCTCAAGGTGGGCGGCCGAGATCGAGTCGGCTAGCGCCGCGATGCTCTTTTCGTGGAGCGCCTCGGCAATTTTTATCATCTCGTTCGACTCGCCGGCTAGAACTTTGGCGTTGAGCTCGCCAACGGTGGGAAATCCTAGCATATCGACCCAGCTCTGATAGCCGTGGAATATGTCGAACATCTTATTCTGGTTGGGGATGGAGCTTATCGTCCCCTCGCCGCCGCGAATGGGCAGCGCTATGAATAGGCCATTGTGGTAGGGGTTGAGCTCAAAATGAGGGACATATCTTGTCGATGGAGCGAGCGAGCCGTAGAAGTAGCCCACCGTGCCCGAGAGGGTGTAGATCTCGCTGTAGAGGCGTGGGCGCGTGTCGAGCAGGGCGATCTTGTCGTCATAGCCGCGGCTGCGGTAGATCTCGCGCACCTCTGTTGTGGGGAGCTTCTGGCGTGTTATCGGCAGGTCGGCCTCAACCATGCGGCGCATCTCGCTCTCCACTCTCTTGATCTCATCTATCGAGAGCTCCTCGCGCCCCTCGATCTCGCAGTAGTAGCCCCTCTCGCCGATTGAGTGGCGTATATAGAGTTTGCCGCTAGGGTATAGTCGCTCGATGGCGTGCTGCAAGATCAGCCAAAGTGTGCGAGTGTAGACTCTATAACCTGAGAATGAGTCGATATTTACCTTGCGAATTCTTGCGCTGCTAAATAGGCGCGAGCCTAGCTCGCGGAGCTGATTGTTCACAAATCCGGCCAAAAGTCTCTCGTCTGTTTTGCAGCCCGACATCTCGAATGCCTCTAGTAGGGTGGTGCCCATCTCTACCTCGATCTCCTTGTCGATATCTTCGTGGAATATCTTTATAAACTCTCTCATAACTCTACAATTTTCATAAAGATACAATTTTTTATTTTTACAACCAAATTACACGCTCTCTCTTTTGGGGTAGGAGCGGATAACTATTCCCACGCCGAGGAATATGACCAGGGCATAGAGCAGGGTTGTCCACTCAATGCGCTCGATGTGGAGTGCCATCGAGATGATAACCGCAGCGATGGGTTGAAGATAGATATATGTACTTGTAACTGTGGGGGATACGCGCTTTAGAGCATAGTTGAGCAGCAGGTTGGGTGGATATGTGGGCATGATGATTAGGTAGATCACCGCCCAGAGAATGTGAGGCGGCATGGAGTGGAAGTCGACCTTCATGAGCGACTCTATTCCAAAGGGTGTGAAGACGAGCGCTGCGATAGTGAAGCTCCAGCGCAGGAGTGTTATGGGGGTGTAGCGCTTGAGGAGCGACTTGAACCACACCATATAAATTGCCGATATTATGGCGCACGCCACAAGCATCAAATTTCCAATGAGCCCCGTCTCGGAGTGGCTGCCCCTTGCCCCGGAGAGGATTATCGCCACAGCGCCCGCCAGGCCAACGATTAGTCCAACTCCCTTTTTGGTTGTTATGCGGTCGATGCCCATTGAGGCAGAGATCAAAAGTACCATGATTGGCCCTAGTGTGGCTATGATCGAGCCATCAACGGGCGAGCTCATCGCCAGGGCGAATAGCAGCATACCCTTGCGAAGCAGTGCCACCAGCAGCGATGCACCAACGATTGAGGCGATGTCGGCGCGCACCATCGGCTCGGCTCTCTGCCAAAGTAGAGGCACAAATGAGAGCACGGCCGTTACGATCAGCGTGGCTGTAAATAGCGGAAGTGGTGCGATGTGGCTGGGCATCACAATGGCATATAGCGGATAGGCCAGCGCCCAGATCATATTTGCTGTGACCAGGGCTAGGTGGGGTAGGATTTTGTTCATAATATCTACCCTTGGGCAAATATCGTGCTAGAGAGTAGCACTTCATTCATTGCGGACTTAATCCAATCGTCTCCAAAACAAAAATGCAGAATATTTTCATATTCACTCATCACGCCGCCCGCGCGTCATTGCGGCCTCCGAGCCAACGCCCCAATGGGCAGTTTTGTGCCAAAACAGCCTCTTTGTGAGTGGGGCGAGGGGCGGCAACTGCCTCCGGCGGGCGGGGAAAAGCACCCCCGCTGGTGCGTGACTTTTTTAGTGAGAATCGTACTAAGTAGTGTAAAACAATTATTGCCATATTTTTAAAAGCACTCTTGGAGCGATATTTTTCACTATCAAATCTCAATATAGAATAACTATATTTTCGATTCAATAGCAAAAAAATCTCTTCTCCAATAGTACTCTTAAAAACACACCAATAATTATTTTACCCTACTTAATCCCTAAAAGATGCGGAGCAGAATCTTAGCCTGCTCGCGTGCCGCCTCGGTTATTCTCTCGCCCGAGAGCATGTTGGCGATCTCGTTGATGCGCTCCTCAGAGCTTAGGCGGCGGATGTTGCTCTTGCCCTCGTGTTTGTAGACAACAAAGTGCGCCTCGCCCTTGGAGGCCACCTGCGGCAGGTGTGTGATGTCGATCACCTGCATCGAGCCGGCGAGCTCGGCGATAATCTCGCCCATGGCATCGGCTATGCGACCCGACACTCCGGTGTCGATCTCGTCGAAGATGATTGTCGGCAGCTCCATGTTGCGCGCAAGCAGCGCCTTGATTGCGAGCATCACGCGCGAGAGTTCACCCCCGGAGGCGATCTTCTCGATGGGCTGCGGGGTGCGATTAGCGACGGAGCTAAATCTAAATTCGACCCTCTCCATGCCCGATATTGTAAGCTCGGAGGTTGGCACAAGCTCCACAACAAAGCGCGAGCCCACCATCCCCAGCCTAGAGAGTGTGGCGCAGATGCCCTCTTCGAGCATAGCTTTTGAGCCAGCACGCCCTTTGTGTAGCCTCTCGGCCGCCTTGCGTGCTGCCGCCTCCGCCTTTGACAGCTCGGCCGACAGATTGGATATTCGCTCTTCGCCGCTATTTATTAGGGATAATTTTTCGGCATACTCATCGCGCCTGGCGATCAGCTCGTCTAGATCGCGGGCACGGTGCTTCTGCTCAAGCGAGTATAGTGTGCTCACTCTGCTTGCTGCCCACTCCAGCCGCTCGGGATCGGCCTCCAATCGCTCGGCCTCAAACGATATGGAACTCTCCATATCCTTCAGCTCGGCGATCACGCCCTGTAGCCGCTCGAGATACTCCTCGGCCGCCGCGTAGCTCTTTTTTATGTGTGATAGCTCGCTCGCGGAGCTCTTTAGCTGCGAAAGCACACCCACCTCATCGGCGCTCATGCGCTCGACAAATCCGTTGAGGGCGGCGCCTATCTCCTCGGCATTCTCTAGCATAGCTAGCTCCTGCTCTAGCTCCCTGTCCTCGTTCTCTTTTAGGTCGGCAGCCATGAGCTCCTCATGCTGAAACTCCATCCACTCCCTGTCGCGAAGCGCTTCAGCCTCGTCGCGCTGTAGGGCACGAAGCTGCGAGCGCAGAGCGCAGAGCCTCTCAAAGAGTGCGCGATAGCTCTCGGCCTCGGCCTGGGTGCCCGCGATCACATCTAGCGCCTCGATGCGGAACATCTCGTCCGAGAGGATTCTGTTTTGGTGTTGTGAATGGATGTCGATAAGCCTAGAGCCCAGCTCCTTAAGGGCTGCGATCTGCACCGGCATATCGTTGACAAAGGCGCGGCTCTTGCCCGAGGGGCTTATCACGCGACGAAGGATCAGCTCCTCCTCCCACTCCCAGTCGTTCTGCTCAAAGAGCCCCTTTAGATCGAGATGCGTGAGGTCGAATTGAGCCTCGATGGTGCATCGCTCGCCGCTCTCTTTAATAGCCTGTCCCTCATTCTTGCCGCCAAGCAGCAGCCCTAGTGCCCCGAGCAGGATTGATTTTCCGGCTCCGGTTTCACCTGTTATGATGTTTAGATTCTCATCCAGCTCCATCTCTAGCTTGGCGATAAGAGCATAGTTTTCAACTGTTAAGCGGCGTAGCATGATCCTATTATTTTAGTAGAGATTCCATCTTGTCGACAATTGCCTCGGCAACCTTGGCTTTGCTCATAAGAGGCAACTCCTCGCGCGAGCTCTGCTCTACAAATGTCACTTTGTTGGTGTCGACCCCAAATCCTGCGCCGCTATCTTGCAGCGAGTTGAGCACCACCATGTCGAAATTCTTGCGCTCGAGCTTTCCCTGGGCGTGCTCAAGCTCGTTGTCGGTCTCTAGGGCAAAGCCAATAAGCAGGCGATCGCCCTTTACTTTGCCTAGCGAGGCGGCTATATCTTTGGTTCTCTTGAGAGCGATGGATAGATCATCGTCCCTCTTTTTGATCTTCTTTGAGGCGCAAACCTCGGGGGTGTAGTCGGCCACGGCGGCGCACATAACACCACCATCTGATGAAGCAAAATGCTCTGTGGCAGCTTTATACATCTCATCGGCGGTTGTGACACCAATTCGTTTAACCCCTCTAGGGTAGTCTAGGGCGCTCTTGCCGCTGATGAGTGTAACCTCGGCGCCACGATTGGCGAGTGCCTCGGCGATGGCGTAGCCCATCTTGCCGGTCGAGTGGTTGGTGATGTATCTAACCGGGTCTATCGGCTCCTGCGTTGCGCCGGCCGTAACGATAAAGTGCTTACCCTCTAGCGTTCGCTTTTTTTTTTGATCATCGAGCCTCTGCACAAACTCAAATATCTGCTCCGGCTCGCTCATGCGTCCCTTGCCGATAAGTCCGCTAGCGAGCTCGCCCGACTCGGGTTCGACGATATGCACACCGCGGCGGCGCAGCGTGGCGAGATTCTCCTGCGTGGCGGCATGGGCATACATGTCGAGATCCATCGCGGGCGCTAAAATCACCTCGGCGCGAGCCGAAAGGTAGGTTGTCAGGAGCAGATTGTCCGCCACTCCGTGCGCCATCTTGGCAATGGTATTGGCTGTGGCGGGGGCTATAACCATATAGTCGGCCCACTCGCCCAGACTCACATGCGAGTTCCAGGCGCCATTTTCGGGATCGAAAAACTCCACCAGGATAGGCCTCTTTGAGAGGGTTGCCATGGTGAGCGGCGTGATAAACTCTTTGGCCAAGGGGGTCATAATAATTTGCACCTCGCACCCTGCCACCTTAAATAGACGACACAGCATAGCAGCTTTATAGGCCGCTATGCTTCCGGTAATACAGAGTAGTATATTCATCTGCTTGTATGTTTTTTCGGGCGGAGATCCACCCAAGCTCTGGCGACTAAGTAGGGTAAAATAATTATTGGTGTGTTTTTAAGAGTACTATTGGAGATGAGATTTTTTGCTATTGAATTGAAAATATCGCTCCAAGAGTGCTTTTAAAAATATGGCAATAATTGTTTTACACTACTTATATGCGCGATTAGTTGTTATCCTTGAAGCTAACCTCCTCGGCCAAAAACTCCTCGGTGGCGATAAGCACAGCCTTAGGAAGGCGCTCATAGTAGCGCGAGATCTCGATCTGCTCGTGGTTCTCGAAGGTCTCCTCCATCGTGTCGGTTGGCGACGAGAAGTCTGCCAGCTTGCGTGTAAGCTCGCTCTTAAGCTCCGAAGAGATCTGGTTTGCGCGGCGCGAGATGATGTTTAGCGACTTGTAGATGTTGCCAGTCTGGCCATCTAGATCCACTAGCTGACGTGTCACCGTGTTGTTGGGAATGTTCTTTTTAATCTCCATTGTCCTATCTAAATTTAATCTATATTATCTTTGCTCTTTTTGCGCCTTGTCTTCTTCTCATCCGAGGCCTCAAACACAACGCTCTCATCCCCTTGGGCGGCATTGCGCCTCTCGAGGAATTTTTTGGTATCCTTTGCCATGCGCTCTACCTCGGGCATAAACTCCGACTCGGGAAACTCAGCGACAAAGGTGTAGTAGGTGTCGAGCATCGTTAGAAAACGGTCGGCCTGAATTGAGGTGATCGAATTCTTGGCTAGCTCATATCCCGAAGCGACCGTGTAGAAGAGCAGCTCCTCGCGGCGTGGCGACTCGGGATAGCGTTTTAGTGCGTTTTTAAAGGCGAATATCGCCGATTTATATCGCCCAATTTTGTAGTAAGTAAAGGCGTTGATATAATCCTTATCATACAATCGCCCCATCAGTTCGGCGCGTATCTCCTTAAAGGTGTCTGCCTGAGGACTATTTGGATAGCGCGATAGATACTCGTCGATGATAAGCAGCGTGCGGCTGGTTGTGCTCTGATCGCGCGAGGCGTCGGATGTCTGGTAGTAGTAGCAGAGCACATACATTCCCTCGGCATCTTCGATAAATTCGCTGCGGCCAAATGTGCGGCGAAAATAGTCGAGCTCGTCGGCCGCCAGAGCGTAGTCTCTATTTTTGAAGAGGCATCGCGCGTAGTAGAAATTTATCTTATCCTCGTCGGTTGTTCCATCAAAAAAGCTCATTATTGCCGAGAATGTCGAGGCCGCTTTTTGCCAGCGCTCAGCGTTGTATAGCTCCATGGCATACTCATATATAAGATCTGGATCGCCGCTCTTCATGGCGTTGCTTGTCGAGCCGCAACTGCTTGCAGCACAACATAGGAGTAGGAGGGCTAGGATATGAGTTATTACCTTATTTTTCATTAGAAACATATATAGAGGGTGCAAAGTTACTCAAATGTAACGAGATCGCAAAATTTATATTGCCTATTCTCTATTATTATAAGCCTCAAGTGCCTTGCCAAGGATAAATAGGGCGCGCTGAAGATCCTCCTTTTTAAGCACATATGCTATACGAACTTCGTTGCGGCCGCGATCGGGATCGGAGTAGAAGCCCGAGGCGGGTGCCAGCATAACTGTCTCGCCCTCGTAGTCAAACTCCGAAAGAGTCCAGGCGCAGAAGTCGTCCGAATCCTCAACCGGCAGGCGAGCCACGGTGTAGAATGCGCCCATTGGAATAGGCGAGTAGACCCCCGGGATGTGGTTTAGTCCATCAACCAGGCACTTGCGGCGCTCGATATACTCCTCGTATGAGTCGACATAGTAGTCGCGCGAGGCATCAATCGAGGCCTCGGCTACGATCTGGCCGATAAGTGGTGGCGAGAGGCGAGCCTGGCAGAACTTCATCACCGCATTGCGCAGCGATACGTTCTTTGTGATAAGCGCGCCGATACGTATTCCGCACTCCGAGTAGCGCTTTGATACGGAGTCTACGAGCACGACATTCTGCTCGATACCCTCAAGGTGGCAGGCCGAGATGTATGGCGAGCCGGTGTAGATAAACTCGCGGTATACCTCATCCGAGAAGAGGAATAGGTCGTGCTTCTTTACAAGGTCGCGGATCTGGTTCATCTCCTTGCGGGTGTAGAGATATCCCGTTGGGTTGTTTGGATTGCAGATCAAGATGCCTCGTGTGCGCTCGTTGATTAGCTCCTCAAAGGCGTCGATGCTGGGTAGGGCAAAGCCCTCCTCGATGGTCGAGGCGACGGGGCGGATGACAGCGCCGGCCGAGATGGCAAAGGCCATGTAGTTGGCATAAGCGGGCTCGGGTACGATGATCTCATCGCCCGGATTGAGGCACGACATAAAGGCGAAGAGCACCGCCTCCGATCCGCCCGTTGTGACGATGATCTCGTCGGGCGAGAGCTTGATTTGATACTGCGAATAGTACTCCACAAGCTTCTTGCGCAGCGAAAGAAAACCATCGCTGGGGCTATACTCCAGCACCGTGCGGTCGATATTGCGCAGCGCAGCAAGCCCCTCCTCTGGTGATGGAAGATCGGGCTGGCCGATATTTAGGTGGTAGACCTTCGTGCCGCGTGCTTTGGCGGCATCGGCTAGTGGACCCAGTTTGCGTATTGGCGAGGCCGGCATCTGCTCGGCGCGTTGTGAAATCTTTGGCATACTTGCGTTAAATTTAGCTTGCAATTTGGCAAAGGTAATATTTCTATCCGAATTTATATATATATTTTAATAAAAAGTGTATATAAATTTAATATAGAGTAGCGTTTCTCGATAGACTTTTGTATCTTTGCAGGCTAGAATATTAATATTAGATATATAAAATGCAGATCGCAGATAAGTACACGCCTCAATCTATCGAGTCCAAATGGTATAACTATTGGATCGAGCAGAAATTTTTCCACTCAACCCCCGACCAGCGCGAGCCATATACTATCGTCATCCCCCCACCAAATGTGACTGGCATGTTGCACATGGGTCACATGCTCAACAATACGTTGCAGGATGTTCTAGTGCGCCGCGCCAGAATGATGGGTAAGAATGCCTGCTGGGTTCCGGGTACCGACCACGCCTCTATCGCAACCGAAGCGAAGGTTGTGGCCAAGCTAAAGGAGCAGGGTATCGAGAAGAGCGAGCTCTCGCGTGAGGAGTTTTTGCGCCACGCCTGGGAGTGGAAGGAGCAGTATGGAGGTGTGATCCTTAAGCAGCTGAGAACCCTCGGCGCCTCGTGCGACTGGGATCGCACATGCTTTACGATGGATGCCCCACTCTCCGAGAGTGTTATCAAGGTCTTTTGTGATCTTCACTCTAAGGGTAAGATCTACCGTGGCGTGAGGATGGTCAACTGGGATCCATCTGCCCAGACCGCCCTCTCGGATGAGGAGGTGATCTATAAGGAGTCTAACGGTAAGCTCTACTATCTTCGCTACAAGGTTGAGGGTAGCGACAAAAATATCATCGTGGCAACAACCCGCCCCGAGACAATCCTGGGCGATACTGCGCTGTGTATCAACCCCAATGACGAGCGCTACAAGTGGCTCGCTGAGGGTGCTAGGGTTATTGTCCCTATCGTTGGTCGCTCTATTCCGATCATCTATGATGAGTATGTTGATATCGAGTTCGGTACCGGAGCCTTGAAGGTCACCCCTGCTCACGATGTGAACGACTATATGCTGGGCGAGAAGTTTGGCCTAGAGGTTATCGACATCTTCAACGACAATGGCACGATCAACGATAAGGTTGGTCTATATGTTGGCGTAGATCGCTTCGAGTGCCGCAACCAGATCGAGGCAGATCTTGCGGCGGCAGATCTTTTGGAGCGAAGCGAGAGCTACACAAACAATGTGGGCTACTCCGAGCGCACGGGTGTGGCCATCGAGCCTAAGCTCTCGATGCAGTGGTTCCTCTCGATGGATGAGCTTGCCGCGCCAGCTACAAAGGCTGTGATGGAGGATGTTATTAAGTTTGTCCCTGCAAAATATAAGAATACCTATCGCCATTGGATGGAGAATATCAAGGATTGGTGTATCTCGCGTCAGCTATGGTGGGGTCAGCGAATCCCAGCTTACTACCTTCCAAAGGGTGGTTATGTTGTGGCCGAGAGCGCCGACGAGGCTCTAGAGCTTGCGCGCGCTAAGTCTGGTGATAGCTCGCTGGAGCTCGGTGATCTTCGCCAGGATGATGATGTGCTCGACACATGGTTTAGCTCATGGCTGTGGCCGATCTCGGTCTTTGATGGTATTCGCAACCCAGAGAATGAGGATATCAGCTACTACTATCCAACGGCCGATCTTGTCACCGGCCCAGATATTATCTTCTTCTGGGTGGCTCGTATGATTATGTCGGGCTATGAGTACAGGGGCGAGATGCCATTTAAGAATGTATACTTCACAGGCATCGTGCGCGATAAGCTAGGCCGCAAGATGTCTAAGCAGCTGGGCAACTCGCCCGATCCGCTGGAGCTTATCGCCGAGTATGGCGCCGATGGTGTGCGCGTGGCGATGCTACTCTGCTCTAGCGCAGGAAATGATCTGATGTTCGACACGGCTCTCTGCGAGCAGGGTCGCAACTTTGCAAATAAAATTTGGAACGCCTATCGTCTGATTGGTGGCTGGCAGGTGGATGAGGCTTTGCCGCAGAGCGAGAGCAACCGCCTCTCAATCGAGTGGTTTGAGAATAGATTCTCCTCGGCTCTCAAGCAGGTGGAGGAGGATTTCGCCGCCTATCGCATCTCGGAGGCGTTGATGGTTATCTATCGCCTCTTCTGGGATGAGTTTAGTGGTTGGTATCTTGAGATGATCAAGCCCGCCTACCTTGCGCCAATTGACTCTGCAACCCTGGAGGCCACAAAGTCTATCTTCGATAGATTGATGCGCCTTTTGCACCCATTTATGCCATTCGTCACCGAGGAGATCTGGCAGGATCTAGCGCCTCGCGCCGAGGGTGAGTCGATCACCATCTCGCCAATGGCTGCTCAGGGAGAGATCTCGGAGCAGATGCTAGCGCGCTTTGAACTAGCCAAGGAGGTGATCTCGGCGGTGCGCAACGTGCGCAAGCAGAAGAATATTCCGCTCCGCGAGCAGCTCGAGCTGATGGTTATCTCGGACGAGAACTACCCAGCCGAGTATGCTTCGATCATAGAGAAGATGGCCGGCCTTGCGCCAATCAAGCTCGTCAGCGAGAAGGATAGCGCGGCGGCTGGATTTATAGTAAAGACCACGCAATACTTTGTGCCGCTGGGCGATAAGATCGACAAGGAGGCTGAGCTTAAGCGCCTAGGCGAGGAGCTTAAATATCAGGAGGGCTTCCTTCAAAGTGTGCTTAAGAAGCTATCGAACGAGCGCTTTGTCGCCTCCGCCCCCGAGAAGGTGGTGGCCAACGAGCGCGCCAAGCAGGCCGATGCCGAGGCTAAGATTGCCGCCATCAAGGAGCAGATCGCCTCACTATCATAGTGCCGATGGAGCTAGATCAGCCGATAGAGATATATACCGATGGCTCGGCGCTGGGCAATCCCGGCAGGGGTGGCTATGGCGTGGTGCTCAAAAAGGGGGCGCGCCGCAAGGAGCTCTCGGCCGGCTTTCGCCTGACGACCAACAACCGCATGGAGCTTATGGCTGTATGTGTGGGGCTGGAGGCGCTGAAGATCCCCGGATCGGATGTCATTGTCTACTCCGACTCAAAGTATGTTGTCGAGGCGGTCGAGAAGCGGTGGTTATTTGGCTGGGAGAGAAAGGCGGATTTCGGCGGAAAGAAGAACCCCGACCTCTGGCGCCGTTTTCTGAGGATCTATCGCCAGCACCGCGTGCGGTTTGTCTGGGTCAAGGGGCACGCCTCAAATGTCGAGAACAACCGCTGCGACGAGCTTGCCGTGGCGGCCGCCTATAGCGAGGCGTTGCACATAGAAGACGCGGGTTATAATCCGTGATAAAAAGAATAAATTTAAACACGATATATGTTTAAAACATACCTAAAGCTGCTACAATTTGCCCATCCGTTGAGGCGATATGCTGTGCCATATCTCTTCTACGCCATCTTGTATGCCATCTTCAACACCTTCAACTACGCCATGATCATCCCGATCCTAAAGACTATGTTTTTAGATGGCTTCGAGTTTACGCCGCTCTACCAGATGCCTCAGCTGGCCTTTGATTCTGGCTACTACTATGCGACAATAAATTTTGTCTACACATCGTTCTTTGGTGCGAGCTTTACGATGCAGAATATGCTTATTCTGCTCTCGGCCATTACGGTTTGCATGTCGCTGCTGAGCAACTTCTTTAGATATATGTGTGCCTGGACGGTCGAGAATCTCCGCACACGCTCTTTGCAGAGGATGAGGGGCGATATGTTTGAGCACGTGATGGATATGAATGTCGGCTACTTCAGCGATCAGCGCAAGGGCGATATAATCTCGAAGATCACCTCGGATGTGAATGTGGTGCAGTTCTGCATCACCAACACCTTGCAGGTGGCCTTCCGCGAGCCTCTTTTGGTGGTTGGCTATGCCGCCGCTATGATCGCCATCTCGTGGCAGCTCTCGATCTTTTCGATCCTCTTTCTGCCCGTTGTGGCGCTAGTGATCGGCTCTATCGTAAAGCGTCTGCGCCACCCTGCGCGTCAAGGCCAGGAGGCGACGGCCGATCTTGTCACCTCGCTCGACGAGGCGCTCTCGGGCGTTAAGGTCGTAAAGAGCTATAACGCAACGGAGTACCTTAAGGATAAATACCGCGATATAAATTCGCGCCTAACCGAGCTGCTGCTCTCCATGGCGCGCCGCCAGCAGCTAGCCTCGCCCGCTAGTGAGGTGATGGGTGTTACGGCTATCGCTATTATTATCATCTTTGGCGGAGCGCTTGTGGCGCAGGGCTCGCTCGATGCAGCGCAGTTTTTGGCCTTTATCGCCATCTTCTCGCAGATCACTCGCCCGGTGAGAACATTTGTCGATCAGTTTGCAAATATAAACCAAGGTATCGCCGCCGGCGAGCGCATCCTCTCGCTTCTTGAGGAGCAGAGCACCATCACCGACAGGGCGGATGCTAAGGTGCTGGAGGAGTTCAAGGATGAGATTGAGTTTCGCGATGTAAGGTTCAGCTATGACGACTCGCGCGAGATTATCGGCGGGGTGAGCTTCAAGATTAAAAAGGGCGAGACTGTGGCGCTTGTCGGCTCGTCGGGTGGTGGAAAATCTACCCTGAGTGAGCTTATTCCGCGCTTCTATGACGCCTCGGGGGGTGATATACTTATAGATGGTGTCTCGATCAAGGATTACACGCAGCACTCGCTGCGCGAGCATATCGGCGTTGTCGGGCAGGATACGATCCTCTTCAACGATACGATTATGGGCAACCTATCGCTAGGCAAGCTGAGTGCAAGCAGGGAGGAGATAGAGCAGGCGGCAAGGATCGCCAACGCCTACAACTTTATTATGGAGACCGAGCATGGCTTCGATACCAATATCGGCGATCGCGGCATGAAGCTCTCGGGCGGTCAGCGCCAGAGGCTCAGCATTGCGCGTGCGGTGTTGAAGAATCCGACGATCTTGATCCTCGACGAGGCCACCTCGGCGCTCGACACGGAGAGCGAGAAGCTGGTGCAGGCCTCGCTCACCAAGCTGCTCGATGGGCGCACCTCGGTGGTTATTGCCCACCGCCTGAGCACAATACATAATGCGGATAAGATACTGGTTGTAGATCGTGGCCTTATCGCCGAGCAGGGTACACACTCGGAGCTTATGGCTCGTGGCGGGATCTACGCCAAGCTTGTTGAGATGCAGTCGTTTGAGTAGGGTATGAGCGAGAAGCAGAAGATGATAGCAGGGGAGTGGTTTGATCCATTGGGGGACGAACTCTCTCGGGATCGCCTAAGAGCCTCGCGCCTTATGCGCCAGATAAATTCGGTGCTTGAGATCGAGAGCGAGGAGTATATGGCAGCGCTCGGGGAGCTATGTCCAAACTCTAAGGCCTTTATCCGCGCGCCATTTTACTGCGACTATGGATATAACATATATATCGGTGAGGGGGCGTTTGTAAATTTCGACTGTGTGATGCTGGATCTGGCACCAATCACGATCGGCAAGCGAACACTCCTGGCGCCAAAGGTGCAGCTGCTCACCGCCGAGCATCCGTTTGATGCCGCCGAGCGCGCCACGGCCATCGAGCGCGGTAGACCTATTACAATCGGCGATGATTGCTGGCTGGGCGGAGGTGTGATTGTCTGCCCCGGTGTTACTATTGGCGATGGCTCAATAGTGGGCGCCGGATCGGTTGTTACCAAGGATCTGCCGCCATATACCCTCGCGGTGGGGAGCCCAGCAAGAGCGATAAAAAAATTGGAGAAAAAATAGATATTATGAGTAGTTTCGAGTTTACACCTTCGCCTAAGGTTTGTTGCAGGCAGATGAATATCGCCATTGAGGATGGTAGGATTGATAGCGTAGAGTTTATCGGCGGCTGTAGTGGCAACACCCAGGGCATCGCCTCGCTTGTCGGGGGTATGGCTGTTGAGGAGGTTATCTCTCGCCTGGAGGGCATCGGTTGTGGCTCGCGCGGCACATCTTGCCCATGGGAGCTAGCTAAGGCACTTAAGAGTTTGAAATAATAAAATTAATATATAATGAAGTTCAATGAGTATAAAGGGCTGGATCTGGCCAAGATAGCAGACGAGGTTCTTAAGGAGTGGGATGCGAAGGATACCTTCAGAGAGAGTATCACCTCGCGCGAGGGTAAGCAGTCATACGTATTCTATGAGGGGCCTCCATCAGCCAATGGAGTGCCTGGAATTCACCACGTTATGGCGCGCACGATCAAGGATCTATTCTGCCGCTATAAGACGCAGCAGGGCTATAAGGTTCATCGCAAGGCGGGATGGGATACGCATGGTCTGCCCGTTGAGCTCGGTGTTGAGAAGAAGCTCGGCATCACTAAGGAGGCTATCGGCAAGACGATCACCATCGAGCAGTATAACCGCGAGTGCCGCGAGGCAGTGATGGAGTATACCGGCCTTTGGGAGGATCTTACGCGCAAGATGGGCTATTGGGTCAATATGCAGGATCCATATATAACCTATGATAATAAATATATCGAGACCCTTTGGTGGCTTCTAAAGGAGCTCTTCAATAAGGGGCTTCTATACAAGGGCTACACCATTCAGCCCTACTCGCCAGCGGCGGGTACTGGACTTTCGACCCACGAGCTCAACCAGCCTGGCTGCTACCGCGATGTTAAGGATACAACCTGCACCGCGCAGTTCGTCATCGAGCGCGATGAGAAGAGCGAGCATCTATTCGAGGGTGTCGAGGGTACGCTCTACTTCCTAGCCTGGACAACCACACCCTGGACTCTGCCATCAAATACGGCGCTAGCCGTGGGGCCCGAGATTGAGTATGTAAAGGTTGTGTGCAACAACCCATACACCGATGAGCGCCAGACGGTGATCATGGCCAAGGAGCTAGTTGCGAGCTACTTCACAAAGAAGATGGAGGGCAAGTTTACAGTTTTGGATGAGAGCTTTAAGGGCAAGAGCCTCGAGGGGGTTCGCTATGAGCAGCTGCTGCCATGGGTTAAGCCCGAGGGAGATGCCTTTAGGGTGATCGTTGCCGACTTTGTAACCACATCGGATGGTACGGGTATCGTCCATATCGCCCCAACATTTGGTGCCGATGATGATCGTGCTGCTCGTGTGGCAGGTATTGCGCCTCTGTTTGTAGTGGATAAGGCTCAGAAGAATCAGCCTATGGTTGATCGCAGCGGAAAGTTCTTCCTGCTGGAGGATATGGATGCCGATTTTGTTAAGAGCAACGTCAATGTTGACCTATATAAGGAGTATGAGGGTAGATTTGTAAAGAACGCCTTCGACGAGAGCCTCGGTGCCGATGATGCAACGCTTGATATCGACATCGCCGTTTTGCTAAAGCAGGAGAATAAGGCCTTCAAGATCGAGAAGCACGTCCACTCATACCCCCACTGCTGGCGCACGGATAAGCCAGTTTTGTACTATCCGCTTGACTCGTGGTTTATCAAGACCACCGCAATGAAGGGTAGGATGATGGAGCTCAACGATACTATTCGCTGGAGGCCAGAGTCTACCGGTTCGGGTCGCTTCGGCAAGTGGCTTGAGGGGTTGGTTGATTGGAACCTATCGCGCTCGCGCTTCTGGGGCACGCCGCTGCCGGTTTGGGCTACTGAGGATTACTCCGAGATCAAGTGCATCGGCTCTATCGAGGAGCTCATGGGTGAGATCGAGCGCTCTATCGCCGCCGGTGTGATGAGCGAGAATCCGTATGCTAAGTTCAAGGTGGGCGATATGTCTAAGGAGAACTACTCGGTTGAGAATATTGATCTTCACCGCCCTTATGTAGACTCTATCGTCTTGGTATCGAAAAATGGTGAGCCAATGCGCCGCGAGAGCGATCTTATCGACGTATGGTTCGACTCGGGTGCCATGCCTTATGCTCAGCTCCACTACCCATTTGAGAATGGTGGCGCCGACTTCAAGAATGTATACCCTGCCGACTTTATCGCCGAGGGTGTCGACCAGACTCGCGGCTGGTTCTTTACGCTGCACGCTATCGCAACTATGCTCTTCGACTCTGTTGCGTTTAAGAATATCATCTCTAACGGCCTTGTGCTCGACAAGAGCGGCAATAAGATGTCTAAGCGCCTAGGCAACGCCGTTGATCCATTCGAGGTTTTGGGCAAGTATGGTTCGGATGCCACTCGCTGGTATATGATCTCAAACTCGCAGCCTTGGGATAACCTCAAATTTGATGTCGAGGGGGTAGATGAGGTGCGCCGCAAGTTCTTCGGCACGCTCTATAATACCTACTCGTTCTTCGCCCTATATGCCAATGTTGATGGCTTTACCGGCAAGGAGACGGAGATTCCGGTTGAGGAGCGCTCGGAGCTCGATCGCTGGATTATCTCGCTGCTGAACACCCTTGTTAAGGATGTCACCGCCTCGCTTGAGGGTTATGATCCAACCCCTGCGGCTCGTATGATCCAGGAGTTTGTGGGCGAGAACCTCTCTAACTGGTATGTGCGCCTAGGACGTAAGCGCTTCTGGGTGGGCGAGATGAGCCAGGATAAGCTATCGGCCTATCAAACCCTTTACACCTGCCTTGAGACGGTCGTTAAGCTAGCAGCTCCATTCGCTCCATTTATCACCGATCGCATCTTCTGCGATCTAAACGCCGTAAGCGAGCGCCACGGCGAGAACTCGGTTCATATTGCATCATTCCCCGTGGCTGACGAGTCTGTTATCAACCCCGATCTAGAGCAGACTATGGCTCTTGCGCAGAGGGTCTCGTCGATGGTCTTGGCTCTTCGCCGCAAGGTGAGCATCAAGGTGCGCCAGCCGCTTACGAAGATACTTATTCCGGTGCTCGATCCAGCTATGGCACGCCATATTGAGGCGGTTAAGTCGCTGATCTTAACCGAGGTAAATATTAAGGAGATCGAGCTTATAGAGCAGACCGCCGGCCTTATCACAAAGCGCATCAAGCCAAACTTCAAGACCCTGGGGCCTCGTTATGGCAAATATATGAAGCAGATCGCAGCTATGGCGGCGACATTCTCGCAGGAGCGTATTGCCGAGATCGAGTCATCGGAGTCGATTGCTCTTGATATGGGTGCCGAGCAGATTACTGTCCTACCTAGCGACTTCGATATTACCTCGGAGGATATGCCAGGATGGCTCGTGGCATCGGAGGGTAAGCTCACCGTGGCGCTTGATATCACCATCACCCCTGAGCTTAAGGCCGAGGGTGTGGCGCGCGAGCTTGTAAACCGTATTCAGAATATACGTAAGGATTCAGGCTTTGAGGTGACCGATAAGATCAATGTTGTGGTGGAGAGTGTGCCAGCAGTTGTCGAGGCTCTAGAGAGCTATGGCAGCTATATCGCTAGCCAGACCCTCACCGAGAGTATATCCTCTAGCGCCAGCCCCGAGGGCGAGTTTGTGGTGAGCTCTGATCTTGACGAGGCACCACTTATCATTGCCGTTAGCCGCATTTAGTCGGCAGCTGCCTCCGGTGTGGCGGGGGCTTGAAGCTCTGCTTTAAGATTTGAGTTGTAATAGGTTATTGCAAGTAAATTTGCATAACCTATTACAGCTCAATTTTTTTATATGCCTATGGTGTTTGAACTCTATCTTTCCATCATTGCGGACTCTACTCGCACGTCATTGCAGACTCTCTCGCACGTCATTGCGGCCTCCGAGCCGCAATCTCTGATCGCACGATAAGTCTACGACTAATGAGATTGCGGCTCGGGGGCCGCAATGACGGAGACGGTGGACTTTTAAAGAAACGAAACAGGGCGGGGATTAGACGTTTTAATTGCTTGTTTTGGACACGATTGGCTCGGAGGCCGCAATGACGTGCGAGAGAGTCCGCAATGGCGTGTGAGCGGCGCGCAATGACGCGCGGCGGCGTGATGGGTGAATATGAAAATATTTTGCATTTTTATTTTGGGCACGATTGGATCAAGTCCAAAATGACGAGGGAGGATGAGGTAGCCGGAGAAGGTTGCCGCAAAAAAAAGCGCCGACCCCAAAAGGATCGGCGCTGAGTTCGCTGACTTATCTCTTACCACTTAACGGGGAAGAAGATGCTCATGGCATGATCGCCGCGGTTTGCCCAGCTGTAGTATGGGATCATCTTAAGCTTGATAGGCTTATAGCCGCTCTCAAGCTGTGTGTAGAGCTTGCTCTTGTCGCTCACTGTGGTGCGCGCCAGGGCGTCTACAGTGATGACATTCACACCTCTAAGTAGATCCTTATCAAATGCAACATCAAATATAGCATTTGCAGGGATCATAACCTGATCCATCGTAACACCCTCGGGTAGGTCGATCGCCTCGGCGCAATAGGTAAGTGGGCCATAAGATACAGCCACCTGGTTGCGAAGCTCCTCAACCAGAGGGTTGGCCTCGCTAAGACGTGGGCGCATTGGGAGCTTGAGCTCCACCCTATCGCCCCTCTTCCAGCAGCGAGCGATGGTGGCGAAGCTGCCCGCGGTGGTCTTTACTGTCTCGCCATTGATGGCAAGTGTTGCGCCACCTGCCCACTCGGGGATATGTAGCTTAAGGTTAAACGCCGCGTTGCGATCGCCCTGATACTCCATCTCAACATCGCCCTTCCATGGGTAGCAGCTCTTCTGGGTGAAGCTAACCCTCTTGCCGCCGATCGTCTTCTCTACAGAGTTGCTGCCATAGAGGGTAACATATAGCGACTCCTCGTCTGTGGCGTAGGCATAATCCTTGGTCTGGGCAAGGAAGCGTACAACGCTCGTAGGGCAGCATACGCAGTTGCAAGACTCTGTCCAACGCTCGTGTGCATCCATCGTCAGCCCTTTGTGCTCCTCGCCGTGCCAGCGCAAAACGTTGGTGTAGAAGTAGCTCTTGCCATCGAGCGCCATGGCCGATAGGTTGTTGTAGAAGACCTTCTCCATGGGCTCAAGATATTTAGCCTCGCCAGTAAGCAGGAACAATCTCCAGCTAAAGTAGGCGCCATAGAAGTTTGCGCAGGTCTCGTTGTAGGCTGTCGAGCTGTGGATCTTGTAGCGTTCGCCAAAGGCCTCGTGTGCCACAAGGTTGCGGTGGCGGGCATAGGCGATCTCATGAACATTGCCGATGCCGCCGGTAAATGATGCCTTGCGAGTGTAGATATCTACCCAGATGCGCTTCATTGCTTTAATTAGCGCCTCATCGCCAAACTCGGTGGCGTAATCCAAGGCGCCGCTATACATCACAGGGCCTAGCACGGCGTGCCCCACAGCCTCATCCTCCATGCGTAGCTTGCGGCTATTTTGGTTCATCACCTCGCCGCCCTTATTTCCGCGAGCTGTGACGATTCTGTTAACAGTCTCGGCATACTTCCTCTCGCCAGTCGAGCGATAGAGCTCCATAAGACCCATAAGGTGGGTCTGGTTGAAGTCGATGGCTGCAAGCTCGGGGGTCATCTCGCCGAAGTAGCTGCTAAGGAAGTCGCCGATCTTGATGGCTGAATCTAGCATCACACGGTTGCCCATCACGCGATAGTGGGTGCAGGCCATCGTTAGGTAGTGCCCCATGTTGTAGGTCTCGTGGAGGCTTGGGGTGCTGAAGCGCTTAAGGTCAGAAAATTTGTTGTTCCACAACCCCTTGCTTCCGCGCACACCATGGCCGATAGAGGTGTGGGTCGAGAAGTAGCCATCGTCGTCGATAGCCTTAGCCGCCATGGCAGCCTTCTCATCTATTATCTTTTTAAGCTCTGGGTCTTTACTCACAGAGTATACCGCGATATGCGCCTCGAGCCACTTGCAGTAGTCTCCATCCTGCCACCATGTGCCCTTAAATCCTGTTGGATCGTTCTTGACGCCTTCGGCCACCTGGCGCAGGTTGTTCTCCGAGAAGCCCATAAAGTAGTCATACTGAGCAGGTGCCACAGCCTCGAGGGTCATATCGAAGCGCTCCTTCCAGAAGCCATCTGTCCACTTCACGCTACCCATGTCGAGCCCTTGAACTTTGGCTATCGAGCTCTCGCCCGAGCCGATGTAGGCCTTCTGCTGCGCTGTGGTAGCACCTACAGCCATGGCGAAAGCCAGTATTAGTAATCCTTGTTTTTTCATCGTTTTTATTCTTTGGTTAGTTGTTTTCAATTACTGATTTTATGCTCTTTATCATAAAGCCATCTTTTGCAAATGAGTCGTTCTCTCTCTCAATATAGTCGAGCAGGAAGCTAGCCATCTCCTTGGTGGCCTTCTCGTATCCACTCTGGCCATAGAAATCTGTCAGCTCGTGTGGATCCTTTGTAAGGTCGAATAGCACGGGCTTTGAGACGCCTTGCGATTTTGTGAAGATAAGCTTATACTCAGGGGTGAATGCCGCGATCCAGTTGCCGGTGATCTTCGAGACGATAATATCCTGCGTCCCCTTTGGTAGCTTGTTCTCGCGCCAAAGCGGCGACATATCGCGGCCTCCTTGCCCCACACGCTCCCCTCATCTTCGGGCAGGTTGTCGCGATAGCATGATAGCGTGCGGAAGTTGTGCTCGTCGGTCATGACGATAATCAGATTTGGCCTCTAGGCGGCGAGTGCCGCGGCGGAGGATAGAGCCGCAAGAGATGCGACTTCAATCTTAAGGATTGGTTTCATTTTAGTTTTTTTTGGTTAGTTTAATTTAAAGCGACTATGATTCGAGAAGCTTTTTAGGCGATAAAAAAACTCTCTAGTCAAATCGTTTTGTATTTAAGTAGGGTAAAACAATTATTGCCATATTTTTAAAAGCACTCTTGGAGCGATATTTTTCACTATCAAATCTCAATATAGAATAAGGGGAGTTCTATTATCTCCCTAAAATACTTTTCGGCTACTAACCGCCCCTTTTTGTTTTTACAAAAATAGGTGGTAGAGCCACTACAGCCCACTTTTGCAAAACCAAAAATGGGCAATTATTAACCAAAAATTAAAATCAGGGAGATAATAGAACTCCCCATAACTATATTTTCGATTCAATAGCAAAAAAATCTCTTCTCCAATAGTACTCTTAAAAACACACCAATAATTATTTCACACTACTTACAAAGGTATAAAAATTATTTATATCTCTGAAAAAAAGCAATCGGTTTAAGTTTTTTCTCTACATCTCCATATTCAAGCGCTTGCCCGTCTCGAACTTCGAGTTGTCCATCTTTGAGTTAAACTGGTCGAGCTTAACGCGGCGATTATCCTCAAACGATGGCGCCAAGAGGTCGAAGTTTATGGCGTAGATGATCGCCGCCTCCATTATGGCCACTAGCGTGGTGCGCGAGATTTGGTTATCCTCGAAGAGAATCTCCTCATCGGTGATAGCCCCCTCGAGTAGAAATTTGCCCTCGTTGTCGATAAAGATTCTGCCGATAAGGTAGCCCTCGTCGGCGTTGCGGTTGAATTTAAATGAGTCGGAGAGGAAGTTGTAGATGTTTATCATCCCCGAGTAGCTATGCTTTTCGTGGAAGAATACATCGGTGCGCATCTGGAATAGAAGCATATCGCCAGCGATCTGAAGCTGCGCCTCAAACTTTCCGCGGTCGCGATACTCTAGCCTAACGCGGCGATCGAGCTTGCCCTCCAGCTCATCGTCGAGCTCCGAGGCCATCTCTAGAAGGGTCTCCTTTAGCAGGTTGAAGCTTGCTGTTGTCTTGTCGAATACCCTCTGTTTGAGGTTTGATTTGGAGATTATTGTCTCCACAATCTCGTTGCGTGTAGTTCCCATTATTGTATTTTTATTCGTGAGCGCTCCTCTAGCTCGTGTGTTGATCTCTTCAGTGAGTTAAGCCGGCGCAGCGACTGCTCGCGCAGGCCGTAAGATTGGGCGACGGAGTGCACAGTCTCGCCATTGCGCACAATGTGCTCGCGTGCATTTCCCTGCCAGCGGCGGCGTTTTTCGGCTAGGAATATTATCTCGCCCTCAATCGGGCTCTCCGTCTTCTCTAGCTCGTTGAAGCGGCGTAGATTGCCCCTTGAAATCTGAAATAGTTTGGAAATCCTCTCAATCGACTCATCTTGTTTGGCTATGATATACTCCACGCCATTCATTCTATATACATTATAGCCATGGTGCGAGTAGAGGCTAACGCGAAAATCGTTGGGGTCTACCCCTTTGTCGGCTATACGCTCGGCCGGCAGCTCCTCCTCAAACCACACCGGCTGGTCGTTGTTGCGCATGGTGTAGCGGCGTAGCCCCTTATCTCCATCTAGCAGATAGAGCTTGTTCTCCTCGATGATCTTTATCAGGCGCGGAGCATAGTCGGGGGCGGTGGCATAGCCCGCCGCCTTTAGCCCTCGTGCCCAGCTTCGATAGTCGTTTGAGGAGTAGTTGAATAGCGAGTCATATCGTGGCGAGTTGTCTAAGAATTCGGCGTGATCTTGGTATGAGTGCTCCACGCTGCGGTAGGCACGAAAGCACTCCTGCCGCGCATCGTCATCATAGCGCACCGTGCGCCCTGTCCAGTCGCCTTTGCACTTTATGCCGAAGTGGTTGTTTGACTTTTTCGAGAGGATGCTGTTGCCCGAATCAGACTCTAGAATGCCCTGCGCCATGGTGATGCTGGCCGGAATGCCATAGCGCTCCATGTGCGCAACGGCTATTGCGGCATAGCGGTCGATATACTCCTCGCGCGTCTGCCTACTCTCTTGAGCTAGCGATATTATGGTCGAAAGTAAGAATATCTGTAAAAATGCAAATCTTTTCAAAATATTTATTATCTTTGTATAGGTGGATCGAAACAAAGATACACCATTTTTTTGAAAAAACTACACTAACGAAAATAGAAGATTATGTTTACTCAAACTGCCAACCAGATTTTTCAGCTCTCAATCGACGAGTATCACAAATATGACAGCGTAGATCAGCCTGTCTCTATCCCCTATGCTGAGGGTACGATAGAGGCTCTATTGTATCATAAGAATTGGGTAGATGCCGTGCAATGGCACCTTGAGGATATCATCCGCGATCCACAGATCGACCCGGTGGCGGCGCTGGAGATCAAGCGCAGAATCGACCGCTCGAATCAGGTGCGCACCGACATGGTGGAGTATATCGACTCATTCTTTATGGATAAGTATAAGGATGTTGCCTGTAGTGAGGATGCTCTGCTAAATACCGAGACCCCAGCTTGGGCGATCGACCGTCTCTCAATTTTGGCGCTAAAGATCTACCATATGCAGGCTGAGGTTGATCGCGAGTCGGCCTCTGATGAGCATCGTGCCGCTTGCCAGGCAAAGCTTGATGTTCTACTCACTCAGCGCGTGGATCTATCTTCGGCCATCGAGCAGCTAATCAATGATATTGCCGCCGGCAAGAAGTATATGAAGTGCTATAAGCAGATGAAGATGTATAACGATCCTGCGCTCAACCCTGTGCTCTATGCCGCAGAGGAGTAGTATTTCGCACCTTCTGATTATAAGGCTCTCGGCCATGGGTGATGTAGCGATGCTCGCCCATTCGCTTAGGGCTTTTCGCTTTGCATACCCCTCGGTGCGCATCTCGCTCTTGACGCGTGGGCTCTTTCGCCCCTTCTTCGAGGGGCTGGATGTTGAGATTGTTGAGTTCGACCCCAAGAGATATATAGGCTTCAGGGGGCTTATAACCCTCTCTCGCGAGATCGCCAATATGGGCGTCGAGGCTGTGGCCGATGTTCATGGCACGCTCCGTTCGATGACCATCTCGCGCCTGCTGCGCCTGCAGGGGGTGAGCCGCCAGGCTACCATCGACAAGTCGCGCGGCGATAAGCGCCGGGCTCTGGGTGGTGGTTATAGATCTATGGCTGCGCCACTTCGACATAGCGTGTTGAGGTATTGCGATGTGCTGCGCTCGCTCGGCTTCGCTTTCGATGATCCCACACCTGCCAAGAGGGTGCAGCGCGAGAATCCCGCCGGCGAGAAGTGCGGATTGTGGGTGGGTTTAGCACCCTTCTCGGCGCACGAGGGTAAGTGCTATCCGCTGCCTCTATGTCGTGAGCTTGTAGCAAAGCTATCTACTAAATATGAGCGAGTATTTATCCACAGCGGCGGTGGGGCAGAGGAGGCCTTCGCTCTAGAGATGGAGCAGGCGCACCCTAATGTGGAGGCGGTATTTCCGCGCTATCGACTAGCGGCGGAGATCGACCTTATATCTAATATTGATTGCATGATCTCGATGGACTCGCTCGTCATGCACCTCTGCTCGCTCGTGGCAACACCCGTTGTCTCTATCTGGGGAGCAACACACCCCGCCCTAGGGTTTCTAGGCCACGGGGTGGATGCGAGAGGCGTGGTGCAGCTCGATATGGAGTGCCGTCCATGCTCTGTGTATGGCTCTAAGATATGCCGCTTTGGCGACTATCGCTGCATGAGAGATATCAAAGTGGATGATATCCTCGCTCGTGTGGAGCTACTCCTTGTCTAATTTGCAGTTAAATCTATAGCTGAAGTATACGCCCGCCTTGTAGGGCAGCCACTCGCCCGATTTATTCATTGGGCACTCGGCTGTGCCATCTGGGTAGTAGGGCTCATGGTTTGTGTGCTGCCAGCCGCCCGAGGCCGAGATCTCTAGGCCGAAGCGCTCCTTGAAGAGGAATTTATATCCGATTGTTACGCCTAACAAAACACTTTCACCCCAGTCATAGCCGCGCTCCTGGTTGATATGCTGCATAAATGAGAATATAGTTTTACTAGTCTTGTAGAGTCCCCATCCTAGATCGGCGCCGACAAAGAGTCCTCTGTGCTCTTTGTTGAGCATGTAGTAGCGATACTCGAGAAAGTTGAGACTTAGTAGCAGCGGAGCATCAGTGCCAAGGTAGCTCTCTTTGGCGAAGGCGTTGATGTTGCTATATTCCACAGCTGAGTGGTCGCAGAAGCCGAGCTCCACGGCGGGGTTAAGGATCGCTATACAAGCCGATGCGACATTGATTTTTGGCTCTAGATAGAACTCCTGGCAAAAACCCGTTGCTGCTACTAGCGAGGCAATTAGTGTTAAAAGAATTTTTTTCATTTTTTTATGTTTTATATATAATTATTGCTGTCGCTAGAAACTTTAGGATAGCTATAATTGTGTTGTTATCAAATAGTTATGCTCTACCGGTGCTTTGGCTTAGGAGGTGCTCTCGGATTGGGTTTAAATGCCAACGGCATTTAGAATCTGTTTAAGTTTTTCTCACTTAAATTGCTAAGGTTCTTTCACTTCGCTTTTGAATTTTGCTATCTTGCAAATAGCCCGCTATTAGCTGCGATATCAAAATCCAAAATCAAAGCAAAATAGCGCATAGCATTTTTAAGCAGAAAAACTTAAACAGATTCTTAATAAATTTTGATAGATAATATGTTATGCAAATTTATTTGTGATAACATAATGTGTGTCAAAATCTTAAAGCAAAGCTTTAAGCCCAATACGCAACTCCATATGCACCAGCGGGGGTGCCATCCCCGCCCGCCGGAGGCAGTTGGGCAGATCCTTGAAGTCCATAATAAATAAAGGTGCAAACTTTTCCGCTTGCACCTTGTTTGTTATTTCGACTTGATGTATTCGTCAATTGCGGTGGCGGCGGTGCGTCCTGCTCCCATGGCTAGGATCACTGTTGCGGCACCGGTCACTACATCACCTCCGGCAAAGACCCCCTCGCGAGAGGTTGCCCCCTCCTGGTCGGCCTCTACGCAGCCCCAGCGGTTGGTCTCTAGCCCCTTGGTTGTCGAGGCGATTAGTGGGTTTGGCGATGTGCCTAGCGCCATGATCACTACATCGCACTCTACGTCCGCCTCCGAGCCAGCCTTCTCTATAGGCTTGCGGCGGCCGCTCTCGTCGGGCTCGCCCAAGGTCATCTCCACGCAGCGGATAGCCTTCACCCAGCCATTCTCGTCGCCTAGAACCTCCTTAGGGTTGGTGAGCATATTGAAGATGATCCCCTCCTGCTTGGCGTGGTGCACCTCCTCAAGGCGAGCCGGAAGCTCCTTCTCGCTGCGGCGGTATACGATCACCGACTCAGCACCTAGGCGCTTGGCGGTGCGCACGGCATCCATCGCCACGTTGCCGCCTCCGATAACTACCACCTTCTTGCCTACATATATAGGTGTGTCGCTCTCGCTGTCATAGGCGCGCATAAGGTTTGCGCGAGTGAGGAACTCATTTGCCGAGACTACGCCGTTGAGGTTCTCGCCCGGGATGCCCATAAATCGGGGGAGTCCAGCGCCCGAGCCGATAAATACCGCCTCATAGCCCTCATCCTCCATAAGCGAGTCGATGGTCACGGTGCGACCAACGATAACATCGGTCTCGATCTCAACGCCCAAGGCCTTAACAGCCTCGATCTCGCGAGCGACGATGCGCTCCTTAGGCAGGCGGAATTCGGGGATGCCATATACTAGCACGCCACCCGTCTTGTGTAGCGCCTCGAAGATCTTCACCTCATAGCCCATCTTTGCTAGGTCGCTGGCGCAAGCCAGGCCGGCGGGGCCGCTGCCTACAATGGCAACCTTGTGGCCGTTGCGTGTAATCTCCACATTGGAGCGGTCGACATTCTCGATCTGCCAGTCGCCGATAAAGCGCTCAAGCTGGCCGATAGATACGCTCTTGCTCTTGATCGAGAGCACGCACGAACCCTCGCACTGACTCTCCTGTGGGCATACGCGGCCGCAGATGCTCGGTAGTGAGCTGTCGCGGCTTATGATCTCGGCCGCCGAAGCTAGATCGCCGAGCTCGATCTGGTGGATAAACCCTGGGATATTTATATTTACTGGGCACGCCTCAACGCAGCGTGGCTTCTTGCACTTGATGCAGCGCGAGGCCTCTGCCTGCGCCTCCTCTAGGTTGAATCCATAGCACACCTCCTCGAAGTTGGTGGCGCGGATTGCGGGGTCTTGTTCGCGTGCCTCTACGCGTGGTATTCTGTTTGCCATTTACTTCTAATATTTATTTATCTAACCCAATACGACACTTGTGTCCCTCTTTGCGCTCCTGCTCGATGGCCATGGCGCGCTGCTCTAGCGAGCGATACATCCCCATGCGGCGCATAGCCTCGTCGTAGTCTACCAGGTGGCCATCAAATTCGGGGCCATCCACGCAGGCAAAGCGAGTCTTTCCGCCCACCGTCACGCGGCAAGCTCCGCACATGCCGGTGCCATCCACCATCAGGGTGTTGAGCGAGACGATTGTTGGGAGTTCTAGGGCTTTGGTTGTGAGCGAGACGAATTTCATCATAATCATTGGGCCGATAGCAACGCATGTGTCATACTTTTTGCCCTCCTCCTTGACGAGCCTCTCGATCTTTGCAGTCACTAGCCCTTTGTCGCCGGCGCTGCCATCATCTGTTGTCAGGTATAGGTTCTCGGCCACGGCGGCCATCTCCTCGGTGAAGATAAGCATGCTCTCACTCTTGGCGCCAATGATAACATCGGCCTTTACACCATTCTCGTGCAGCCACTTAACCTGTGGATATACCGGGGCGGCACCCACGCCTCCAGCGACAAATAGGAAGTGCTTTTTGCGAAGCTCCTCCACAGGCTCGTAGATAAACTCCGATGGCTGACCTAGAGGGCCAGCAAAGTCGCAGAGCATCTCGCCCTCGTTCTTCTCGCATATCTTGGTTGTAGACACACCTAGGGTTTGGATCACTATTGTGACTGATCCCTGCTGAGGGTCATAGTCGGCGATGGTTAGTGGAATGCGCTCGCCACTTTCGCACGAGCGGACAATAACGAATTGTCCCGGCTTGGCCGATGAGGCTACGCGAGGTGCGTGGACGCGAAGCAGATAGATATTTTCAGCTATCGTTCGCTTCTCTAAAATTTTGTACATATTGTAGCTAATGGTTAGTTTCTATAGGGCGCAAATTTCGTAAAAAAAATATTAATTTTCGACTCTTTTGTATGTTTATTTTCTAATCTTCAACTTTTTGGTCGGTATATGCCCTTATTTTTAGTATCATCTGCGACTCCTTGCCATTGGTTAGAAACTGCAGCTCGTCGTTTAGTTTGCCATAATATCCGCTGCTGATCTCCACCAGATAGCCTGCGTGTAGGGTTGCTCGCTCCTTGGGGGCGATCTGCTGTTGAAGATTATATTTTAGATATCCGCTCTGCTTTATTGGGTGCAGCTCAACTCTTACGCTCTGCTCGGAGCTGTTGTAGAGCTCGATGGCCGACTCATTAGATATAGAGTGATCCACCTTCCCAAAGGCCATATATAGGCGGCTGGCCATGAGACCATCGCCGATGTGGTAGGGAAACTGCTCCTCGAGGGTGAGCTCGCGCGGTGAAACCTCTCCGCGGATTGTGAGCTTTAGCGGCACCTCGCCCTCGGAGGTGTAGATCTCCACCCCCTTTGAGAATACACCGGGGCGAAATTCGGGGTTGAATGTGACCACTATCGAGGAGCCCTCGCCCGGCATGATCGGCCGTTTGGAGTATTCGGGGGTGGTGCAGCCGCAGGAGGTGCTCACATTTGTAATTACGATGGGCTTTCTCCCACGGTTGGTCAGCGGGAAGCGGTGGCTTACATCGCCGCCATCCTCTTTGATTGTGCCGAAATCCCATTGGGTTTCGGAAAATTTTATATTTTGTGCTTTAGCACTTGCTCCAGCCATTAATAGGCAGAGTAGCAGTATATTTGCAAGTTTCATCGTTCTGTTTTGAAGAGTTGCTGACATGGCAAAGGTATTAATTTTTTGAATAAAGTTCTAAGAAAATTTGCAAGAATAAAAAAAAGCTTCTATATTTGCACCACCAAACGAGAAGGATACTACTTCTCAAGGTTCTGCCTGAATAGCTCAGTTGGTTAGAGCACATGACTGTTAATCATGGGGTCCTAGGTTCAAGTCCTTGTTCAGGCGCATATTGAAAGTTGCATCGGGAGTTTAGCTCAGCTGGTTCAGAGCATCTGCCTTACAAGCAGAGGGTCGGGGGTTCGAATCCCTCAACTCCCACTTAAAATTGTCGCCAATCATATTATGTGTGGGGCGGCTTTTTTTATCGGAGTCGCAACTTTAATATTACCGGGAGTTTAGCTCAGCTGGTTCAGAGCATCTGCCTTACAAGCAGAGGGTCGGGGGTTCGAATCCCTCAACTCCCACAAAAAAGCGTAGTCATCCAATATTTGGGTGACTTTTTTTGTATATCTTTTAAAATAATCGCTACATTTGCAGCGGGGGTATCCTCTACAAAATTTAAATAATATGATGATCAAAAAAGATATACTAGGTGCTATAGGCAACACACCTATGGTTCAGATCAATCGGCTGAACCCCAATCCCAATGTCAACATCTATGCCAAGCTCGAGGGCTTCAACCCAACGGGCTCGATCAAGGATCGCATAGCGTTGCAGATGATAACCAAGGCCGAGCTCAGCGGAGCGCTTAAGCCTGGTAAAACTATTCTAGAGCCAACATCTGGCAACACGGGCATCGGCCTTGCAATCTCGGGCATCGTTAAGGGCTACCCAATCGAGATCGTTATGAGCGAGGCGGTATCTATCGAGCGCCGCAAGATTATCCGCTCATTTGGCGGTAAGGTGATTCTAACCCCCGCCGCCGAGGGTACGGATGGCGCCATTCGCTTGGCTAGAAAGATGGCCGCCGAGAATCCAGATAAGTACTTTATGCCCGATCAGTTTGCCAACAACCAGAACTATCTAGCCCACCTCGAGAGCACCGCTATCGAGATTTGGCAGCAGACGGGCGGCAATATCGACTATCTTGTCTGCGCGATCGGCACCTCGGGCACAATTATGGGCATCTCGCGCTTCTTGCGCCAGCTTAAGCCCTCGATCAAGGTTGTCTGCGCGCAGCCAATAAAGGGACACTATATCCAGGGCTTGAAGAATTTGGAGGAGGCTATCGTGCCGGCAATCTACGATCCCTCGCAGATCGATGAGCACATCATGATCGAGAGCGAGGAGGCGATCCAGATGGCGCGCGAGCTAATCACCAAGGAGGGTATCTTCGCCGGCATGAGTAGTGGCGCGGCGATGCTTGCCGCCGCCAAGCTTGCCGATGAGATTGATGGCGGAAATATTGTCGTTGTATTCCCCGATAGAGCCGAGAAGTATCTCAGTACCAAGATGTTTGATGTCTTTACCGAGGATGGCGAGTAGCCACTCTCTATTGTAAAATGTAAAGGTAGTGAAATATTTCCCTCACTTTTTTTGTGAAACGAGAAATAATCACTACCTTTGCCTCGCTTTACCCGCCACCATTGGGCGGCAAGGGTGGGCTAATAATTTAATTAATAAAGTATTATGAACAATTACGAAACCGTTTTCATTGTCACTCCCGTGCTATCTGAGTCACAGGTGCAGGAGGTGGCTGACAAATTCCAAGGTGTTATCACCGAGAACGGCGGTCAGATCGTGAATAGCGAGAACTGGGGGCTTAAGAAGCTTGCCTATCCTATTCAGAAGAAGACTACCGGTTTCTACTTCCTAGTCGAGTTCGCAGGCGAGGGTGATATTATCGCGAAACTAGAGACTCAGTATCGTCGTGACGAGCGAGTTATCCGTTTCCTAACATTTAAGCAGGATAAGTATGCTGTAGAGTACTCTGCACGTCGTATCGCTAAACTATCTAACAAGCAGGAGGAGTAATCATGGCAGAGAAAAAATCAACACAGTCTGATATCAGATACCTCAACCCAGTATCGGTTGACGTAAAGAAGAAGAAGTACTGCCGTTTCAAGAAGCTCGGCATCAAGTACGTAGATTATAAGGACGGAGAGTTCCTAAAGAAGTTCCTTAACGAGCAGGGTAAGATTCTACCTCGTCGTTTGACCGGTACTTCTCAGAAGTTCCAGAAGAAGGTAGCCCAGGCTGTTAAGCGTGCTCGTCACCTTGCCATTCTTCCGTTCGTAACCGATTGTATGAAATAATAAAGAGGAGGAACAGTATAATGGAGATCATTCTTATCAAAGATATTGAGAACCTAGGCTACGTGAACGACATCGTAAACGTAAAGCCAGGATATGCAAACAACTACTTGATCCCTCAAGGTTTTGCAAAGTTGGCTACATCATCTGCAAAGAAGGTGCTAGCTGAGAACCTACGCCAGCGCGCTCACAAGGATGCTAAGATCCTTGCCGATGCCCAGGCACTAGCCGAGAAGCTTGCTTCTCTACCACTAACCATCACAGCTAAGGCTGAGGAGGGTAAGCTATTCGGTACTGTAACATCTGCCGATATCGCTGCTGCTCTATCTGCTAAGGGTGTTGAGATCGACCGCAAGAGCATCTCTTTGGAGTCTATCAAGACAGTTGGTGAGTACACCGCTACAGCTAAGATCCACCGCGAGGTGAAGGCTACAATCCAGATCTCAGTTGTTGCTGAGTAGTCGGATTTAAGTCCAAATATTTAGGAGTGACCTTTTTGGGTCACTCCTTTTTTTTGTTTGGCAATTATCTTATTTCGTCTCACTTATGTCATTGCGGCCTCCGAGCCAATCGTGTCCAAAACAAACAATTAAAACGTTAAAAATAAGCGTATTAAAAAGCCTACCCCCCCCCTATCTCTATTCTCTTT
>JBCQTD010000004.1:0-80939 GCA_047178725.1 Rikenellaceae bacterium
ACTATTGGAGAAGAGATTTTTTTGCTATTGAATCGAAAATATAGTTATTCTATATTGAGATTTGATAGTGAAAAATATCGCTCCAAGAGTGCTTTTAAAAATATGGCAATAATTGTTTTATACTACTTATATATAAATATCATGGAATATTAATTTGATATATGTATACTTATAGCTATATTTGTTGTTGGATATATCTCATTATATAGATCTTGATGTGTGTATGTTTGTAATAAAACGCCTAGTCGAATAGCTGGCAGAGATCGAGCATATGGATCGAGATGATAGTACTAATTTAATAGCTTTTGCATGTCTCAAGTCGAGAGATTAAATAGATTGATAGCCGCGATGGTTGTTACTATAGATGTTATAGTGATCAATACTCTTTTTATTGCGTTTAACTTTATCGGAATAAAATTTTTCGGAGAGAATATCTGTGGAGGCAATATCTTAGGGGTGATACTTCTGTTGAGTATTAGTTATGTTAGCTCAACCGCTATTAATGGGGTTGTGTTGTATCACAGGCGAGTAAGAGCGGATCAAATTGTTGTATCAACGCTTAGATGCTACTTTATCTTCTTCTTGATTTGGTGGTTTCTTTCGCTGCTCTATCTCCCCGAGTTGTCCATATCGCTACTCATTATTAGCTACTTTACCTTCACCGCTTTTGCTCAAATACTGTTAAGGTTGGTTCTTCGTTGGATAATAAAGCTCTATCGTGAGCAGGGGCATAATAGTTGTAGTGTAGTATATTTAGGTTGTGCGGCAAATATGGCGGAGCTATATTGCGAGATGCACGCTTCGGCAACAACTGGATATAGGATTATTGGCTATTTTGACGATCAGCCCAATTACGACTTTCCAGGCGGATGTAAGTATCTAGGCACCGCTAGTGAGGCGCTAGCATTTCTTGAAGCAAATAGTGTTGATAGGGTCTATTGCGGATTGAGCTCGAAATATGGCAAGGATGTGATAGTTCCTATTATTAAATATTGCGAGCGAAATTTGATAAGATTTTATAGTATTCCAAATCTAAGAAACTATTTCCCACGCAGAGTCTTGTTGGAGGCATTTAGTACAGTTCCGATGCTCTCTATTCATATGGAGCCGATAAGTCGACCTGTGAATAAGGTGATTAAACGCACCTTTGATCTAATCTTGTCGACTCTATTTTTGATTGTAATCTTCCCGGCAACCTATCTTGTAGTGGGGGTTATAACAAAGCTAACATCTCGTGGGCCTATAATTTTCAGACAAAAACGCCATGGCTTAGATGGCAAAGAGTTTTGGTGCTATAAATTCCGCTCCATGGTGGTTAATGACGAGTCTGATACGTTGCAGGCCTCGAAAAGTGACCCGAGAATAACAAAATTTGGAGCATTTTTGAGAAAGACTAGCATAGATGAGTTTCCACAATTTATCAATGTGTTTCTTGGCGATATGTCAGTTGTTGGCCCGCGCCCCCATATGGTCAAACACACCGAGGAGTACTCCAAGCTCATTGATACCTATATGGTTCGCCACTTCGTAAAACCAGGCATTACGGGAATGGCACAGATTTCAGGCTATAGAGGCGAGACTAGGAATCTCTCAGATATGGAGCATAGGGTTAGAGCCGATATCTGGTATATGGAGCATTGGACATTTATGCTTGATTTATATATTATTTTCAAGACAATCTTTGATGTTTTTGAGATGCATGACGAAAATGCTTGTTAGCACTCTCTCCTCTTGAGAAATTTAAAAATATTTTTGTCATCTTCACGTTTCACCATTATGAAGAAGAGAATCATAGTTGCTTTTACTGTGCTGTATGTTGTTTTGATAACAGTACTCTCTCTGGTGAAATTATCTGACAAACCACAAGATCTTAATATTTTACATCTCGATAAGTTGGTGCACTTCTGCTTCTACTTTATGTTGAACTTTTTGCTCTTGACTGTTGTTGTGATCAAACACCCTCGGCGCCACCGCAACTTGCTACTTGCGGTCACGTTTGTATCGATCTTGTATAGTATCGCCATAGAGTTTGTGCAGATATTTTTTGGACGCGAATGTAGTATATGGGATGTTTTCGCAAACTCCATGGGTGCTTTTCTCGCACTTTTGATTTTTAGGTCTAGATCCTGTTTTCAACATATAGAGCATTTCTTTAAAGATGACAAGTGAAGCCCGTATCTCTTTTCGTCTCTTTTTAGTGATTTATCATGGCGTTTCGTGCTAATTGCTATTTATTTCGGCCTATTTTAAAAATAAGATGTCTGAAGATATGATCTTTCAAATATTTTTTTTAACTTTGCATTACCAACTGTGAAACTATAACAACTTAATAATTTTATATTATGACTAACCAAAAAAAACTTCTCTATCTGTTTGGTGCAAACGCCTTGGTTTTTGCCCCAACAGTAGGTGCTATGGCTGCTAAAAAGAGCAGTGATAGCAATCAGCGTCCAAATGTCGTAATCTTCTTGGCCGACGATATGGGATTCCAGGATGCTGGCTTCACTGGATCTACCGATATTAAGACTCCAAATCTAGATGCTCTAGCGGCGGATGGCGTTGTATTTACCCAGGGTTATGCATCTCATCCATTCTCGGGCCCTAGCCGCGCAGGTCTGCTATCGGGTCGTTATCAGCACCGTTTTGGATTTGAGGAGAACCCAGCTTATGATCCAGCCAATGATCTTTTGGGTCTTCCAACAACAGAGGTTCTTTTTCCTGCACGCATGCAGGAGGTTGGTTACACAACAGGAGCTATCGGTAAGTGGCATATTGGTGCCGCCACAAAATATCACCCCAACAAGAGGGGCTTCGACTACTTCTATGGCTTCCTTGGCGGTGGCCACGACTACTACATAATAGACACCTTCCGCCCAATTGGTGAGGCATATTATCAGCCGCTGCTTCGCAATGCTGAGCCAGCGCGCTTTGATGGCTATTTGACCGAGGCCTTGAGTGCTGATGGAGTGAACTTTGTCAACGAGAATAAGGATAAGCCTTTTATGCTATATATGGCCTATAACGCACCTCACGCACCGCTTCAGGCGCCAGCCGAGGATATCGCTCGCTATAACCATATTGAGGATCCAAAGCGTAGAGTTTATGCAGCGATGGTTGATGTGATGGATCGTGGAATAGGTCAGATTGTGGATGCTCTTAAGGAGAATGGTCTATACGAGAACACCCTTATCTTCTTCTTGAGTGATAATGGCGGCCCTCAGGGTCAGGGCTATAGTGCATACAATGGCTCATGCAATGGCGATTATAGAGGCGGCAAGGGTCAATATTATGATGGAGGTATCCATGTGCCATTTATGGCTTGTTGGCCAGCTAAGATCAAGGCAGGAACAACATACAACTACCCAGTTAACTCGCTCGACATCTCTCGCACAGCGGTAGATATTGCCGGTGGCGATGCTGAGAAGGTTACGGTTATGGATGGAACAAACTTGATCCCATTCGTAACAGGCGCACAGAAGGGTGCCCCACACGATGCTATCTTCTGGAAGGGTGCTAATGGCGGCAAATTTGCGGCGCTATCTTCTGATGGTGTTAAGTATGTTAGAAATAAGCCAGGTGACACACCTCAGCTATACTTCCTTAAGAAGGATAAGTCGGAGGCTAATGATGTTATCGCTGATAATCCAAAGCTAGCCGAGGCATTGAAGGCTAAGTGGGAGGAGTGGAATGGCTACAATAAGCCAAACAACATCATGCTCTACACCCAGTATCACAAGCTTCGCGAGGCATTCTTTAAGGAGGCTACAATGCAGAAGTAAGAGAGAGCCCCATTGATTGTGGGCGTAAGGATATTTAAATTTATTTGTATGGTGAGCTCGGTTTATGCCGGGCTCACTACTTTTTTTTTGCCCTACCTCGCTCGCTTAGCGTCTTGGACACATTAGGGGTGATATATGGGTGATTTAGGCTCATTGCAATGTGCTGGTGCATAAGTTTGCATGTGGCATCTAGCAGCGGCTTATCCTCAGGTATACATAGTGTTACAGCAATGCCAGTGCGGCCAGCACGAGCTGTGCGGCCAATTCGGTGGATATATAGCTCGGGGGATTGTGGCAGGCCATAGTTGTAGATGTGGCTTATGCTATCAATATCTATTCCGCGAGCTATTAGGTCGGTCGCTACAACTATCCTAGTCTCGGCTGAGCGCAGGCGCGATATTATATGCTCGCGAGCCGTTTGCGAGCGGTCGCTATGCATAGCCTCGGCTGCGATGCCATTATCAATTAGTAGGGTAGTGAGGCGCTCGGCCATCTTGCGCGAGCGAGTGAAGATAATCGCTTGAGATGGGTTGTCGCTCTTTAGAATGTGCAAAAGCAGGTGATCCATCATTGTGCGCTCGACAAAGTAGCCGCGATGCTCAATGGTGGAGGCTACTCTACCTCCGAGCTCCAATCGTTTTAGCTTGGGGGCTATCTCATGGAGTATGAACTCTAGCCTCTCGGGCATTGTGGCCGAAATAGATATAGTCTGTGCGTTAGCTCGGCGCTTGGCTGCAAGTAGGGTTATAGCATCTACAAATCCCATCTCTACCATCTGGTCTGCCTCGTCTAAAACAAGAGCGTCAAGCTCGGGTATTTCGACGTTGTGTTGCGAGATAAGATCTATCAATCGGCCAGGAGTAGAGATTATTATCTCGGGCTGCGAAGCTAGAGCGGCATATTGTTGAGTATACTCCACGCCGCCATGAATCAGAGCGCAATGCATTGTAGATCCCTCTAGCAGCGAGCTGCATATCGTCTTTATCTGTTGGGCTAGCTCGCGAGTGGGGAGTAGAATAAGAGTTGTTGAGCCCTTATGGAGGCGCTCAACGAGTGGTAGCAGATAGGCTAGGGTCTTGCCGCTACCCGTCTTTGAGCGAATAAGAATATCCTCTCGCTCTATGATATGGGGGATCACCAACCTTTGGATCTCTGTCGGGCTGGTGATATTTGCGCTATCTAATTTTGAGATTAGCCTATCGGATATTTTCAGGGTGCTGAAGCTCATTACTCATACTGTTTTAGTGCTCGAGAGAGTAGGGATATCGAGAGTCCAGCCATGGCGATAACTGCAAATGTCCAACGCAGAGAGATAAGCTCGGCGCAGAAGCCAATAAGCGGAGGCCCGATAAGAAAACCGAGGTATCCGATTGTCGATACAGAAGCTAGGGCTGTGCCAGGCGAGATGCTCTTCGAGCGGCCTGCCATGCTGTAGCAGATTGGCACGGTGGAGGATATTCCAAAACCGATGCAGAAGAATCCTATTGAGGCGATCGCAATCGAGGGGAATAGAACCGACAGAAGTAGCCCCGAGGCGATAAGTATACCGCTGGCGCAGACCACTCGTGCAGCTCCAAATCGTGCTACCATCCTGTCAGATAGGAATCGGCCTATGGTCATCGTGCACATGCATATGATGTAGCCCAGGCGGATAAGATTGTCGGGTGCCGCGACGACATCGGCGAAATATACGCCGCTCCAGTCAAACATCGTGCCCTCGCACATCATCGCACCGAAAGCCATCACTCCAAGTAGGATAATATATCCATCGAGTCGTTGTAGGATATTGCGCCTCTGCTCTACGCTTTTTTGCCCCTCGGGCTTTACATCGCGAGGCATCAGTCCGCGCCTAAAGCTCATACCGCAGATTATCATAACTGCAGCAAGAGCGATGAAGTGCTCCAGATAGTTAATGTCTATGGCGGCGAGGATCATACTGAGCACGCCACCCGTGAAGCCTCCTAGGCTCCATAGGCCGTGAAAGGTGGCCATGATATTTTTGCTGAAGACTCTCTCTACATCAACACCTTGGGTGTTGACCGATATGTTAAATAGATTGCATGTTATGCCAAAAAATAACAGCGAAAACGATAGCATAAATGGTGAGCTCGAGAGGCCTATCGGTATAAGCGACAGGGGGCTGAGTATGGCCGCTACAAGGAGTGCATTCCAGCTGCTGAAGCGATTTACAGCCCATGCCGAGAGTGCCATGGCTGAGATCTGCCCTACGGGTATGGCGAATAGAATACCCCCTAATGCTGCTTCGCTAAGCGCTAGTGCGCTTTTGATATCTGGTATGCGGCTAGCCCATGTGGCGAAGATTATACCCTGCATAAAGAAGTATACGCTGACGGTATATCGCGAATTTTTGTAAAGTTGATTTTTTGCTCTCATTTAACCTCTGTTTCCTGGCGCAAAGATAGCTAAATTAGGTGATATAAAAAAGTTCGACCAACGTCATCTGCTGGTCGAACTTCTATATTATCTAGTATTAGCTACTACTTACTCTGCTGAGTTGAGTTTCTGATGAAATACTTCTCCGACTTGATAAGATTTCTGGCCTGAAGTACCATTGTCTTAGTCTCGTTAAGAAGCGTAAGATATAGCATGCTTGCACGCGTGGTGACCGACTCGGGCGACTGCTTAAGGCGGCGTAGCTGCTTTTTGATTGCGTCTGCGATGTTGTCAAATAGCATGTCGCGCATGTTCATCACCTCGTCGATATCCGAAAAATCCTTCGAGCTTAGCATCTCGTTAATCTTGTCGAAGATAGCCTCCACATCGTCGTTGATCTTCATCAGATCGTAGGCCTGCTCTTTAGATAGACCCTGGTGGTGGTTGTCGATATGCTCAAACGATGGGCCTGTGATGTGGGCTAGCGCCTTTGTCACCTCAGATATGTAATCCACGATCTGCACATAGTAGTGGCCGGTGTCGAGCTTGCTTAGCTCAATATCGTGAAGTGTAACAAGAATGTTGCGTTTGCGCTCGCTTGCCCTCTCGGCTAGGGCTATCGCCTCATTATTTACTTCGCGTAGTACCTTGCGGTTCTCCTTAAATACGGCGATAAGTGTGCGGTTGTATGTTGAGATAACACGCTCGGTGGTCTCCAATACATCTTTTGTGCAGTTGTAGAGAACCTCCTCGGCAGAGCCGTGCTTGATGATATCACCCGTGTTATCCACATCCTTTGCCTGCTCGGCCTTGTGCTTATTGCCAAAGAAGTTGCTTTTTACGGCAAGGAATAGACAAAGAGCAACCACGAGGATCGCGGCAATCCAGCCACCCCAGATAAGGGCTGTAGAGGTAAGAAGCGAGATGGAGAATCCAACGATAGCCGTTAGAAACCAACCCATAACTACTGTCACAACGCCTGTGATGCGATATACGGCGCTCTCTCTTCCCCAAGCCTTGTCGGCTAGCGACGAACCCATCGCAACCATAAATACCACATAGGTAGTCGATAGTGGAAGCTTAAATGATGTGGCGATCGAGATCAAGATCGAAGCGGCAGTAAGGTTTACTGCAGCACGGATAAGATCGTATGTGGCATCACCACGCTCCTCGGCTGGAAGCTGCTCGAAACGCTTGTCGATGGCTCGCTGCACAAACTTAGGTGTAACTCTGATATAGGTGTTGTTGATTGCGATTGCTGCGCTAACAAGGCCGCGAGATAGAGCCGATGAGTTGAATCGCTCGTTTACATCGTTCTGGCTGGCTAGCGAGAGCTCTGTGTCGGCAACCTTCATAGCCTTCTTTGAGAAGAATAGTGTTAGGATCATAATAACACCTGCGCCACTTAGCATCATAAAGTTTGCCTTAGCAGGCTCCATAAGTGCCCCCATCGACATGTTCATATCGCCTGTTTTAAGTGCTAGAAGGTATGAGTCGTAACCAGCAAGAGGAACACCGATAAAGTTTACAAGGTCGTTACCAGCGAAGGCTAGGGCTAGGGCGAAAGTACCCGCCAGGATGGTAACCTTCAAGAGGTTAACCTTGAGCAGTTGAAGCAGGGCGAGGATAACTGTTGATCCAGCCCAGATCATGAGTAGCGCCACGAAGGTGTTATCCTTGATATACTCGGTGATAAATGGAGGGATAATACCTGCGCTCTTTAGACCTTTGAAGATGGCAAAGTAGATGATACCCGTAAATGAGATGCCACACCATAGTGAGCCAAACTTTGAAAATATTGGTTGATATCTAAATGAGAAGATCATTCGCGATATATACATGAAGATCAATCCAAAGAAGAATGACATTACAACCGAGAGCAGGATAGCCGAGATGATCGCTAGCGCCTTGCCGGTGTTGATAAATTGCGATAGATCACTTACTGATAGAGATGAGTCTACAGCAATACGATGAAGGGCGATACCCACGGCGGCACCTAGCAGGCCGAAAACCATTGATACGGTTGTAGAGGTTGGTAGACCGAGGTTGTTGAAGATATCCAGAAGGATAATATCACCCACAATCATGCCCAAAAAGAGCATCATAATCTCCGAGAAGGTAAACTGAGCGGGGTAGAATACTCCACTACGAGCGACCTCCATCATGCCCGACGAGGTTAATGTACCTACAAGAATACCCACAGCCGCAACACTCAATATAACCTTTAGAGGTGCAATGCGAGATCCAATAGCCGAATTAAGGAAGTTTACAGCGTCATTTGCAACGCCGACGATGATGTCAAATATGGCTAGAACGCCAAGAGTGATGACAACAAATGTAAAAATTGGACTCATACTATTTTTTTTAAGTTTTTTTCCGATGCAAAGTAACGATTATCATGTTAAAGATCTGTTAAGATTTTGTTGCAATCGTGTTTTTCAATCTCTCTATTGAGCATTACGCTCTATTTTCGCACCACGTTTTTCTATTATTGATGCTCTTTTGTGTTGATGTAAAGATATATTGGCAAGTAGCGACTATAACCACCAATATAATCTCTTCCCGAAATCGTGGCTAGCGGACGGCTGCCATCCTTGGTTAATAGCCATTTGGTTATAAATACCCCTTCTCGCTCTACTTTCGTGCCAGAGCCGACGCCAATGAGATCATGAAATTGCCAAAGCCTGTCATATTTCATATTGCCATATCCTTGCCTCTGTCTCTTTTGAAGGAGATCTATTAGCTCTAGCCGTTTTAGATCATCGCGGTCGATCCTACCCATGGCTATGGTGTGATTTGGAGGCTTGTCGGCGTGGGGTGGAGAGGCAGAACGCAGGTTGTATCCATGGCGGACTAGGTATATGCCGAGGCTCCACTCCTCGCGTAGAGCTTTAAGCTCGATGTATAGCCATCCAAAGGAGCTGTAGATATGTCTAGGGTAGAACATATCTCCAAAGTAGAGCAGCGAAAAGTCTAGCCCATCATAGGAGTTGAGGGTGCGGTGTGAATAGCTATAGTCGAGTGCGCTTTGCCGAACGACATCTCGCACCACATCCTGATTTTCGACACCATATAGGGCAACAATAGGCATCTGCATGGAGTCGATCACTGCGGCTATCTTGGTTATTTTGTCTCTATATCGTCTCTCGCTCCAGCCGTTGCGTCCATTGGGCGTAAACTCTCTGTCGTCATAGAATGGCGATTGAATGGTGTCGTATAGCTGGTCAACATCATAGTAGGCTATGCCGATCGGTTGGCCGTTGGTTATGCCGATTGTGCCTATTATCGCTGCTGTGATGGTGATAAGTCGCATGATTAGCTCTCTTTAAGTAGATATTTATAGCTAGCCTCGATGCCAAAAGCGCCTAGTGGGGCGGAGATTATGATCGAAACCACCGCTACGGTGAGTACGATTTTCCCACATGGCAGCCCCATGCTGAGCGGAAGAGAGCCTATGGCGGCCTGCACGGTGGCCTTTGGCAGATATGCAATCATGCAGAAGAGACGCTCGCGGTTATTAAGTGTGCTGCCTATCATGCAACAATAGACACCGATCATTCTAACTAACATAACAGCGAGGATTAATATCACCACATTAGCGCCGGCATCTAGCGCGTAGTTAATATCAATGCTAGCTCCAACTAATACAAAGAGCATGATCTCGGCACCAACCCATAGTTTGTTGAATTTGGGTGAGATACGCCTGGCCAAGGTGGGGTGAATTTGCAGGATTGTCACACCCATAGTCATAATGGCTAAGAGCCCCGATACCGAAACGATCCCTGCAAGCAGATGCTCAAGCTGTAGAAATAGGGCTGAGAAGCTAATCATAATTAATAGCTTTATGCTGTCGCGCATGTGGAAAGCTTTAAAGTAGCGACTCAGTAGATAGCCTGCACTCGAGCCAAGAGCTATACCCAGGAGGATAGATATTGGTATCTCTACAAAACTGCCGGTTGACACCTCGCCACCTTGAGCTAGAGCTGTAAAGGCTGTAAATAGGGTTATGACAAATATATCGTCAACCGAAGCTCCGGCCATAATCATCTGCGGTATACTCTTCTTTGTACCGGCTTTTTCATCCATGAGTCGTAGCATCTTTGGGACAATCACGGCAGGAGATACGGCCGCCACAACGGCACCCATGATGGCTGCATCGAGGATAGATATCCCTAGAATCCTTGGCGCAAAGATCACCATGGCGCCTATCTCAAATATGGCGGGGATAAAGCAGATAAGAAGAGCCGGGAGCCCAGCGCGTTTTAGCTCGCTGAATTTGAGCGCTAGTCCTGCCCGCATGAGGATTATAATGAGCGCTATCTGCCGGAGCTCTGTAGATATATCTAGTACCTTAAAAGATATTAGATCAAGTGCATAAGGTCCAATAAGAAAACCTGCGATAAGCATACCAACGAGAGATGGTAGAGATAGTTTTTGAGCTAAATAACCAAGCGCGATGCCTGCAAGAAATATATAAGCGAAACTGGTGAGCATTATTTTTCCTCTTTGTTGATGCAGCAAATTTAGAAAAAAATATTTAAATATGCATAATTTTACTATCTTTGCCTATATTAATAGAGAGAATATGAGAGATTTGATAAAAATAGACCCGCTGTCGCTATCTGAAAATGTGATAGATATAATCGGTAAGCAGTGGATGTTGGTAAGCGCCGGTGATAGAGAGCGCTTTAATACAATGACGGCAAGTTGGGGTACGATTGGCTTCTATTCAAATGAGCCTGTGGTTACAATATTCATTCGCCCCGAGCGATATACCTATGAATTTATCGAGAGCTCGGATCGCTTTACGTTGACCGTTTTAGAGGAGGGGTATCGCCAGGCTCTTACTACGTTGGGTAAGCTTTCGGGCAGAGATTGTGATAAGATATCGCAGGCGGGTTTAACTCCGCAATTTACTGAGAGTGGAAATCCAACTTTTGCAGAGGCGAAAATTGTATTTGAGTGTCGAAAAATATTCGCCCAAGATATGACCGAGGAGAGTTTCGTAGAGCATGCTTGCTATGAGAAGTGGTATGGGCCGGGGCATGGTAATCTGCATAAAATATATATGGGGGTGATAGAGGCTTGCTGGGTCAAGGGCTAAAGATGCTCTTTTGCTAGAGTAGAGTTGCGAATATTTAAAATAAATAGTAACTTCGTGGTGATATTATGAAAATTTCATTAGTGCAGAGCTCTATAGCTTGGTTGGATGCCACGAAGAATCGCGCAGCAGCCGAGCGGTGGCTTGATGAGTGTTCGGGCTCAAATATGGTTGTTTTCCCCGAGATGTTTACTACTGGATTTACGCTCGAGCCAGATAGTTGCGCCGAGTATAATCTCGAGACTCTTGGGTGGATGATCTCCGAGGCGACAAAGCGTGGTATTGCAATCTGCGGCAGCGTTGCGGTAGGTGAGGGCGAGGGGTTCTATAATCGGCTATATTTTGTTAGGCCGGATGGTTCGCACGTAAAGTATGATAAGCGCCATCTATTCACCTTTGCCGGCGAGCATAATAGCTTTGCTGCCGGGGTTGAGCGTGTGATCGTTGAGTTAGAGGGAGTTAGGATACTGCTTCTTATATGCTATGATTTGCGTTTTCCCGTGTGGAGTCGCAATAGAGGTGATTATGATATGATTATCTGCATCGCAGCATGGCCAGAGCAGAGACGTCTGGCATGGGATGCTCTTTTGAGGGCGCGAGCCATAGAGAACTTATGCTATGTTTGCGGCGTAAACATCGTTGGCGCGGATCCCTCTGCCCATTATTCGGGAGGTACGGCTGCGATAGGGTTTATGGGTGAGGCTCTCTCTCTGGTTGAAGATAATGTGGAGGGTGTGGCAACCTTTGAGTTGGATATTGAGGCTCTGAGAGCCTTTAGGGTAAAATTCCCAGCCCTTGAAGATGGAGACAAATTTGAACTATAAATAAAATGAATTTAGAAGAGAAATTTTTATTGTTGGGTGACGAAGCGATAGCTCTAGGAGCTATCCACGCTGGTATATCGGGCGTTTATGCCTATCCCGGCACACCCTCAACAGAGATCACCGAATATATTCAGGGCTCAAAGCTAGGCTCGGATATATATAGTAATTGGTGCTCAAACGAAAAGACCGCCATGGAGGCGGCGCTTGGTATGTCTTATGTTGGCAAGCGCGCCTTGGTATGCATGAAACATGTGGGAATGAATGTCTGCGCTGATGCCTTTATCAACTCAGCCGTGTCGGGTATTAATGGTGGCGTGGTTGTGCTTGCTGCCGACGACCCATCAATGCACTCATCTCAAAACGAGCAGGATTCGCGCTTTTATGGTAAGTTTGCCATGATCCCAATCCTTGAGCCATCCTCTCAGCAGGAGGCCTATGATATGATGAGCTACGCCTTTGAACTCTCGGAGTCTCTTATGGCGCCGGTGCTATTTCGCATAACTACACGCATGGCGCATAGTCGCGCTGTAGTGGTTGCAGGCGCGGCTAAAGCACAGAACACAATTCACTATCCTGAGGATCCAAAGCGCTGGGTGCTACTGCCTGCCACCGCGCGCCGCCGCTATAACGAGGTTATCGCGCAGCAGAGCGATCTTCAAAAGCTATCGCAGGAGTCGAAATATAATCTCTACCATGAGGGCAGCGATAAGAGCCTAGGCGTTATCGCTTCGGGTATTGCCTGGAACTATCTAAATGAGAACTTCCCTGATGGTTTGCCATACTCTGCGGTTAAAATCTCGCAATATCCGTTGCCGGTTGAGATGATCGCGCGCCTAGTCGGCGAGTGTGATCGCGTGCTTGTTTTGGAGGATGGTCAGCCATTTATCGAGGAGCAGCTACGCGGCGTGTTAGATATGCAAAATGTGGATGGCCGACTTAACGGCAAGCTACCTCGTGCCGGCGAGCTTACGCCAGACAACATTAAGCCAGCGCTGGGTCTCGTTAAGCAGCAGGTCTTTGCCCCATCAGAGATGGTTGTCCCACGTCCGCCAGCAATGTGTATGGGTTGTGGCCACCGCGATGTCTATTTAGCACTAAACAAGGTTGCCGCCGAGTATGATAACCCAAAGGTATTTAGTGATATCGGTTGCTATACATTGGGAGCCTTGCCACCATTCTGCGCTATTAATAGCTGTATAGATATGGGTGCTTCTATCACCATGGCCAAAGGTGCAAGTGATGCAGGTCAGCACCCAGCTATAGCTGTTATTGGAGACTCAACGTTCACCCATTCGGGAATGACGGGTCTGTTGGATGCTGTAAATTGCAAAAGTAATGTGTTGGTAGTTATCTCGGATAACCTAACCACGGGCATGACCGGAGGTCAGGACTCAGCAGGAACAGGTCGCCTTGAGGCTATATGCCTAGGTCTTGGCGTTGAGCCCGAGCACCTAAAGGTTGTGATCCCTCTACCAAAAAATATGGCAGAGATTGAGGCTACTATCAAGGCCGAGCTAGAGTATGATGGTGTGTCGGTTATTATCCCACGCAGAGAGTGTATTCAGACATTGAAGCGTTCAAAGAAAAAATAGAGTAAAATGAAGTGTGATATAATTCTTTCAGGCGTAGGAGGACAAGGAATCCTCTCTATTGCCTCTGTTATTGGTGAGGCGGTGCGCGCAGAGGGTTTGCAGATTAAGCAAGCCGAGGTGCACGGAATGAGTCAACGTGGCGGTGATGTGCAGACAAATCTGCGTATCAGCTCTGAGGCTATCGCCTCGGATCTTATCGCCCTGGGCGGTGCGGATGCTATCATCTCGCTTGAGCCCATGGAGGCGCTGCGCTATATCCCTTATCTTAAGGCTGATGGCTGGGTTGTGACAAGCTCGCAACCATTCGTAAATATCCCCAACTATCCCGAAGTAGAGCAGATTATGGCCGAGCTAGATAAGATGCCAAATCTCCTAAAGCTGGATGTAGAGCAGATAGCCAAAGATGCCGGCATGCCACGCTCTGTAAATATTGTCTTACTAGGTGCTGCCTCAAGAATATTGGGCATTAAGAGTGAGGATCTAAAAGATGGTATCGCAAGAATATTTGCGCGTAAGGGTGAGGCTGTTGTTGATATGAATATCAAAGCCTTCGAGCTAGGTGCTGAGGCAGTATCCTCGCAGCTTAAATAATTAAGTAGTGTAAAACAATTATTGCCATATTTTTAACGGCACTCTTGAAGTGATATTTTTTACTATTAAATCTCAATATAGAATAACTATATTTTCAATTCAATAGCAAAAAATCTCATCTCCAATAGCACTCTTAAAAACACACCAATAATTATTTTATCCTACTTAGATTAAACCAAAACCAACCTAAACTATAGAGTAATGATCTGGAATAAGACCAAAGAGTGCATGAGCCGCGAGCAGATGCGTGAACTTCAAGGCAAGAGGCTGCACAAAATTGTACATAAGGTGTACCACAACACCCCATTTTATCGCGATAAGATGCAGCAGATGGGCATAACACCTGACGATATTCAGACGGTGGATGATATCGTTAAGCTTCCATTTACAACCAAGACCGATCTTCGCGACAACTACCCCTATGGGCTTTTTGCTGTGCCAATGTCGGAGATTGTGCGTATTCACGCCTCGTCGGGCACTACGGGTCAGCCTACGGTTGTTGGTTATACTCGTCGCGATATCTCAATCTGGAGCGAGGCTGTAGCGCGCTGTCTTGCCGCCTTTGGCACAAGTAGAGAGGATATCTTCTCTGTCTCGTATGGTTATGGCCTCTTTACTGGCGGTCTGGGTCTACACTATGGTGTTGAGAATATCGGCGGAACGGTTGTTCCAACCTCTACTGGTAATACTCAGAAGCAGCTACAAGTATTGGGAGATTTCGGTGCAAATGTTATCGCAAGTACTCCATCATACGCCCTCTATCTTGCTGATGTGATGGCCAACTCAGGACTCTCCCCAAAGGACTTTAAGCTTAAGTGTGGAATCTTTGGCGCCGAGCCATGGACTGAGCAGATGCGAAAGGAGATCGAGTCGAAGCTTGGAATTGATGCCTATAATATATATGGTCTAAGCGAGATTATGGGGCCTGGCGTCTCTCATGAGTGCGAGTGCAAGGATGGTTCGCACATAATCGAGGATCACTTCTTGCCCGAGATTATCAACCCCGAAACTCTAGAGCAGATGCCTATGGGCGAGCAGGGCGAGCTAGTCTTTACCACCATTACCAAGGAGGGGTTGCCACTTCTTCGCTATAGAACGAAAGATCTTTGTTCGCTAAATGATGCACCATGCGCTTGTGGTAGAACTAGTGTGCGTATGTCTCGTATCGTGGGGCGTAGCGATGACATGCTTATTATACGTGGTGTGAATGTATTCCCTTCGCAGATCGAGAGCGTTATCTTGGAGGTCGAGGAGCTTGAGCCTCACTATCTTATCGTAATTGATAGAGTAAATAACCTTGACACCTTTGAGGTGCAGGTCGAGGTGCGCGCAGAGTCGTTCTCGGATGATATTAATGCTATGTTAGGGCTAAAGAAAAAGGTTGCCGCAAAGTTGCATAGCATGCTCGGCCTTAATCCTGCTATTAAGCTTGTAGCTCCACAGACCTTGCAACGTAGCGAGGGTAAGGCTCAGAGAGTGAAAGATAATCGTAAACTTTAAAACCCTATAGCTATGAAAATCTGTCAATTATCAATTTTTCTTGAGAACAAAGTTGGAGTTATCAATGATGTAGTCGCTACATTAGGCTCTAATGGTGTCAACATGAAGGCCTTTAGCGTTGCTCAGGCCGGAGAGTTTGGTATTATGCGTCTTATCGTAGATGATGTCGAGTCGGCTGTTGCGGTTCTACAAGAGGCCAACTACAAGGTTAGCAAGACTGATGTTATACGTATCAAAGTGCCAAATGTGGCGGGTGGACTCTCTAAGGTTATGGAGGTGCTCTCCTCTGAGAATATATTTATAGAGTATATGTATGCCTACTCTGAGCGCGAGGATGCCAATGTTGTTTTCCGCCCATCGGATGCCGATCGCTGCAAAGAGATCCTAGAGGAGAATAGAGAGGTGTTCTTTGAGGATAACCATCTATACAGGTTCTAAGCATTTGCCTATAATAGAGAGTGGTGACTATCTTTCGATTTAGTCACCACTTCTTTTTTTGCTATAGCTCGAGGTCACAATCAAAGAGCTCGATCCACGGCAGGCCTGCCTCGCCTAACTTTTCGAGGAATGGATCGGGGTTAAACTCTTCTACATTATATACGCCTGCGCCGCCCCATTTGCCGCTGACAAACATCTCTGCACCTAGAGCTGCGGGTACACCGGTGGTGTAGCTTACCGCCTGCGTGCCGGTCTCGGCGTAGGCCGCCTCGTGGTCGCAGTTGTTGTAAATATAGTATGTGCGCTCCTTGCCATCTTTTACGCCGCTGATTCTACAGCCGATAGAGGTTTGGCCGTGGTAGCTCTCGCCAAGAGATTTTGGATCTGGTAGAACAGCCTTTAAGAATTGAATTGGCACAATCTCAACGCCGTTATAGATAATTGGGTCGATACGAGCCATGCCGATATTCTGGATCACACGAAGGTGTGTAAGGTACTCCTGGCCGAAGGTCATCCAGAAGCGGGCACGCTTAAGGGTGGGGTAGTTCTTCACTAGCGACTCCAGCTCCTCGTGATAGATAACATACGACTCGCGGGCGCCAATCTCTGGGTAGTTTAGCGGCTTGTGAATCTCGTGTGGCTCGGTGGTGATCCACTCGCCATTCTCATAATATTTACCTCTCTGGCTCACCTCGCGGATATTGATCTCGGGGTTGAAGTTTGTGGCAAAAGCCATGCCGTGGTTTCCGGCGTTGCAATCAACGATATCTAGATAGTGTATCTCGTCGAAGTGGTGCTTGGCGGCGTAGGCCGTAAAGATAGAGGTCACTCCCGGGTCGAATCCACAGCCTAGAATTGCCGTAAGACCCGCCTCCTTGAAGCGATCCTGATATGCCCATTGCCACGAGTACTCGAAGTGTGCCTCATCCTTTGGCTCATAGTTGGCCGTGTCGAGATAGTTGCAACCGCACTCAAGGCAGGCATCCATGATGGTGAGATCCTGATACGGAAGAGCTACATTTACAACTAGATAGGGTTGAAACTCGCGAAAAAGAGCGCAAAGCTCCTCTACAGAGTCGGCATCCACCTGCGCTGTTTTAACTCTGCCGCCACCTATCGCCTCTGCTATAGCATCGCACTTTGATTTTGTGCGACTGGCGAGCAAAACCTCTGAAAATAGTGGATTCGCGGCGATCTTCTGTGCCACAACTGTGCCGACACCGCCGGCACCTATAATTAAAACTTTAGACATCTTATATTAATTTATATTCTTATCTATTTTAAAATGGCATATTGTTATTCTCATCTACCTCGGTGGCACTTTTGCTCTCTTTTTCGGCACTCTCTCGTCGTCCTAAGAGTTTGATGTCGGAGCCAGCGATCTCGGCCGAGGTGTGTTTAATGCCATCTTTATCCGTCCAGTCGCGGTGGCGCAGAGCTCCCTCTATATAGACTTGACTACCTTTACGAAGGTATCGGTCGGCAAGATCAGCTAGCTGACGCCATACGATCACCGTGTGCCACTCGGTGTGTTCGCGGATAGTTTGACTCTCTTTAAGAAATATCCGCTCGGTTGTGGCCACCCTTAGGCGTGCCATCTTTAGGCCGCTCTCTTGGACTCTGATATCTGGATCGGCGCCTAAATTCCCGAGTAGCGTAACTTTGTTTATCATTCGAGGTTTTTGATAAGTGCAGTAAATATTTGAGCCATACTCTTTGCAGCCTTAGCTCCCTGGGTCTGAACATCTTCGTGGTCGCCTATCTGGTCGCTAAGGCCGATGTTTGTGATTACCGATATGCCAAAGGTTGGTATCGACATGTGGCGCGCAACGATCACCTCGGGCACGGTAGACATTCCGGCTGCATCGCCACCAATGATACCCATATATTTATATTCGGCTTGGGTTTCAAATGTTGGGCCGGTGCCACCTACATAGACTCCGTGTTGCAACTTGATCCCCTTCTCGGCGGCTATTTTATCGGCTATGCTTATAAGCTCAGGATCATAACATCCGTGCATATCTGGAAAACGAGGGCCTAGATCGGCGATGTTCTGACCAATTAGTGGATTTGGCATAAGGTTAATATGGTCGGTGATAACCATCAAATCACCAACTTCAAAGCCCATGTTTATGCCGCCCGAGGCGTTGGAAAGCAGGAGGTACTCTATGCCTAGGAGCTTAAAGACACGGATGGGGAGCGTTACTTGATCCATCGTGTAGCCCTCATAGTAGTGGAAGCGACCCTGCATGGCGATAACTTTAACGCCATCAATATAACCCAGGATCAGTTTGCCCTTGTGGCCATCGACTGTTGATATGGGAAACTCCGGAATCTCGCTATAGTCTATCTCACATTGTACCTCAATCTCCGAGGCAAAGCCGCCGAGCCCCGAGCCTAGGACAACTCCGATCTTTGGTGTGAAGTGGTTGCTTTGCTGTGATATATACTCAGCGGCTAATTTAGCTGTGTTTAATCTCATATGACAGGTGATTTAAAAACGCGTTTTTTGAATCTTCCACTAGGAATGAAATATCAATGGGCATATAGTAAAGTTTTCCGCGAAGCTCTGCCGGAATGGTACTCTTGCCCATAAGTTTTACAGCATCCTTCTCTGTCATTACGATTATAGCTTCGGGATATCTATCCGTCATTGATTGCATCTGTTTTATATCACTCATGTGATATACGTGGTGATCTTTGAAAAGTATTTGATCTACTTTTTTATATTGGCCATCGAGAGACTCGACGAATGGTGTTGGGTTTCCAATGCCAGCCACGGCTATAACCTCGGTATTGTGGTCGAAGATCATTGTGCTATCTGCGATGTCAGGATATAGGGGCTCGGGGGTGAGCGACTCATACCTGGTGAAGTAGATCCTCTGATATGCCTTAGATATGAGGTTGTTTTGGAGCACTCTTCTGTCAATAGATGTCATCCCCTCGGGGCACTTTGATACTATAAAAATATTGGCCCTATCTAGCGAGCTGGGGGTGTCGCGGAGTGACCCTAGGGGTAGGGCGTGGTCATGATGAACCGGGCGAGTTGCATCTATTATGATGACGTTTATCTTTGGTGTAATTCTGCGATGCTGAAATCCATCATCCATAATCACCATGTTTATCTCGGGGTGAGATTTTCGCAGCCTCTCAACGCCCTCGACACGATCCTCGCAAACGACAACTACGGCGTTGGGGAATTTGCGCTTTATCTGCAACGGCTCATCGCCAACCTTGCGGTAGTCGTGTTCGCATTTAACCTCAATGTAACCTTTGCTACTGCGGCCATATCCTCGTGAGAGAATAGCAACATTGTATGTGCTCATATGATACTGCAGGATCAACTCTACCATGGGGGTCTTTCCTGTGCCGCCAACCGTGATATTACCTACACAGATGACTGGGATATCAAACTCTACGCTACCAATAGCACCTATATCATACAAGAAATGACGTATTTTCACATATAGAAAATACATCTGAGATATGATTGCTAAAAATATAGTTTTAATCATTAAAAAAAAAGCGTAGCCTTGATCTGTTCAAAGATAGGTATATAATTTTAATTTAGCAAATATTCTTAGAATCTGTTTAAATTCTCCAATTAGTTTTGTTGAGATAGATATCACTACAACCCCTATTTTTAACAGTATTAGCGAGAAAGTTTAAACAGATTCTTAATTTATTCGCTCCTTTTTTATATCTTTGTGCTATTATGAGATGTAAGATAACATACCTATTATTTGTCGTTATGCTGCTATCTTCGTGCCTAGGAGAGGGCTCGGATAGCGGTGTGTTGTGTGATGCTAATATGCCGGGTGCTTTTGAGGCAGAACCAAAGTTAACTTTTGGTGTGCCAGCAGAAGATTACACTCTATTTAGTGATAAGATAAAGCGGGGCGAGACTGTAAGCGCTATTTTGAGTCGATATGGTGTTTCGGTCTTGACTATAGACAAATTAGATAAAGCAGCGAAGGGGATTTTCCCGCTAAGCAAGATACGTGTTGGGCAGCCATATACGCTTATGACTAAGTGTGACACCGCTGATATTGCGCGGCTCGACCACATGGTCTATGAGTTAAACAAAACCGACTATTTGCGCTTTTCGTTTCTGGGCGATTCTATTAGTGTGGTCCGTGATAAAAAACCTATAACATCTATTCGGAGGCGAGCTAGTGCAACCATCGACTCTTCGATGTGGGGTGCTATGATGGAGCAGGGATTGCCTTATGAGTTGGCCGCTATTTTGGAGGATACCTATCAATGGACAGTAAATTTTTTTAATATTAATAAAGGAGATAGCTTCTCGGTGATATACGATGAGCAGTTTGTGGATGACTCTCTCTCGGTAGGAGTTGGTACAATCTGGGGGGCTAAATTTACTCACCAGGGTAAAGATTTTTATGCCATACCATTCAAGCAGGGCTCTAAGGTGGAGTATTGGGAGGATGATGGCGGCAGCTTGCGCAAACAGATGCTGAAGGCGCCGCTAAAGTATTCGCGTATTAGCTCTAAATTCTCTTATTCAAGATTGCATCCAATACATAAAGTATATAAGCCGCATACGGGTGTTGATTATGCAGCGCCCATAGGTACGCCTGTGGTGGCGGTGGCCGATGGTGTTGTCTCGTTTCGCGGCTGGGGAGGTGGCGGTGGAAATACGCTGAAGATCAAGCATGCCGGAAATATGACCACAGGCTATCTGCATCTTAGTGGATATGCTAAGGGGATAGTTAAGGGAGCGCAGGTCTCGCAGGGGCAGGTGATAGGATATGTCGGCTCGACGGGCGACTCCACTGGGCCTCATCTTGATTATCGAGTGTGGAAGGGGACAACCCCGATTAACCCTCTTACTATGCCTCAAGAGCCATCAATTCCCATTAGTGAGGATAACCGCGAGGCCTTTGAGTATGTTAAAAACCATATTATTGCCGAGATAGAGGGTAGTGGAGAGTATAGTGATATAATTACAAATCTTGACTCGTTGAAGCTGATATAATGGATAGCAAATTTTTAAAATTCATAGCAAAGCACCACCTTATGACTCTGGCGACTGCGGGCGAAGAGGGGCTCTATTGTGCCCATGCTTTTTATAGCTATGATGCCAATCGAAATGTATTCGTATTCTCTAGCGATGAGAATACGCGCCATGGTGCGGATATGTCAACTAGTGGTTCTGTGGCAGCCGCAATAGCGTTGGAGACCAATATTGTGGGCAAGATTCAGGGCCTGCAAATCACGGCTAAGGTTGTGCGGAGTGAAAGCAAGGAGGATCGCGACCTGTATATTGCAAAGTATCCCTATGCTGTGGCAATGGATATGACACTCTGGAGGTTAGAGCCAGATTTTATGAAATTAACCGATAATACCCTAGGGTTTGGAAAGAAGTTGATATGGAAGAGATAGGATCGTTTAAGTTGGGTGTTGTTATAGTTGCCGGAGGTAGCGGCAGGCGTATGGGCTCGGCTATGCCTAAGCAGTTTCTTTTGCTGGATAGCGAGCCTATTTTATATCGCACAATAAAGATATTTGCCGAGAGTTTCCCCACCTCTCAAATTGTTGTTGTCTTGCCCGAGGAGCATATAGAGTATTGGCGTAATCTATCATCACGCTTTTGGCCATCTTTTGACCATAAAATTGTTGCTGGTGGCACCGAACGCTTCTATTCGGTTAAGGCTGGCATTGAGGCTCTTAGCGAGGGGGTGGATCTTATTGCTGTGCATGATGGGGTGCGTCCGTTGGTCTCGGCCGATATGCTTGATCGCTGTGTTAAGTGTGCGCTCTCCTCTGGCTCTGCTGTGCCGGTTGTGGCGCTTAGTGATTCGGTTAGGCAGATTGGTGATGATGGAGTGTCGCATATACTCTCTCGCTCTACTCTTCGTGCTGTGCAGACACCGCAAATTTTTGATGCCATAACTCTGCGAAGAGCATATGCTCAGGGTTATGATGAACGATTTACAGATGATAGTTCGCTTGTGGAGCAGATGGGAGAGCGCATTTGGTTGTGTGAGGGAGATAGGCGAAATATCAAGATAACAACAATGGAGGATATCCATTTAGCTGAAATAATTTTAGGGGAGTTCTAATAGTCTCCTATAAAATTAATTATTAACCAAAAATTAAAATCAGGGGGGACTTAAAGAATGATAGCATTTAAAGAGTATAAGTTTACAACCGATCGTAGGACATATTTTTGGTCTGCGGTATATATTGTTATGCTCTCGCTGGCAGTTGTGATCCTATCTCTTTTGCATGGCAGCAGCTATTTAATGGCGTGGGTTATATCTATATTTATTGCGATATATCTTCTGATGTGGATATCTGCACCTAGAAGGATGGTTGTTGATAGACGCAGGATTATGATTTACTCTGTCCTCGATGCTGTGAATATATCAATTGATGATGTTCTCTATGTGCGCAAAGCCTCTCCTCGACGCTTGCGGTGGCTAATGCCTATATATGGTGCTTGTGGCTTTTTGGGGTATTATGGATATTTCTTCAATGTCAAGAGCCTCGAGATTGTTAAATTGTATGCCACCGAGTGGCACCATTTTGTCGAAATTGTTGATGTGCATGAACGTCGCCACTATATCTCGTGCCGGCAGCGTGATGAGTTCATATCTCAAGTTGAGCGTGCGATGCTAGATTCTCTTAATGGCCAGCAGGCTTAGTTCGTGCAGCAGGTATATCGGCATGGCCACTAGTGCCAGTGTTATTATATCTCCAGTCGGGGTTATTATGGCCGAGATTATTAGCACCACAACAAATACATGTTTGCGAAATTCACGCAACATATCATAAGTTATAACTCCCATTTTAGCTAGTAGCCACGTTAGAATCGGTATCTCAAAGACAATCCCCATCATAAGCGATAGAGAGAGAAATGTGCCCATATATGAGCTTAGGGAGATCATGTTGGCGACCTCTGTGGTGACTTGATAGGTAGATAAAAATCTAAATGAGAAAGGGAATATTATAAAGTAGCTAAGTAGCACGCCGCTAATAAATAGCATAAACGATGATAGGATAACAGCTGTAGAGTATTGCCTCTGGTTTGAGTGTAGTGCTGGTGCTATAAAGCCATATAGCTGTGCGATAATATAGGGGAATATTATTACGAAAGCTACAAATATTGAGGTCTTGATGTGTATGAAAAATTGTGAGGCTAGTTCGATATTGATAAGCTCGACATGAAAACTGTCGATAGATAGATTTTCGGCAAATGGGAGGTGGGAAGCTATCCAAGAGAAGGCGCGATAGACAATAAAATCTGACTTGCTAGGGGCAAGGATGATCTCAAATAGCGGCTTTTTGAGGCAGAAAATTATAGGTATAGCAACAACAAAGGCGACAACTATGCGCGTTGCGACACCTCTGAGCTCGTCTATATGATCCCAAAAGGGGAGCTCAGGCTCATCTCTGCTATCCTCTCTATCTTGACTCTCTTGCATCTAAAAAGGTCTACTTCTTATCACTCTTCTTCTTTGGCTCATCCATGTCGATATCATCGAGCTCATCTTTGATCTCGTTAACACCCTCTTTGAAGCTCTTTACGCCGCGTCCTAGGCCGCGCATAAACTCAGGGATTTTGCGTCCTCCAAATAGAATAAGAATCACTACAGCGATGATGATGATCTCCGAACCTTGAAGCCCTGGGATGAAAAGTGGTATTATCATAATGCAATTTTTAGTTGTTCATAAATTATAGTGCAAGGTACAAATAAAAAAAGAATCGACCAAATTTTAGTTATAGAATGGATTTTTAGATCTTATTATATTTCGTAAATAACAAAATTGCCCCTAACTTTGCGCCTAGTATGAATAAAATTTGGATCAGATTTGCTATTACATTGTCGCTTTTGCTCTCCTTGGCGTGTAATCCAAATAGCGATGACGGGCTGATAGGCGAGATCGCTATTAGCCCTGCGGTACTCACTTTTGAGTCTAGCGGTGGTAGGTTGTGTGCTGTTGTCTCCTCCAATGCCGATTGGAGCTTGGAGGATGAAACTATTCAATATTGGTATAATGTTGAGCCTACCAGCGGCACTTCGGGCGATACGCTCGTCGTTGAGCTAGTGGCTAATAGTTATACCGTGGCGAGGAGTGTAAGCCTCCCTCTCTATTGTCGGGATGCTTCGACCGATCTCCTTATAATGCAGTATGCTGCCAGCGTGCAGGATGATGATTCGTTGGGCGGGCTGGAAGAAGATCAGACAGAAGGTGAGGTGGAGGATGAGTCAAACGACGATGTGGAGCAGGATATAGAGCCAGAGTCCGAAGAGTCTCAAGAGACAGGGGATGAGGAGCAAACAACACCAGATCTAGATGTGGAGATTCTTCCCGATAGCTCTACGTCGGAACCTGACGATAATAGCGATCTTGAATTAGAGCTGCAAGATCCCGATGTTGGTGAGCCAGATGTAACGGAACCAGATATAACAGAGCCCGATGTAACGGAACCTGACACAACAGAGCCCGATGTAACGGAACCTGACACAACAGAGCCCGATGTAGCCGAGCCAGACACAACTGAGCCCGACGAGGATAACGATCCGCTCTCGTCATATAGGTTGGAGTTTACAGCGGCAGGTGGCTCGAGGCAGATAAATATAACGACCGAGATGGAGTGGAGCATCGCCTTGCCTCTGTTTCAAAGCTGGCTGTCAGCCTCCTCCTTGTCTGGTGTTGGTAGCGAGCAGGTGACTATTAGCGCCGGGGCTAATGCAACGGGCGCCGCGAGAGAGGTTGAGATCAGAGTCGCGGTAGATAGCCAGACGCTATATGTGACGGTATATCAAGCGGCTGAGTAGTTAGAATGGGTAGCCAACGCCGAAGTTGAGCGCCGTGTTGTCCCATCTGAATGTCTTTACCCAGCGGCTGCCCTCGGCCTTGTTTGGGTTGTGTATTTGCAGTCCCCAGTCTAGACGTAGGATGGCGAATTGGATATCAAAACGCAATCCCACGCCAGTATTAAAGCCTAGCTGTTTGTAGAAAGTATCGAAGAAGAATACTGCCTCAGGCTCATAGAGCGACTCATCGTCTCGTATATACCAAACATTACCTACATCCACAAATGTCGCTCCATGCAGGCTCTGCCATATTGGGAAGCGGTACTCTAGATTAGCCTCTAATCGCATATCGCCCACCTGCGATGGATATACAACATCCGTAGGTTCGGCGACAGATCCGGGGCCTAGAGTTCGTGGCGTCCATCCGCGCATACTATTACTACCTCCGGCATAGAAGAGTCGATCGTATGGGATGGATGTAGAGCTTCCATATGCCAGACCCGCTCCGCAGAATATTCGACCGACAATAGCGCTGCGAGCTCCCACGGGGATGTTGTGGCTTAGGTTCATATCGGCACGGGCATATTGCGCGTAGTGAGTGCCGAATATCTCATATCGCTCGTCCGCTTGCTTTTCACCCGTAAATAGAGCCTCCAATGCGTTTATGCTATTTCCTGCAGTCTCTCCATTGAGTCGCAGACTTGTTATGCTGCTATTGGGTTTGGTTCGTTTGCTGGTGTAGGTATAGCTTGTGCTTAGTCCCGCTACAACCTGTGGTTCGTAGCTGTTTTTTAGGTATTCATTCTCTAGGTCGTTATAGAAGTCCTCGTCGATATAGTCCATCTTAATGATGTTGATATCCACCGGGCTAAGCATAAAGCTAGAGTTACGTTTGTTGCGCCATGTGTATGCTAGGCTGGCGCTGGAGATTGTGCGTGAGTAGTAGGGGCGATCCTGAAAACTCACCGCTAGCTCGGCTTTGGTTCGCGGTTGAATAATAGCCGGGAAGCTAGATCCCAGGAATGGAAACTGAAAGCGAGGGAAACTCAGAGAGGTAGATATTCCGATCTCTGTCGCGCGCTTCTTGATGGCATCCGGTGCCTTCATGTGCTCATATCCGAGAGTAAAATCTATATCCCACGACTCGGCGCCGCGGAATATATTTCTATTTTGATAACCCACCGTAGTTGTAAGTCCATAGAACGAAGAGGTTGTGCTGCCTTCAAGCTCTATGTTGAAGCTCTGGCGCAGCGATGGGGTACAGTATATTGTGCTGGTGAGGTATGAGGTCGGCGAGCCGGTTATGATGGTCGAATCGACGTAGGATTGGTCGATGGGTGATGATGCAAAGATGTCTGACTCACTCTCGCTCTTTGGACTGAAGCTAATTCTGGCACTCTTGAAGTAGCCTATTGACATGATGTTTTTATAGGTGTTTTCCACCATCTTCGAGTCGTAGTAGCTATATGGAGATATGCTTACTGCTTGCCGTAGAACCTTTTCGCGCACGTTTGTCTGCTCATCTTGGTTGTGGATTATATTTATTCCGCGGAAAAAGGTTGTGTCTATCTTGCTTAGATAGCTGGTGTCGCTAGCCATAAGAGTGGGCTCATAGTTGGGCAGTATGTATACTTTGTCTACTATATAACGCTTGTTGTTGGCCATTATTGGGTTGCCTCGTTGGTCGTAACCATCAATATTGCGCTTTACAATCATAGTCAAATCGACTGTATAGTTGCGAGCGAGGGTGTCGGCAAGATACTCTATATTTCCCACCACAAAGTCATAATATCCATTTTGGCGCAGGGTGCTCATGATTCGCTCGCGCTCCTTATCAAGGCTAGCAACACTAAATGGCATGCCGACTTTTATCAAGGAGCTTATCGTGTCGGGTAGAAGTATGGGGGCAAGCAGGCTATCTTGTAGATCATACGATAGCTTGTTGATGATATATGGTCTGCCCTGTTTGGTTATATACCTTACGGCAACTCTATTTTTCTTTAGTGTGTCAACCTTAAATGTGGATTCCGAGGCGTAATAGCCTAGTGCATTCATATATATCTTAAGGTTTTCAGCACTCTTTATGCTCTTTGATTCGTCATAGTATACGGGCTCTTGAGAGATCTTCTGCTTTAGTCTGTTCCACCAGTTATCTTTCTCTTGGTTAGTGGCATAATATGTCCAGAGATAGAAGTTTGTTCCAAAGAACCGTTTGTTGGGGCTCTGTTGGATGTAGCGCTCAAGTTCTGAAGTCATCGTGCGCTGTTCGCGCACATTTTTTGCGCTATCTTCAATAATCACTCTCTTGACAAGATACTTATCCTCCGGGATGTGCCTGCTTACGCCACAAGATGCTATTGCTAGCCCTAGCGCCGAAACCATAAATATCTTTATACCCCTTATATGCATTAAGAATCTGTTTGTCGTTATCTAGTGGTTAAAGAACCCTTGTTCTGTTAGTGTGTCGAAATATTTTTTTGAAAACAATATATTATCCTCTCCTTTGTAGCGATTCTCAGTAAAGATGTGCGCCAAGGTAGGTTTGTTGTTGATCGCTTTGAGCTCGGCGCTCTCCGCGCTCTGCTCCCTCTCCTGCCACAACTCGTCGATTTTCTCTTCGGAGTAGCCCTCATAGCGCTCCATGTGTACAATAGACTCAAGTGGTAGGCGATCGGTGAGAGGGGGCTCTTGGTCTGGATATCCCATAACAATGGTGGTGATGGGTATCACACCCTTTGGCAGAGCAAGTATCTCCACGATCTTGTCGGCCGTATATAACGTTGTGCCCAATATGCAGATACCAAGGCCATTAGCCTCTGCTTCGAGGATCATATTTTGTGCTGCCAATAGTCCATCTATCGCGCCATTTAAGAACCATATAAAGTTGTCATACTCCGGCTCGGCACCCCTCTGGCGGCACCATTGCGAGAAGCGATTTACATCGGCACATACGGTCACAACGCATGGTGCTCCCATCGCTTTCACCTGCCCGAAATGGCAAGGTGAGAGCTCATCGAGAAGCTCCTCTCTCTGTGAGATTACCATGCTGTATACCTGCATATTACCGCAAGTAGAGGCGCGCGAAGCGGCGGCAATCATCGCTCGCATAGCCTCGGCGGCTATTGGTGTTGATTTGAATTTTCTTATCGAGCGGTGCTCGAAGATCTCTTTTATCATCTCTCTCTATTTTACTAATGTATCCCACGCTCCAATCTCTCTATCGAGGCGATGTTTAACAACTATCTCGCCATCAGGTGTAATTTCACCCAAAAGCTCATAGGTGGCGTTGCCTATAAGCCAAGTGTAGAGATCCTCGCCCTCCTTGTGGCAGCGGCAGCGAACAAAGCCACCGCGGTTGCGCACTTCGATATCTTTATCGCGCTGACATAGCCCAAGCAGGGTGGTGGCGGTGCTAGAGGCGGTCATGGCTGTGCCGCATGAGGCGGTGAGTCCCACGCCGCGCTCGTAAGTTGCAACAAAGATCTGCTGCTCGCCGAGCTTTTGGATGGTACTCACATTTACCCCACGAGTGAATATATGCTTTAGCTCTTTTACTCTCTCGCCCATGAGAGATAGGTGCTCTAGGTCAATCTCGTCGACCATAGCCACGATGTGTGGGTTGCCAAGATTTAGGTATGTAAACTTAAGTTGTGGATCTAGCTCCTCGATGCTCTCACCAATAAACTGCTCCCTCTCTAGGGTAAACTCCGGCGAGGCGGTGGCGACGGCAATCTTTACGCCATAGGTAGGCACTCCGTCGGCTAGCATCTTCTCGCGGCTGATCTCATAAGCCCTGCCTCCTGAGTAGAGGGTGAAGCGCTCGGCGTGGAGATATCTCTCGTCGGCCAATCGGGCGATGCAGCGCATGCCATTGCCACACATCTCGGCCTCTGAGCCATCGGTGTTGAACATCCTCATAGCCATATCCTTCTCGCCCCATTTGGTTAGGAGCAAAACGCCATCACTACCGCTTCTGAGGGCTATCTTTTGGATGAATTGGCTTAGATTGTCGACCTCAAAAGGCTGGGCAATGGTGTCGATCATGACAAATCTATTTGCCGAGCCGTGGCAAAGTATAAACTCAAAATTCTGCATACTTATTAGGTTGTTGTAAATACCCCTCAAAATTAACAATAATTAATAGCATCCGCAAATTTATCTTCATCAGAGTGGTGATAATTGAGAAAATTTAGAGTAAATTGCGCCCTTAAATAATATTAAGTAGATATGGTTGAGAAATTTATAATGGCGGGAGAGACTCCACTACATATTTGTGATTCGGAGCAGGGCGAAAAGTGTGTCGTATTGTTACATGGATATCTTGAGTCGATGCTTGTATGGGATGATTTTATTCCATTGCTTTATAAAGATGTGAGAGTTGTGACGCTCGACCTGCCGGGGCATGGTCTCTCGGTGGTTATGGACGAGGTTCACACCATGGAGTTCTTGGCTGAGACAGTAGCCTCGGCGATGAAAGTGCTTGGAGTTGAGCGATATGCCGTTGTTGGCCACTCTATGGGTGGCTATGTGGCTCTAGCGTTGGCATCGCTTCATCCCGAGGTGCTAGATGGCTTGGTGCTATTTCATGCTACGCCTAATGCCGATAGCACCGAGAAGCACGAGAAGCGCGAGCGCGAGATTGCGCTAATTAAGGCAGGCAAGAAGGAGCTACTGGGTAAAGTTGCCCCAGCTGCACGCTTGGCACCTCATAATAGGGCGAGGATGAAGAGCTATATGGAAGATTGCGCCGAGCAGATATTCATCACCGAGGATGAGGGCGTATTGGCGATACTTCGAGGCATGGGGCTTAGGCGAGATCAGCATGAGATGTTGCGCCAAAGCGGTGTCCGACAGCTGTTTATCTATGGCAAGCATGATGAGTATATCCCCATGGAGATGGCCGAGGCGGTTGTCGCCTCCCACCCCCAGGCGGAGGTGGTGTGGCTAGAGCAATCGGGCCATATGGGTTTTCTGGAGGAGCCGGGGCGCTCGGCTGAGGCGATACTTAGCTTTGTGAGTTAGCCCCTCTCTTTGCGAATAGCGATATTAAGATAACACCAAGTAGCGCGGAGGCTATAGAGCCTATTAAGATGGCGATTTTACCCTCGTCGACAAATACTTTGCTCACCTGGCCAAAGGCCAATGTATCGACAAATATCGACATTGTAAAGCCGATGCCACCTAGGCAAGCTACGGCAAAGAGCATGCGCCATGATGCGGCATCAGGCATCTCGGCCAGCTTGAGTTTGATGGCTAGAAAGCTTGCCAGAAAGATGCCTATTGGCTTGCCAAAGAGCAATCCAAAGAGTATGCCTAGGCCGATATATCCCCCCTCGGGGTTTGAGGCGAATATATTTAAGTACTCGGGGTTGATCTCAACCCCGGCATTCGCCAGGGCGAAGATTGGCAGGATAAGGAATGTGATATATGGCGCCAGGATGATCTCTAGGATGTGGCTCATGCTGATCGAGCCATACGATAGGTGTCCAAGTTTTTCGAGCTGCTCGCTATACTCCTCGTGGTTATCTTTGTGCACGGCATCAATAATATTTCGCTCTAAATGTTTTGATTCGCGAATTAGGTGCATCTTGTCATAGCGAGGTGTGATGGGTACAAGCATCGCCATCAGTACGCCCGAAAGGGTAGCGTGCACCCCCGAGTGGTAGAATAGACTCCACACCACGATGGCCGGGAAGAGATAGTAGAGCAGTCGGCGCTCGCCAATCTTATTCATAAAGTATATACCAACCATTATCGAGGCGGCAACAACCAGGCATAGCCAATCTATTGAACCGCCATAGAAGATGGCGATAACTAGGATCGCCCCTAGATCATCGGCGATGGCTAGAGCCGTGAGGAAGATCTTTAGCGAGAGCGGCACACGATCACCAAGAATGGACATAATACCAATAGCGAAGGCGATATCTGTCGCCGTTGGCACGCCCCATCCTGCGGCCGAGGGTGTGTTGTGGTTGAAGATGGTGTAAATAAGCGCTGGCACGACCATACCTCCGATGGCTGCAATGACGGGCAGAATGGCGCGTTTAAATGAGGATAGCTGCCCGGAGATAATCTCGCGCTTGATCTCTAGCCCCACGCCAAAAAAGAAGATCACCATAAGGCCATCGTTTATAAACTTCTCCACCGTCAGCTCGTGTGGAAAGGAGATGTTGAGCCCCTCCTCAGAGATGATATTAATAGAGAGGTGCGCCTCTAGGATTGCATGATAGATGTGCTTTGTGGCCTCTAAATTAGCCAGTAGAAGTGCTGCGACAACGCAAAGAATAAGGACAACGCCGCCAGCCCATGGCCCGTTGAGCAGATGACGTCGCTGCTCACCAAAGGTGTAGCGATAACGCACCCAGCTAAATTTTGAAATATACCTCATTTAACTAATATAAATATAATTACGACCTAAATAAATGGCAGAGATCTTCAGAAAGGAGTGATCTCGCATAACCTGGAGGCAAATATATATAAAAATATGCAAGAGTGTTCTCCCAAGGGCTAAAATTTTCAAAATCAACTCAAAATCGCGCACTGGGTGAAATATTGAGGTGTTTGTTTCAGGAGAGGGCGATATAAAATTATTAGTTGTGATGCCATGAATCTAATGTTAGCAGTCGAGTTCGGTAGAATTTTTTTAATGTTTAGTAGAATAGCTATTGTTGTCCTGTTTTGAAATATAATATTTGTAAAAACAGAGCAATATAGCAGATGTCAATAGATAGCGTAATAAACACATTTCAAAGCATCTCACTTGATAAGATGGATAGCGTGAAGTTGATGAATAGAACCGATCTAAAATATTGGTTTCATCGTGATTTGCTTGCTGATTTATTGCTGGATGTTGCTCAAAAATATTATATCATGGAGATTGATGGAGAGAGAAATCTGCCATATTCAACCATCTACTACGACACGGGGCATGATGACATGTATGAGAATCACCATCGAGGCAAGATGAATCGCTATAAAATACGTAGGCGTAACTATCTCTCAACCAATAGTAGCTTTTTGGAGGTTAAATTTAAGAGCAATAAGGGGCGCACAGTTAAGGTTCGTAACAACTCCGACTATCGTATTGGCTTTAATGCAGAAGATCAAGTATTTATAGCTCAAAACAGCCCCTATTCGAGTGTTGATCTAGTTGAGGTTTTAGAGAATGGATTTTGCCGATTGATGCTGGTGAGCAAATCAATGGATGAGCGTTGCACCATAGATAGTGGATTGCGATTTATTAGCTCTGCCGGCGAGGTGAATTTTAATGATTTAGTTGTTGTCGAGGTTAAGCGCGATGGTCGAGCGCCAAGCGCTATTATAGAGACGTTAAATAGGATGCGCATTAAGCCATCGGGATTTAGCAAATATTGCATAGGGCGAAGCCTAATCGAGAAAGCCTTACCGCTAAATAATTTTAAACAGATGCATCGACAGATAAGTAAAAAGATTAATAACACAATAAATAAGTAGTAGAGAGTTATGATAGAGTGGATTGAGGAGATTACCATTTTCGGGCTTAAGTTGATTGATTTTGAAGATCTAGCGGAGTTGATATTTCGATTTTTGCTAAACACATCTATGTTGGCGTTTATCGTGCGCTTTCCCTACCTAAGGCACAGCACGCGTCGCAACTATACATTTAGCTTTGTTGCAGTAGGCACTACGGTTTTTTTGCTCTGTTTTCTGCTCAATAGCGTTAAGTTAGAGCTAGGTTTTGCACTTGGTCTTTTTGCAATATTCGGCATCATTCGATATAGAACAGATGCCATCCCGTTTAAACAGATGACATATCTCTTTGTGGTGATAGGTCTCTCGGTTATGAATGCACTCGCCAATAAGAAGGTTAGCTATGGTGAATTGCTATTTACCAACTTAGCAATCATAGCGGGGCTATGGTTGCTTGAGAGGTTTGTTAATCGCAAGAGTGAGGGGTCGATGAAGATCGTCTACGAGAATATATCGAATATCCATGCTGGGCATTATGGGGCATTGATCCAGGATCTGCGAGATCGCACAGGTTTTGATATAAAGCACTTTGAAATAGAGAGTATTGATTACTTAAAGGATGTAGCCAACATGACAATATACTTCAACATCGACGAGAATAACTTCTCGATTATGAATAGAGAGAATAAAGGGGTTGAAAAGGATGAAAATTAAGGTACTAATTCTAACTTCACTAATACTTCTTGGTGGGATTATTCCGGCGATAGCCGATGGCGAAAAGGGGGATCCCGAGGTTCTCTATAAATATAGATTTGGAGTCAACCTTCAGGTTAAACTCGCAAAGGGGCTAAAGCTAGAGCTTGAGCCTGAGTTTCGATTTTGTGATGGATACGATAAGCTGCTGCTCAATGCAGGGCTAAGCTACAAAACCTTCGGTTGCATCTATTGGGGTGCTACCTATCGTCTTGATATTGATCGACAAGATAGCGAGGCGAGCTCCTCCACGATGAGCTACATGGGTAGAGGCGACTACGACTCGGAGGTATACCACCGCTATGCCTTTGACATAAGCTACAAAGAGGGATTTGGTCGCTTTACGCCGTCGTTTAGACTTAGATACAATAATTTTGCCGATGATGATGTGACCGACAAAGAGTTTTTGCGCTATAGGGCGAAGGTCGAATATAATATAAGAAAGTGTAAAATATCGCCATATGCAGCCCTCGAGGTGTTTCAAGAGTTGGGGGATAATATGCTCTATAAAACGCGTTACTCTACGGGTTTCGACCTCAAGACGGGTAAAAAATCGGCTCTCGGGGTCGATTATAAATTTGATCTCTTTGCATTAGAGTATAAGAATGCCAATATCTTTAGCATTGGTTACAAATTAAAACTATAAATGCTCATGTGTAAATTGAATATTTTTACTATTATGCTAATCCTTGCTATTGCCACAACAGGCTGTCGCAATGAGGATTATATCGAAGGGCAGATCTTCGACGAGACATACGACAACGACAGCGAACCGTATGACGAGTCGACGGTAGATGCCGACTCTTTTCCTGATTGGAGCGAGGCTACGCACAGCAATGCGGTAGATCCCAACTACGATATTGTCTTTGCCCAGGGCAAGGTGTTGCGGATGGATATAACCCTCAGCTCCTCGAGCTGGAGTTCGATGAAGTCTGATTTGAGCAGCAATCTAAGCAAGGTGAACAACTCAAACTACGACTACACCCCAATATGGCAACCCTGCACGGTGCGCTTTAATGCTACCGATTGGTATAATGTGGGCATCCGTTTTAAGGGAAATTCGAGCCTCAGCAGTGCCTATAGCTCGGGCGTCATGAAGCTCTCATTTAAGTTGGATTTCGACCAATATGAGGATGACTATCCCGCACTTACCAACCAGCGATTCTATGGATTTAAGCAGCTTAACCTGGGTAATAACTACAAAGATAAATCTCTCATGCGCGAGAAGGTTGGCGCAGATCTATTCCGGTCATTTGGTTTGGCGGCAGCGCAGACAGCCTTCTGTCAATTATACATTGACACAGGATCTGGTTCTCAATATTTCGGGCTTTACACGCTTGTCGAGGAGGTTGATGATACAGTTATAGACTCCCAATTTAGCAGCGGTTCAGGCAATCTGTATAAACCCGATGGCGATGCTGCGCAGTTCAATTATGGCTCATACGACACAAGCGAGCTATATCTAAAGACCAATACCGCCTCTGCGGACTATAGCGATGTGCGGGCTCTATACGATGCTATAAACGACTCTTCGCGAAGAGTTGATAGTGTTGCATGGCAGGAGGAGCTGGAGAGGGTATTTGATGTCGATATCTTCTTAAGGTGGTTGGCTGCCAACGCCGTTATACAGAACTGGGACACCTATGGACGAATGTCACACAACTACTACCTATATAATAATCCATCCTCCTCGTTGCTCACATGGATTCCATGGGATAATAACGAGGCGTTCCAGTCGTCATCAAGCAACTCGTCGGCCGGCATGAGTAGTAGCTCTATGAGTGCCATTGAGGTGAGCGAGATGGGTAGTGTGAGTAGCTCATGGCCTCTTATCAGCTACCTATATGATGTAGATGAGTATGTGGAGCGATATAAAGTGTATCTCAAAAAATTTGTCGACGAGGTATTCGTCACATCCGATATGCAGGCTCTCTACGAGGAGTATTATAATCTATTAAAGAGTTCAGCCGAGGCTGAGGAGTATGGTTATACATTCTTCAGTCGCAACTCAGCTTCATCGGAGTTCGCTAGCGCGGTATCGACACTCAAAGCTCATGCTGAGAGCCGCACGACAACAGTTAATAAATTCACAAACTAAACTAAGTATAATTCATGAGAACAAAGAACCTACTATTAACCATCGTCTCCACATTGATATGTGCGATAGGTTACAGCCAATCAAGCTATCAGATAAATGCCACAGGGCAGACCATCTGCTACGACGAAAATGGCAAAGAGGTAAAAAAGCTAAAGCAGGGAGATGCCCTCTATGGTCAAGACGCCAACTACTTGCGCGGTAAGAGCATGTCATTCACAGATAATGGCGATGGCACGATTTGCGACAATAATAGCGCTCTTATGTGGCAGCAGATCCCGCCGATGGAGGGTATGACGTGGGCACAAGCGAAGGCATATTGCGAGGAGTTGGAGTTGGGTGGCTATAACGATTGGCGACTACCTACCCTTAAGGAGCTATTCTCGATAAGTGATTTCGAGCAGGGATGGCCATATCTCGATACAAAATATTTTAAGCTCTCAAATGGCGAGGTGACTAAGGATGAGCAATATTGGGCAGATAACAAGTATGTTGGCCAGACCGTTGAAGGGCGTGATGATGCTGCGTTTGGAGTGAACCATGTGACGGGTCACATCAAGGCCTACCCTGCAGGATCAAAGATGCCTGCAATGGGAGAGGGTGGCGAGAGACGACAGATGCCAATGCAAGCCAGAGAGGGTAGTCAAGCTCGACAAGGTTCAATGCCACCTCCACCACAAGGAGGCCAGAGAGAGCAAGGAGGAGAAAGAGGACAAAGAGGCCCCGGCGGTGAGGGCGGCGGTAGACCTCGAGGCAACCCAATGGCCAAGCAGGTGCGTGCGGTGCGAGGCGATATATATGGCGAGAATGATTTTGTCGACAATGGCGATGGCACAATCTCCGATATAGCGACAGCTCTTATGTGGGCAAAAAATGATAATGGCAAAGGTATAGAGTGGACCGAGGCTCTTCCATATGCTGAGGGGGCAACCTTTGCTGGGTATAGTGATTGGCGCTTGCCAAATGTTAAAGAGCTGCAAAGTATCGTAGATTACACGCGTGCACCAAGTAGCAAAGGGGTTCAAGCGGCTATAGATCCAATATTTAACTGCACACCATTTGTCAATGAGGCTGATGATGATGATTATGGATACTATTGGACATCCACGTCGGCCTGTTTTACAAAGGGTAGACCATTCTATTTTGCATGGTATGTTGCCTTTGGTCGCGCAGTAAATAATCAAGGTGCCGATTTCCATGGAGCAGGCGCTGTGCGATTTGATTCTAAGGCAAACAATGGAATGAAGGTCGAAGGGGGCGAAGAGAGGTATTATAATTTTGTGCGCCTAGTGCGTGATATTGAGACAAAATAGCTATCTTTGTTAGGTGGTAAATGAGAAGAAAATATATGCAGTAGAGTTCACAGCAATAATATTGCTGTGGACTCTTGTGATTATATCTCCGCTTCTATTTATGGAGGATTATAGTGTTGATAGCAGAGCTATTCACGTTATGTGGGTCGAATGCGCTGTTGTCGGATTTGCATTTCTGGTGAATAGGTTCTTTTTTATGCCTAAACTCTTCTTCAACAAGAGATATATCTTGTATACCATCTCTATAGTTGTGTTATTTATCTGCTTGAGTCTGTTTATTATATCTTTTGACGGCGTAAATGCAATTCTGACCCTATTTGGAGAGGGGAATGTCGGGGGTTATCCTCCCCCTCATATAATGGGTGGTGGAGCACCTCCGCACGAGAGGCTATCTACGCTCCCTCATTTTGGGGCACAGCATATCACCAAACCTCCCGTTACAACTTTTATATCGCCGATGATTACTGTGTTAATCGCCTCGCTAATTGCTATATCTCTTGATCTAGGTATAAGGATAGCGGTAACATGGGTTATTACAGAGCAAAAACACTCACTGAGAGATAAGGAGAGGGTCGTTAGTCAGCTGCAAAATCTACAGAGTCAAGTAAGCCCTCACTTCTTTATGAACACCCTTAATAATATTCACGCTTTAATAGAGGTCGACCCACAAAGAGCAAGGCATACAATCATAGAACTTTCAAACTTAATGTCTTATCTGCTCTATGACAGCTCACGAAAGAGTGTGGTGTCGCTACAGCGAGAGATGGAGTTTATAAACAACTATATCAATCTCATGAGGCTGCGATTCTCGGAGCAGGTTAAAATAGATCTATCTTATAATAATCCTCCAGATGTGGATATTCCTCCCCATCTGTTTCTTAATTTTATAGAAAATGCTTTTAAGCATGGTGTAGATTATGATCACGAGTCATTTATTAAGGTGCGATTTAATTTCACCAGCTCTACAATAGAGATGGTTACGATTAATACAAATCACAAGAGGTCAAGCAATCGGCAACACGGACTCGGGATAAGTAATAGTCGTAAACGCTTAGATCTACTCTATGGCGCTAACTACACTCTTAATATTAGCGAAAAAGAGAATATATTTTATGTAAATCTAATTATACCAACAACATGATAAGCTGCATACTCCTTGACGATGAGCCACTTGCATTGTTGCAAATTGAGCAATATGTAAATCAGACCCCAATATTAGAGTTAAGGGGGAGTTTTAATTCAGCAACCAAGGCGCTGGAATATCTGCGCGAAAATAGCATTGATCTACTATTTGTAGATATAAATATGCCGCGCGTATCGGGTTTGCAATTTGTCGAGGCTCTTCCCTATGATGTAAAGGTGATATTTGTTACGGCACATCGCGAGTTTGCAATGGATGGCTTTGCACTCGATGCTGCCGATTATCTGCTCAAACCTCTCTCTTATGCAGCTTTTTTGAAATCGGTCGAGAAGGTGCATAATCGCTATTTTAATAGAGCAGTTGCCGAGCGTCACGATCGCGACTATGCATTTATGCGCTCGGGCAATCGTACTGTGCGTGTAAACTTCCCAGATATACAATACATTGAGTCTAAACGTGAATATCTAGATATTGTACTACGCACGGGAGATGTGGTTACTATCCACGGCTCTATGACGAGCATATTGAGTAGACTGCCCTCCGATAAATTTGTAAAAGTTCATCGCTCATTCATTGTAAATCTCGATGAGGTAAGAGTTTTGGAGCGCAACTCTATCATCTTTGGCAAACAATATATTCCCGTCAATGAACAGGCACGAGAGATGGTGCAGCGATTTATTGAAGATTAAGAATCTGTTTAAGAATCTGCTTAAGTTTTTCTCGCTTAAATTGTTAAGAGAGATGTTGCTTTAATTTTCTCTCTTTGTGCGAGGCGCATAGCAATAGCTATGTAACGAGTAGAAAAAGAGAAAAGTGAAGTGACAGATCCTTAACAAATTAGATGAGAGAAATTTAAACAGATTCTAATTATAGCTATTTTCGACCACTATATTTATCTAAAACAAAGCAGCAACTGCTTATGTACATTATTGCAACACAAGTAGTTGCTGCTTTGTTGTCTATTATCCCTTGATGTCGGATATTAACTTGGTGATTGCAGCCTCAATAGTTGGCTCTGTTGATAGCAATTTAACAAAGTGGCTGCCGACTATTGCACCTTTGGCGTTATTGCAGGCTGCGCGGAATGTTTCGCGATTTGATACGCCAAATCCAATGATACGTGGCTGACGAAGAGACATAGCATCTACGCGGGCAAAGTATTCACTCTGTGCTCCGGCGAAAGATTTTTGTGCTCCGGTTGTGGCGGCACTCGATACCATGTAAATAAATCCAGAGGCGTTCTCGTCGATAAAGCGGATGCGCTCGGGCGAGGTCTCGGGGGTGATAAACATAATAACTTTAATGTCGTGCCTCTCGGCAACCTCCTTATAATCCTCCATATAATCTTTAAACGGAAGGTCGGGAATGATAACGCCATCTATTCCTGTGCGGTTGCAATCTATGCAGAAGCGCTCAAATCCATACTGCATAATTGGGTTTAGGTAGCCCATCAATATAACGGGGATCGAGATGCTCTCTCGCATACTCTCGATCTGTGCGAAGAGCTTTTTAAGCGACATGCCATTGCCGAGCGAGCGCGTTGCCGCCTCTTGAATCACAACACCATCGGCCATTGGATCCGAGAAGGGGATGCCAAGCTCAACCATATCTACACCATGGGCTTCGAGTGCCGTAAGTATAGGCATCGTGTCATCTAGATTGGGATATCCGGCAGGGTAGTACACTGATAGGATATCACCCTCGGTGCGCTCTAGTAGTGAATCTATTCTATTCATCGTATTTTGTTTATAAATTTTCGTAACTTCTCTATATCTTTTTTTGCGGCGCTCATCTCAAATCGGCTGTTAAGGTCTACGCCGATAAACTTTGGGTGCGAGATCGTCTTAATCTCTCCCGCCATAGTCTCATCAATTCCACCCGAGAGCAGAAATGGCAGACCGCCGCTGTAGCTCTCTAGTATCGACCAATCGAATCGCTTGCCAGAACCACCATGTTGCTCGCACTTGGTGTCAAAGAGCAAAATGTCGGCGCTCTGCTGATATTGCTCGCATGCCTTTAGATCCTCGGCGGTGGCTACACTAATGGCCTTTATTACACCATAACCCCTGCGCTTTATCGCCTCGCAGAGCTCCGTGCTCTCCTTGCCGTGGAGCTGAATATGGCTAAACTTCGCTCGCTCGGCGCACTCAATAATGGTGTCAAACTTCTCATTTACAAAGACCCCAACACGCGCTACACCCTCGGTCGCTGGTGGCTCAGGAGCATAACGAGGCGATGGGGCATACTCTATAAATCCCATCATGTCGATACCCAGCTCTAGCACCGAGGCAGCGTTCTCTGCCTCACGCATTCCGCACACCTTTACTATCATAGCTCTGAAATTAGCTCTTGAAGGCGAGCGGCGGGCTCACCATGTTTCATAAAACTCTCGCCTATTAGAAAGCCATCAAAGCCCGCCTCTTGCAGGCGCTTTATAGTGTCGCTACCATCAAGACCACTCTCCGAGACCAAAACGATATCTCCGCCTCGCTTGCGCATCTCATCGGCAAGGGCAAATGAATTATTTATATCTGTAACGAAGCTGCCTAGGTTGCGATTGTTTACACCTAGCATATCTACATACTCATTTAGGTGCGATAGCTCCTCCTTTGAGTGGATCTCCAGTAGCACCTCTAGCCCTACATCGTGCGCTGTCTTAGCGAGAGATAGGCACTCTTGGACGCTGAGGCAGGCGGCGATAAGCAGCACAGCATCTGCTCCGGCAACTCTGGCTTGGAATATCTGACGCTCGTCAATGATAAACTCCTTGCGCAGGATAGGCAGCCTGGGAGCGGCGGCGCGCGCTGTGATAAGATCCTCTAGCGAGCCTCCGAAAAACTCTTCGTTGGTGAGCACCGAACATGCCGCTGCACCTGCCTCATAGTAGGCTGGAACAATATCGGCCGGTGAGCCGTTCTGATTGATCCACCCCTTAGATGGGCTTCGGCGCTTAAATTCGGCTATGATGCCGCCTCTGTGCTCACGTAACGATTTTGACATGGAGATCACCTTGCGCTCCGTGGCGTGGGCTTGCGCCTCGATCTCTCCAAAATCGGTGGTAAGTAGCTCGGCTCGCTTGTGCTCTATAATCTTATTTAATACATCCTCCATTTGTTCTATGAGTTGAGTTTAATAAATTGTTTAAGAGTCTCAGAGGCACGCGAGCTATCAATAGTCTCGCGGGCGATAGCTATCGCCTCCTCGATGCTCTTTGCCGGGTCGATAACGGTGATTGCGAAGGCGGCGTTGGCTATAACGCAATCTCGCTGCGCGGTGCTAGAGCTGCCATTCAGAACGCTATCAAAGATTGCAGAGGCATCTTCTATGCTCTCGCCTCCAAAGAGATCCGACTCGCAGGCGCGGCTAAAGCCCAGCTCCTCGGGGGCGTAGATTCTTTCGCCATGTTTTGAGCTCACTTTAAACTCTTTGGTGAGAGATATCTCATCATAGCCATCAAGCGAGTGCACCACGGCATAGTCGCGATCCATGCGCTGAAAGAGGTAGTTGTATAGGCGCAACATCTCAAGGTTGTAGACACCTAGTAGCTGATATTTCGGCTCGGCAGGGTTAAGCGTTGGCCCAAGCATATTGAAGAAGTTGCGCAGGCCAAAGTTGCGCCTCACCTCAGCAACAGCCTTTAGCGCCGAGTTGAATAGTGGGGCGTGGAGATAGGCTAGGTTACACCCATCTAGCGAGCGGCGTAGAGCGTCGTTGTCGGCAGTAAATTTCACTCCGTGCGACTCCATAACATTGCTCGCGCCACTTATCGAAGATGCTCCATAGTTGCCATGCTTTACGACTCTATATCCTGCTGCCGCAACAACGATCGAGGAGCATGTGCTTATGTTGAAAGTATCCTTGCCATCACCACCCGTGCCTACGATATCTATATATTCATCGTCGCCAAAGCTTATCGGCGTGCGCAGCTCCATAAGTGCCTCGCGAAAGCCCGATAGCTCCTCAAGGGTGATTGGGCGCATAAGAAATATGCTCATAAGGGCGGCGATCTGCGCCTGGTTGTACTCTCCGCGCGCAATATTGTGTAGCAACTCGCGGCTGGTGGCGCTATCTAGATTTTCATATCTGAATAGCTTTGTTAGTGTGCTTTTCATCGCTCTATAGCTTTAACCAATTTTCAATAATTCTCTTGCCTTGGGGTGTTAGGATCGACTCGGGGTGGAACTGTACGCCACGAACATCATACGTGCGGTGGCGCAGCGCCATGATCTTCCCCTCGGCGCAATCCTCGGCGGTGATCTCTAGCTCGGCTGGGAAATCCTTTCTGTCTACAATCCAAGAGTGGTAGCGCGCCACCATTAGCGGCATCTCTACACCCTCGAATATGGGATCTTCAGCGAGGAGCGAAACCTCGCTCTCAACGCCATGAAAGACATCATCTAGGTTTGTGAGCAGGCCACCAAACGCCTCGCCGATGGCCTGATGTCCTAGACATACACCGAGCAAGCTCTTTGTTGGGGCATATCTTTTGATTACATCCAGAAGGATTCCAGCCTCGGATGGGATGCCGGGGCCAGGTGAAAGGATTATCTTGTCATATTTGCCCACATCCTCTAGCGAAATCTTGTCGTTGCGAAATATATCAACTTCCACGCCTAGCTCCTCGACCAGGTGGACGATGTTGTAGACAAACGAGTCGTAGTTATCAAGTAAAAGTATCTTTTTCATCTCTCCTCTCTTTTATATTATATCCTCTTTTATGGCTCTTGACAGCGCGCCAAGCTTGTTGTTGGTCTCCTGTAGTTCGCGCTCGGGGTTGCTAAGTGCTACGATGCCGGCACCGGCCTGGAACTCTAAAGCTCCGTTGCGGCTTACAAAGGTTCTAATTGTGATGGCGTGGTTGATATCGCCATTAAAGCTAATCGAGCCGATAGCTCCGCCATAGATGCCTCTATTGTGTGGCTCGATCTCGTTTATGAGCTCCATGGCGCGCACCTTGGGCGAGCCGCTGAGCGTTCCTGCCGGGAAGGTCTCTAGATAGGCGGTGATAGGGTTGCGCCCCTTTTTGAGCGTTCCTGATACGCGTGAGACTAGGTGTATAACGTGGCTATAATATTGTGTCACTTTATAGAAATCTAGATCCACGCTGTGGGCGTTGCGGCTTAGATCGTTGCGTGCTAGATCTACTAGCATCACATGCTCGGCATTCTCCTTCGGGTCTTGGCGCAAGGCCTCGGCGCGGCGAGCATCCTCCTGCTTTTCGCCTGTGCGGAATGCTGTTCCGGCGATTGGGTCGATAGAGATGGTCTCGCCCTCCACCTTGCAATGGGTCTCGGGTGAGGAGCCAAATATCCTAAAGCCTCCAAAGTCGAAGTAGAATAGATATGGCGATGGGTTAATACGGCGCAAAATGCGGTATACGGCGAAATCATCGCCGGTAAAGCGCTGCGAGAAGCGGCGAGAAAGGACTATTTGAAATACATCGCCTCGCTTGCAATGGGCTATGCCACGGCGCACCATCTGGCGATAATCCTCATCCTCGATAGGCGAGCTCACCTCGCCCACGCGCTGGAAACCATAGCTAGCGAAGTTTGGATTGTTGATCGCCGATAGAATCTTCTCCACTTGCAACTCTCCATCGCCACAGCTTAGCTCGTTGATGGTAATGGTATTGTGTGGGTGGTCAAAGATTAGTGTATGGCGATACAATATATATAGTATATCTGGCGCATCGTTATCCTTTGGTGAGTTTGGCTGGACGTTGATCTGCTCGATATACTTTACCGAGTCGTAGGCGGTATAGCCATAGAGACCATAGTTGCCATCAATCTCAAAGTTTGACATAAATTTAGCGATCGCCTCACCAACGCCATTCTCGGCCGAGATCTCGCTCTCGCGCCTCTCTCCGCCCGGCAGGCTTTCGACTATATGCCCGTTGTTGATAGATATAGAGGCTATCGGGTCTAGGGCAATAAACGAGCGGCTATTCTCGGTAGAGTGATAATCGGAGCTCTCCAAAAGAGCCGACTGTGGGTATAGATCGCGGAGCTTAAGATAGAGGCTCACCGGAGTGTGGAGATCTCCAGATAGGCTCGTAGAGTTTATTGTATACTTCATGTTGGTTAGCGATTTAGATCGTTAATGTAGGTATCCATATCTTTGTCTCCTCTGCCCGAGAGTGTTAGTACGACAACCTCGCCAGGGGTGAATTTGATCTGATGTAGCGCTCCTAGAGCGTGGGCGCTCTCGAGAGCAGGGATAATACCCTCTAGCCTAGTGAGCTCGAAGGCCGCATCTAGCGCCTCGCGATCGGTGGCCGATAGCATCTCGGCGCGTCCACTCTTTGCTAGGTGTGCATGCATTGGGCCTATGCCTGGATAGTCTAGGCCAGCCGAGATAGAGTATGGCTCGGTGATCTGACCATCCTCATCCTGCATAAGCATAGTTTTTGCGCCATGTATAATACCTACGCTGCCTGAATGAATGGTGGCGGCCGTGTGCTCTGTGTCGGCACCAAGACCGGCAGCCTCAACTAGTGTGATCTTGGTGCGCTCCTCATTTAGGTAGTGGTAGATTGTACCAGCGGCATTACTACCTCCGCCGATGCAGGCCATAAGTCGATCGGGGTAGTCGCGCCCCTCCTTCTCCTGGAGCTGCCACTTGATCTCGCTGCTGATTACAGATTGCAGTCGTGCCACCATGTCGGGGTAGGGGTGTGGCCCCACGGTTGAGCCAATGATATAGAATGTGTCGTTTGGGTGCGAGCACCAGTAGCGAATAGCATCGTTGGTGGCATCCTTAAGGGTCATATTTCCAGAGGTCACCGGAACAACCTTCGCTCCGAGCATCTCCATCTTCTTTACATTTGGCATCTGGCGCTCAACGTCGGTCTTGCCCATAAATACGATACAATCAAGCCCCATAAGGGCGCAGACGGTGGCTGTGGCAACTCCGTGCTGGCCGGCACCAGTCTCGGCTATAATCTTGCTCTTACCCATCGCTTTAGCGATTAGTATTTGACCTACAGTATTGTTGATCTTGTGTGCTCCGGTGTGGTTTAGATCCTCGCGCTTGAGGTAGATCTTAGCGCCATATCGCTCTGATAAGCGGCGTGCATGATATAGTGGCGATGGGCGGCCAACATAATCTCTAAGAAGAGAGTGATACTCCTTTTGAAACTCATCGCTCTCGATAATCTTTAGATAGCTCTCTTTTAGTCGCTCTACTGTACCATATAGAATCTCGGGGATATATGCTCCGCCAAAGATACCATAGTAACCCTCTTGATCTACTTTAATCTTCTCCATTTTTATAATATTTTAATTTTTATATTTCTCACAAAAAAACCTGCCGCAAGTGCGACAGGCTAGTTATATACTAATAATAGATATATACAGCTGATCAACTCACGAACTATTGAAGTTGTAAGCTGCGCCACCAATATCTATTTACTATAGTTTGTTTCATCATTATCCTTGTTTTGCAAAAGTATAATCTATAGTTTGAAAATCCAAATATTTTGGATAAAAATTGAAATAAATTAACTAATAATTTGTGATAACGCTATATTTCTTCTATTTTTGTCTCGGGCAATAGCCTAGAATTAACCTAAATTTAGAACGAAATGATAGAAGAGAATCTGATAAAGGTCTATGAGCAGAGCTTTCGAGCTAACCGAGAGATGTCGGCGCTTAGCGATTACTTTAAAAAAGAGGAGAGTTATTCCTATTATGAGATTGCAAAGGAGATTGCAAAGTTGCATCTTCTTTTCAAGAAGGCTAAGCTTAAGGCGGGTGATAAGGTGGCTCTTATTGGAAGAAATAATCCGCGATGGTGTATATGTTATATCGCCACAATAACCTATGGTGCAGTGATTGTGCCTATTCTTCAGGATTTTAACCCTAATGATGTTGTGCACATTGTTAATCACTCTGAATCGCGGCTGCTGTTTTTGGGCGATAATTTCTGGGACAATATTGAGCCTCATAGAATTAAGAACATCGAGGGCGTCTTTTCGCTAACCGATTATCATCTTATGCATGAGAGGGATGGCGATACATTGACTAAATACCAAAAAGATATTACACGTCATTATCGCAAAAAGTATCCAAATGGATTTACAGCCGAGAGCATATCATATCCTACATTGCCCAACGACCATGTGTGCCTTTTAAATTACACATCAGGAACAACCGGTTCGTCTAAGGGTGTGATTCTAACACTAAATAATGTGATGGGTAATTTGCTGACGGCAATGAAATATATCAACCCCAAAACTGGAGAGCCATATTTCCATCGCGGAGGACGCGCGCTCTCATTCTTGCCGCTGGCTCACGCCTATGGTTGTGCTTTTGATTTCCTTACGCAGCTGGCTGTTGGTGCTCACGTTACACTTTTGGGTAGAATTCCATCGCCAAAAATCCTGATGGAGGCTATGCAGGAGGTGCGCCCGACGCTTGTGAATTGCGTGCCGCTTATTTTGGAGAAGATCTATCGTAAGCAGGTGCTACCTATGCTGGAAAAGGGAGCGATGAGTATCGCTGTTAAAATTCCACTCCTTAATAGCGCTATATACTCAGTAATTAAAAATAAGCTATTCGATGCTTTTGGTGGTCAGGTGGAGTTATTTATTGTTGGCGGAGCGCCACTTAGTAATGAGACTGAGGCCTTTTTGCAGAAGATCGGATTCCCAATCACTGTAGGATATGGCATGACCGAGTGTGCGCCACTTATTAGCTTCACCTCGTGTGTTGATTTCAAGGCGACCTCGTGTGGAAAGGTTATTGGCGAGCATCTAGAGGTTAAGATCGACTCAGCAGAGCCATCTAAAATCCCCGGCGAGATTATCGTTAAGGGTGAGCATGTGATGGTCGGATACTATAAAAATGAAGAGGCAACCAAGGCTGTTTTAAATGATGGCTGGCTCCATACGGGAGATATGGGTCTCATGGAGGAGGATGGCACACTCTACATTAGAGGTCGTTGTAAGACGATGATCCTAAGTGCTAGCGGTCAGAATATCTATCCCGAGCAGATTGAGGATAAGCTTAACAATATGTATCTTGTTAGCGAGTCGCTTGTTATCGACAATAATGGTCGTTTGGTGGCGCTTGTAGTTCCTGATTATGAATCGGCCGAGCGCGAGGGTGTCTCTCAAGAGCAGCTAAAGAGCTGCATGGAGCAGAATCTTAAGGAGCTAAACTCTCTTGTGGCAAGCTATGAGAAGATATCTACCATCACAATATATCCTACAGAGTTTGAAAAGACACCTAAGCGTAGTATTAAGCGTTATTTATATAATACATCGCTTATTCCTTCGCTTGAGTAATGAAGTTAAATCTGCCTGATAAGGAGGGTCTGGGCGAGAATTTGCTCTACATATTGCTGTGGTCGAGTGTATTTTTCGCCCCTCTGCTTAATGCTGCAATGATATCGCGCGAGCACCTCTTTTTTCAAGAGGTGCTTGTCGCTTGGTATAAGATTATACCATACTTTCTTATCTTTCTAGTGCATAACTATAAGGCGGGGCCAAGGGTTATTAAATATCGTAACTTTGCGCGATATCTATTGGCTTCGGCGGCAATATCATTGGTTACATTTATTATTGTTGATTATCTTAATCGCAATATAGCTATTACTATGCCTTCGATAGATCCATTTGGGGATGAGGTTCGGGTAAAGGCGACGATCTCGGAATTGACAATTTTTTGGAATGTTACGCTGTCTGTATTGATGATTGTTGCCAATATGGGTATCAAGCTTATGTATCAATCCATGCGCGATGAGCAGGAGATGGAGCAGCTTAAAAGGCATAATTTGCAGGTGGAGATGGAGTATCTCAAGTATCAGATTAATCCACATTTCTTTATGAATACCCTGAATAATATTCATGCCTTGATAGATATAGATGCCGACTCGGCCAAGAGTGCTGTGATAGATCTGTCGAAGATGATGAGGTATGTTCTCTACGATTCAGGAAGTGAATCTATCTCGCTAGAGAATGATCTGAAATTTATAGACAACTATATTGAACTTATGAGAATACGCTACTCCTCGACTATAGATATTAAGGTAGAGCGCCCCGACGAGCTGCCTAAAAGAGTCTCCATTCCACCCTTGTTGCTTATTGTGTTTATAGAGAATGCCTTTAAGCATGGCTTAGGCTCGGGGGTTAGATCTTTTATACATATGAATTTAGAGTTTGAAGGCGATAGGATGAATGTGCTCATAACCAATAATATTGCCAAAAGAAGAAGCGCGAGCGAAGGGGGGATAGGCTTGATAAATGTGAGAAAACGTATGGATTTAATATATGGCGAGAACTACTCTTTGGAGACGAGTGCGCGAGATGGCATATATAGTGTTAAATTAAACCTTCCAACCACCTATGCTTAAGTGTATTGCAATAGACGACGAACCGTTGGCTCTGCGGCAGATTGAGGCCTATATATCGCGACTTAGCTCTATCCTTACTCTGGAGAGGAGTTTTTCGAGCGCTGTTGATGCTAAGATTTTTCTCGAATCAAATAGCGTAGATCTTATCTTTGTGGATATAAATATGCCCGATATGAGTGGCGTGGAGTTTATACGCGAGTTGAGCAGTCCCCCGATGGTGATCTTCACCACCGCCTATAGCGAGTATGCCGTGGAGGGCTTTAGGCTTGATGCTGTAGATTATCTTCTTAAGCCATTCTCATTTGCTGAATTTTCGCGTGCCGCAACAAAAGCCAACGAGCTGAATGAGCTAAGAAGTGTTCGCTCTGGCGATATACATGAGGGGCAGCTGGATTATATATCGGTGAAGGCGGATTATAAAATTAGTAGGGTGAGGGTTAGCGACATCATCTATGTAGAGAGTGAGGGTGAGTATGTTAGGTTAAATATGGTTGGTGGGGCGAGTTTAACAACCTTTTGTAGATTGAAAAACATGGAGGTTACACTACCTCAATCATGTTTTATTCGTATACACCGCTCATATATTGTAAATATTGGTGCGATCCAGAGCTACGCTAAGGGTAAGGTGTGTATTGGTAATGACACATATCTTCCGATAGGCGACAATTATAAAGAGGCCTTTGCCGAAAGGATGGAGTCCCGTTCGACTGCGGTTTTGCTATAATTATTTTACTCTACTTAAGTAGGGTGAAACAATTATTGCCATATTTTTTAAAAGCACTCTTGGAGCGATATTTTTCACTATTAAATTTCAATATAGAATAACTATATTTTCAATTCAATAGCAAAAAATCTCATCTCCAATAGCACTCTTAAAAACACACCAATAATTATTTTACTCTACTTAATATCCTATTTTATAGGGGGTGATTTGATATTTTTTCATATCTTTGCAGCTCAATTTAAAATATATAGATAATAATGATTGCAGTATCAAATGTAGAGGTGAATTTCGGTAAGCGTGTTCTCTTTAAGGACGTAAATATAAACTTCACCGCTGGTAACTGTTATGGTGTAATTGGTGCAAATGGGGCGGGTAAGTCTACATTTTTAAAGGTGCTTAGCGGCGAGATAGATTGCACTCGTGGTAATGTGTCGTTTGGTTCTGGCGAGCGAATTTCGGTGCTCCGTCAGGATCACAATGCCTTTGATGAGTGCATGGTTTTAGATACTGTTTTGATGGGTCACCAGCCTCTGTGGGAGGTGATCAAGGAGAAGGATGCCATCTATGCCAAGGAGGATTTTAGCGAGGAGGATGGTATTCGTGCCGGAGCCTTGGAGGAGCGATTTGCTGAGATGGATGGCTGGAATGCTGAATCGGATGCCATGAAGCTGCTCAGCGGACTAGGCATTAAGGAGGCTCTCCACTATACGCCTATGAGCGAGCTTAGCGGTAAGGATAAGGTTCGCGTTTTGCTTGCACAGGCGCTATTTGGGAAGCCTGAGAATCTGCTCCTTGATGAGCCCACCAATGATCTGGATGTAAATACGATCATGTGGTTAGAGAATTATCTGGCCAATTACGAGAATACAGTACTTGTCGTGTCGCACGATCGTCACTTCCTGGATGCTGTTAGTACCCATATTTTGGATATCGACTATAATGAGATCAACCTATTTTCGGGTAACTATAGCTTCTGGTATCAGGCTAGTCAGCTAGCCAAGAAGCAGCAGGCGCAGCAGAATAAGAAGGCCGAGGAGAAGAAGAAGGAGCTCAGCGAGTTTATTCAGCGCTTTAGTGCCAATGTTGCAAAATCTAAGCAGACCACCTCGCGTAAGAAGATGTTGGAGCGTCTGAATATCGACGACATCAAGCCTTCGATGAGAAAATATCCTGGAATCATCTTCCAGATGGATCGTGAGCCTGGTACCAAGATTGTCGCAGCAGCCGATCTTTGTAAGAGTATAGGCGGCGAGAAGCTATTCTCGAATGTAAACTTTACGATCGAAAAGGGTGATAAGGTTGCATTCCTATCGCGAGATCCTCGTATCATCACCGCTCTGCTCGATGTGCTTAGTGGCACAGAGCAGCCCGACAGCGGAATGATAGAGTGGGGTGTGACGATTAAAAAGGGTTATCTCCCTATTAACAATGCTCCATATTTCAATAATAGCCTCTCGCTATTTGATTGGCTTGCGCAATACTCTCCTGATACAACAGAGTCATTCGTTAGAGGCTATTTAGGCAAAATGCTATTCTCGGGCGAGGAGATCGACAAGAGGGTAAATGTGTTGTCGGGAGGTGAGAAGATGCGCTGCATGATCGCTAAGATGATGATTGATAATCCTAATACATTGATCCTTGATTCACCAACAAACCACCTCGATCTAGAGTCTATCCAGGCGTTTAATAATGGCCTTACAAACTATAAGGGTGTGATTCTGATGACCTCTCATGACCATGAGTTTATCAGTACTGTAGCGACTCGAATTATTGAGATTGGCCCTAAAGGTATGATCGACAAGTATGAGCAGTATGATGAATATATCGCTAGCGAGCAGATACAGTCTATGGTTGAGAAGTTGTATTAAGGGGAGTTCTAATTTCTCCCAAAATTACTTTTAAGCTATTAACCACCCCTTTTCGATTTTGCAAAAATCGGTGGTAGAGCCACTACAACCCACTTTTGCAAAAGCAAAAATGGACAATTGTTAACTTGAAATTAAAAATCGGGAGAAAATAGAACTCCCCTTAAGCGAATTGAAAAGAGATCGACCTGCAGGAGTAATCTTGCAGGTCGATCTCTTTTATAGTTTTACTTGAGGTTTAGGCCTCGTTGATAGCGCTAAGCTTCTCGAAGATAGTGCTGTAGGCAGAAAGCATCTCTGTGCGTAGTGCTGCGTAGTGCTTGTGTACTAGCGAGCGGTTTTTAGGCTCGGCTGGGTTGTTTGCCTTTTTGTATAGCTCATTACGGATAGCAACAGCCTCCTGCAAAAGTGCATAGATCTCGTCGCCCTTTGCTGGCTGGAAACAGATTGCCATATCGCAGTCGAAAACCACCTCCTCTAGGCGATAGTCGATCTCTTTTTTCAATACTCTAAGATTTGCCATAATTCTTGTGTTTTTAATTTGTGGTACAAAGATATATAATTATATTATGCATTCAAAATTTGTAACAAATTATCTGCGAGGTAATAGCACAGCCACCACACCAAGCAGAGGCAGGTAGGCCGAACGGTCGACTAAGGAGATAACTCCATGGCTCTCGGCATAGCCTCCCCAGAAGGCTGCCGCAACGCCAGCAATACCAAAGGCGCAGCCAAAGAATAGCCCCGAGATCATGCCTAGACGATTTGGTAGAAGCTCCTGGGCGAGAATAACTATGGCGGGGAATGCCGAAGATAGCATAAAGCCGGTGCAGAAGCTTAGTAGCAGGGTCCACTCTAGGTTCGCGTGCGGCATCGCTAGGGCAAAGGGTGCCGCACCGAGAATCGAAGCCCAGATTACATATTTCCTGCCGATCTTGTCGCCAATGGGTCCTCCGCACATAGTTCCAAGGGCGGTGGCAAAGATGAATAGAAATAGGGCATATTGCGACTGCTGGATATTTAGGCCAAATTTCTCCATCGTATAGAAGGTGTAGTAGCTTGTAAGACTCGCCATATAGGCATATTTTGAGAAGATAAGCAGCAGCAGTACGCCGATATAGAAGTAGGTTCTGCGATCGGAGTATGGGCGTGGAGTCCAATCTGGATCCCCCTTTTTAACCACTCTGTTTCGGCTTGTGTTTGTACTGTTGGTCTTGGCCTCGGCCAAAAGTTTTTTATACCATCTACCTATGTAAATACTCGTGCCCATGCCGATGAAAGCCACCATAGCGACAAGCGCCGTATTTTCGCGACCATAGGGTGCAATAAGAAATGCAGCAAGTAGAGGGCCTATGGAGCTGCCAAGGTTTCCACCAACTTGGAATACTGATTGGGCCAAGCCTCGATGGCCACGAGAGGCTAGCGATGTAAGGCGCGAGGCTTCGGGATGGATAATTGATGAGCCGGTGCCAATTAGGACAACTGAAAGCGTGATAAGCAGAAAACTATTGGCAAAAGCCAGACAGCAGAGTCCGGTAAAGGTGAAGCCTCCGGCGAGGGTTATAAACCATGGGTTTGGTCGACGATCAAGATAGAGACCCATAAGCGGCTGCAAGATTGAGGCAGACAGTTGATAGACTAATGTAATGATTCCGATCTGCATAAAGTCTAGCGCCAAATCGCTCTTTAGAATAGGGTAGAGGGCATTAATTATCGCCTGCAGGGCATCATTGCAGCAGTGGCACAAGCTAAGTGAGAGTAGAATCCCCATAAGAGGGGTAGAGGTATTTACATTATTACTCTTTGTCATCGTCATGATTTTTGATGGCAAATGTAATGATTAATATTGTATGGAGCAAAAAAAGGCCAGGTATGCTCTATGCACATCTGGCCTTTTTGGGTGTTAATATTTTCTCTTCTCGACAATTCTACCGCGCGAGTAGCCCATTCTGTCTCGGCCTTTAAACTTTTCGCGTCGAGCATTATCTTTGAATTTATACTTTATCTTATCATTGTCATAGTCTAGTGGAGCGGTTGGTAGCTCGATCATTGGCTTGGATGACGACTCGTCAATAACCATAATCACATACTGTGTTGTAGCCTTTTGTTTGGCTGCCGATGCTGGTTTTTCAGTTAGCTCGCGAATCTCAACTATACGCCACGAAGTGTAGTGAATCTCAAGTTCAACGCATCGCATCGGTGGGAGGATATATCCTTTAAGATAGTTCCAGCTCGAGCTCATGCCTCGGAGCTTCTGTTCGATCTGTGCCTGAGTGTGATTTGCCTCTATGGTTGAGAGAACCTCTGACCTATTGGGCATAGATGAGTTTAAAATAGCTCTACGCGTTGCGCTCCAAGGTTGAGCCACGCCCGATGTTGAGCCGTTAAAATCACTCATGCCGCAGTTTTTATTTATGTATGAACGCATATCTGCCGCACGCTCCATCGCTAGCCGCTCGTTGATCTCAAGGGTGCCATCTGGCGAGGCATAACCTACGACATTTACCATTGTGACCCTCTTTAGTGTGTCCTGCTTTAATTCATCAATAAATTTGTGCAGCGCGAGGATCTCGGCTTCATTTTGATCATAGGTGGAGATCATACGTGATAGATTGATCTGATATCGAATCGCGAAGTCGCTACCGTCGGGGCGGCTCTCCTTGACTAGATAGCGCGATACGATGTAGTCACCATCGGTGGTGGTAGATATTAATTTGGCATCCGCCCCCATTGGGCGTGCCATCTTGCCTCGCGGCTGTGCTGATATGACACCTACACAGGCGAGGGCTAATGCTAGAGTGGTAAATAATTTTTTCACGTTTGTCAAGTATTAAATGTTTATGTTATACTTGACAAAGCAACTACCATACCCAAAGAGTGAGGCCAGCAGATCTTTTTTCTAGATCCGCTGGCCTCATCTATAAAAACAGAGAAATACTATTTCTGCTGCTGGGCTAATGCAGCAGAGTCTGCCACAACCATATTCTTGTCGATGCGAAGAGTTACGTTGCTGTCTACCTCTACAAGTAGGCTTGTCTCCTTAACCTCCTTAACAACGCCATAAATACCGCCAGCGGTGACAATCTTATCACCTTTTTTGAGTCCCTCGCGGAACGCTGCCATCTCCTTACGGCGCTTAGCCTCAGGTCTCCACATAAATAGCCACAATACTAGAACCATCACACCAATCATGATGTATGACATATACTGAGATGATGCTGGTGGCTGAGGTGCTCCCTCTACAACTGCTTGAAGTACGTTTAACATAGATCTATTTGTTTATTAAAATTAGTTTATTCGTAACGGCCAGACTTTAGGCGCTCAACCTCATCGGTGGTCAAGAAGCGCCATTGTCCACGCTTTAGATTTTTCTTTGTCAATCCTGCGAAGTATACTCTATCGAGCTTCTGCACGCTGTAGCCTAGATGCTCAAAGATACGGCGCACGATACGGTTGCGACCTGAGTGGATCTCGATACCGACTTCCTGCTTATTCTCCTTAACATATGATACCGCATCGGCATATATCTCGCCATCCTCTAGTGTAATGCCTTGGGCTATTGAGTCCATATCGGCACGTGTTAGAGGCTTGTCAAGTGAGACTTGGTATATCTTCTTCTTGCGGTGCGAAGGATGGGTTAGCTGCTTGGTCATATCTCCATCATTTGTAAAGAGAAGAACACCTAGGCTATTTTTATCTAATCTACCAACCGGATAAATGCGCTCGGTGCAGGCCTCACGCACAAGGTTCATAACGGTCTTGTCGGCGTGTGGATCATCTAGCGAGGTCACATAGCCCTTTGGCTTATTTAATAATAGGTATACCTTCTTCTCTCCCTTTACCTGGCTGTCGTTGAATTTCACCTCATCTCCTGGCTGAACTTTAGTGCCCAGCTCTGTGACAACGACACCATTTACCGTAACAAGACCTGCCGAGATAAAGTTGTCGGCCTCACGGCGCGAGGCGATTCCCGACTGTGCAAGGTAACGATTTAGGCGCATCTCGCCGCTCTGGCGATTTGGGTCATATTTTGGATATGATCCCTTATCTTCGCTCTCGCTCTTTTTGCGGTAGCTGGGTTTAGGTGAAAAGCTACGTTTGTCACCGAAGCTCTTTTTCTCGCCGAAACTCTTTCTGTCTCCAAATTCACGCTTCTCGCCATAGCTGCGTCTCTCTCCGTTGCCATAGCTTTTTCTCTCCTCTGAGCCACTATCATAGCTTTTTTTGCCAGAGAATGGTCTCTTCTCGGTAAATCTCTTGCGCTCGCCATCTCTCTTTTCAAACCCATTTGAACCCATAGGACGGTTGTCGCTAGTGAAGTTAGGGTTGTATGAGCTACGGCGTGGACGCGGTTGCTCCGAGTCGGCGGCATCACGCTGCGAACGCGGGCGGCGCTCTTCGTTGGTGGCTCTGTTTGTTGTGCCACTAGATCTCTTATCGCGACCAAAGCGCGATAGATGATCTGAAGAGTCTTTCTTAAAATCTCTCATAAAATTATTCTGTCGTTTTCTTAAAAAAATCTAGGGCAAAGATACTCAATTTTTTTCATATAAAATAGGCCATATTAAATAAATGACCATTAAGATTAAATTTATGCCCTTGTCAAGGATTCTCTATCTGTGAAAAAGGTTAACTTTGCGCCATGAATAGAGATATCTTAAAAATAGCGATACCAAATATTATATCCAATATTACAGTGCCGCTGATGGGAATCGCCAGCACAGCTATTGCTGGTCGCCTGGGTTCGGATTCGGCTATGAGTATTGGTCAGCTCGCTATTGGCGTTTCGATCTTTAACTTTATATATTGGAATTGCAGCTTCGTTAGAATGGGTACTAGCGGCATTACGGCTCAAGCCTTTGGTGCCGGCGAGTTTTCGGAGACAACGCGTATGTTGGTGCGCGCGCTGCTGGTTGCAATGCTTCTTGGTGTGGTGATCCTTATCTTTCGTGACCCAATAGCGCGTGGTGCTGTAAGGTTAATGGGTGGTGGGGAGCTGGCTCTTGAGTATGTTCTAGCGCGCTCATGGGCGATACCGGCCGGTATATTGCTATTCGCCTTCCATGGTTGGTACACCGGCATGCAGAGCGCTGTTATCCCTATGGCTGTGGCCATCACGGTGAATCTCCTGCATATAGGCTTTAGCTACTATCTGGCTATTGTAAAGGGGTGGGGCATCGAGGGTGTTGCCTACGCCTCGGTTGTGGCTCAATGGAGTGGTGTGGCGCTATCTGCGCTGCTACTATATACTAACTTTCGGGAGAAGTTAACAGCCATAGATATACCAAAGCTATTTGATCGTAGTGTGTGGGCGACATTTTTTAGTGTAAATCGAGATATTATGATCCGCACCTTCTGTATAGTGTGTGTATATACATTCTTCACGGCCGCCTCGGCGCGAATGGATAATGCCTCGCTGTTGGCAGTAAATACACTTCTGCTACAGATGTTCACCTTGTTTTCTTATATGACCGATGGATTTGCCTATGCTGCCGAAGCGCTTACCGGGCGATTTATTGGTGCAAAAGATAGGGGCTCTCTCAAACGCGCTATTAATCTATCAATTCGTTGGTCGCTGGTTGTGTCGGTGATATTTGTTGGGTGCTATATTCTCGGATGGCGCGATATCTTATCCCTATTTGTAACCGATGAGGCTAGCCGCGGGCAGATTCTCGCTCTTGCCCAGAACTATATCGGTTGGATAATCGCCATACCAATCGCTAGCGCAACTCCATTTTTAATGGATGGTGTTATGGTGGGGGCTACATATACGCACATCATGCGCAACTCGATGATAATCTCAATGGTAGGTTTCTTCGCTCTATATTATGGCTTCTACCCATCTATGGGCAACGATGCTCTGTGGCTAGCCTTCACCTCGTTTATGTTTCTGCGCGGTGTGGTGGGGTATTTTATGACCGACCGCTTTCGGCAGATCTACGATTGTGCCTCTAGATAATTTTGCTATTCGGAATTATTAACTATCTTTGTGTGAAATTTAAACCTATATGATTATTAACGAACGTGAGGAGAGGCGCGACTATCTACTATGTGCCGCCAGGCAGATGATGGCTGCCGCGAGAACTGCGCCCAAGGGCAAGGGGATTGACATTATTGAAGTTATGGCCGTAGATGGCGACGAAATAAAGATGCTCTCTAGCAAGATGATTGAGCTTGCCGATGAGACCGGAATGAAGTTTTTGTTGCGCGATGCAGAGAATATTCTTAGTGCCGAGTGGGTGCTTCTCTTTGGTACCGCTGAGCAGGTTCAGGGGCTAAATTGTGGGCATTGCGGCTTCTCTCGTTGTGCCGATCGCTCGCCCGGTGTGCCATGTGCTTTAAATTCGATTGATTTAGGTATTGCAATCGGATCAGCATGCGCTACGGCGATGGATCTCAGGGTGGATACCAGAGTTATGTTCTCGGCAGGGCTTGCCGCTCAGCGTCTAGGCTGGATGGGCGAGGGGGTTGGACAGATTATGGCTATACCTATCAGCGTGTCGAGTAAAAACCCATTTTTTGATAGAAAACCAAAACATTAAAATAGATATGAAATACGCAATTTTAGAGACCGAAAAGGGTGCGATGAAGGCAGAGCTTTATGCAGAGGAGACGCCGATAGCTGTAGATAACTTTATCAAGCTATCGACTGCTGGATTCTATGATGGATTGACCTTCCACCGTGTAATCCCAGATTTTGTAATCCAGGGAGGTTGTCCAGATGGAACTGGCGCCGGAGGCCCGGGTTATCACATTCAGTGCGAGACATCAGCGCCAAAGCAGTATCACGAGCGTGGTGTTTTGTCTATGGCGCATGCTGGTCGCAACACGGGAGGTTCGCAATTTTTCATCTGTCATAACCGCCAGAACACTCAGCATCTTGATGGACGTCATACATGTTTCGGCAAAGTTGTCGAGGGTGTGGATGTTGTCGATGAAATCCGCCCTGGAGATTTAATCCTCTCAATCCGTATCGTGGAAGAGTAGGTTTTTCGAATACTACAATACAAAGGCGCGAAGCTACATAGAGTTTCGCGCCTTGATTTTAGACTGAATATAATTCAATAATATTTATATTATGTTAAATTATATCTTCGTATATTATTGATTAATAAGACGTTGATATATTTTTGTGTTATCTAATGCGATCTAGAGACCTAATAAGATCTTCATCTCTTTTTATCGCTCTGATTGCCATATACTCTACCACGATAGCAAGGATAGGCAGCGCTGCTACTGGCGTGGGGACAGGGAGCGATGTAATGCCCATCGCCTGAGCCATTAAGTGGCAATAAGCGCCGATAAGCACCAACGAGCACGCGGCAAGAGTAATGCTCATTATGCATAATTTCACCTGGAGCTTTCGGTTGTTAAATTGAAATATTGTCGTAATTGGTAATACGGCGCCAATTACAAGCAGCGCGAGCATATAGATTGTCGATTCGACTTTTTCCCCCGTTGCGCTAAAAATTCCGCGTGCATAAAGCTCATAGAAGCCATTACTACCAGATAGATAAAGCAGCCTCATGATGGCTGGTGTGCCCATAAATATTGAGGCTGCCAGTAGATATAAACTCTGTATTCTCTGTATCATTATTTTATTGTTTTGTCAATTAAATATCTATTCCTATCGCTCGACGATCGGTTGATTAATTCACCTAAAAAACCAGCCAGAAAGAGCTGAACCCCCAATATTATCGCCAAAATGGCGATATAAAACAGAGGCTGGTCTGTGACTGCACGAACAGGAATACCACTCATCTGCTTTGAGATTTTATCCCAAATAACATAGGCTGTCGTGCCACCACCCACCAGGAACATTATTGTCCCTAGGCCGCCAAAAAAATACATCGGCGAACGCCCAAATAGAGATAGAAATGTAACGGTAATAAGGTCTAGATACCCTTTGACCATCCTCTCGGCGCCGAATTTGGACTTTCCATGCTTGCGGGCGCTATGCGCTACTGCCTTCTCTCCGATCTGCTTAAATCCTGCGTATTTGGCCAATATTGGGATGTATCTGTGCATCTCGCCATAGACCTCAATAGCCTTTATTACACTCTTGCGATACGCTTTAAGCCCACAATTGAAATCATTTAGTTTTATGCCTGAGACAAGGCGTGCCGTGGCGTTGAAAAACTTGCTTGGGAGACGCTTTCCAAGAGGGTCATGGCGTTTTTGCTTCCACCCAGACACCAGATCGTAACCATCCTCCAAAACCATTCGGCGCATCTCGGGGATCTCGTCGGGCGAATCTTGAAGATCAGCATCCATTGTAAAAACCACCTCGCCCTGCGCTTGCTCGAAGCCGCAATATAGCGCAGCTGATTTGCCATAATTTCTAGCGAAATTTAGAGCCTTTACACTATATTTTTCAGCTAGTATCTCAATAACGCTCCAAGACTCATCTCTAGAGCCATCATCTACAATGATCACCTCGTATGATAGTGAATTGGTGCTAGCTACCCTATCTATCCATTGAATTAGCTCGGGTAGAGATTCGGCCTCGTTGTATGATGGGACAACGATGGAAATATCTAATTTACTGCTCATTATTGCCGTTTATTTCACCTGTTTGTTTAACTTTTGTAGAGACTCTCCATGAGAGGATAAGCCCCGCTAATCCACCCGTAAAAACGTACGTTGAGATGTGTGAGAATAGAAGTGCAAATATTGATGGTTTGTTTTTTGCCGATGTTATTAATTCGTCAAAGCGACTATCATAAGTCGATAGAAAGTCTCTACTTACACTACTATCAGACATTACACTTTTCATCGAATTAACGCTTGCAATAACATAGGCTTCATACCCTCCAACCACAGCATCTATGTATATATAAGAGCTTAAAGTTACTATAGTTGCAGCAAAGACAGAGATTAAAATAGCGTAATTAACGCCCTGTCCATACATATATTTCTCCTCTAGCGAGAGCATCGGCACACCCCGCTTTAGAGCTTGGTATATAAGCGAACAAAAGAGCGCCGCCGACACCAAAACCTCTACCGAGAGGAGTGCAAATTTATTAACCTCACCTGATAATAGTAGTAGATGCTCGATTATTTTAGAGCAGCTCATACAGATGCCTACAATTAACCCCCATTTGGCCGCATTATTCCATTTCTCTTTGTTTGTCATATATTTATGTTATTCTATTTCAACTTCTCCTTCACGTAAAACAACAATCTCACCATCACTAATATCAACTACCGTAGATGGCGAAAGGCTGCCTATGCCTCCATCTATAACAATATCTACCCTCTCCGCCCAAATATCATGGATTAGCTCGGGGTCGGTTAGATACTCTTTATCTTCACTCTCACTTTTGAGCGAAGCTGTTAACAAAGGTGATGGCAAGGCCGCCACAATTGCTTGAGTTATAGGGTTGCCAGGTATTCTCGCACCTATTGTTTTTCGCTTGGCGATAACACGGCTTGGTATCCTGGATGAGGCCTTAAGGATAAAGGTCACCGCGCCTGGCAGATTTCGCTTAAGAGTCTTAAAGGTTGCATTATCTATTCTGCAATAATCTGAAATAGAGCTGATTCCATCAAACACCAACGAGAGGTCGCTCGTCTCCTTGCCGCATAGCTGCTTTAGCTTATCCACACCTTTCGCCGAGTCAACCGAGCAGCCAAAAGCGTAGACTCCATCAGTAGGATAGATCACTACCCCACCATCAAGAAGAACCTTTGCTATCTTGTCCAGATCACGCTCGGAGGTGTTTTTGCTATATAGTTTTAATATCATTTAAGCGCAAATATAGTGATTTATTTAATATTCATACTATTTAATTGAGCTTGATATCTTCTAGCATTCTCCAAATGTCTATCATAGCTCACCTCAAAATCGTGATAACCATCTAGTGATGGTCGAGCACAGAAGAATAGATAACCATGTTTCTCGCTATTTAAAACGCCATCTATGGCTGCGATTGAAGGCATAGATATAGGGGACGGAGGCAGACCCCGATATTTGTATGTATTATAAGGCGAGTCGATAGCCAAATGCTCGTTTAATATTCGCTTAAGTGTGAAATCGCCGGTCGCATATTTAACAGTAGGGTCTGATTGCAGACGCATTTTTCGGTTCAGTCTATTTAAATAGACACCGGCAATACGAGCCATCTCGTCAGTCTTGTTACTCTCTTCGCCAACAATAGAGGCAAGTGTCATAACCTCATTGCGGCTCATCCCCAGCTTTTTGCGCTTCTCCTCCCGTGAAGTGTTCCAGAATCTATCGCTCTCGCGCCTCATGCGCTTTATTAGATCCTCGGGCGTTGTTGTCCAATATAATTCATAGGTGTTTGGTATGATCAGAGATAACATCTTGTCGCCCGAAGATAGCTCCTCTTGCCTGAAAGCCTCTAAAAGAGAGATTGAGTCCGCCTCTAGCTGCGCCGACAAGCGCCCTGCTAGCTGCTCGGTGGTCTTGATGTTGTTGAAAGTGACCTTAAGTGGCTCCTCTATTCCGATTTTCAGCATCCGAACAACGTCAATCACGCTAGCTCGTTTTTTTAGGTGATATCTTCCGGGGCGTATGGATGAATCCAAATTCAACCTCTTGGCATATATTTTAAATGCTTTTTTTCGAGTAATATAATCCATAACAAGACTATCCATAACCTCCTTATAGTCACTCTCGGCTAACGTTCTGCTACTCAAGTATATCACTTGGTCTTTGCGGACTGCAGTACCGAAAAACGAATTGCATACAAACACCATAATAGACAACGCAATTGAGAGTGCGACGACAGTTATGCGGATTAATTTCACTCGATCTATTTGGTAGTTCATATTTTTTTTCTACTTTTGTGGCGGGTAAGTCTTATACGACCAGCTCCTATTAATCCCCCAGGTGAGGAATCAAGCAAGGGCATATGGTTGAGCGGTGCGATATAAGTAGCTTACCCATTTTTTTGTGCCCTGCGCCAAGGCTTCGGTGGATTAAAATTGGATTTTAGCACCTAGGGTAAAGTTTACACCATACTCTCTATACCCACCCCAAGAGTATATTTTCGCACAAGCGAGATTATCACCCTCTGCGAATAGAGTTAAACGGCTATTTGTGTACCACTCCATGGCGACCATAAGATTGACGGCTGTAGGTGCGTATGTCTTTTTGTTAACCGAGTATGCTTTGCCGTCCTCTCCTGAGACCATGCTCCAGCATCTTTCGCCCTCCAACTCACCACCGCCGCTTATAGCCCACTTGCGTTGCTTGTAGGAGAATTTCAGTGCTGCCTCTATCTTTGGTTGTGCAATGTCTAAGCCTATGGCTTTATCCTCGGTATAAATACTATAGGCACATGAGGCCGTGAAGTTCAATCGGCGACTAGGTGTATACTCTATATCGCCTCCAAATCTATAGCGCTGAGATTTGCCTTGTGATAGCGTGTAGTAGTTGTCTACGCCGCCTGCGGTGTTATTCATCTCGACGTATAGCCAATATAGGGCATTAAGGGTGTATGTATAGTCGGCATATAGTTGATAGTGTGCCTTTTGATCCTTTGCAAAACCAGCAACACCTATGCGAGAGCGATAATCTACGCTGCTTTTAGGTGCATACAACCCCGATTTAATATATGGATTTATGTCGGTCAATGCACTATAATTAGCTCTATTTAGCTCGCCGGCAACCTCTAGGAATGGCACAAAACCATCCTCCGCTCCTACCCTTATGCGCAATTCGGGTAGTAGATAATTGTCGCTGTCGTCATAGATATTACAACTGATCTGATCATTAATAAAGCCTACACCTAAGACAACTTCGCCACCGTGTTTCGTTTTTATTTGATATTTGGCATTCAGATTAAGGCCGTTGTTGTTGTAATCATCACTTCCGCCGATATAATCGTAGCCTACAGAGGTGATAAATTCGCCCCCGCCTATCGCCCCGCCAACAGAGATAGCAGCCCCTAGCCTTGTGTTGCTATAGCCGCTGCGAGAGGTGAAATAACCCACATTGGTGCCGATGTCGAAATTTATTCTGCTCATGTCGATAAAATTATCTCCATACCTCACGTTTATTCCAACATCGTTATACAATGGATGTTCATCACCGGAATCTTTGGTGGCGTAGCGGCTCCAAAGATCATTGTTGTATTGTATCGCCCCCTCTAGTATGTGTTTGCCCGTATATGCACCGGCCGCAAACCCTAAGCTTGTATGTATCTGCTGCGATGGGTTGCGCTCGTTATAATTGTTAGAGATTGTGCTATAGCGCCCATTGTGGTTGACAAAACCGGTCATATACCCAACGCTTGAGTGTTGAGAGCCGGCATATAGATCAACAATTGAGTTTAGCGGGTATCCTGCACCCACCTTTGCATAATAGCGCTTAGGCCTCTCATACTCCCAATATGTAATGCTCGCAGGTTTAAACGGTGTCGTTGTTAGTGATGTGGTTATGGATCTTGGGCTAATACTATAGTCAATATCCGGCTCGATTTTAACAGTGTCCACCATATCTGGCACGAGTGAAAGTTTATCGGCTTTCTCTATGCTCGGGATGTATGCTTTGGTTACTTCGACCTGTTTGTTTTGTTGAGCTGATAGTGTGTAAATCGCAATAATACAGCAAGTTATAGTTGTTAATATAAATCTATACTTCATATGCTATTTAAGTTTTTCAATTTTGGTAGTAGCCTCCTCAATTATGCCATCGCCCTTTTCAGAGTAGCCGTCAAGAATACTCTGATATGTGGCTTGCGCCTGGAAGAGATCATCTTTGGCTAGGTATATATCACCTAAAAGCAGGAATGACTTCGCCAGCCAGTAAGATTGAGGTGTTTTTGTGTCGGCAAAATCAAATATACCCTTCTCGGCCTCATCAAGATTCCCTTGGCGATAGAGAGACTCTATTACATAGTAGCATGACTCGGCTCCTCGTCTAGAGCTGGGGTCGGTTGAAAGATCTTGATACAGAGCTAGGGCTTCAGCTCTCTCTCCGCGCTCGCGAAGGATTGTGGCTTTAGAGTATTTCGCCTCGAATATAGCCTCTGCGCCAGCATCTCTGCTATGGGCGAGAACATCATCGGCCATCTTCATTATAGTAGACTCATCTCCAATCTTTATGGTTGACTTGGCATAGCCAGCCATTGCGGAGGCGCGCTCAGCCTCACCCTTTGCAACATCATATAGCTTGCGGTATGCAATGGCCGCCTCAGCATGCATGCCCTCCTGGCTTGTAAGCTGAGATAGTCTATCCAAAACCTTCTCGCTATATTGATTTGTGCTGCGATTGGATAGCTGTGTTAGCGAGCCAATCGCCTCTTTGCGCTTGCCTAGCTTTAGATAGCAATCGCTAACCAGGAATAGGGCGTCGGTTGTGTAGTAGCCATTGCTGTAATCCTCAAGATAGCGATTCAATGCTTTGGCGGCGGCAGCCTCCTTGCCTGCGGTAAGGAATAGCTGCTGCGCCGAGGCGAATGTTAGCGAGTCGCGGGCAACTGTATTAAGATCGCCCTCCATGCCTCTCTTTTCGGCGTAATCAAAGTAGCCCTGGGCGTTGCCTTGAGCGATATATATCTCGCGTATGCCCTGCATCGCATCCTTTGCGATGGCCGATTGCGGCGCGGCTGTAATAGCCTTGTCGTAATAACTTATCGAGCGAGCCTCGTCTCCTGTGTTAAGATAGCTGAGTCCAAGTGACGATAGTGCTTGGGCATATTTAGGAGATGATGGATAGCTGGAGATAAAGCGCTCTAACGTCTTGATGGCGCTATTATATTCGCTTTGGGTCATATATGTGCGCCCTAATTCAAAGGTGGCATCATCTAGGTAGTCGCCTCGTTTGCCGGCGATAATTTTACTTAAAGCAGCGATTTTATCCTTTGGGCGATCTTGTATGCCGTCAATGATTGCCAACTGATAACGAGCATAATGTGCGCCATCATCACTTGCGGCGGCGGCTGATTTATAACTTTGCGAGGCGGATGAGAATTGACGTTTCTCATACAGAAGGTCTCCCACCCGATTCTGGGCATCAGTTAGAAGCGGTGTCTGCTGGCTCTCTAGCTCCGTAAATAGTTTAAAACAGTTTAGCGCCCCGTCGTGTTCGCCCTGCATCAATAGTGTGTATCCCGAATTGTATTGTGCCAATTTGTATGTTGGATCGCTCTTTGGTGCAAGCATCAAGAAGGATCTATATTTGTCAAGTGCCTGGCTGTAGGCTCCTTTTCGGTAGGCGATCTCGCCCCTCCAAAATTGAGAGAGTGAGCTGTATTTGGGGCTAATATTGATTGTGGCAGCCTCTTTAAGGCAGCTCTCGGCCAACTTGTAATCACCCGCTTTATACGCCTCTATGCCTCTAAAATATGCGATTTTTTGAAGCGCGGCACGAATGTCGGCGTCGGGATGTTTGATCTCTTTTATCGCTTTGTAGGCGGCATCATAGTGGTGTGAATTGTAGTATGCCGATATAAGAATCGTTTTAGCCTCCTCATTTCTGCTGGAGTTAGGGTATTCGTTTATGTAACGTGTTAAGATGTTGATCGTTGCATCAAATCCGCTGCCACTCAGCTCATATAGAAGCTTGCCGTAATTAAAGAGTGCATCCTCTTTGATCGCCTCGTTATAGTTGCCATTTGAGGCCAGGGCAAAAGCCTGCATCGCACCACGCTTGTCGCCCACCTTAAGATAGCTGTCTGCCAGGTGGTATGAAGCATTTTGGGTCATAGTATCCTCTGCACCTACGACCTGCTTTAATTCGTCAATCGCCTCCTTGTAGCGAGCTGTGCGATAGAGAGAAAAGCCCATTATATAGCGCTCGTCGCGTCCGATTTCGCCTCCGCCTTTTTTGAATTGCACAAGTAGATCCATTGCTCTGGCGAACTCCTCCTCCTGGAAGCAGGCTTCCGCTATAGTTCGGGCTAAATCTACCTTCCAACTTTGGCTGGTACCATCCATAAGTTCGCTACCCTTCTCGATGACATATTTGTAGTTGCCCTCTTGGAATTCAACTTGCAATATGTAGTATGGGGCAAGCGTGCCATATGTGTCACTGCCGCTCAACAATCCAAAGCCCTCTTTAGCCTTTGATTTGTCGTTGCTTATGTAATTTATATATGAGAGATAGTAGAGGGCATGATCGTATAGCTCACTGCTATCGGAGACTCGCTTAAAGATTGGCCTGGCTCGATCGTAATCACCATGTATAAAATATATATAGCCCAAGCGAACATCTAGCTTTTCGCGCTCGGATGGGGTTAGGGCTTCATAGTTGACATCCTCGAAACACTCCTGCGCCTTGGCATAGTCGCACCTTGCGGTGTATAACATCGCACGAGATAGCTTCACTTTGTTGTTGTATATTGAGCGAGGGTATCTCTGCTCAAACCTCTCTAGCCATAGCTCCGATTCGTTGTCGCCAAGTTTTACAGAGCACAGAGCGAGAAGCACATCTATGCGCTCCTGCGACTTTTTGTCAAACTTGTCAATATCGCCTCTCGCCTGCAATAGCTCATATCTTGTATCAGCCCAACGACCTGCCTTATAGAGATCCTCGGCTCTATCCAGATGCGGCGAACGGGCGCTAAGTGCGCTGATTTGAACAACTATTATTATAGTTAAGATTAATCTTAAAATCCTCATTTTAAACTTCTAGGTATTAATAGAGGCAAAGATATAAAAACTATAGATATTTACAACTAATTTCCATCTGAAATTCGCGGCTCTTTTGCAACAATTTTATCGTAGGCCGAAATGGCAACTAAAAAGTTAAATTCTGACTCTATGGAATTTGTATATATCTGCATCCAGCTCAGCTGAGCCTGCATTACATCCACGATTGTCGTCAACCCTTCGCGATATGAGAAGGTACTAATTTCAAGATTTTCGCCTGCTATCTCTAGCGAACGTCTCGCAGAGTGTAGCTGCGCCTCGCTTCGGGTTATATTAGTCCAGCCATTGCTCTCCTCTAAGAGGATGGCATCGCGCAGTTGAGCTACAGCCAGCTCGGCATTCTGCTCACTTATTCGAGCTATTGCTACCGCCTTTGACCTAGCTCCAAATTGAAATATGGGAAGCGAAAGCGTTAACCCTACAGCCCCGTCGACCCTGCCGCCGCCGCCAATCATTGGGCTCTCGCGAGACCAACCACCCAAGATGGCAGCATCAAGTTGTGGGTTGTATTGTGATCTAACACTCTTTATGTTAACCTCTGTTACATCATGATATAGATCAGCTGAAATATAATCAGGTCTGCGACCTGTCAACTCATCAGTACTGACTCTGGCAGGCGGATCGGTATTCGTTAAAACAGGGGGACTGAGAGAAGAGTTAGCACCACTCTGGTGCCCCCTAAGTGAGTTGAAGTTATGTAGCGCAGTCTCATGGCTCTGCTCGGCCGAGACTAATAGATATTCCGCCTCGCTAAGCCGAGACAAGATCATTAATAGATCGCCTTTGGCTACATACCCTTCGCTAAAACGCCACTCTATCGCCTCTTTAAGTGATGAAATTATCGCAACATACTCTTTGGTGGCGCTGAGATACTTCTCCATTGCTAGCAGATTCCAATAGGCATAATCGGCAGCATAGCACACCTCAAGCATTGTAAATTCAGCATCACATAGGGCGATCTCTGTTTCGAGTCGGGCTTTGTTATATGCTGCTCGCAATCCGCCGCCTGCATATATTGTCTGGTATATAGCAGGTTGCACACCCCACGCCCATCTGTGCTGCCCTGAAATTTCTCGCAAAAGATAGTTAATGTTACCCTCAGCCGAGAGCGATGGCAATAGCCCGGTTTTAGCTAATTTAACAGCTTCGACTGCCCCGGTGACGTTGTTGTTTTTAATCTTTAGCGCTAGGCTGTACTCAACTACCTCTGCGCGATACTCTTCGGGGGTTATCTGCGCCATCAGATGCAGGGGTAGGAGTAATAAAATATAGAGTAGTCGTCTCATTGCTTAATGTTATAAAAAATTGCATAGAGTGCAGGTAGGACAAATATCGTCAAGATAGTTGCAACAAAGAGTCCACCCATTATCGTAGCAGCCATTGCTCCAAACAGGGCATCAAAGAGAAGCGGCAACATGCCTAATATGGTTGTTCCAGAAGCCATGGCGACGGGTACAACTCGGCTGCGTGTTGCTGTTATAAGTGATTGATATACAGTAAGCCCGCTATGTTTAAGTTCATCAATGCTTGATATAAGTACGACACTGTTTTTTATATTCATACCAACAAGACCCAATAATCCAAGCAGCGCAAAAAAGTTGAATAGTTTGCCGCTAATTGCAAGCCCCATAACAACGCCTATAAATATCAGAGGGGTAAGTAGTAAGATGATTGCTGGATCTCTGTAGTTGCCAAATAGCAAGAGAAGAGTGATGAATATAAGCACCATGGCCAGCGGCATATTAGCAGCCAGGGCATCATTAGATTCAGCTTGACTTTCCTCCTCGCCAAAAATCCTGAATGTGTAGCCATTAGGTATTTTAATCTCATCTATTACTTGATTTAAAAGTTCGCCATAAAGCCTCTTGGTATTAACCCCAATCCCCGGGTCGCATTGGGCTTTTATGACCCTCTGGCGATTAAATCGCTTTATAACACTTGGTTCGAAGGCCAAATCGAAGCCACTAGAGCTCTGCTCAACAGATCTGAGTCCGCCACTCGGTGAGAATATTGGCAGAGTTTGCAGGTTGCTGAGATTGTAGCTCTCGATATTAGCATCTTTTAAAAGTATTGGCAAAAGTTGATCGCCCTCGCGAAAATCGCCCATTCGGTATCCGCTAGTTGCAATTGTGAGACCGCTAGCCAAGTCGGAGCGCGAGATGCCTACCCTTTGACCTCTAGTCTGCGAATAGAGCGGCTTCCATACCGGAACACGATTGCCCCAGCTATTACGGATATTAATAGCATCTGCATTACGCCACATGATAGCCTCGGCTTCGGCTGCCAACATAAGCAAGGTGTCTACGCTCTCGCCAATAAATCCAAACTCGATAGAGGCATCCGGCACGGGAGAGAGCTTAAAGAGCGATGAACGTAACCACACATCGGGGTAATTCTCAGTAACATACTTATTAAAACGCCTCTCCATCGCTGCGCTTTGCCCGCTATCATATAACTCGACTAAGATATTTCCAAAATTAGGCATTAGTGATATTGCGCTGCTAGCCAGATAATATCGAGGCGGTGTGCCACCGGCGGTTATCGAGACATTTTTCACCTCCTTCTGATCTAACAACCACTCCTCTATCTTTAAGAGGTTCTCGCTTGTAGCCTCTATGCTATAACCTTCAGGCAGAATCACGTCAGCCCTAAAATAGGGCTTGTCAAGCGAGGGGAAGAAGTTTTGTGGCATCCGAGCCATTATCTGCAACGAGCCTATAAATAGTGCTATAGAGGCCACAACGACCCACCATCTATATTTTATTATAGACTCTAGTACTCGATCAATCATACGATACATCGGCTTATCATAAGGATCAACCACCTCGCTAGAGCCGCGAAGCAGAAAGCTGCCAAAGAGTGGTGTCTGCGTAAGAGCCAGCATCCAGCTCAATAGTAGCGATATAGCGAGTACAACAAAGAGGGGTTTTACAATTTCGGCCACAGCATTTGGCGCAAGATAGAGAGGCAGAAAAGAGAAGATTGCAATTAGTGTAGCCCCCAGCAACCCCCATTTTGGCTTATCAGCAGCTGGAATAACGGCATCAGCAGGCTTTGAGCCTCTTTTTATAAGGTTTTGTGCATTGTCGGTAACCACTATCGAATTGTCTACCAACATACCCATTGCGATAATAAATCCAGCCAGTGAGGTTCTATTAAGCCCCTCTCCTATAAATTGCATTATAAGAAGTGTACCACCAATAGAGAAGATGAGCGACGATCCGATCAGCAAACCAGAACGCAAACCCATTATAAGCATAATTGTAAAGATCACGATCGCAACCGACTCCACGAGATTTAGCAAAAATGACATTGTGGCCTCATAGGCGATCTTATCTTCGGGATAAAGCACCTCTAGATCTATGCCGCGTGGCATCTGATCTATTATAGTGTCTATTGCCTCGCGGATCATAGCACCGCTCTTGACCACATCCTTATCTCCATCGGTAGATATTCCAATGCCGATCGCTCGCCTGCCATTAACTCTCATAAGCGATATAGGAGGATTGGCATAGCTGCGTTCAACCTCTGCCACATCACCAAGTCTATACTGCTTGCCATCGCTGGCAATAAGCAGTTGATCTTCAATATCTTCAAGTGATGAATAACTACCATCCTCATATATGCGAATACGCATCTGTCCGGCTTGTTTTTCACCGCTTCCAACTACGCTATTTTGCCTAGCGATAGTTGCCACCACCTGTTCGGGGCGTATTGAAAAATTAGCCAAACGCGAGATCGAAATATATAGGTTCACTACCGGGCTCTGCTCTCCAAAGAGAGTCACCTTCTCAACGCCATCTATCGTGACAACTCTCGTTTTAATACGCTCCGCCCAATCTCGAAGAGTAGTGAAAGAGATGCCATCATCCGCCGAGAGGGCGAAATATATCCCATATAGATCGCCATAATCATCATTTACACTAACCACAGCACCCGCGGGTAGCATGGGCGAGATATTTAGAACCTTTCGTCGAAGATCATCCCAGCGCTGTGAGGTGATTTCGGGTGGGGTCGATGGGTCGAGTTCGACAATAATTCTAGATAGTCCAAATTGAGAGTCTGAGGTGACTTTGTATACCCCACTCATAGATTGAACCTCGCGCTCGATTGGTTCGGTTATCAACTGTTCAACCTCTAGCGGCGTTGCGCCTGGATACGATGTCACGATCGCTGCGCTCTTTATAATAAAGGTTGAATCCTCTTTCTTGCCTAGCTGCATAAAACTCACAAAGCCACCAATGAGCAGCGTAAGGAGTAAAAACCAGGTGAGGTTGGATCTCTTAATTGCAAATTTTGGAATCGACATCACTCTATGATTTTTACAACCTCGCCGCCAGTAATTTGATAGAGCCCCGCGCTTACTACCCTGTCACCAACCTTGACGCCATGATTTACAATAACACTACTCTTTCCCACCAAGCCACCTAGTTCAACTGGATGCAGCGAGACTCGATCTAGCGAATCTATAACCCACACCTTATCACCGCCACCTGCAGGGGCATATATAGCCGTAATAGGGAGAATAACCGCCGAAAGATCGGAGTCCCAACTATACATAGAGATAATTGCCGACATTCCAGAGCGGATATCATATCGCCTTGGATCCGGGTTTATTATGGTAAGTGCTACCGGAAAGCCTGATGCATCGGATGAGGTGCGGGCATACTCTTTTAGTTTAGCCTCGAAATCTACCTTTGGAAAGCTATCGAATGTGACTTTAAAGTGTGTTGTGCTATCTTCTAAGAGGCTTAGTGAGCTCTCGGGCAGAGTAAACTCCACGCTGGTAGATTGAGGAGACACGATTCGCATAACTCTCTCGCCAGCCGAAACCCGCTGATATACATCCACGTCAACCCTCTCGATGATCGCCTCAAATGGGGCAAGCAGCGTTGTCTGTTTTAATAGCTCACGACTATTGTCAAGCGTAGATTTGCTTCGCACAAAGCTCGCTTTAGCCATCTCGGCCTCCTGTTCCGAGACAGCATTATGGTGAAGCAGGCGCTCTATTCTATCCAAAGATGATTTTGCCTGATCATAAGCCGACTGATCGGCAGCTAGCTGAAGTTCCACGTCATAAGGGTCAAGCATGGCCAATAGCTCGCCCTTTCCGACACGCTCACCTTTGGCCACGGGGATCTCTAGAAGTTGGCCGCCTAACTTAAAGGCTAGATTTACGGCCTGGTCAGGCGTAGAGAGACCGACAAACTCTTTGTCGAGGTACCCAGCCGCAACGGCTGTGGTTGCCTTTACTGGGCGTAGTCCATGCCCGGTTTTGCTCTCTCTTCTCATACAACACGTGGCAACGAGAGCCAAGAGCAGAGTGATTAATATCCTCTTCATAATAAAAGTTGATTTTCCCGAAGGAGAACCAACTTTTATACCAAATTAGCCTTTGGTGCTAACTTTTAATAATGAGCACAACCTATATTCATCACTTCGCCGCAATCCCTATTCTAGGAATTATAAGTAGTGTAAAACAATTATTGCCATATTTTTAAAAGCACTCTTGGAGCGATATTTTTCACTATTAAATTTCAATATAGAATAACTATATTTTCAATTCAATAGCAAAAAATCTCATCTCCAATAGCACTCTTAAAAACACTCCAATAATTATTTCACACTACCTACAAATATATTAGATCATGAAAAAACTACAACTACATGCGCTACTACTGCTAATATCTATTTTGAGTGTAAACATATATAGCTCATATGCCAATAGTGCGAAATCACCTAAAGTAACCATTATAGCTACTGGAGGCACAATAGCAGGATCGGCCGAATCAAGTGCAACAACTAAATATAGAGCTGGCGTGCTATCAGTAGAACAGATTATAGCCTCGGTGAAGGGCATTGAGGCGGTTGCAGAGATTGAGGCGGTGCAGTTTTTAAATACAGGTTCACAAAATATGAGCAGCGCAAAACAGCTGGAGCTAGCTGCATATATCGAAAAAACACTCCTGAGGAAGGATGTCTCGGGTGTTGTGGTGACCCACGGTACCGACACTATGGAGGAGAGCGCCTACCTCTTATCGCTTCTTGTGGCATCGCCTAAACCCATAATCCTGGTTGGAGCCATGCGTCCATCAACCGGACTTGGAGCTGATGGGCCTGCGAACCTTTACTCTGCTGTGGTGGCAGCCACCTCACCCGCCTCATATGGCCGTGGCGCTATGGTTATGATGAATGATGATCTAATACTTGCTCGCGATGTGGTAAAATTTAACACTATAAAGACTGATGCCTTTAAAGCGCCCAATAGCGCCCCTATTGGGTCGGTTGTAAATGGCAAAGCGGAGTTTATATACCCGAGCGTTGAGCGCAAGTGTTTCAAAACCATTCCTCCAGCATCTTCGCTCCCTAAGGTAGCAATACTATATGGCCACGTAGATAGCGACCCTGAGCTTGTTGGTTTCCTGATATCTAAAGGGTATAAAGGCATAGTCTTTGCCGGGGTTGGCCACGGAAATACAAATGATGCTACACTTGAGGCTCTCGCACGTGCAGCACAGGGTGGCGTGGCAGTTGTCAGAGCATCAAGAGTCCCAACTGGAGAGGTGAATTCTCATGGCGAGGTTGATGATGCAGGCTATGGTTTCACCTCATCATATAAGTTAAACCCCGCCAAAGCACGAGTGCTTCTACAGCTCGCCTTGATTGAGGCTAAGGGTGATAGTGTTAAAGCCTTGGATATATTTGACCAAATGAAGTAGCCGAGGCTCGTCTTTACAGATCGCGCCAGTTTCGTTTGTTGATAATAACTCCATTTTTTAGAGTGACAACACCAACCTCGGCGCGAATAACAGTCTTCATGGTCGAAGGGTCTATATTGTACGCTTCAACTCTATGCCCGGCCACCAGCATATCTTCATCATATAGCCTCTCTGGTGTTAAGCAGACCACCCTATTGCCGCTGGCTAATGATTGTTCAATAAAACTTTTAAGGCGCTCCATGCATTCAGGATCAATATCTCTCATTTTAGTCACACAAATAAGATCTATTGCCCCCTCGTCATAACTAATAATCTCGTTGGTACACTCCTTGCCATAGGCATTGCGCAGCGAAAATTCGCTCACCGATGCCCTAACCGAAGGCTCCTCGTCGCTAATGATTCGTGTCTCCATCCACTCCCATCGACTATCATCCTGCCACTGTTTATCCTCTAGTGCAAACTCTTTAATCTTGCCACTCTTCAGATTACGGCAGACAAGCACCGTCTCAAACTGTGCACGTGCACTAGCCGCTGTCTCTATTGCCTCGGGTAGATTTACGCCAATTTTATAGGGTCTAAAATCTATCAATGGTAGATGATTGTAGCAGTAGTAGCTAAGGCCTACTGTGCTAAAAAAGAAGGTTGCCGCAAGTGATATCTCTAAGATTTTGAATACAAATATCTTGTCCGGGCGATAGCGATACCATATTACAAAGGCCATCGGCCACAGACACATGTTTTTAAAAAATGTCTGCCAGGGTGTAAGCCTAATTGCCTCACCAAAGCAACCACAATCCTCAACGGGTAGCAATGTTGCGCTAAGTAGACTTACCACAGTAAAGATCGACATGGCTGTTAGGGCAAATATGGAGACCATCCTTATACGAACCTTAAAGGTGAGCATGCAGCCCATCATAAGTTCGGCACTACTCATCCAAATCGCAAGACCCTTGCTTGCGGGAGTCATCCAATCCAGGCCATAGATCACCAGATACTCCTGGATCTTGATAAGGGTCCCCCAAGGATCTATCGCCTTGATAAGCCCCGAGAATATAAAGATTAGCCCCATTGCTAGTCGACAAGCATGGGCGGCAATCTTTAATGGCTTTATGCGCTTTATATTATCTAGATAGAACATCTGCACTCCTCAATCAACTGTGATATTTTAGCATGGATCATATCTGGAGCTTCCATGCCACCCTGGGCATCTGCGCAATCAATAATATGCAGAGATTCATCCTTTGTGGCCGCATCAAGATACACCTCTCTCACCCTCTGCTGAAGCGTGAGCGAAGATTCATGGATATCTTTTTTACCCTTCAGGTAGCCGCGATCATCACCCTCTCTGGTGGCCGCTAGTTTCGCGGCAGTAAAGGCGAATGGCACATCTAGAAAGATTGATATATCAGCACGAGGAATTTTATAGTGCTCAAACTCAAGATTCAAGATCCAATCACGAAGCTCCGCCCGCTCCGCCTCATTCTCCACTTTTGCACATTGATAGCCGACATTTGAGTATACATAGCGATCAAGTATAACCGCCTTGCCCTCATCAAGCCACGAGCGTATCATGGCGGCGGCATCAGCTCTGTCGCCAGCATATAGCATAGCTACAAGATATGGGTTAACTTCAGAGAGTGCCCCCAATTCACCACGCAAAAATCTAGCGATCATCTCGCCATATATTGGAGCATCAAAGCGCGGAAAGTGCAAATATTCACTCTCTACACCTCTAGCCTTAAGCTTTTCGCGCAGCATCTCGATCTGTGTCGACTTGCCTGCGCCATCTAATCCCTCTAATACTATAAACATAATTACCTTAACATCTTGACCGCACGCTCAACGCCTGAGAAAAGCACGTCAATCTCCTCTACGGTATTATATATTCCAAATGAGGCGCGCGCCATTCCGCTAACGCCATAGTGTGTCATCGTAGGCTCGGCACAATGCTGCCCGGTTCTGATGGCTATTCCCAATTTATCTAGGATCATACCCAGGTCATAGTGGTGCACACCCTCAATGCCGAACGATATTATGGCACTCTTATCGCTCTGATTGCCATAGATCCTAAGCCCGTCGATCCTCTCCAAAGACGATGTTGCATAATCTAGAAGCTCTCGCTCATGGCTCTCGATATCTGCTGCATTGTATTGTTCAATATACTTAATGGCCTCGCCAAGTCCTACGGCACCAATATAGTTAGCCGTGCCCGCCTCAAATTTAAGAGGTAGCGGCGCGTATGTTGTCCTTTCGAATGAGACTCTATCAACCATATCTCCACCACATAAGAATGGAGGCATGCTATCCAGTAGCTCCTTTTTGCCATACAACACACCTATGCCCGTTGGGCCATAGAGTTTATGGCCAGAGAAGGCGTAAAAATCGCAATCTAGCTCCGCAACATTAACCCCGCCATGAACCACGCCCTGGCAGCCATCCACCAACACCCTCGCTCCAACAGCGTGCGCTTTGGCGATGATATATTTAAGGTCGGGGCGCGAGCCGAGTGTATTTGAGCTCTGCGTTATGGCCACCATCTTCGTGCGCTCATCGAGCAGATCATCTAGTCTATCCAAGATAAGAGCACCTGCATCATCAAATGGCAGAACCCTAATCTCGGCACCTTTGCGTTGAGCGATCATCTGCCAAGGCACAATATTGGAGTGGTGCTCCATCTCAGAGATTATGATGTTGTCACCCTCCCTAAGCTCTATATCGCCCCATGAGTAGGCAACAAGATTGATCGAGGCGGTTGCGCCGGCGGTAAATATGATCTGCTCTAAAGACTCGGCACCAATAAATCTACGAACACTCTCGCGCGATGCCTCATACATAGTTGTCGCCTCCTGCGATAGATAATGCACACCGCGATGAATATTTGCATTCATCTCGCGGTGCATATAGTCGACCATTTCGATCACCTGAATGGGCTTCTGAGCCGTAGCTCCGCTATCTAGATAGACCAGAGGTTTGCCGCTCACCTCTCTAGATAGTATCGGAAAATCTGCTCTAAGCTTGCTTATGTCAAACATCTTTACATCTTTAAAAGTTTCTGCTCAACAAGGCGCGCGAGCTCCTCGTGAAGATCTTCAACGCTACATTTTGAGACAACATCCATCGCAAACCCCTCCATCTGAAGCCTCTGTGCAAGATCTTCGCTCAGACCTCGCTGGCGCATATACCAGATAGCATCACTATTGAGCTGTCCAACGGTAGCTCCGTGCGAACATTTAACATCATCGGCATAGATCTCAAGCTGTGGTTGGATATTAATTTTTGAATATTTGCCTAGCTCAATATTTCTACTGCTCTGCTCGGCATTGCTCTTTTGGGCATCTTTTGCCACATATACTAGGCCATCGAAGAAGATGTTTGAGCATCCGGCAGCTATAGATTTTGTAAGCGAGCGGCTATCACAATTTGGAACCAGATGTCTAACATTGGATTTGAATTTCACACACTCGCCATCCTCGGCGAGGATTAATGAGTTTAAGACAAGGTTTGCCCCACGCCCCTCCATGTTGACATCATATCTACTGTTTCCCCCCGCCACACGAATAGAGCTCATCTCACACGAACTATCACTATTCATTATTAGATTCACACCCTCGCAAACAGGGCTAAACAGCACCTCGACAAGGTTTAATTTAGCTCCGCAAGCGAGCTTAATGGTAAGTGTAGATTCACCGCTATTGCTATGGATAATCACTAATTGAGCCGCCCGAAGATCACCCTTTATCTCGATCGACATATCTCGCGGAGAGAGCAGGAGATATCTCTTATCGCTATTTGGGTTGTCAATGACGAGCTCCCTAGCATCAAGAATAACCTCTGCGCTCTGGGCTACACTCTTTATAAATTGCTCCATACTACTCCTTGTGATCGTTAATCAGCCAATCATAACCCTCCTCCTCTAGCTTAAGAGCTAGAGTTTTATCGCCCGAATAGATGATGCGACCCTTATATAAAACATGCACAAAGTCGGGCACAATGTAATCTAGTAGGCGCTGATAGTGTGTGATCACCACTGTGGCGTTATCTTCTCTCTTAAGTTTTGTGACGCCCGTGGCGACGATTCTAAGAGCATCAATATCCAGACCGCTGTCGGTCTCGTCGAGAATCGACAACGTTGGTTCAAGCATCGCCATCTGGAATATCTCGTTTTTCTTCTTCTCGCCGCCCGAAAAACCCTCGTTTACCGAGCGAGAATTTAGCTTATAATCGAGCTCCACAACGGCGCTCTTCTCGCGCATGAGCTTTAGATATTCACCCGCAGTTAGAGGCTCCAAGCCTTTAAACCTACGCTGCTCGGCAACGGCAATCTTCATGAAATTAGCCATCGACACACCAGGAATCTCAACCGGATATTGGAAGCCAAGGAATAGGCCTAGTCTAGCACGATCCTCAATAGCGAGATCGAATAGATTTTGCTCCATAAATGAGACCGTGCCCGAGGTTACGGTGAACTTCTCATTTCCGGCTAAAACAGAGGCAAATGTGCTCTTTCCAGAGCCGTTAGGCCCCATGATAGCATGCACCTCACCGGCCTTAACCTCTAGGTTTATACCCTTAAGAATAGGCTGATCTCCAACATTAGCGCAGAGATCTTTTACACTCAATATAGTTTTGCTTGACATATCTTATTTTGTTTTATTTTTATCCTACACTACCCTCTAGACTCAAGGCTAAAAGCTTCTGCGCCTCAACAGCAAACTCCATCGGGAGCTTGGCGAGTACCTCCTTGGCATATCCATTTACTATAAGTCCAACGGCATCCTCGGTTGGTATGCCTCGCTGATTGCAGTAGAAGAGCTGATCCTCGGAGATTTTAGAGGTTGTTGCCTCATGCTCTACCACCGCTGAGGGGTTGTTTACATCCATCACCGGGAATGTGTGTGCTCCACATTTGTCACCAATAAGAAGCGAATCGCATTGTGAATAGTTGCGCGCATTATGGGCGTCGCGCCCAACCTTGACAAGTCCGCGATAGCTATTTTCGCTAACTCCAGCCGAGATTCCTTTGGATACAATTCTGCTGCGTGTGTCGCGCCCGATATGGATCATTTTTGTTCCGGTGTCTGCCTGCTGATGATTATTTGTCATCGCTACGGAGTAGAACTCACCCACAGAGCCCTCGCCTAACAAAACGCAGCTAGGATACTTCCACGTAATTGCCGAGCCGGTCTCTATCTGGGTCCACGAAAGGTGTGCCCTCTCATGGCAAACCCCTCGCTTTGTGACAAAATTATAGATACCACCCTTGCCATCCTTATCTCCAGGGTACCAATTCTGCACGGTTGAGTATTTTACCTTAGCATCATTATGCACTACAATCTCTACCACAGCGGCATGGAGCTGATTTTCATCGCGCATAGGAGCGGTGCACCCCTCTAGATAGCTCACCTCGGCACCATCATCGGCAATAATAAGTGTGCGCTCAAACTGACCTGTACCGGCGGCATTGATTCTAAAATAGGTTGATAGCTCCATTGGGCAGCGAACCCCTTTTGGGATATAACAGAAAGAGCCATCCGAGAATACGGCAGCATTAAGCGCGGCGTAATAGTTGTCGGTATATGGAACCACACGACCCAAGTAGCGCTTGATTATCTCAGGATACTCCTTTATGGCTTCAGATATGGAACAAAACACAATACCCAGCTCTGCGAGCGTATCTCTAAAGGTGGTCTTTACAGAGACCGAATCCATCACCGCATCCACCGCAACCCCGGCTAGCGCCATCTGCTCTTCGAGCGGAATACCCAACTTGTCAAAAGTGCGCTTTAGCTCAGGGTCTACCTCATCTATCGACTCTAGGCTCTTTTTGGGCTTAGGCGCCGCGTAATAGCTTATGGCCTGAAAATCTATCTCCGGAATATTTAGGTGCGCCCATGTTGGCACCTCCAGCGTGAGCCAATGCCTATAGGCTTGTAGCCTGCGCTCGGTCATCCAATCCGGTTCGCCCTTCTTCTCTGATATCAATCTAACAACTGCCTCTGAAAGACCCTTGTCTATGATTTCGGTATCTATTTGAGTGGTAAAACCATATTTATACTCATTCTCACCGATCTGCTCTATTATATCTCTATCTTTTATCTCTGGCATCTTGAATATATTTGATACGTTGCACAGCACGATGGCCGTGTTAGAGGGCAAAGATACAAATATTAATCCTAATATTGAAAATTTTTTACTTGCATAATTAAAAAAGAGGGTCGATCCATTGGATCGACCCTTAACAGATAATTATATTCGCCTCTAGCGCACCACGGCATCACCGGGCATTGGAACATTATTATCTACTCTCCATTCGCTCATCTGCTTTGCAAATTTACCAGCGATAGCTTTATTTGTTTTAGCTAGGTTTTTGCTCTCCATTGGATCATTCTCAAGGTCATACACCTCCACCTCGCCAGTGGCCAAAAACTGTATTGCCTTATACTTACCTTGGCGCACAGCGGTACATGTGCCCATCCTTGCGCTGCGGCTACTGATCTGCCAGAAGATTGGGCGCTCCTTGAATGCCTCATCATCCGATGTTAGCAGCGGCTTTATTGAGTTGCCATCTAGCGTGCCTTTATAGTCATTAATGCCTGCAAGATCTAGGAATGTAGGGAAGTAGTCTAGCACCGAAACAGAGATCTTAGTGCGGCGCGCAACACTCTTTCCTGGCCAATAGATAAATGTTGGCACACGAACTCCACCCTCGTAGATGTCACGTTTTTTTCCACGTAGGAGGTTGTTTGCACCAAAATTATATCCATTATCCGAAGAGAATACAATGATTGTATTCTTATCCAGCCCGCTCTCCTCCAAGAAATCAACCATGCGACCAAAGTTATCGTCAAGCGACTCGATCATCGAGGCGTAAGCTGCCGCTTTAAGCTTCTTATCTTTATTGCCAACACCTTGACCTAGAGTCTCGTCGCCATCTTTTGCCATATATTTTTCAACTAATTCATCGCTGCGGCTAATAACCGGCTGGTGAACTGTGTAGTAGTGTAGGTTTACAAAGAATGGGCCACCCTTATTCTCCTTCATAAAGCTGATGGCATCATCCGTTAGGCGGTCGGTCAACCACTCATCGTCGGCTCGCTTCTCAACAAATGGGTTAGAGAATGGGGCACGATAGCCTCCCGTGCTGCTCTTATATCCACCCTCCTCATAGGCGGGATCTCCCCTGAAGCTACCACCAATATTCTGCACAAAGCCACGACCCTCTGGGTAGAAGCTTAGCTTTATATCATCACTCTTGTGTCTCTCTACCCACGAGTAATCTCCCGCATTGGGCTGAGCGAGCTGCTTCTCGATAGGAAATGCCATAGACAGCTCCTCATCTGGATATGGCCCCACAACATGCCACTTGCCTAGGTGTATTGATTTGTAGCCAACCTTGGCCAGCTGCTCGCTATAGAATGGATAATCCTTGGTGATAGTCCAGCGCGAGTAGATATTATCGCTAGCATCGCCCTTTGTCTCCAGTACGGGCACATTATATACTCCGGTGCGGAACGACTGCTGACCTGTAAAGAGCGCAGTGCGCGAGGGTGAACTTGTGGGGTACATATATGAGTTCTCGAAGATGACACTCTTCTGTGCTGCAGCATCAATATTTGGAGTCTCATAATAGGTTGAACCATTAAATCCAACATCTGCATATCCCAGATCATCAACAAAGACGAAGAGGAAGTTAGGGCGATCGGTAGCACCCCCGTCCTGCCCACAAGAGGCAAGTGTCGCGGCACCAGCTAATAGCGGTAGTAGGTTGTTTTTCATTTTATATAGGTTTGGTTTTAAGTAGGGTAAAATAATTATTGGTGTGTTTTTAAGAGTACTATTGGAGAAGAGATTTTTTTGCTATTGAATCGAAAATATAAGTAGGGTAAAATAATTATTGG
>JBCQTD010000005.1:0-74947 GCA_047178725.1 Rikenellaceae bacterium
GCGATCCGAAGATCCCGATGCCCCTCGACTTGCATGTGTTAGGCCTGCCGCTAGCGTTCATCCTGAGCCAGGATCAAACTCTCCATTGTAAAATGTTTTTTTGTTTATATCTCTAGCTCTTTTATTTTTTTTCTCAAAGTATTGTTATCTTTATTATCTTAGCTCACTAAACTAGCGTTAGTCTAATTTAGCTCCTTAAGATGAAAACTAATAGCTGCTCAATTACTTCAAAGAACAATGTCCTATATATTTATTTAGAACAATCTTTTTTTGTTTCGCCACTCAGCATCGCTGCCTCGTAACCCGACTCCTACCTACCCCAAATTTTGAGGCCGAAAAGGACTGCAAAGATAGTTGGTCTTTTTTTAATATCCAAATGTTTTCGAATATTTATTTTAAACCCTATCTCAATCCATCTCTTTATAAGAACCTCGCTAAGCTCTTTCCGTAACTCTCTAGCACGTCTCTCTCTTAGCGGTTGCAAATGTATGCCTTTTTATCTTTCCATCCAAATGTTTTTGTAAATTATTTGATAAAATATTCATTTTAGATCCTTTCGTGGCAGAATAAGATCCCAGAAGGGCAACAAGAAAATATCCCACCCTGGCAAGCAGGATGGGATACCTATATATAGAGTAATAATTATGCCTTAGCCGCGATACTCTTGTCGATCTCGATCTCGAAGTCAGCTAGAGCATTCATATAGTTGATGAATGCATCGTAAGCCGAGTCGTATGGGTTGAAATATGAGTGCACATCACCATCCGATAGCCACTTTGTAGCCATATAGTAGAAGTGATCCGAGGTCTGCATAAAGCGCCAAACGTGGTTGTAGTTGGCATCATTAAGAGCTATGACCTTATCGCGCACAGCATAGAGTTTTGCAAAGGCCTCATTCTGAAGCTCATTACCGATCCAGGCGGTGATGTCGCGCTCCTCGTCTGCCCATGACATAACGTGCGGGCAGTAGAGGACAGATACTGGAGGACACTTCTTGGCCGCCTCAGTTGGGGTTGCGAACTGCAACTGCCCGCTCTCAAGAGCCTTAACCGGGAACGCCTTCATAAATTCGAAGATTCCGGTAGATGCCTTCTGGTGCTCGCCGAATGTCTCATAATCCATAAATAGATTGATAACATCGCCGGCAGACTCCTCAGAGAGCAACCATCCTACATACTTCTCGGCGGTTAGCGGGTATTGATCCCAGCCCTGGTTTGAGAAACGGAAGGCGATATCGTCAGAGAATTTATAGTTGCGCATAAGCAGGCGTAGCTTCTGATTAAGTGCATTGGTATATACGTAGTTTGGTGATTTCCAGCCAAGTACATGCTTAGCACCCTCGGCTAGCATAGTCTTAAAGCCCATCTTAGCCACCATCTCGCCGATCTGGTCAGAGTAGATAAGCTCCGTATTACGGAAAGCTGTTGTCTTAACACCAAACTCCTTTTTAATAGTTGCAGAGTGGAGCTTAACCTCCTTTGCAAACTCCTCCTCGCTAACAAGAGATGATAGAGAGTGCGAGTAGGTCTCGGCCAAGAACTCTACCGAGCCAGTCTCGGCAAGGGCACGGAACGACTCTAGAACCTCGGGGGCATGAGCTCTGAACTGCTCGATAGCTATACCTGTGATTGAGAAAGCACAACGAAACTTGCCGTTAGTAGACTTAATCAGATTAAGAAGAATTGCATTCATAGGTAGATAGCACTCGCGTGCCACCTTCTGCATAATTGAGCGGTTGAGCAGATCATCTAGGTAGTTGTGATCTGTGCCCATATTGAAGAAGCGGTAGGTCTTCAAACGCCATGGCTGGTGCACCTGGAAGTATAAACAGATAGTTTTCATATGTTCGTTATAATTTATTATTTTCCTGAAATTGCTGACTCATATACCTCCTTAACCTTTGAGGCTGCATTATTCCACTTAAGACCGGTAACCTCCTTTAGACCCTTCTGGGCAAACATCTTGCTTAGGGCGGGATAGGTGATTAGACCATAGATAGCATCGGCCATGGCATCGACGTTCCAGTAGTCTACCTTAACGGCATAGTCCAATACCTCGGCCACACCACTCTGCTTAGAGATGATAACCGGCACATTTGAACGCATAGCCTCAAGAGGCGAGATGCCAAATGGCTCAGAGACCGATGGCATAATATATACATCTGAGAGCTGGAACATCTTGTGAACATCCTCGCCCTTCAAAAATCCTGTAAAGTGGAATCTATCTGCGATACCTAGGCGGGCAACGCGGCGGATAACGTGGTTCATCATATCACCCGAACCGGCCATAACGAAGCGGACATTTGGCACACGCTTTAGAACCTTAGCTGCGGCCTCGACGAAGTAGTCGGGACCCTTTTGATAGGTGATACGACCTAGGAATGTAACGATCTTATCCTCAACACCTCTCTCGGGCTCCACCTCCTCTTTCTCGGCGAAACGCACAGCGTTGTGCACAGTTACAACCTTGCTAGCATCTATGCCATACTTTGTAATTGCGATATTTCTTGTTAGATTTGATACGGCGATAACCTTATCGGCGGCCATCATACCACTCTTCTCAATCTCGTAGACCTGCGTGTTTACATTCTCGCCACTTCGGTCGTGCTCCGAGGCGTGAAGATGCACAACTAGCGGCTTGCCAGAGATCTCCTTGGCGGCAATACCTGCATAGTAGGTCAACCAGTCGTGAGCGTGAATTACATCAAACTCTCCATCTAGCTCCTTGGCAACCTGTGCGGCAACCATTGCATAGCGGGCAACCTCCTCCATTAAGTTAGCACCATACTTACCCGAGAAAGTGTAACGCTGCTTCCAGACATCGGTCGTAGACCACACCTTCTTGCCAGACTTTACAAACTCCTCATGGTAGATGCTATACTCTTCGGGAGAGATATATGGAACCATATTTGAGTCGATATGTATAAATGACAACTTGTCATAGACATCCTCCGATCCTCCGAATGTTGATCCATAGTGCGCCTCTACATCACTAGCGTTTACAACCCTGATAAAACGCTGATCTTCATCGCCATAGGCACGAGGCACAACGAATGTAACCTCAACTCCATTACGAGCCAGACCGCGTGTCATACCGTAGCACGCCGTACCCAAACCTCCTGCAATATGTGGTGGGAACTCCCATCCAAACATCAATACTCTCATTTTTTCTTATTATTTATCGTTTTCGTTTCTCCTCTTTCATCCATCATTGATAGTCGTGGGATGCACCTCAAGTGCAAAGCCTATGGCTATCACCAACCTCACATATTACTCACTACCCTCACCCCCAAGCTACTCGACCACCTTCTTGGCGCGAGTGGCTCTCTTTTTAGGTGCTGCCGCCGCCCCGACCTTTGGCTTGGCAACCCTCTTTGTAGTACTCTTCTTGGCTGCCGCCTTTGGGGCTGCTGCCGCCTTTGGCTTAGCAACACGTGGCGCACGCTTTTTGGGCATTGCAGCCTTACGAGCCTCAACCATCTTAATAACCTCCAATACTGCCGCAACACTCCACGCCTGCGAGATTGCCCCGTGTGGCTGATGTGGTGGATCTGCATCGTAGTACTCGCTAACAGAGCCGATACCATGGCTCTGTGTCTCATCCTCGAATCCCTCGAGAATCCTCTCAGCCTCCGAGAGGAAGCTATCGCCCATAACATCGAAGCAGGCCTTAACATATGGTGCAATTGGCCACACCCAAACCGAGCCATTCTTGGCCGCGGAGTTGGTCACCGGCACTCCATATAGTGGATTGCGAGGCGAGAGCGAACGCAAGCCCTTTGGTGTTAGCAGGTGCTGCTGAATTGTTCTAATAACATTTACACACTGCTCCTCGCTGATCATCTTGTAATCTAGAGAGGCTGCAAGTATCATATTTGAACGGATCGACTCGTTGCGACCATGAACGCCGACAAAATCGGCCAAAGTGCCATCCGAGAGAACAAACAGCTCATTGAACGAGCCCTTAATCTTCTCAGGCATTGAGCCCCAAGCGGCGACAAACTCACTATCGCCCATCTTCTCGGCCAGAGCCAAGGTGTAGCATATTGCATTATACCACAAGGCATTAACCTCAACATGATAGCCATTTCTGGCTGGTGCGTCGGCGGCATCAATGGTGGTATCCATCCATGTATTTGCGCCATAGTTTGCCCACGCCCATACCAGGCCATTCTCATGAACCGATACGTTGCAACGCTCGCTCTGCACACCGTTGATGTACTTAACAAGTATACCCTTCATAAATGTTGAGTAGTCGGCCCAGATCTTCTCTTGACCGATCTCCTTCTCAAGCTCCTGCAAAACTCTAAATATAAGCAGCTGAGTATCTACAGCCTCGGCGATAAGATAGCTACGATTAAGATCATTGTGCTCAACATCATTTATCAAACTATTGATCACATCAATACAATCCTCCTTATGCCCCTGCTCAAGGGTGAGTCCTGGAAGCGAGATAAGTGCCTCGCGACCAACCACGCCATACCATGGGTAGCCGGCGATAACCTCAACCTTATTATTAGGGCGACGAACCACAAACTGGCGCGCAGCATGGCGCAAGCATGAGTGGAAGTCTACCTTCTCGGTTCTGCGCGAGCTAGAGAGGTTATACATCTCGGTGATGGTGTCAGCCGAGAACATCTCCTCGGTCGAAGCTGAGAAGACAACACTCTCGCCTTTAGCTATTTGCAAATCGAAATAACCCGTTGTTAGAAGATCCTCATGACCCTCGTAACCACGATCAAGCTCCTCTTGATACTCAAAATCATAGTACCAATCTGGGGCCGAAACAAACTCTACATCCTTGCGGTTGCACTGCATATAGAGCCATGGGAAGTTCTCGTATAGACGAGATTTTACACCACAAGCCACCTCATAAGAGCGGCCATCGGCATACATATTTGCCTTTGAAAGAGCATGGCGGCTACGGAATGCCAAAAATGGGCGAAGCTGCAAGTTTACACTATCGGCACTCGACTCCACCAGGGTATACTTAACCATAAGCTGCGTGCGCTTGTGGATCCACAAAAGCTCCTTGCGCAGAACAACATCGCCCACACGATAGGTTATCGTTGGGGCTGGGGTGTACTCAAAGTCGGTGATATATTTGTGACCGCGTGGCTCATAGTTGCCTCCATTGAAGCGGTGAAGTGCTAGATTGAAACGGAAACCATCCAGCACCACTGTCTCATCTAGTGATGATAGAAGCACAAACTCCCTATCGCTCTCGTCGATGGGGGCTACGATTAGGCCGTGATACTTTCTTGTATTACAACCAACGATCGTTGTGCTCATATAACCACCACGGCGATCGGTCGCTAGCATCTCTCTCTTGAGCGAATACTCAAGATTACCAAGCTCATTTTTATCAAATGTTAAAGCTGCCATATCTTAAAATTTATTTTCTGTGGTGTAAATATATAAAATATTTACCAAGAAAAAAATCTTTTCATGGTAAATATTTTATATATTTTACTTTTTTAATATCATTACGCCCATTTAACCAATGGCATATCCATTCTGTACTCTAGCTTATCAGAGGTTGGATATACACGTATTGCAACATCATACATGCCGGTATTTGCTGGTACATAGTCGATTGCGTAGGTTACGAACTCACCCTCCGACTTAACAACGGCTAGCTGAACCTTCTCGATAACCTTTACAGGCTGTCCATCGACGTTCTGAGCAGCTACAACCATCTCAACACCTACATCTGTAGCATCAAGGCCTGCAAGATCAAGCGCAACCTCATAGTGGTAGTTCTTACCCACATAGATTGCCTCATTGTCAAGACGCGCGCGCTGAACATCAACAACCTTGATATCATTCCACTTCTCAAGGATATTGCTCTTCCAGGCAGCGATCTGCTTAGCAACGGCAAAACCATCGGCATTGACCATCTGCTGGCGAGCTGCAAGCTTGTTGTAGAAGCGATCCTCATAGTCGATAAGCATGCGGTTTGTTGTGAAGTTTGATGCTACATCGGCAACGCAGTTCTTAACATAGGCCAACCATGCGTGTGGAACCTTGTCGAAGCCCTGACGTGAGTAGTATAGTGGTGCGATAGACTCCTCGATTGTAGAGTATACCATCTCAGCATCTAGCTCATCCTGGAAACGCTGATCGGCAAAGGTGCGCTCCATAGGTAGCATCCAGCCGGCGTTTGGCTTGTAGCCCTCAACCCACCATCCATCAAGGACAGAGAACTGCATCACACCATTCATTACACACTTCTCGCCCGAAGTACCCGAGGCCTCCAATGGGCGGGTTGGTGTGTTGAGCCATACATCAACGCCCTGAACCATGTGGCGAGCAAGCTCCATATCGTAGTTCTGCAAGAATAGGATCTTACCCACAAACTGTGGCATAAGTGAAACCTCGACGATTCTCTTGATTAGATCCTGGCCTGGCTTATCATTTGGGTGCGCCTTACCAGCGAATACAAACTGTACTGGCTTCTCCTTATTATTTACAATAGCCTCAAGGCGCTCAAGATTGGTGAATAGAAGGTGTGCACGCTTGTAGGTTGCGAAACGACGGGCAAAACCGATTGTTAGAACCTCTGGGTTTAGGCTATCAATGATGCGAACGATCTGGCTTGGCGAGTCGAAACGCACCTTTGATGGGTCGCTATAGCGTGAGCGGATGTGATCGAAGAGTCTTCTCTTGAGCTTCATGCGCTCTGTCCAAAGTGTATCATCTGGAATATTGTGAACACCCTGCCACTCTGGGATCTGGTATGTGTGACCCTCAAAGCCCTGTGGGAAGTACTTCTCATATAGTCCGCGAAGGTTGGCGGCAACCCAAGTTGGGAAGTGAACACCATTTGTAACATAGCCGATGTGTAGCTCATCTTTGAAGTATCCTGGCCACATGTGACCCATGATATCCTTCGAAACCTCTCCGTGAAGCCATGATACACCGTTAACCTCCTGAGATAGGTTGCAAGCAAGTACCGACATCGAGAAGCGCTCGTTGCTATCCGCTGGGTTGGTCTTACCAAGGCTGATATACTGACCCCAGTCGATACCTAGAGTATCGGGGTAGTGCGACATATATTGACGAATCATCGACTCTGGGAAGGCGTCGTGACCTGCTGGCACCGGAGTGTGGGTTGTGAAGAGCGCCGATGAGCGAACAACCTCGATAGCCTCGGCATAGGTTAGACCCTTGTCTGCGATAAGCTGGCGCATACGCTCAACACCGATAAATGCAGCGTGACCCTCGTTGCAGTGGTAAACCTGCTGCTCGATACCTAGCGCTTTGAGCAGGCGGATACCACCGATACCTAGCAGGATCTCCTGCTTTAGGCGGTTCTCCCAGTCGCCGCCATATAGGTGGTGGGTGATCGACTTATCCTCGTCGAGGTTAAGGTCGTGATCGGTATCCATAAGGTAAAGATCGGTGCGACCCACAGGGCACTTCCAAACATGAGCAGTAAGTGTGCGGCCAGGAAGACCTACAGATACTGTTACCCAGTTACCCTCGGCATCGCGCACGGGCGAGATTGGCAGCTTCATAAAGTTCTGAGCCTCGTATGTCGCCTCCTGAGCACCCTGCGACGATAGGCGCTGAGTGAAGTAACCATAGCGATAGAGTAGACCAACGGCAACCATTGGGGTGTTGCGATCCGATGCCTCCTTAAGGTAGTCGCCGGCAAGGATACCTAGACCACCAGAGTAGATCTTAAGCGATGAGTGTAGACCATACTCCATTGAGAAGTAGGCGATGGTTGACTTATCAGCCTCTGGCTTCTCGGCCATGTAGGCGGTGAAATCAGCATATACACTATCTAGCTGAGCGAGGAATACCTCGTCGCTCTCTAGGGCCTTAAGTTTATCTAGTGAAAGTCTATCAATAAGTGCGATTGGGTTGCGCTCTACCTCTACCCACAATGCTGGGTCGATAGACTCAAAAAGGTCGCGTGCAGATGCTGTCCAGCACCACCAAAGATTGCGCGAAAGCTCCTCAAGAGCATATAGACGAGATGGAAGAGAGGTCTCAACCATCATTCGAGTCCAATTTGGATGATTGTTCATCAATGTTTGATTTGAATAATTAATAATTTCTATACCGTTTGTGCTCTCCTCCCTAGGCAGATCCTTGGTGCGAGAGATTGAATTTTTAAGTGCAATATCATACGCTGTCTCATACTCCGAAAAGAGATTTGACCAGAGTGCCGTGTTGGCAACCTCGACCACGCTCTTGCGCAGGCTCTTGTGCTCGTCGGCAGATTTCTTGGTGAACGAGAGGATTGAGGCGGCAATATCGTTGATAACATCGCCATCGTTGTGGTCGTCGCGCTCGATGACCGTCACACCCTCGGCCGAGGCCTCATCGTTGACCCACTTACCGAAGCCGGCGAGCGTGGTTGTGATGGTTGGCACATGAAAGGCTGCCGACTCAAGCGGAGTGTAGCCCCATGGCTCATAGTATGAGGCATAGACCGTGGCATCCATACCAACGAGCACCTCATAGTATGGGCAGCCAAAGATGCCATCTGTCTCATTAAGGTAGGCTGGCACAAAGACAACCTTCACCTTAGTGGATGTGTTCTCAAGGATTGAGCCGCGGATCGAGTTCGACACAGGATCCCACTCCGGGTGCTCCATATAGTGTGTTAAGAACTTTGGCTGATATGGGTCGATCTGCGCAGCAGGATCTTTAAGGCGAGCCTGAAGATCCACTCTTGGCCCACGCTGACCAGCGGGAACTGTTAGATAGACAAGTATCTCGCGATCAAGGTTTGGATCGGCCGCCAGATATTTCAGCGACTCCAGGAATAGATCAATACCCTTATTGCGATACTCATAGCGGCCGCTTGTGCCTATAATAATAGGCTCTGTCTTATATTTATAACCATAAAGCGCCTCCGCAACCGAGATCATCTTCTCGCGCGCGATCTTTCGCTTGGCGTTAAACTCACGGCTCTTCCACACAAAATCGCTCTCAAAACCATTTGGGGTGACGCAATCCACAGGGCGCTGCAAAAGGGCGCTACACTCCTCGGCGGTGATGGTGCTAACCGTTAGGAAAGCATCAACGCTGTGCGCCGCCTCGCGCTCGATTGAGTGCTTAGCGCGGACATTAAATCGCGAAGAGAGCTCGTCGGGGTTATAATTGTGTAGATTTCCATAGAGCGGCAGATGATTTCCCGCTATTGAGCGACCTAGAACGGTGGCATGTGTTGTAAAGGTTGTGGCGACATGTGGCGCGGCCTCTGAAAGGTATATTCCGCCCGAGACGGTCATCCACTCATGGAAGTGGGCTACTATCTTATCGCTATTATCGCAGTAGATTTGCTTATAGGTGGCGATCACCTGACCGGCAGCCCAGCCAAAGAGAATCGACTCAACATAGTCCCACTCGCCCGATAGAGAATCTACATGTGCTCGCTTCCACATCTTTGAGAGAACCTCATCTTTTTTACTAAATAGATAGGTAAAGTCGACCAGAACAACGATTGGCTCACCAGCTATGCGCCACCTGCCGACCCGGGCTCGAATACCAGCAGCGTGTAATTTGTGGCGCAAGTGAGTTAGAAGAGATCTATCCTCAGCAAACTCCAGATTCTCGACATCACTATTGAAGTCGGGGCCGATAAGGATATAGTTATCTCCCATCTTTTTGGTAACCGTCAGCGCCTTTGTTGAAACCACCGTGTGGATACCTCCCACTTTGTTACAGACCTCCCAACTCACCTCAAATAGGTAGTCGGGATTAAGTGTTACTTTGCTCATATTTTGAACCTAATTATATTGTGTAAATCTTAGTTTCCGAAGCCTTTCTCCACATATCCATCTCCCCCTATCCTCTCTCAGTTCATCCACCAGATGTAAACCCATTTTTTACAACCTGGGGGCAAAGTTATGAATATATTCTGAAAAGCACGCGCTTTTTTAAAAAAAATAACTAAAAAGAGCTCATTTTAAACTCATTCCGAAAATAAATGGGCAATAATCATATCTGAACGCAAAAAATTTGCTTTTGGTATAGTGAGTTTATCTTCATATAAAACGAGATCTTCACTCTCCAAAAATGGACGAGCGCGCTCCAAGAGATCATCTTTGGCTCGCCGTCCAAACTCCGCGCCGAAGCTCGACAATAAAATCCCCTCCTCACGGCGCAGCGAAGTCATTATCGTCTCGTTCAGACGATCCTCAAAAGAGAGCTCCTCATGCTCATACTCAACGCCGCGAATATAGTGCGCAACCGAGCTCTGAGCCCACCGCCGCACCTGCCCATTATAGGAGTGCGCCCCGGCACCGATGCCCAGATACTCTTTGCCCTCCCAGTAGGCTGAATTATGGCGCGAGCGAAAGCCCCTCTTTGCATAGGCCGAGATCTCATAGTGCTCATATCCGGCAGCGGTGAGACGCTCTTGCACCAGCAAAAACTCCTGCTCGCTAACGCTCTCATCCACCTGGCGCAGCTCACCCTTAGAGAGCATCACCCCAAACTTTGTTCTAGGCTCGATGGTTAGGTGATAGGCCGCGATATGCTCAACATCGAGCTCGACGGCCTGCGCTATGCTCCGCTCGAGGATCTCGCCGCCGAAACCATCCACCCCAAAGATTAGATCTATGGCGATATTCTCAAAGCCCGCCTCGCGCGCCTGGGCTACCGCCTCGCGCGCCTGGGCAGCGCTATGTCTGCGATTCATAAAATGCAGCTCCGCATCATCAAAAGATTGTATACCTATACTTAATCTATTTACTCCGACTCTGCGTAGCGCCTCTAGATAGCTGCGACTTAGATCATCGGGGTTGGCCTCGAGGGTTATCTCGGCATCTTTATCGACCCGGAATATGCTGGATATATGGCGCAAAAAACCCTCCACCTCCTCAATGGAGAGTGTAGATGGGGTTCCACCACCGAAATAGATGGTTTTAAGCTCGCGAGTTGAGATAAAATCCCGCTCGCGCTCCATCTCCTCGTGCATCGCCTGCAGGAGCTGCTCGCGCTGAGAGTGGTCGACACTACGAAAGAAGTCGCAATATCCGCATATCTGCCTGCAATATGGTATATGTAGGTATAATCCCGCCATTATTTTTTCATAAAAAAGGGGCGACTCTGCAATGAGCCACCCCTATAAATTACCTATAAGAGTCTCTGTAGATCGCCACAACCTCCTCGCGGCTCAAATGCTTAGGGTCGGCGGCAAATAGGCCACCCATAGTCTGGCGAGCATTATCGGCAAGTTTTGGAAAATCCTCCTCCTTGATGCCATACTCCGATAGGGCGATCTGATCCACACCGCAGTCGCGCTGGATCTTCTCCAGGCACTTGATAAAGTCACCAGGATCGTTTGTCCTCTCGCCCATCATAGCCGAGGCCATGGCGGCGAGGCGCTCAGGCACACAATCGACAAAGGCCTTGAAGTAGGCAACCGAGATGGCGATAAGTCCTGCGCCATGCTCTAGAGATGGGTAGTAGGCGCTCATGGCGTGCTCCAAAGAGTGCTCCGATGTGCAGCTCGATGTTGCCTCAACCATGCCGGCCAGGGTACTAGCGAGAGCCACATCCTCTCTGGCCTCAATATCGGTGCCATCCTTTACGGCCTTTGCCAGCGAGCGATAGATAAGCTCCACGCTCTTAAGCGAATAGAGCTCGCTGATTGGCGTTGCGGTGGTGGCGATATACCCCTCTGCCGAGTGGAAGAAGGCATCGAAACCCTGATAGGCTGTAAGGCGCGGCGGCACCGATGTCATAAGCTCAGGATCTACGATAGCATGCACGGGGAAGGTGGCATCGAAGCCGAAGCCGATCTTCTGATTATCGTGTGTGATCACAGTCCAAGGGTCGATCTCGGTGCCGGTTCCGGCAGTAGTTGTAATTGCAATGAGCGGCAGCGCGCCACCTACCGGCGGCAGACCCTTGCCCGTTCCGCCATGGATATAGTCCCAATAGTCGCCCTGGTTGCAGGCCATCACGGCGATAGATTTTGCCGAGTCGATAGAGCTGCCGCCGCCGATGCCGACAACGAAATCGCACCCTTTATCGCGAGCCAAGGCCGCCGCCTCCATCACATGATCCTTAATAGGGTTTGGCAAGATCTTATCGAAAACAACCCACTCTGCGCCCTGCTTATCAAGCGCTGAGGTTACCATATCTAGGTAGCCATATTTGCGCATAGAGGTTCCGGCCGAGATAACGATGATCGCCTTCTTGCCAGGCAGGGCGATGCTCTCTAGCTTCTTGATGCTTCCAGCGCCAAAGTGCAGGCGTGTTGGGATAAATTGCGAAAATGATTTCATAGTATTGTTTTTAGTAGAATGTTCCTTTGGGGGCAAATATTGTGTAGCCGAAGTTAAAGGTTAAATATAAATTATCCCAGCTATCAATATTATATTTTGTGAGCGCCAGACTCGCGGGGCCAAGCGGAGTTCTATATACGAAGGCCGCCTGCGAGATATATTGCATCGCACCACGCCTCATATTTGGCAGAAGTTCCGAGACCTCGGCAGAGAAGTTTACATCACGATACATCGCGTAAAAACCCGTCTGCAACGACAAATCGCCCCAGATATTGAATGTTGGCATAAGACCCGCAGCAACAAACGCCGTAGATGAGTACTCGGGCATGTAGAGCATATTCGAATGCTGCACAGGGTGATACGAGGGCATCATAGCCAGCGATGCTGTCAGATTGCCGAAGCTATTAAGAGTTGTGTAAACACCATCCACATCCACACCCATCGAGAACCACTCAGCCCGGGGCATATTAAATATCTTACGAAAGGTAACCCTAGCCCCCGCCCAGCTATGATCGCCACTATCCGGGGCGATGGATTTATCCGGCGCATCGTCGGCAAAGTAGCCACTCTCCTCTCCGGCCACGGCGATTGCCGAGATGTTTAGTATCGAGCCGCGCGAAGGGTACAACATATCATCCAGGGTGTTGCGTTCAATCTCCAACTTAAGTCCAGCAAAGAGAAATCGCGTGCGGTCGATATAGGCATAGGGGCCCACCCCCTCGGCGGCATCATAGTAGTAGTTATCCACCCCCACATTAGTGCGAAGCGAGATCATAGCGCGCTGCGAGATGGGAGCGCCAATGCCGATCGACATGTGCTGATCGTTGCGCTTAAGATTCTCCACATTCTCTACATTGGTTAGGTTTCCGAAGGTGCCATAGTTTAGATTCGCCACATCAAAGCTATAATAGAGGTCGACAAAGAGTGGCGAGATCATGTAAAAATCTCTCCTGCCACCTATAATACCACTATTATACATAGGCCCAAGATAGAGCTCCAGAAATGCCGACTGCGCCACGCGCCCAATCTTGTGATAGGTGGCTCCAAGATAGATCTGGTTAAACGGTGTTGAGGAGATATTGCCACCCAGAGCAAATTTCAGCGAAGGCTTCGTGCTAAGCCTCATGGCAAAGCTGTAGCGCCCCGAAAGGCTATCGAGCTCAAGATCGGGGTACTCCGAGATAAAATCGCCAGTTGATAGAACCCCATAAAGGTTGCGCTCGAGCTCCTCAAATGAGAGCTCACCCTCGGCTAGATCGCCATGCTTTCTAGGGGTGATCCTCATATAATCATGCAGATAATCTCTCTGCACTTGATCCAGGCCGGTTATCTCATACTTCTCAAAGATAAGCGGTCGAAGCTTAGATGTAAACTCCTCGCGCCTGGTTTTATAATATTGGGCTTGGCGCTTAAGCCCAACCTTTAGAAGGATTGAATCAATCTTGGGCTTTGTATCCTCATAACCCATATCTATAACCTCCTGCGAGCGGCTAAAGTCCAACATCCCAACCGGCACCTCGCGGTGAATCGCAACGCTCCCCTCGGGCATATTATAGTCGGTGTTGGTCATGGTCAACAAAAAGACCTGATCCATCAGCGAGCTGTAGCGATCGGTCACCTCACCAGCATCGCCACATATTGAGCCTATCATCAGATCGGGCGAGAAGCGCTCCTGGGTGGCTCGCCACGGGAAGTTATCGTAGATGCCCCCATCATAGTAGATGCTCTCGCCACCATCGCCCACCACGGGCGAGAAGGCCAAAGGTATGGCCATCGACGAGCGCACCGCTCGCCCCAAATCGCCACTATCTAGCACCACCCCCTCGCGCTGAACCATATCGCTGGCCATGCAGAGAAAGGGCACCATTAAGTTATCAAAATCGCCAGCCGCCTTGGCCGAGGCTGGCGCAAAGAGCCTGCTAAAGGCCATATCAATCTGCGTGGTTGAGATCAGCGAGCGAGGCACATGCACCTTGCTCTGCCCCTCTTTGTAGTTTAGGCGCACGGCCAAAAATGGGGGATCCTGGCGATATTGGCGCGCCTGGCGAAAGTAGGCCCCGTAGTTCTCATCTATTTTACCGCTTAACCACTTCTCCAACTCACCCGAAAGGGCTATCCGCTGCATCTGTTCGGGCGAGTAGCCAGCGGCATACAAAGCTGCCACAATCGCCCCCATAGAGGTTCCCGAGACATAATCAATGGGCACTCCGCCCTCCTCTAGAGCCTTAAGAACACCTATGTGATAGAGCCCTCGAGCGCCACCTCCACTCATCACAACTCCAACCCTTTGCCCCAACGCTGGAGCAAGAGAAATAAGGAGCAAGAGAATAAAAGCTAAAAATCTTCTGGACATATTGCAACTTTTTTATAACTTTGCCAAATACTGCCTAAAGGTATACAAAAATCGTAATATTTCAAACAATGAACAACAAAATAGAGAGCCTACTAAAACAACTCGAAGAGTTTAAGCCTAAAGCCGCTAGCGAAGTGGAGCAGATGCGTATCAAGATCCTCGGCAAGAAGGGAGAGCTAAGTGCGCTAATGGATGAGTTTAAGGGTGTTGAACCAGCACTAAAGCGCGAGCTTGGACAGCGACTCAACCACCTAAAGAGCACAGCGATGGAGAAGATCAACTCGCTAAAGGAGCAGATGGAGGGCTCAAATGAGAGCCAGGCGAGCGCCATTGACGATATGTCGCGCCCGGGCGTGGATCCCTCGCTTGGCTCGCGCCACCCCATCTCGCTAGTTAAAAATCGCATCGTAGAGGTCTTCTCTCGCCTAGGCTACACCGTGGCTGAGGGCCCCGAGATTGAGGATGATTGGCATGTTTTCTCGGCTCTTAATTTCCCGCCCGAGCACCCTGCTCGCGATATGCAGGACACATTCTTTATAGAGAGCAATCCCGATATTCTGCTTCGCACCCACACCTCATCTATCCAGGTGAGAACCATGGAGCGCGAGAAGCCGCCGATCAGAGTTATCTGCCCGGGGCGTGTATTCCGCAACGAGGCTATCTCATACCGTGCACACTGCATATTCCACCAGATCGAGGGTCTATATATCGACGAGAATGTATCATTTGCCGACCTTAAACAGTCGATCCTCTACTTCGCAAAGGAGATCTTCGGCGAGAGCGCCACTATCCGCCTGCGCCCATCATACTTCCCATTCACCGAGCCATCGGCCGAGGTGGACGTATCGTGCAACCTATGCGGCGGCAAGGGGTGCAACGTCTGCAAGGGCACCGGCTGGCTGGAGATTATGGGGTGTGGAATGGTAGATCCAAATGTGCTAACCGAGAATGGCATCGACCCCGAAAAGTATAGCGGATTTGCATTTGGTATGGGAGTTGAGCGTATCGCCATGCTTCTATATGGAGTTAAGGATCTTCGTCTCTACTTTGAGAATGATGTTAGGTTCCTCAACCAATTTGACCGCGCACTTTAACGAGAAAAAGCTAGGTGTAATCTATGAGACTCACCCTAAAAATAGCTCTAAGTTTGCTCATTTGCTGGCAGAGCCTCACCGCTCTTGGCCAAGTGGATGAGCTCTCTGCTGCAGGAGATTCACTCGCCATTAGGCCTGAGATTCGACTCACACTCGATGCCATAAGGCTAAAGCGCGAGGAGGCAGAGAAGAGCTATCTGAAGGCGATAGAGGCAGATTCAACATACTCGCCGGCATACTACATGCTGGCCAAAAGTTATGATGCACATGGCGAGCCAAATGCGAAATTTTATGCTGCCAAGGCTTACACCCTAGACTCGCTAAACCACTGGTATCGTGAGCTCTATGCTAAGATATCTTTAAAGGAGAACGACCTCAATCTAGCGGAGCAGCTCTATAAAGAGATAGTAAAAGAGAGCCCCCGCGAGAGCGAAGCGTATCGGCTTCTCTCGCTAATATATCAGGCACAAAATCGAAATGAGGAGGCGATCGCCCTGCTCGACAGCGCCGAGCTACGCCTTGGACTCATGCTCAATCTAGAGACCCTGCGCCAGCAGATACTCTTCAATAGCGCTCAAGGTAAAAGGGCGCTCGAGGAGGCCATCAAGAGAGTCGAGGCCTCGCCGCTGGATGCCAATACACACCTAGCCCTAGCCAATGTCTACAACCTGTTGGGCGATAAACAGATGACCATCAGCGCCTTTAAAAAGGCTCTAGAGATAGACCCTATGTCGCCGATGATTCTGCTGGCCCTGGCCGAGCACCATATGGAGAACCAGAATTATGATGGCTATCTAGATAATCTGGCTAAACTGTTCGATATCAACGCCATATCCTTAGAGGGAAAGATCAGCCTACTAAAGCAGATATCGGACGACGAGTCGCTATACAGAGAGCACTTCTTTAAGATCAACCCTCTTGTCTCGTCGATGATTCTCCAACATCCAAAAGCGCCCGAGGTTGTGGAGTTCTACGCCTCGCACCTAATAAAATCGGGGCTTCTGGATCAAGCGCTAGAGCTCTACAAAGAGCACATCTATGACCAGCCGCTACAGAAGGATTATATCCATGCGGTGATAGATATCGAGAGCTACATGCAGCGCACCGACTCGGTGGATCTATATATCGACCGTGCCATAGAGCTCTTCCCCGATGAGTATAGCTTTCGCCTCTCCAAAGCCTCTGCGCTAGCCAGAGACAACCTCCTCCGAGCCTCGATAGAGAGCTACAAAGGTGCGTTATTGCACATTAGCGACTCGCTGGTCGTCTCTGACGTATGGGGCATGATAGGCGATCTGCACCACATGGCAAATCAGAGCAATGGCTCCCGCTCGGCTCGTTCGCATCGCGAGAGCTTTAAGGCCTATGACAAGGCTCTGGAGGTCAACCCCAGCAACTATATGGTTCTCAACAACTACGCCTACCACCTAAGCGAGCTGGATGTTAGACTAGAGGAGGCGGAGCGGATGTCGAAGCGCTCTCTCGAATTGCTCCCCGGCAATGCGACCTTTCTCGACACCTATGGGTGGATCCTCTTTAAGATGGGGGACTACGATAGAGCCCGCGAATATCTTCGCCAAGCCGTATCGCTAGACACGAGCGAGAGCGCCGAGATACAGCTGCACTATGGCGACCTACTAGCCAAGATGGGCGAAAAGTTTATGGCCGAGGTCTACTGGCGCAAAGCCGAGAAGCTGGGCTATGAGAAGGAGAAGATTGAGAGCCGAATTGAGGAGTTAAAAAATGAGAGTACAAGATGAGAATAACGCAGCGAATAACCCTAATAATAGCAGCGGTGATGCTCACATTTACCGCCTCGGCACAGCAATCGAAGATCGACGAGCAGCGCAAGATCATCGCCACGCTAGAGAAACAGGTGGCCGATGGCGAGAAGCAGATCGCCTCGATCCGCAAAGGCAAGGAGGATAATCAACTTCGCGCCGAATCGCTCGCCGCACAGGTCGAGGCACGTAAACGTCTACTCACTGCACATCAGCAGCAGGCCGATATTCTGCGCGGCGAGATCATAAAGATCGACCGATCGAGCCGAACTCTTAGCACGGAGCTAGATTCCGCCCGAACATACTATGGCCAGATGGTGCGCGAGGCCTATCGCAACTATCAGCACGACAGCTTCCTGGCCTATCTATTCACATCGACCGATCTGCGCGACATGAACCGCAAGATATCAAACCTGCGCGCCGTATCTCAAATGCGCGAGCGGCAGATTGCCAGCATCGACTCGCTCTCCATAGAGCTTAAGGGCAAACGCACCGAGCTCTCATCGCGAAAGAGTGCCTTGGATAGCGTCGTCGCCGAGCTCTCCTCGGAGAAAGATAAACTAGAGCGCGATGTAAAGAGTGCACAAGCCAACATCAAGCAGATGAGCGAGCGCGAGCGCTCAATACTCCAGCAGCGCGAGCTACAGAAGCGCCAGCTAGACAACGCGATAGAGGAGCTGCGCAAGCTCTCGCGCGGCAACACTCTGGGTGCCGACTTTTCAAACAAGACAACTGGGCTCAACCTACCCGTCTCGGGTGGCCGCGTCAAGCGCTACAAAGAGAATATGGCCGAGATTGTTGGCGGCGCCTCGGCCAAGATCACCGCAATATATGATGGCAAGGTGGTAGATATTCGCCGCAACCGCATCACCGGCAAGTATGACGTCTACATCGCCCACGGAGAGTATATCGCCTCGTATGCAGGCCTCTCCTCGGTGAGCGTTGCCAAGGAGAGTGTCGTGCACCGCGATGAGGCGATTGGAGTAATTGGCCAGGCGGTGGATGTTATCACCATGCAGAGCGAGAATAAGATCGTCTTTGGAATATATCCGCCCGATCCTAAGATAATCCTTTATGCGGCAAACCTATTCAAACGCTAAAAAAACAGATGAGGGTCTCATACTTTAACAACGACACCGCCTACCGCTTTTCGCAGCGCCGCCTGATCACACGCTGGCTGCGTGCCGTGGCCGAGAGCGAGGGCTACACACTTGGCGATTTGGGGGTGATCTTCTGCTCCTCACCCGCCCTTTTGGAGCTCAATCGCGAGTATCTAAAGCACGACTACTTCACCGATATCATCACCTTCGACAGCAGCTCGCTCGACGAGGGCATCGCCTCCGGCGAGCTATATATAGATGTTGATACGGTGGCCGACAACGCCGCGATATATGAGAGCACACCCCTACGCGAGATGCACCGTATCCTCTGCCACGGCGTGCTACACCTCTGCGGCCAGGGCGACAAGAGCCCCGAGGAGGCCATCGCCATGCGCGCCAAGGAGGATAGAGCCCTCGATGTGCTAGATAAACTTTAGCACCCTGCGGCGCTGCTCCACATCGCCCACCTCCTTTTCGATTATTCCCGTCAAAACATCCGCAGCATCGTGCCAGCGGTTGGAGCGATATTGCCTACGGTAGGTTGTTACGTGTGCTGCAAACTCCGCCCATCGCTGACGCCACGCCGAGGGCATATGCAGACGATGGAGAAGAGTGGCCGAGTTGGAGAGTATACGCGCCTCCTTGTTTGCCCCCTGATAGAACCACTCCACCTTAACATCGGGGGCGAGGCGCTGCACAGCTCGAGCAAAACCTCGCCCTCCGTTATTACTCTCGATGCGCGCAAGGGGCACAGCACCATCACGCAACATTGCGGCTACCAAAGCCTCGCTCACCTCCATCGGCTCGCGCGTGTAGACAATATCGGTGACATATATATCACCCCCGCGATCAACCACATAGTTTACCGAGCAGAGATAATCATCGCCCGTGTCGGCCGTATCGGTGTAGTTGCCGCTGAGGATAATCCCCTCGGGCAGATAGTCATAGAGCTTGAAACCATCACCATACAGAAGCCCCTCGCGCGTGGAGGGATTTCCCTGATACATACACTCGAAGCGGAGCGGATCTAAAGATCGCTTCTGCATCAGCAGCTCGGCACTTTGGCGCGAAGGCCAGAGAGCCTCGCCTCGCTCGCGGCGGTCGATATCGCTTGGCGGCGAGATCTTCAGAGCCTCTAAGTTGAGATAGAGCCAATTCTCGGCAGGAAGAGCGTCTAACTGGTCAAAGGAGTGAAACAGAGTAAAGGGCTCTCGCTCGCAGAGCGTTCCGATAAGATCATCCTCATGCCATCGAGTAAAGACAATCAACTCACGCGAGGCGTTGTGCATACGAGTCTTTACCACCGAGGTATACCACTCCAGACAGTTCTCACGAACGATGGGCGAGTTGGCCTCCATGGCATCCTTATAGAGATCATCCAGAATAAAGCTATCCACCCTATTTCCTGTAAGCGACCCCTCGCGCCCCACCGAGAGCAGCGAACCCTCACGTCCGATGATCTCCACCTCCTCGCTGGTGCGAATATAGCCCGGAGGTTTGCCGCCACACTTAATCTTCGTCTCGGGGAAGAGATCGGCAAACTCTCGGCTCTCCAACAATCGCTGCACACGGCGATTGAATTTTGAGGCCAGCGACGATGAGTAGGAGGCGATCGCCAGGCGCATGTCGGGCTCGAGACCCAACATATAGGCCGGTAGCAGAGTTGTAGCACCGAGGCTCTTGCCGTGCTGCGGCGGCATAGTTATTATAAGTTTGCGCACCCTGCCGCGAGCGAAAGCCTCGAGCAGCTGGTAGTAATTTTTGTGAAACTCCTCAAGCTCCAAATAGGGGCAGAGGGCTGTAGCAAAATCAATAAAACTAATCTCGTTCACTTGCATTAAAGAAGATAGCTTTTAAAGGTTTGAAAATCAAAATCGCAGATCATCTCCTGGCCATCGACCAACAGATGAACTTCCCACCACACGGGAACAATATCGGCAAGAATTTTAACCTTCGCCCCATCTATCTCATCCTCGGCGCGGTATAGAATCAGCGATAGGAGCAATCTACACTCTACATCTTCAGCCTCGACCATCACCTCGCCTGAAAAATAATCTTTAAGAACTATCCGCTCGCAAAGCTCTGCGGCAAGCTCCTTGTATATCTGTTCTGTAATTATATACATAATAATATCTATAAAAAATTTGTAATTAAAATAAATAAATTTAACTTTGCGTTACAAAGATACAACTAAATTTGATTTTAGGTTCAATCTAGTTAAATTATTTATATAGAAATTTCTTATACAACTATGATTAACGAAAGGATAAGGGCTCTTCGCAAAGAGTTGCAGATGACACAAGAGCAGCTAGCACAACGCCTAGGGGTTGGCAAAGCGGCACTTTCGATGATCGAGACCGGCAAGGCTGGACTCTCATCTAGAAACCTAAATATTTTAGTTCAAGAATTTAATGCCAATCCCGATTGGATTGAGCGAGGAGAGGGGAGCATGTTTAATGCCGAGCCGACACTCACAAAATTTCAGTTGCGCACCGACTCTTCGCTCCCGCTACAGAGCGTACCGCTCTACTCGATTGAGGGAACGGCGGGTCTTGTGCCACTATTCAACAAGGCCGAGCAGACCACGCCGCTAAACTATATCCACATTCCAAACCTGCCCAAGTGCGACGGGGCGATCTATGTGGTTGGCGATTCGATGTATCCTCTGCTTAAGAGCGGCGATATTGTACTATACAAGCAGCTTTCGGATATCAACGATATATTCTGGGGCGATATGTATCTGCTCTCGATCGACCTCGATGGCGAGGAGTATGTCACCGTAAAGTATATCCAAAAGAGCAGCGAGCAGGGTCAAGTCAAGCTCGTAAGCCAGAACCCACACCACGCCGACAAGGAGATAGAGATCAGCCGCATCCGAGCCCTGGCGCTTATCAAGGCGAGCATCAGGATGAACTCCATCCGCTAGAATCTGGCCGTCAGGCCGAATGTTGGCAAGATTGTACCGCTGCTATTTTCGAGCGACTCCAAAACATAATATTGCTGCGAGGCATCCGTATATTCGCCAGTGCTGATCCACAGATCGGCCTGGCGATATTTCGCGCCTAGGGCATTCTGAATATCTAGATAGAGCCCCAGCATCCACTTTTTAAAGTAGAAGCTCTTATCCACACGCAGATCCAGCTGCGTGTAGCTCGGCAGCCGCTCGCTGTGGTAGCTGTCATAGTCAACCTGCGGCTGTCCGGTGCTATCCCACACCTCAACCTGCGAGGTGAGCTCCAGATCATAGGGGGTGTATGGTGCGCCACCAATAGAGCTGAGCTTAGCACCCACACTCCAGCCGCGGCGGAAGTTGTAGCTCGCCGTTCCATTGAAGATATAACGATTATCCCACGACGAGGCGACATACTCAGCGCCGCGCTGGCTGGCATACTCGCTCTTAAAGAGTGTGAGCGAGCCCACAAGCGATAGGCGATCCAATATCTGCCATTGCGCCATAAGCTCCGCACCATAGGCACGCCCCACTCCGCTCTGCACCAGCGCCTCGGCTCCGATGACTCCATAATCTGTACCCTCGTCGGCCAGAGGCACACCAGTTTCGAGGGAGACAGGCAGATCGCTATAGCTCTTATAGAAACCCTCCATCGAGAGACTCACGCCGCGCGAGGGTTGCCACTCAAGACCGAGGGTTGCCTGCCTGACGCTGCTATATGTCAAATCGCTATTGACCCTCACCCCATCCTGCTCATAGCTGAGCGCCGACGAGGGTGGCATCTGGTAGTAGATCCCAGCGCTGGCGCTAAGCGAGATATCATGATCGAAGAGATATGAGGCTGCAAGGCGCGGCGAGAGCTGACGAAGTGGGTTGCTCGCAAGAGAGGAGTAGCTATTACCATCCACACGCGCACCAATCGAGGCGGTAAACCTATCACTCGCGGAGGTGTAGCCACCCGAGGCATAGAGCCCATAACCACAAGTTATTAGCATATCATCATAGTCGATCTCAGCCGCGGAGCTCACCTGGCGGAAGTAGTTCGACGAGTAGCGGTTATAACTTAGATCACCGCCAAATCTCACACGCCAACGATCCAGATAGCGACTATTGTCGCTGCGCAGAGTGAGCGAGCCATCGCGCGAGAGGTAGCGATACCATAGATTATCGGCCGAGCTATCGTCATTGTCGAAATATTTGATATTCTCATTCCTTAGCGCCGAGTAGCTGAGCGAGAGCCGCTCGCTGTGATCGCCGCCAAAGTGGTTATATACAGCGCCGAATGTGTAGCTCTGCTGCTTAATCTGAGGTAGATAGCCCAGGATATACTCCGCCGTGGAGCTGGTGCCCTCCTCGTTGAGCTCCATATCATCAATGCCGACCAGAGCCAAAAACGATACTTTATGAGCCGGCGATAGATTATAGTTCACCTTAATAAGCCCATCTATAAAGTTTGGCAAGAATGGCAGACCCAGCACCCCGAATAGCATCTGGAGATAGGATTGCCTTATGGAGAAGATATAGTCGCACTTATCGCCCAAATAGCCATCGCCGCTGAGCGCCACTTCGGCCGCCCCCAGCGTCGCCTTATAGTGGCGCTGCTCGGTGTCGCCATCCCTAAGTTCAATATCCATAATCGAGCTCATCGCCCCCATCTTGTCGGCAGGAAATGAGCCCGAGTAGAAATCCATCTCGCGAATGAGATCGGCATTTATCAAACTCACGGGCCCTCCCGAAGCACCCTCGGTCGAGAAGTGGTTTATGTTGGGGATCTCCACACCATCCATGTAGAAGCTATTCTCGGAGGGCGAGCCGCCCCTGACAATCAGATCATTGCGGTAGGCCGCCGGCGAGAAGGCGATGCCGGGATAGGACTGCACCACGCGCGAGATGTCGCGATTTGCCCCGGGGCTCTTCTCGATCTGCTGCACCCCCACCCTGCGCATGCTCACCGGGCTCTCTACGATCCGCCGAAAGAGCGAACGAATAACCACAATAGAGTCTATCTGCTCGCCGCCGGGGCTCATCTCAATAACCACCGCTGGGGTCGAGGCCGAGAGCTGGAAGCCATCGGTTAGCGCCGCCGCATAGCCTATAGAGCTGGCATAGAGATTATAAACACCGCCCTCAACACCCTCAATCACAAAGGAGCCATCATCAGCTGAGACGCTACCCTTCTGAGGCAGAGAGGCGATGCTCACCGCCACATAAGGTATCCCCTTGCGCGTGCCGCTATCAATCACCTTGCCCCTAATATCATAGGTTAGCTCGGCACTCAAAAGAGGGTTAATTACTATAATTGAGACGAAAAGTATCGCCACCAGATGCTTCATATAGATAAAATGCTTATATTTGCGAATATTTCAACACAATAGAAAATGGAAAAGGAGAATTTAAAGACCGCCATACTACTTATGCAGTGCCCCGACCGCGAGGGTATTATCGCCATCGCAACTCGCTTTATCAACGAGAACGGCGGCAATATCATCTATCTCGATCAGCACGTAGATCGCGAGCAGGGTGTCTTCTTTATGCGCCTTGAGTGGGATCTTAGCAACTTCTGGATCAAGCGCGAAGATATGCACGAGGCTCTAACACGCATCTTCACAAACCGCTATGGAGCAAGCTTTGAGCTCTACTTCAGAGATGAGAAGCCTCGCATGGCGATCTTCGTCTCGAAGATGTCTCACTGCCTATACGATCTTTTGGCACGCTACACCGCCGGCGAGTGGGATGTTGAGATTCCGATGATCGTCAGCAACCACCCCGATATGGAGATCGCCGCCAGGCGCTTCGACATCCCCTACTATCACATCCCGATCACCAAGGAGACCAAGGCCGAGCAGGAGCAGAAGACCATCGCCCTACTCAAAGAGCACAATGTCGATTTCATCGTTCTGGCACGCTATATGCAGATCCTATCGAGCGACTTTATCGAGCACTTCCCAAACAAGATCATCAATATCCACCACTCATTCCTGCCCGCCTTTGTTGGCGCCAAGCCCTACCACGCAGCCCACGCTCGCGGCGTAAAGCTTATCGGAGCGACGAGCCACTATGTCACCACCGATCTGGATGCTGGCCCAATCATCGAGCAGAATATAACCCGCATATCGCACCGCGACTCGGTGCAGAGCCTTGTGCACAAGGGTCAAGATCTCGAGAAGATCGTCCTCTCGCAAGCTGTCGAGCAGCACATCAAGCGCAAGATTCTAACCTGCAAGAATAAGACCATCCTATTTACTTAGGCGCTGGCACAACATCTAAAATGGGCGCAATCTTTGTCGGTTGCGCCCATTTCTCTATTTCGCCTGCTCTATTATCTGCGTCAGGTTAGCCATGAAATCCATAGCACTCATCCCCCCTTGCATTCTACCAACTAGCTCACCCTTACCATTAAAGATAAGGTAGGTGGGGATCGAACGAACCCCATACTGGCTCGCCATCGCACCGCCGATCTGCTGGTCGATATCAAACTTTGCAGAGACAAAACGCTTTGCCATAAACTCGCCCACATCCTCGCGCGAGAATACCTGCGACTCCATCGTCCTACATGGAGGACACCACGAGGCATAGAGGTCGACAAAGACTAGCTTGCCACTCTCGGCCCCCATCTTATAAAGATCCACAGGGTTTGCGCTCTTAAAATCGACCTGAGCCGAGAGCGATGCTACCGCCACGATGGCCAGTAGAGTTGAAAAAAATCTCTTAATCATACTATATTTTTTTTAATTATCCTCCCTATCACATATTTTGCCACTCTGCGCCTTTGTCGATAACATTCCACACGCTGCCTCAATATCCTCACCTCTCGAACGCCTGATCGTTGTGTGTATACCCTTGGCTGTGAGCGTATCACGAAAGGTCGTCATCTTCTCCATCGGAGGCGAAAAATATGGCGATGATGGGATTTTATGGAAACGTATTATATTCAATCTCGCCTTGACTCCATCCAAAAGCCTACATATCTCGCGAATATGGTGCGGCGAATTATTCATTCCGCTCATAAGTATATACTCAAACGAAAGCCTACGCTGGCGCGTAAAATCGTAGCCGCGAAGCAGCTCCATTACATCCGCTATAGGATAGGCGCGCTCGATGGGCATTATCTCCCGGCGCTCGTCGCTGTATGGATTATGCAGAGATATCGCAATATGAACGCTACTCTCATCCAGAAGCCGCTTTAAGGCTGGAATAACGCCCGCCGTGGAGACCGTTATGCGCGAGGGCGACCACGCGTAACCCCACTCGGCGGTGAGCACCTCAAGAGCCTTGAGTAGATTGTCGATATTATCAAGCGGCTCGCCCATGCCCATAAAGACAATATTGGTGAGGCCATCGTGCTCGGGCAGCGAGGCAAATTGATTTAGGATCTCACCCGCCGTGAGCGATCGCACCAACCCTTGGCGCGCCGTGGCGCAAAACTTGCAACCCATCCTGCAACCCACCTGCGAGGAGATACACAAGGTAGCACGCTCTGCGTCAGGGATATATGCCGACTCAATAAAGTTCTCATCCTCTGTGGCGAAGAGATACTTCTTGGTTCCATCCTCGGCAACGCTCTCATGAATTGGAGCTGAGCGCCCCACTCTATAGCTCCGAGAGAGCAGGGCGCGAGAGCTCTGAGAGAGATTTGTCATCTGAGAAATCTCTCCCACCTGTTTAATATATAACCAATTCGCAATCTGCTTAGCTGCAAATTTAGGCATACCCAACTCCGCGCACAACCGATCTAACTCGCTTAGGCTCATGCCATAAAGAGCACTTTTTGCTTCAACCATAAATTCCCCGTCTAATTTTATCTCTCTGCAAATGTATTAAAAAAAGAAGAATTTTATGTTACGGAGTATCAATTTTAATTTTTTATTTCTATATTTGTACACACATGAATCATAAAAAAAGATTTAGTGTGCCCACACATTTATAAAAAGTGAAATAACAATAATAACATAAACTATAGATGGAACTAAAAAAGACTCCTAAAGCTGACCTCAAAAACAAAAGAGGACTTTTGCTAGAGATTGGTTTAATCGTGGCATTGGCGGTTGTCATCGCTGCATTTGCCTACACTCCAGCCGAGCACCGTATCGAGCAGGTTGACATGAACTATGGCCCTATCGAGGAGCAGATCACCGAGATCACTCGCCAAGATCAAAAGACACCTCCCCCTCCAAAAAAGGTTGAGGTTAAGGTTATCACCGACCTTTTGCAGGTTGTAACCAACGACACAAAAGTATCTACCGAGGTTGACTTCGCAGAGTTTGACGAGGAGACCGAGATCATCCAAACCATCGAGGAGAAGGTTGAGGTTATCGAGGATGACCAGCCATTCTTTAGAGCTGAGACTATGCCTACATTCCAGGGTGGCGACGTAGGTAAGTTCCGCGCCTGGATTCAGCAGCGCCTTGAGTATCCACAGATCGCTGCCGAGAATGGCATCTCGGGCAACGTTATCGTATCGTTTATCATCGACAAAGAGGGTAAACTTACAGACATCAAGGTTCTTCGCACGCCCGACCGCTCGCTCTCGGACGAGGTTATCCGCGTAATGAAGATGGCTCCTGCCGACTGGACTCCTGCCAAGCAGCGCAACCGCACTGTTCGCTTGCAGTACACCCTGCCACTAATGTTCCAGATACAGTTATAATATATACCTCTTAGAAGGAGGATATAGCACACAAATTGCTAGAGGGTGACTAACACAAAAGTTAGTTGCCCTCTAAGGTTCTAGAGACAAGTAGAATCGAGAGAAGGAATTGGCTCTCATAAAGATAGAGAATGGAAGAAAGAAGAGATAAAAAAGAGGGTTACGAGGTCTCGCCCCTAGTGGTTCGCCGCGCCGTGCTGGTTGCGGTTATTCGCGACAATCAAGATCCTCGCGAGGCGATGGAGTTCCTCACCGAGCTAGAGTTTCTAGCCGAGACTGCCGGCATTGAGAGTGTAAAGCATATAACCCAGCGCCTGCCGCAGCCCTCATCACGCATATATGTGGGGCCAGGTAAGCTGCGCGAGATCGCCGAATATTGCACCGAGAATGAAATCGACGTTGTGATCTTCGACGACGAGCTCTCGCCATCGCAGACACGCAACATCGAAAAGGAGCTCCCCTGCAAGATCCTTGACCGCACACGCCTAATCCTCGACATCTTCCTCTCGCGCGCCGAGACCGCCTATGCCAAGACGCAGGTGCAGCTGGCCAACTATGAATATATGCTACCGCGCCTAACCGGAATGTGGACTCACCTCGAGAGGCAGCGAGGAGGCACAGGCACACGCGGCGGAGCGGGAGAGAGGGAGATCGAGACCGATAGACGTATCGTCCGATCGAGAATCACCAAGCTCAAGGAGGATCTAAAGAGGATAGACAGGCAGATGGCTGTGCAGCGCTCAAACCGCGGGCATATGGTCAGGGTGGCGCTGGTGGGCTACACCAATGTCGGCAAATCTACACTTATGAACCTGCTCTCAAAGAGCACGGTCTTTGCCGAGAATAAGCTCTTCGCCACGCTCGACACGACCGTTAGAAAGGTGGTATTTGACAACCTCCCATTCCTCATCTCAGATACGGTTGGTTTTATCCGCAAGCTCCCCACGGAGCTTATCGAGTCGTTTAAATCGACCCTCGACGAGGTGCGCGAGGCAGATCTTTTGATCCATGTGGTCGACATCTCACACCCAAACTTCGAGGAGCAGATCGCCGTTGTGAAGCAGACCTTGCAGGATATTGGTGCGGCCGATAAGCCGACATTCTTGATCTTCAACAAGGTCGATGCCTACACCTATATTCAAAAGGAGGAGGACGACCTAACCCCAGCCACCAAGGAGAACCTCTCGCTAGAGGATCTAAAGAGGAGCTGGATAGCCAAGGCCAACACCCCCTGCATATTCCTCTCGGCCACCGAGAAGCTAAATATCGAAAAGTTCCGAGGCGACCTCTACGGCATGGTTCGCGAGATCCACGCCGGTCGCTACCCATTCAATAACTTCTTATATTAAAAAGCATGGCACATATAATTTCACAAGAGAACTCGATCTTCAGCCGCTTTATAGCTGAGATCCGCGACAAGGAGATACAGATCGACCCACTACGCTTTCGCCGCAACCTAGAGCGCATCGGCGAGGTGATGGCTTACGAGATCTCTAAAACCTTGAAATACTCGCCTCAGCAGGTGGAGACTCCACTCGGCGTGGCCGAGTGCGCCGAGCTAGAGAACCCCGTTGTTTTAGCGACAATTATGCGTGCCGGCGTGCCATACCATAATGGATTTCTAAACTACTTCGACCGCGCCAGCTGCACCTTTATCTCAGCCTACCGCAAGACACACAAGGACAACAGCTTCGAGATCAAGCTAGAGTATATCTCATCAGGCAATATCGAGGATAAAACCCTCATCCTGGTTGATCCGATGCTAGCCACCGGCTCATCGCTAGTTCTGGCCTACAACGCCCTTTTGGAGAGGTGCGGCAAGCCTCTACACACCCACATCGCCACAGCCATTGCCAGCGAACAGGGGGTCGATTATGTTAAGAAGAATATCGCCGCCGATCAGATAACAATCTGGGCAGGGGTTGTGGATGAGGAGCTCACCTCCAAATCATATATCGTCCCCGGCATCGGCGATGCTGGCGATCTGGCCTATGGCAAAAAGATGTAGCTATGATTAGATTGACCAAAGAGTTTACCTTCGAGGCTGCCCACGCGCTGGAGAACTACGACGGGGCGTGCCGCCAGATACATGGCCACTCATATCGTCTATTTGTGACGGTCAAGGGCGAGCCAAAATCAGATACGTCCGATCCAAAGTGCGGCATGGTCGTCGACTTTGGCGAGCTAAAGCGTGTTGTCAATGAGCAGATCATCTCCGAGCACGACCACGCCTTTGTTATGCGCCGCAGCGAAAGATCGGCTCTTATTGTCGAGGCTCTTAAGGGGAGCTTCAAAAATATAATCCTAGTCGACTATCAGCCCACCTGCGAGAATATGCTATATGACTTTGCCGAGCGTATATCGAGACACCTGCCCGAGGGTGTAGCGCTGCACTCGCTGCGCCTGCACGAGACTGCCACCTCGTTTGCTGAGTGGTTTGCTGAGGACAACTAAAGAGAATTCAATGAAAAAACTAATCCTAGTCGACGCCTATGCGTTGATTTTCAGATACTACTACGCCTTTATCCATCGCCCTATGCGCAATCGCGAGGGGCTAAATACATCGGTGATTTTCGGCTTCACCAAGGCGATGCGAGACCTACTCGAGCGCGAGAAGCCCGAGCTACTAGGTGTTGCATTCGACCCTCCAGGCGGGTGCTTTAGAAAGGAGATCTTCCCCGAATATAAGGCCAACCGCAGCGCCACACCCGAGGATATTATCCTCTCTGTACCATACATCAAGGAGATCCTCGAGGCGATGTGCATCCCGATTTTGGAGGTGAAGGGCTATGAGGCGGATGATGTTATCGGCACACTATCAAAAAAAGGTGTAGAGGCTGGCTATGAGGTGTATATGGTTACGCCGGACAAAGATTATGGCCAGCTAGTAAACGAGAAGTGCAAGATCTACAAGCAGAAAGATGGCGCGGTGGAGATCATCGGCCGCGAGGAGATCAATGCAAAATATGGCATCGAGAACCCAATGCTCGTGCGCGACATCCTAGCCATCTGGGGCGATGCCTCCGACAATATCCCGGGGGTTGCCGGCATCGGCGAAAAGGGTGCCTGCAAGCTCGTGCAACAGTGGGGCGAGGTGGAGAGTATCATCGCAAATGTTGACGCAATCAAGGGTAAGCAGGGCGAGAAGATCGCCGCCGCTATTGAGACTTTGCCTCTATCTAAAACCCTGACTACCATCTGCTTAGACGTGCCAATAGAGCTAGCAGAGGAGGAGCTTAGGATCTGCCCACCCGACAGCGCGAGGTTAAACAAAATATTCGCCGAGCTAAATTTCAAGCTCTTTATCAGCGAGACCAACACAATGGTAGCCCCAAAGAGCGAGCCGCAGATCCAGGGCGATCTGTTTGGCGCACCAATCGCCGCACCCATAGCGGCCGAAGCTAAAGAGCAGGAGGCGACAAAGCTAGCCACAGCCGAGAGCACCGAGCACACCTATACATTAATAGAGAGCCTCGAGGGGCTACAAAAGCTAACGAACAACCTACTACAACAGAGCGAGATATGCTTCGACACGGAGACTACAGGGCTCGACATGTGGAGCGATGAGCTTGTGGGCATATCTATATCAATAAAGCCGCACGAGGCGTGGTATATACCAATTAAAAAGGATCAAAAGAGCGAGCAGATCGCAATCCTGCGCCCACTTTTCGAGAGTGAGACTATCGACAAGATCGGCCAGAATATAAAGTTCGACCTTATGGTGCTCCACCGCGAGGGGGTTGAGCTGCGTGGCCGCCTCGTCGACACGATGATCCTGCACTACCTTATCGACCCCGAGAGCAGGCATAATATGAACGCCATGGCCGAGCGCTATCTAGGCTATACACCTATCGCCATCGAGAGCCTTATAGGTCGCGGCGCAAGGCAGCTTACCATGGCGCAGGTGCCTATTGCTCAGATCACAGAGTATGCCGCCGAGGATGCCGACATAACCATGCAGCTCAAGCGGGCACTTATGCCAATGATGGATGAGGAGCTAAAAAACCTCTACTTCCACCTCGAGGAGCCGATGATCCGCGTGCTTGCCGAGATGGAGCTCGAGGGTGTTAAGATCGACACCGAGGCGCTAGCAGAGTATGGCATTGAGCTGAACCAAAAAGCCGAGGAGCTGAGCGCGAAGATCCGCGAGGCGGCAGGCGAGCCGGCTCTAAATATAAACTCTCCAAAGCAGCTGGGCGAGGTTCTCTTTGCCAAGATGAAGATTGTCGAGAAGCCAAAGCTCACCAAGACCAAGCTATACAGCACCGATGAAGAGTATCTACAGAGCCTCTCGCACGAGCACCCTATCATCGAGCAGATATTGGAGTATCGCGGCGTGAAGAAGCTGCTTTCGACCTATGTCGAGGCGCTTCCGCAACTTGTAAATAGAGTCAGCGGCAAGATACATACATCATACAACCAGGCAGTTACCGCCACAGGGCGACTATCGTCGACAAACCCCAACTTGCAGAATATCCCAATCCGCGATGCTCTCTCGCGCCCAATCCGCGCGGCCTTTATCCCCTCGGATGATGAGCACCTGCTCCTCTCGGCCGACTACAGCCAGGTGGAGCTGCGACTTATGGCGCACCTAAGTGGCGATAGCTCGCTGCTGGAGGCCTTCGCCGCAGGTGAGGATATCCACTCGGCCACCGCCGCCAAGCTCTATCACAAACCCATAGAGGAGGTGAGCAAGGACGAAAGGCGCAAGGCCAAGACCGCCAACTTTGGAATTATATATGGAATCTCGCCATTTGGCCTGAGCCAGCGACTAGATATTCCGCGCAGCGAGGCGAAGGAGATTATCGAGGGCTACTTCAGCTCCTACCCAGGCGTTAGAAGCTATATGGATGGAGCCATCGCCGAGGCGCGCGAAAAGGGCTATGTGTCGACAATATATGGCCGCCGCAGATATCTAAAAGATATCACCTCGCGCAACGCTGTGGCACGCTCGCTAGCCGAGCGCAACGCCATCAATGCCCCGATCCAGGGCAGCGCTGCCGATGTTATGAAGCTAGCGATGATCGGCATATCTCGCCGATTTAAGGCCGAGGGCATAGGCTCAAAGATGATCATGCAGGTGCACGATGAGGTGGTGGTAGATATGCTCCGCAGCGAGGAGATGCTTGTCGCAAAGATCGTCTGCGAGGAGATGGAGCGCGCCGCTACACTCAGCGTTAAGCTAGAGGCCGAGAGCGGCATGGGTGAAAATTGGTTAGCAGCACATTAGATATGAAAAAGTTATTAGCGATATTTATATCCATCGCCCTACTCTCAACCGGCTGGCTGGGATGGAGCGGCCTTACGCTTCTCGTGGCACTAACTCCGCTACTATGGATCAGCGCCGAGGCGGAGGATTCGCGCCGCGGCTGGTGGCAGACCTTCGCCTATGCCCTGCTCTGCTTCGTGGGGTGGAACCTCTCCACCATCTGGTGGATCGGCTACTCGACCCCCGTCGGCCCCGTGGCTGCAACCTTCGCCTCATCGCTACTCTCGATGATAGCCTTTATGGTTTTCCACACCATATCAAAAAAGGCGAGCAAAGCACTATCCTACACCATCCTCATCTCGCTCTGGATAACCCTAGAGTATGCCTACACGACGAGCGACTTTTCGTGGCCATGGCTGCTTCTGGGCAACGGCCTCTCGAACGACGTCTGGGCGGTGCAATGGTATGAGTTTACAGGGCTCTTTGGCGGCTCGCTCTGGATCTTATTAACAAACATCCTACTCTTTGAGGGAGTATACAAATCAACAAAGTTATTAACAATTATTCCTGGCCTAGCGTTAGCAATTACGCCGCTGATCCTCTCGACAATAATGTTCATAACTTACCAGGAGCCAAACAAGGGTGAGGTTAGAGTGAGCGTAATTCAGCCAAACATAGATTGTTACGACAAGTTCAACGGCAGCGAAAAGACGCAGCAGGAGCTTCTAGCAAGGCTTGCAGGTGAAGCTCCCAAAGATTCACAGTTTATTGTTATGCCCGAAACTGCCATCCCTGGCCACTTTTTCGAGACACAAATTAACAATTACAAATATATCCAGCGCCTGCGCGACTCGATTGCCCACAGAGATATTAACAATATGTTAATAACTGGTGCAAACACAATAATCCGATACCAAAGCGCCGACGAAAGCCCCACAGCGAGAAGCTATGGCGAGAACTATATCGACATCTTTAACTCAGCCATCACCATCACCCCATACAAAAGGATGGTCGGCATACACCATAAGGCCAAACTTGTGATCGGAGTTGAACAGACCCCGACATGGATCTTCAAGCTCTTTAAGTTCTTCGTTATCGACCTGGGCGGCGTGGTTGGCCAGATCGGCCGCGGCGAGGAGGCTACCGTGTTCGAGCACGATGGAGTAAAGTTCGGCACCGCGGTATGCTATGAGGGTCTATATGGCGGCTACTACGGCGGATTTGCACGTGGCGGGGCTGAGTTTATGACCATCATCTCCAACGATGGTTGGTGGCGCGACACCCCCGGCCATCGCCACCTATTCTCAATGAGCGCCCTGCGCGCCATCGAGAGCAGACGAGCGATAGCCCGCAGCGCCAACACCGGAATCTCGGGCTTTATCTCCTCGCGCGGCGAGATCATCGACTCTCTGGGCTGGGGCAAGCAGGGGGTTCTGACAAACACGATAAAACTCAACGATAAGCTAACCATCTACACCAGGTATGGCGACTACATCGCACGCCTCGCGCAATTCATCTGCGCAATCGCGCTGCTCTACTACCTAGCCTTTAGAGTTAAACAACGTAACTATCTCGACTAAGTGACCTATCAAGAGACAACAGAGTATCTATTCAACTCTATGCCATCATTTCAGGCAGTCGGCGAGAAGGGCTATAAGCCTGGGCTAGAGCGCATAGAAGGATTTTGCAAAGAGCTGGGCGATCCACATCTAAGCTACCCCACGATCCACATCGCCGGCACAAATGGCAAGGGCTCATCATCACACATGCTAGCCTCCATCCTAGAGAGCGCCGGCTATAGGGTCGGGCTCTTCACCTCACCTCACCTGCGCGACTTCCGCGAACGTATTCGCATCTCCGGCGAGATGATCTGCGAGGATAAAGTGATAGAGTTTGTAGCACGCCACCGCGAGAGGATGGAGGCGCTATCGCTCTCGTTCTTCGAGATGACCGCCGCGATGGCTTTCAACCACTTCGCGCGCCGCGGAGTAGATGTTGCAGTCATTGAAACCGGCCTGGGCGGCAGATTGGATGCTACAAATGTGGTGCATCCGCTGCTGGCGATCATCACCAACATAGGGCTAGAGCACACAAAATATCTAGGCACAACCCTCGAGCAGATCGCCCGCGAGAAGTGCGGCATCATAAAGCCCGGCGCGCCTACCATCATCGGCGAGCATGGCCGTGAGCTAGACAAGATAGCCCTCGAGCTGGGCGAGGAGGTGATCTTTGCCGAGGATCACTACACCTATATTAACAGAGTCCACACCGAGAGCGGGCAGCGAATAAGAGTCGCCAGCGCCGAGCGGAGCTTTGATGTAGAGCTAGACCTTGCGGGTGTATATCAGCGCCACAACCTGATAACCGTAACCGCGGCCATTGATCGCCTCAACGCTATGGGCACGTTCAAGATATCAACAGAGGCCTATCTAGATGGCGTAGCCCACGCCGCCGAGCGCACCTCGCTGCTTGGCCGATGGCAAATGCTTAGTAAAAATCCACGTATAATAGGCGACACGGCACACAACACCCACGGCATAGCGGAGCTTTGCAAACAGCTCAGCGAGGAGAAGTTCAACTCTCTTTACTGCGTAATTGGACTAGCCAACGATAAAGATATCAACGAAATCCTGAAGCTCTTCCCTGAGGGTACACACTTTATCTTCACCCGCGCAGCGGTTGAACGCGCCTACCCCACCGCCTCTCTTGCCGCCGCCGCAGAGCTGATGCAGCTCAAATATGAGTGTGTTGATAGAGTTTGTGATGCTCTCGATAGGGCAAAAGAGCTCTATAAAGAGGGTGATTTAATCTTCGTCGGAGGGAGTAATTTTGTAATCTCAGAAATAATTTAATAAAATATTGACGATATAGTAGCTGATATAAAATATTTTTTATAATTTTATAGCTAGCATAATTAATACTTCACTAATATCGTCAATCTTATGAAAAATTACACAGCGAAGGAGATTAAAAATATCGTACTAATAGGCGCACCTGGCACAGGCAAGAGCACCCTAGCCGAGGCGATGGCCTATGAGGGAAAGATCATCGACCGCCGCGGCACAATCGAGGGGGGCAACACCATCTCAGACAACACCGATCTAGAGCACGAATATCGCCGCTCGATCTACTCAACGATCCTATTTACGGAGTTTATGGGGCGCAAGCTCAATATCATCGACTGCCCAGGGTCGGACGACTTCTGCGGCGCACTCTTCTCTGCATTTAAGGTTGCCGATGTGGGCATCTTCCTATTCAACGCCCAGAGCGGATGGGAGGTTGGCTCAGAGATCCAGGCTCGCTATGCACGCATACTTAAAAAACCAGTTATCGGCGTCATCTCGCAGCTAGATAGCGACAAGGCCTCGTTCGAGAGCGCCTTTGAGAGCATCACCGCCGCCGCAGGCCTTAAGCCCGTACTAGTGCAATATCCCGTGAATCAGGGCGATGGCTTCGACTCGTTTATCGACGTGCTGATGATGAAGATGTACCGCTTCACCGATCTAAACGGCTCTCGCGAGGAGCTCGATATCCCAGAGGATGAGCGCGAACGCGCCGAGGCTCTAAACAAAGAGCTGGTGGAGATCGCCGCCGAGAATGACGAGGCACTTATGGAGCTCTACTTCGACAAGGGTTCGCTCACGCAGGACGATATCCGTATGGGTCTAAAGATGGGCGTTGCCAATCGCGACCTGATGCCGATCTTCTGCGTTAGCGGCAAGCGCGACATCGGCACAAAACGTCTGATGGAGTTTATCATCAATGTAGCGCCAGGGCCAATCGCAGCACCTAAATTCCTAACCACCGAGGCCGAGGAGCTAGCCGCGGATGAGACTCAGAGCGCAGTAGCGCTAGTATTCAAGAGCCAGCTTGAGCAGCATATCGGCGAGATCAGCTATATGCGCGTTATCAGCGGCAAGCTAACCGAGGGCATGGAGCTAATCAACTCACGCACGGGAAATAAGGAGAAAATTTCGCAACTATTTGCCGTGGCCGGCAAGAGCCGCACCAAGGTGGGCGAGCTCTCGGCAGGCGACGTCGGCTGCACAATAAAGCTCAAGGGGACACAAACCGGCGATACTCTATGCGCCGCCGCTAGAGTGGTGAGCGTGGAGCCTATCATCCTGCCCGAGCCACGCTATCGCGCCGCCATCAAGTGCCAAGAGGCGGGCGACGAGGAGAAGCTCGGCAAGTATCTCAACGATGCTAAATTTGAAGATCCTACGCTACTGGTCGAGTACTCAAAGGAGCTTAAGCAGACCATAATCCAGGGTCAGGGCGAGCACCACCTCAACATCCTGCGCGGTAAATTGCAGAGCGAGTCTAAGGTAAACTTTGAATACATAGCACCTCGCATACCATATCGCGAGACAATCACCAAGGTTGCTGCTGCGGACTATCGCCACAAGAAGCAGTCGGGCGGAGCTGGCCAGTTTGGTGAGGTGCATCTAGTTATCGAACCATACTTTGACGGCATGCCCGATCCAAAGAGCTACAAGGTTGGCGGCAAGGAGATCACCGTAAATGTAAAGAGCCGCGAGGAGCAAGATCTTCCATGGGGAGGCAAGCTTGTATTCTGCACCGCAATCGTTGGTGGGGCTATCGACGCCAGATTTATGCCTGCAATCCTAAAGGGCATCATGGAGAAGATGGACGAGGGGCCACTCACAGGCTCTTACGCTCGCGATATACGCGTGGTGGTATATGATGGCAAGATGCACCCGGTTGATTCAAACGAGATCTCATTTAAGCTAGCGGCCAGAAACGCCTTCCGCGAGGCGTTCCGCAACGCTGGCCCAAAGATTATGGAGCCGATCTATGATGTAGAGGTATTGACCCCAACCGAGCATATGGGTTCGGTAATGAGCGATCTTCAGAACCGCCGCGCCATGATTATGGGTATGGAGTCGGACAAGGGCTTCGATAGGCTGCTTGCACGCGTGCCGCTTGCCGAGCTATACCGCTACTCGACATCGCTCTCGTCGCTCACCTCGGGCGCTGCGACCTACTCGATGAAGTTTGCCTCTTATGAGCAGGTGCCATCCGATGTTCAGGAGAAGCTTCTTAAGAGCTATACCGATAGCGACGAGGAGTAGATAATACCTATTAAGTAGTGTAAAACAATTATTGCCACATTTTTAAAAGCACTCTTGAAGCGATATTTTTCACTATTAAATTTCAGTATAAGTAGGGTAAAATAATTATATATATGGTGTAATCCGAACGGGTTGCACCATTTTTGTTTTTAGGGGTTAGAATCTGTTTAATTTTTTGGAAGTTTAAGAAAAAATCCCCACCTTTGCAAATTATTAATATATATTAAAATCTCGTAATTTTTTTGTACATGAAGAAGATTTTACTCTCCATGGTGGCGCTTTGGGCGGCGATCACCATCTCCTTTGCCGAAACCAAAACCGAAAAGAGCAACCCATTGGAGTGGAGCGCGGGCAACACCACAGCCACAATTGGCGGCTTTATCCATGTTGTGGCGCTCACCGACTTTGGTGGTGCGATTGATAGCTACAACTTTATTCCGGCCTACACGGCCGTTCAGGAGAAGTGGCAGAACGATAGCCGGTCGCAGATCTCCGCTAGCTTCTCGCGTCTAAATTTTGGCATTACACAAAAAACCGAGAAGCTAGGAGATATCAAGGGCTACATCGAGATGGATTTCCGCGGCGTTAGCGGCACGGTGCTTCGCCTTCGCCACGCCTATGTCTCATTCCTGGGTCTCACCATTGGTCAAACTACCAGCTTCGCCACCGATTCTAAGGCTCTAGCCGAAACCGTTGATAGACAGGGATCAAACTCGAGAACCAACTTCAGAACTCCGCTTATCGGATATCGCCAAAAACTAGGCAAGAGCTTCACCGCGGCGCTCTCGCTCGAGCACCCTTCGGCGCTCATCTTTACGGGCGACTACTTTAAAAGCGCCATTGACGACAGCTCTGCTGCGGCGGCCATAACTGCAAATATCGGCACAGCGAGCCAGCGATCGCCTGATGTGATCCTCTACCTTATGAGCAGCGGCTCGCTCGGCCACATCAAGGCTACGGGTATCTACCGCAATCTATCATACCACAACCTGCTTACCGAAAAGGTGGAGAGCCGCACCGGCTATGGTGCCGAGCTCACCGGATCACTTAAGCCCGCCAAGTGGCTAACCCTCTATGGCCAAGCACTCTATGGCAAGGGAATAGCTAAATATATTCACGATCTTTCGCGCATTGCCGTGGATCTAATCCCCGACAACAGCGCAAATGGCACAATGGAGGCTGTAGGCATGTATGGCGGCTCAGTGGGCGTTAAGGCTCAGCTCAGCCCTACGGTGTTTGCCACCAGCAACTTCTCGCGCGCCGTGCTCGAAGATGGGGGCGAGAGCCTCTACTATCCGCTGCTCTATAGCCATGGCGACTACCTATCGGCAAGCCTTTTCTGGAGCGTTATCAACAATATGACCCTTGGCGCTGAGTATCTATTCGGCTCGCACACAACCCTTAATGGCAGCTATGCTCAGGCAAATCGACTGCAACTTATGATCAGATACAACTTCTAAATAAATGAGAAAACTTGCCACCCTTGCAGCGCTACTGCTGCTCAGCGTGACAACCTTTGCAGCAAACAAGAGCGAAAAGAGCGACCCACTATCGTGGAGCGCCGGCAACACCTCGGCTAAAATTGGAGGATTTGTACATGTAGTTACATCTGTCGATTTTGGCGGAGCTATAGATAACGAGGATTTCATCCCCGCCTACGCCCCCGTGCAGGAGAAGTGGCAGAGTATGAATCAGTTTGACATCACCCCAAGCTACTCACAGCTGAACCTCAGCGTAACTCAAAAGAGCGAGAAGCTGGGCGATATAAAGGGTTATGTTGAGATTGATTTCCGCGGAGTGGGCAGCACGGTTGTCCGCCTGCGCCACGCCTACCTCACATTTATGGGCTTTATCGCGGGTCAAACCAACAGCCGCGCGATGGATATTGCCGCCTCGGTAGCGACCATTGATGTGCAGGGAACAAATCTCCGCACCCTGATCCGCACCCCGCTTATCAGCTATGAGTATGCTGCAAAGAGCGGCTTTTCAACCGCGGTATCCCTAGAGTGCCCCGCCATGCTGGGCTTCACCGGCGACTACTTTTATAGCGCCATCGACGACAACAGCCTCGCCTCATCGCTGGCCGCCAACCTCGGCACAGCCACACAGAGCACCCCCGATATGATCCTATACCTGCAGCAGAGATTCTCTAACGGACATATCCGCATCGGAGGTATCTATCGCAACCTGCGCTATCACGACTTGGTAGAGTCTACCGTGCGCAGAGAGACGGGCTACGCGGTTCAGATGAGCGGCTCGGTAAATATTGCAAAGCCGGTGAAGATCGTCGCTCAAGGTATATATGGCGTTGGCGTGGCTCGCTATATCAACGACCTGGCACGTATCGCCACAGACCTTCTTCCCGACAAAAACAACCCTGGCCAGATGGTCGCCCTGCCCATGTATGGCGGAGCAGTTGGCATCACGGCAAAGCTAAGCGAGAAGCTACTCCTAACGGGCAACTACTCGATAGCATATCTCGAGAGGGGCGACGAGAATACCTACTACCCACTACTCTACAACCATGGCGACTACGTTTCGGCTAGCCTCTTCTACTCATGCATGAAGAATCTAACATTCGGCGCCGAGTATCTATTCGGCTCGCACACAACCCTCGATGACAGCTACGCGCAGGCCAACCGCGCGCAGGTTATGGTTAAGTATGCCTTCTAGCCGACAAAACTAACCATCTGAGCCTTGTCGAATTCGGGCAGCGGCTTAGGCTCAAAATCTGAGTAGCCCACCGCCACGGCGCACAACACCGAACAATCATCAGGAATGGGGAGCATCTCGCGCAGGTGCTCCTCTGCTGTTTTCCCGTCGGCCTCGGCCTGCTTATGTGGCCGGCCATCGACATGCACCCAGCATGAGCTAAGCCCCTCATCCACACAGACAAGCTGCAAGGTCGTGGCCGAGATCGAGCAATTGACACTCCACAAATCGGTCGTGCTCCTATCCCCCATCACAAGGATGGCCATCGGTGCCGAGGCAACGAACGATGATCCATAGTCGCGCATGGCGGCAATATGCTCCATATTCGCCTTGCCGCTCACCACCATCAGTCTAGTTGAGTGGCTATTACGCGAAGAGGGGGCATCTAGGGTGAGCGATAAAACTCTATCCAACACCTCTGCCTCTATGGGCTTATCTATAAATTTTCTGATGCTTCTGCGCTTTGCGATGATCTGCTTCAACTCCATAATGGTAAATTTGATTTGTTAATATTGGCCGCAAGTTAAAAAAAAATCACTACTTTTGGAAAAAATAGCCATGATTAAAGTAGCCATAATATACGACTTCGACGGAACCCTAGCCCCCGGCAACATGCAGGAGCACGACTTCATCCCCGCCGTTGGCAAGAGCGCCAAGGAGTTTTGGAATGAGGCCGACTCTCTAGCCATCGAGCAGGATGCCGACAGCGTGCTGGCCTATATGGAGAGGATGATAACCTCGGCCAGAGAGCATGGGCTCTCGCTCAGGCGCGAAGCGTTTGCCTCTCTTGGCAAGACGATCCGCTTCTACAGAGGCGTCGAGGAGTGGTTTGGACGCATGAATAGCTTCGCCGCCGAGCATGGCATTGAGCTGGTGCACTACATCGACTCATCGGGGCTCAAGGAGATAATAGAGGGGACACCCATCGCCTCAGAGTTTCGCAAGATCTACGCCTCGTCGTTTCTCTACGACAATGATGGCAACGCCTACTGGCCAGCGGTGGCGATCAACTACACCAACAAGACACAATTTATCTTCAAGATAAACAAGGGGGTGGAGACGGTATACGACAGCGAGCTTGTGAATAAGCACCTGCCCGACAAGGATCGCGCCCTACCCTTTGAGAGGATGATATTCATAGGCGATGGCCTCACCGACATCCCCTGCATGACCCTCGTGCGCCGCTCTAAGGGGCACTCGATAGCGGTATACAACCCCGAAAAGCCTGGCTCGCGCGACAAGATGATGGAGCTCATACGCGACGAGCGCGTCAGCCATGTGTGCCCGGCCGACTACTCCGCCGACAGGGAGATAGAGCGCGTTGTGAGGCATATTTTATGCAAGATGGAGGCCGATTACAAGCTATCACTTCTTGAGCCCTAGATATATTTGCGCCATGGTTTTGGTAGTTAGGAATATAATACCTATATTTGCAGGCTATTATTAACTAATTAACAATTACAACAATGCCAAAAATGAAAACAAATGCCGCTGCAAAGAAGCGTTTTTCTTTCACCGGCACAGGAAAAATTAAGCGTAAGCACGCTTTTCACAGCCACATCCTGACCAAAAAGAGCACCAAGCAAAAGCGTAACTTGTGCTACTCATCTACAGTTGCTGCTGTAGACGAACGCAAGATCAAGAACCTATTGGTTAAGTAATTAACCCTGCTTAGAGTTCAAACAAATTATTAATTTGGAGTGCCACAGCCCCAAAGAGCGCGAGAGAATCGTGTCGCTGTTAGCTCCGTAAAACTTTTAAATTATGCCACGTTCAGTCAATGCAGTTGCCTCACGCGCAAGAAGAAAGAAAGTTTTGAAACTTGCCAAAGGAAACTTTGGTTCAAGGGGAAACGTATGGACAGTCGCTAAAAACACTGTCGAGAAGGGTTTGCAGTATGCCTACGCACACCGCCAGCTCAAAAAGAGAACATTCCGCTCTTTGTGGATCACGCGTATCAACGCCGCGGTTCGCGCACAGGGAATGACCTATTCAGAGTTTATGGGTAAAGTCAACGCTAAGGGTATCGTTATCAACCGTAAGGTTCTTGCCGATCTAGCGATGAACGAGCCACAGGCTTTTGCTGCAATTGTAAATTCAGTTAAATAGATAGCTTGATCGCCACCTGGTGGTGGATCAAAATTTAAGGGGGTGGCCAATCGGCTGCCCCCTTTACTTTGTGTTAATGAGAGTTAGCGCTAAAGCAGCGCCGCCCACTCTGCCTCCCTAAAGCCGGGGAACACACCCTTCTCTGTGATAAGTATCGGGCGCTTAACGAGCATCCCATCCGTTGAGAGCAGCTCCAGCAGAGACTCCGGCGCCTCGCTCTTGACTCTATCCTTAAGATTCATAGAGCGATAGAGGATGCCCGAGGTGTTGAAAAAGCGCGAAATCGGCAATCTGCTGCGCTTAATCCACCCCTCAAGCTCGGCGGCGGTTGGATTAGCCTCGACAATATGACGAAGCTCATAATCTACCCCCTGCTGCTTAAGCCACGCCTCGGCGCGCTTGCAGGTGGTGCATTTTGGATAACATACAAATAGTGGTTTCATAATATCATATAAGTAGTGTAAAACAATTATTGCCATATTTTTAAAAGCACTCTTGGAGCGATATTTTTCACTATCAAATCTCAGAATCTGTTTAAGTTTTTCTGCTTAAAAATGCTATGCGCTATTTTGCTTTGATTTTGGATTTTGATATCGCAGCTAATAGCGGGCTATTTGCAAGATAGCAAAATTCAAAAGCGAAGTGAAAGAGCCTTAGCAATTTAAGTGAGAAAAACTTAAACAGATTCTCAATATAGAATAACTATATTTTCGATTCAATAGTACTAGTGATGCGTTAACTTTTTAAATTCAACTGTAATTGATTGATATGTAAATATTTGAAGCTAATATTTGAATAAACGATTTGAATTATAATTTTATTAACACGTCATTGCGGATCAAGTCCGCAATGACGCACGAGCGAGTTTACGCATCAGTACTAATTCAATAGCAAAAAAATCTCTTCTCCAATAATACTCTTAAAAACACACCAATAATTATTTTACCCTACTTATTTATACCTCCTCCTTAATGGGTGTCTGTGCATACTTACCCGGCGAGATGCCATACCTATCTTTAAAGAGACGACTAAAGTGCGTGCGGCTCTTGAAGCCGGTGCTGGTGTATACCTCCTCGACCGACATTTCGCGTCTATCCAGAAGCTCGGCCGCCTTTGTAAGGCGATACTCCTTCAGCAGCTCAAACGGTGTCTTATCAGTGAGACCCTTTACACGGCGGAAGAAGAGCGAGCGGTTAACGCCCAGCTCACGCGCAAAGTTGTTAATATCAATCGCCTCGTTATTTAGATTTGCATTCATCAACTCATACAACTTACCCAAAAACTCATCGTCGCTCTTTCCGCCGCGCGCTACACTATTTGTGGTAGGCACTCCCAACGAGAAGCGCTCGCGCAGTAACTCACGCGAATGAAGCATTGTCTCGATGCTCACAACCACCATTTTAGGGTAGAATGGTTTAGTGATATATTGATCTGCGCCATACTCCAGCCCTCGAATTCTATCATCAAGCGTGGAGCAGGCGGTGAGCAGAATCACCGGAATATGGCTCGTAGTGATATTCGACTTCACCCCGCGGCAGAGCGTCAATCCATCCTCAGCCCCATTCATCATCACATCGCTAAGGATAAGATCGGGCCACTCGACAAGCATCTGCTCCTCACACGCCTTAGCCGATGGGAAGCTGCGCACACGGTAGTAGCGCGACAAGATCTCGACGAGCGCCTCACGCATCTGACCATCATCCTCCACCAGGTAGATCATAGCCTCGTTAAAGTCGCTACCCTCGGGCATATCACTCTCCGCACCATCTAGCAGAAGCCCGCCGGCGAGCTCCTCATCCCCCTCAGCCTCGGCAATCTGCGCCTCGGTGGCCAAAATTGGCAGCACAACCCTAAAGCAGCTACCCTTACCCAGCTCACTCTCCACACTAATCTCGCCACCATGTAGCTCGACAAGGCGCTTGGTGAGCGAGAGACCAATACCCGTACCAGCAGGGCGATCACCACCCTGCTCGCCGCCGCGATAGAAGAGATCGAAGATATATGGTAGATCCTCGGCCGAGATGCCAAAACCTGTATCCAAGATCTCTATTTTAACAGAGCCTCCCTCCACGCTCCAAGCCATAGTCACCGAAGCGCCCTCGGTTGAATATTTAAAGGCATTGTTCAAAAGATTGTTAATAACCCACTCCAACATCCCTCTGTCGGCATAGACAAACAACTCACCTCTAGTGCGTTGCATAAATAGGTGCTTATGTTCATAACTTGCGGTGGATTGAAAATCCTTAAGCATAATATCAGCAAAAGCACCAAACTCAAAACAGCTAGGCATAGCGCGCATAAGCCCCATATCATTGAGCTGCACACTCTGCACGAGCTCGATCATCTGCGACATCTTACGCGACTGCCACACCACCCGCTCAAGCTTCTCGCACACCTCTTCGTCGTGGGCAAAGCTCTCCATCAGCGCGCTAACCGGAGCCTGGATCAAACTAATCGGGGTCTTTAGCTCATGCGCCACATTAAACAGATAGCGCAGCCTCTCAGACACACTCTCCCTCTCCAGGGCCTCGATCTGATAGCTGTGGCGAAGCCTCTGTAGATGCAGCATCAACTTCAGAGTGGCAACGATAAGCAGGGCGGCCACCAAAACATAGAGCATATAAGCCCATGTTGTCGACCAGAATGGAGGCCGGATGATGATATTAAGCTCGCGCGCCTCAGACCACTCGCCACCACGAGATGAGACCATCGCCCTGAGTTTATACTCGCCATGAGGCAAGCCGCTGAAGCTAACTTTAGCGGGGCTACTCTCAACCTCAATCCATTGCGGGGCGAAGGGGAGAATTTGGTATCGCAGACGATAGGAGAGATTGCTGCCATAGTGCAGCGGCAGGAGATCTATAGAGAATAGATTCTGGTTATATCGCAGCGAGATGGTGTCGCCATCCTGCAATCTTCTGCTATAAAGCACCTGGCCATCGACCTGCTCACCGGGCGAAATTGGCCTATTAAAGAGATGAAAATCACCAAACTCAAGGGGAGGGAGTTCATCGTCAATAATCACCTGACGGGGGTCGAAATATAGCGCACCACGAGCCCCGAGCATAACTAATCGACCACTTTCGAGAGCGAGTGCATTATGTGTAAAGGAGTCAAATGGAAGTCCATCGGCGATTGAAAACTTCACAAAGCGTTCGCTTTCGGGGTCAAATCTAGATAGTGAGCTGCCACTTGATATCCAGATGTTATCTTGAGCATCACAGGTAATCGAGCGCAATGCGCTATAGGACAGCCCCGTACTGTGGCTCTTAAAGGAGCCATCTGGCCGCTGAGCGCTGAGCGCACCCTGCTCGCAGGCGACCCATAGAGTCCCATTATGAGCCCTCACCACATCCTTGACAGCGTTGTTTGGCAATGAGCCACTCTGGCCATCTACATGATAATAGTGCAGCTGGATAGAATCAATCTCATCCTCTGTGCTAACACCATATAGCCCGTGTGCGGTGGTGGCTACCCAGACAAGCGGCTGCTGAGGATCGGCATAGAGGTTGCTTATTTTCAACCCAGCCTCATCTAGCAGCGGCAGGGGGATACGCTGCATCTGGCCACTATCTCGCCTTAGGCGATAGAGCTCGCCATCAAAAGCGAGCCACAGATAACCAGCACGATCATGCACCATGCGCCGCGGCACCAGATACGGCAGCATCCCATCAACGGCCACCTCCTCTAGCTTACCCTCTTTATATTTATATATGTCTACACCTCCATAGTTGATAGCTGCAAACCACACCACACCATCGCCATCACAACTAAAAACTGTTGCGCGACCATCGACTACGGGAAGCCTCACGCGCTCGCTCTCGCCCGTAGATGTGTTGATCTTTACATGCACACCTTCTACTCTGGCCAATACATTATCACCATCTAGCGGCGCCATCGTCCACCCCCTAAAATCGCTCCGGCCATCCACCTCTACGCCATAGAATGGGCTCTCGCGCTGCGAATAGCATATCAGCCCATCATCCTGCGAGGCGACCCACAGCCTGCCTGCTCGGCCTGGAGCTAGAGCTTTAACTCGCAACTTGGGATTTATCTCCACTAGCGGCACATCGTCATAGACATCGGCCAAATAGCTAAATCCATCGCGCTGCGAGCCGAGCCAGGCTCCGCCATCGCCCGAGGGGAGAACCTCGCGCGAGCGTATGTTATTGTGCATCACTCGACTCTGCGACATCACAACACCATCGCGATAACTCAACATAACATATCCCACCCCGGCATTGCTAGCCAGGATCTGACCATCGCCAAAATCGGCAAGCGAATAGACAGGCTTCACGCCACTCAACGGCACCGGGCGCAGAGATGCAGCCGCAAGGTCAAAATGCAACATCGCACCATCGTGCACAACTAGAAAGGTGCCATCCTCCAACGCCAATATATCGCTGCTGCTACTGCCCGGGAGAGGATAACTCGCCCGATACTCGCCCGAAAGAGAGTAGCACCTTATCGCCCCCTGCTCCGACAGCACAACCATGCCATCGGCAGACTCCTTGCACGCTATAACGACCATCTGCTCGGCTCCATCCAAGAGAGTAAACCTATCGCCGAGATAGTCGTAGAGCACCACACCGCGATCGGTGCCAATCCATATATTGCCCCTGCTATCCTCGGCGAGCGAACGTATGCGGCTGCTTAGCTGCGAGAGGTTCTCCCTACTACTACGAAAAAGCTTTAGCGAGACTCCATCATATAGAGCGAGACCATCATCGCTGCCCACCCACACAAGCGCACGGCTATCCTCTAGAATGGCCGAGATGCTATTAGTTGTGAGTCCCGAGGCGGTGTCCATCACCCTAATCACGGGATAGTTCGCCGCCTGCGATAGCCCTATGGTAAAGAGCAAAAGTATAGTGTTAAATATCCTCCTCATGGCTTACATATCAATTATCACACAAAATTAACAAATATATATCAGCGCGCCAAGCTGTAGGGGCGTAAAATTATCTATGAGTTGCATCGCGACTCACAGATACAATATTTTTTTGGCTAATCGGCATATATCTCAATAATTTTTCGTTTCTTTGTAAAGATGTATGAATCATAAAAACCTAAAAATAGAACGAATGAAAAAATTCCTAATTGGCCTCCTCGTGATGGTGGCCGCAACGGCATGCTCTTCGGGCGGCAGCGATCTAAGCCACGGCGAGCAGCTATTCAATGATGGCTGGAAGTTTCAGCGCCTGAGTGACAAATCAATGGATGAGTCGCGCGAATTTGCCAAAGCATCTTATGACGACAGCAAATGGGAGAGCGTATCTCTACCCCACACCGCCAATATCGAAAAGCAGCTAATATGCGACGAGTTCTGGCAGGGCATCTGCTGGTATCGCAAAGATTTCGCAATCGAAAACTACAGCAAGCAAAAGAGCTACATCCTAGAGTTTGAGGGCGCCATGAATAAGATGGAGATCTCGCTAAATGGCGAGCTTATCAAGGAGTATCAAGGCGGATATCTACCTGTGGTTATAGATCTTACGAGCCATCTAAAGAGCGGCATCAATACCATCGCTGTGCGACTCGACAACCAGAACAACATCGAAACAGGGCCTAAGCCATACCACATGCTAGACTTCTGCATGTTCAGCGGAATCTATCGCAACGTGCGCCTCTACACCAAAAATAGCGTTCGCATCTCCAACTCGATCCTTGCCGATCGCGTTGCTGGCGGCGGCACCTTTGTAACCTATGAGGATGTAAGCAAAGCCTCGGCCAAGGTAAAGGTGGCCATTGATGTAGAGAATGTTGGCAAGGAGACGAGCCAGATCTCAATCATCGCCAACCTACTTCGCGACGGCGAGCAGATCGCTTCAGCTAAGGCCGAGAATGTATATGTAGCAGCAGGCAAATATGTTAAGTGCCCGCTAAGCATGGATGTACAAAACCCAGCGCTTTGGTCACCCGAGAGCCCAAACCTCTACAAGCTACAGACTATCATTCTAAACGCCGAGGGCGAGAGGATCGACAAAAAGTGCGAGAAGATCGGTATCCGCGAGTTTAAATTTGTGGGCAACGACCTATATATTAATGGTGTCAAGACATTCCTGCGCGGCACAAACCGCCACCAGGAGTATCCATTCGTGGGCTATGCCGTGTCGGACAACGCCCACTACCGCGACGCCAAGAAGATCAAGGATGGCGGCTTCGACTATGTTCGCCTGTCGCACTATCCACACTCGCGCTCATTTATGGAGGCGTGCGACGAGCTAGGTCTTGTCGTTCTTGATGCCATCATGGGATGGCAATACTACTCTAAGGAGGATGTGTTCCGCGAGTTTTGCTTCGACCAGACTCGCCGCCTAATCCGCCGCGACAGAAACCACCCATCGGTTCTCGCTTGGGAGGCATCTCTCAACGAGACCGCTATGCCCGAGGAGTTTATGGATAAGCTAGATGATATTGTACACGAGGAGTTCCCCGGCGAGAATGTATACTCGGCCGGCTGGAAGTTTGGCGAATATGACATCTATCTCCAGGCTCGCCAGCACAGAATCCTTCACAAGGATGATATGACATTCGAGCGCCCATACATGGTGTCGGAGTATGGCGACTGGGAGTACCACTCAATGAATGCAGGCCTAAATCAGCACCAGCAGGATCGCATGCTTCGCGCCGAGAAATCGTCGCGCCAGCTACGCGGCCAGGGCGAGGCGGCGCTTTTGCAGCAGGCCTACAACCTCCAGGAGTCGCACAACGACAACCTACGCATCCCCGCCTATGGCGACGGCTACTGGGTGATGTTCGACTACAACCGCGGCGTATCAGACGATATCGAGTCATCGGGCGTGATGGATGTATTCCGCCTGCCTAAGTTCTCATACGAGTTCTATCGCAGCCAGCGCGCGCCAACTGCCCCTCAGGGTGCTATGGTCTCGATTGCCTCTTATTGGGAGAAGGACTCGGCAACCGATGTTAAGGTGTTCTCCAACTGCGACGAGGTGGAGCTTAAGCTCAACGGCAAAGTTGTAGCGCGCAAAAAGGCGGACAACGACAAGAATAGCTCGGAGCTTAGCTACCCGCCATTCACCTTCAAGGTTGGCAAATTCACTGCCGGCGAGCTCCGCGCAACAGGATATATCAAAGATCAGGCTGCAGCAGAGGATGTGGTTCGCTCGGCAACTCGCCCAGCGCGCCTATCGCTCAAGATCGACGAGGGCTCGCGCCCAGCCCAGAGCGGATGCAACGATATCCTATTTATCTACATCTCGGCTACGGATATCAGCGGAACGGTTATTTCGAAATATGACAAGAAGATCAACATCACCCTACCTGATGGCGTAGAGCTTATAAACCCCGAGCCGATCGTCGCCGAGGCGGGCATCGCCACAGCACTAGTGCGCATCACCGGCGAGGCTGGCACCATGAGGGTGACAGCCACCTCGGAGGATGGCCTTAAGGGTGCTCTAAACTTCAACGTCAAATAGAACAGATTCTAATATTAAAGGCCGGCTAGCACTTCGCTAGTCGGCCTTTTTTTGCACCCCTCACAGCTCAGTAAAGGAGCTAGCGGGCTCATTGCAGATGGGGCAATGCCACCCCTCGGGCAGCTCCTCGAATGGTGTGCCAGCTGCTACGCCACTCGCCTCATCGCCCAGGGCTGGATCGTAAATATGTCCGCAGACATCGCATTTGTAACTCTTCATATTTGATCAATTTACCCAACCTAGGAGCAACTACCGCGCCACTGAGCCCCTCATCCCCATCCTTGCGGGCGCCACCCAATCACATCGAAAATAATCACGCACCAGCGGGGGTGCCATCCCCGCCCGCCGGAGGCAGTAGCCGCCTCGCGCGCGTCATTGCGGATCAAGTCCGCAATGACGGAAACAGAGAGGGAGCGCATAGGCAAATCGCCCTGCGCTCCCTCATACCAAATCATAAATCTCGTAAATAGCGGCTCTAGCCATTAGGCTGCGACGCTAGAGAGTGTGTTACTCAGAAGTCTGGCGGGCTACATTGCGCAGCCACGCCTAGACTCGTTATAGATTCCTTCTCGGCCTAGATACTAGATTGTAGTATCCTCAACCTCGATAAGCTGGATGTCGTCAACATACATGTTCACACCCTTACAACCGGCATCAGACATTACTCGAACAACGATATCTACCGCCGTGCTAGTGCTGTCAATAGTCTGATAGCAGGTGAACTCACCACTCACATCAATCCACTGATTGGTGGTATCCTCATATGTTGCCGAGAAGTCGGTATACTCAACCTCGCCAATATCACCAGCCGACTTGCTTGTACCATAAGTCAACCATAGCTCAAGGTTTGGTGGAACTGTAGATCCATCGGGGATATATACTCTGGCCGAGAGCTTATATGTCATACCATAGGTTGGAGCATAAACCTGGCTAGAGGTACTTCTGATATAGAAACCTGTGGCATTAGCCGTGGCATCAGATCTCATGAGAGCACAACGCTGGCCAATATAACCGGCCTGGAACACGCTGCTGGTCTGGTAGTAGCCAACATCGGCAACCTCATAGAACATAGAGCAGGTTGTTGGGTAGATATATGACTCCCAAGTGGCACCCTCGACATCGTTGTTGAAGTATGAGTGGGTGATCATATTTGTTGTAGAGATCTGAACATCATTTAGCGCTCGGCCAAAATTATCGACAACAACACTACTTGGCAGCCCATCAAGATCCATACCCTCATAGACATCTACTGGAGAGTAGTATTCCACATAGAGCTTCTCGCCGCGGGTGAGCAAATTTTCGAGGTCATACATTTCATAGTCACCCGTTGTGGCATCATCATTTTGTACATCTTCATCTTTCATAACTCGCAAAATGAACGAGTGGCGGCTCTTCTCGTCGGCAGAAGATGTGCTCCTAATTGCACTACGTATAGCATATTTGGTCACGTCGTCACTAGTATCCTCCGACCAGATACTAAAGCGGGTTCTCTGATCCGATGATATAGCCGACGAGATCTGAGCATCAGTATAGATGATGATAGAGTCGCCCTGGATTGTTGGCTTCCACTTCTCCATGATGTTGAAGGTCTGGTTTGTTGGCTTAGATACGTTGATCCTAATTGGAGCAATAAAGACATCCGTTGACGTGGTGATCTCGATAGTCTCTAGGTCCGATCCATCAGACTCAACATCGTCATAGTAATCCTCGCTAGCACGCCTTACGGTCAAGCGAGTGAAGTGATAAGGCTCGCCGCTATCGCCCTCCTCAAGGGTTGTGTTGTTGAACACTACTGTATAGTTGTTCCAAGCATAATCATAGCGATAGATCAGCTGGCTTAGAGTTGGGTCAACGTCCGATGTTGTGGCATATGGGTTGCTTGTCACCGAACCGCCGGTTGAGGCAACGACCACATTAGTACAAGCCGCAGCGAAGTTGTCGTAGGCAGGCACACCATATATCTCGTTCACCCGGAAGAAGATTGAGTCGCCCGCGCATACGGTCATCTTATCTGTCCAAGAGGCCCAGTTGAGAGTGTCGACTGTGTTGCCCGACACCTCGTCGTAGGTGAAGCACTGATCCTCGTTGATCGAGCCATCCTCGTTCTTTGTATAGACAGTGTAGTTAAGGCCAAGCGGCTCGATAACCTCCACCTCAAGGATGGTATCCATCAGCCAAAGACCGCTCTCCTCCAAATAGGTTGGGTAGAGGATGTTGGTCTCAGACTCAGACGACACACCAGCATAGTTGAAGGTGATAGAGTCCTTGAAGGTGTTCTGCAGCTGCACACGCTTGGTACCAGTCTCGTTGAAGAGCACGCGAACGGTGGTCTCTTTTGAGATATTGTCGCCCTTATTGATGATATAAGGCGTGAGGTCTACAACCTCGTCGGTATCCTCAACGCAATCGGGATTATTGGTGTCGAGGAAGTAGCAGCCATCCGAGATGATCCAGGCATGATCCACCGCATTCTGCGACATATCCATAAAGGTTACACATCGGCCACGGTCGATATACTTGTAGCTTGTATTCCACGAGTATAATTGGTCGCTTCGGATAAAACAGAAGTCGGAGAACTCGTTGGCCTGATAGGGCCCCTCATATTTCTCGCAGCTAGTGGTAAACGCAGCGACAAGGAGCGTCAGGAATATTAATATTTTAGTCTTCATATCTTTAGTTTTTCTATAATTTTAATACGCTCACTATAGGTTGTAGTTAACAAGCTTCTCACCAGCAGGTATCGGCCAGTAGCAGAATGAGTCGAAGAATGTTGGTGACTTAGATTGAATAAAGGTATAGTCGTAATTCAAGTAGTCGTATGTAGTCTTATCGGCATCGGTGATTTTGCTGTCAAGATAGAACGGAGTCGATAGGGCTATACCGTGAAGGGTGATCCAAGCCTGGTCGCCATCCCAATCATCATCCTGCGTGCTGAAATCGAAGATGGTGTAGCAAGTAACCTTAGCAGAGGCGATCTCCGAGTCGGTATTTGGCTTATCCCAATTGTCACCCATCGAGGCGCAAAGCTCGCGCTCCTCGGCCGACCACTCCATGTTGTATACACGCTCGGCAACGAATGTGTTGCGAGTCTCAAGCTCCACATAGCGATCATATAGCATACCCCAACGACGAAGGTCGAGGAAGCGGATAAAGTGACCCTCGGCCGAGAGCTCCATCGCCTTATCTACATTCTGCAGCTGGCGAAGCAGCGACTTGGTGGTCTCGTTATAGTCGATCGAACCAGAGATATAGTTAATCATATCATAAGAGCTCTCCTGAGTGGCCTCAGCCATATTGTCGCGGCCAGCCATAAGATCAGGGGTGCCAAGCAGAAGCAGACCCCAGCGCTCGCGGATAAGGTTCATATAGTAGATAGCCTCGGGTACATTATTCTTATAGATAAGAGCCTCGGCATAGAGAAGATATACCTCCGCAAGGCGGTGGATCACAACATTCTTGCCCGACAGCCAGTAGTTGTCGCCACCTACGGTATTCTCCGAATCTGTGATATCCCAGTTGGTATACTTTCTGTAGTAGCCCACACCGGCTGTTGTACTTACAGTCTGGTTTGCCTCCATACAAGATGGGTTCAGGTAGTATGAGGTGTAGTGGTCGCGGTATGAGCGGATCATAGCCGAGCAGCGCGACGAAACCATTCTTGGGCCCTGATAGAACTCGGTGCCCGATGGTAGAGCTAGGTCAAACTTCTCGATAGTGTTGATTGAGTTGTTTGGATCCATCGCCTCGTGCTCATAGTCATATAGCACCCATACTGGCAAAGACATATAAGATGTTGTACTTGTTCTACCTAGGTAGTTGGTGGTCTTATACTCAGAGGTGTAGGTTGCATCCTCCTTTAGGCCCGAGCAGTAGTTGATCTCGAAGATCGACTCAGTTGTAAAGTCGCCCTGCGCAGAGGTGAACATAACCTCAGGCTCGGCAAGAGAGTAGAGACCCGAGTTGATAACCTCCTCAAGGTAGTAGATAGCCGTATCAATATCCGCGCTAACCGGTGTGCTTCGAGGGCCAGTGATTGGATCCTCGGTGGCCGAATACATATAGCTAACGGCTAGGGTTGTGGCAGCGGCATATCTTGTAGCACGACCATACTGCTCGTTTGACGAGTAGTAGCTTGTGTTGCTAGTGTCGAGGTTCTCGAAGGCGAAGAGTAGATCCTCACGCGACTGCGCTAGAACCTCCACGGCAGTAGAACATGGCTTGTAGAACTCCTCCTGAGAGTTTGCAGGCGTGGTGTGGATAGGCACACTACCATTATTGAAGATGCAGTAGAGGTAGTGATAGAAGAGGCCGCGCAGGTAGCGAGCCTCAGCCATCTGCTGAGTGTAGAGCGTTGTATCCTCGCCCTCCTCATCCACATAAAGATCGGCTACAACCTCCTCGAGGGCGTAGATAACCTGGTTTGCGCGGAAGATACCTGTGTATAGGTCTGCCCACTTACCCGAGATGTAGCTATCGGTCTCAAGATAGCTGTGCTCGAAGAAGCGACGAAGGCTGGTACTAGAGGTTGTCGAGCGGCTAGCCTGTGGATATGCCATATCCGACATAAGCGCTCCGGGGATGATCGAGAGCAGATCCTCCTCATAGAGGGCTGCATATAGCGAAGTTAGAGTTGCATCGGTCTCCAAGAGCGTCGACCAATACTCACTCGTAGACTCTGAGTTTGGATTTGACTCCTCCAAAAAGTCCTCGCACGATGTAACGCAGAGACTCGCCAGAATAGAGACTATTGCAATGATATATTTATTTCTTTTCATGATTGTCAATTTTTATCTGGTGTTAGAATGTCAATTTTGCACCAACCATCAGCTTGCGGCTAACAGGGTATGTACCGTTATCAATACCACGAGTAGATAGACCGTTACCGCCGACCTCAGGATCGAGACCGCTGTATCGTGTGAAGGTTAGAAGGTTCTGGCCTGTGAAGTAGATACGTAGAGAGCTCTTCTTTGAGTTTGCAAGGTTTAGGTTGCTAAAGGTGTAACCCAGGGTGAGTACCTTCATACGCAGGTAAGAGCCATCCTCAACCCATACATCGGTGTCGCTATCGAAGTTACCCGAGCGATTAGCTGGAACCTCAGAGGCGGTGTTTACTGATGTATATGATGATAGGAGAGTCACCTCACGACCACCACTATAGGCAGACTGTAGAGTTCCGTTGATGATCTCGTTGCCATAAGATCCATACCATGTAGAGATCAAATCGAAGCCCTTCCAACGGAATGTTAGGTTAAGACCTCCCTCGAATGATGCCATACCGCTACCACAGTATACGCGGTCGTCCTCGTCGATATCACCATCGCCATCAACATCGACATGGATCAAATCACCAGCCTCGGCATTTGCATCGAGCTTCTGGTAGGCGGCTAGAGTACCGTCGTCCTCCTTAGCGATGCCCGCTGTCTTGTATAGGAAGAATGCACCTGCCTCATAGCCTACGGCATAGGCTGTCTGGGCGCCGGTAGAGGTGTACATGATTGTGTTGCCCTCACCTAGGTTTGTGATCTCATTGATATTCTTGGCTGCATTAGCAGAGGCTATGAATGTCAAGCCGCCCTTCTTTACATAGCGGTAGGTAACCGAGAGCTCGGCTCCCTTATTGGTCATATCACCGATATTCTGGTAGAGCTTCGAGTATGACGAGCCACCACCAGCAGATGATGGGATCGTAACGCTGGCAAGCATGTCTCGCTTGTTGGTCTGGTATACATCGGCCGATACGGTGAACTTATTCTTTAGGAATGCAAGATCCACACCTATATTAATCTGCCGAGAGGTCTCCCACTTAAGATCAGGGTTGGCAAACTCCTGCTGAACCATACCATACTCTAGATCCTCGTTTCCGTATGATCCGAAGGCGTAGTCGTAACCGCTGACCACATACGAGTCGTAGCTATAAGGGGTGATGTTCTGGTTACCAGTTGTACCAAACGATGCTCTAACCTTGAAGCCATTCATCGTCTTTTTCAAAGATGAGAAGAAGCGCTCATCGGCGACATTCCAACCAACAGATGCTGATGGGAAGAAACCCCAACGGTTGTCGGCCAAGAAGCGAGAAGATGCATCGGCACGACCGCTGACGCTCAACAGATAGCGGCTCTTGTAGTCATACATAACACGAGCCACGGCACCGAATAGCTTATTGGTGTAGCTGTCGCTCGAACTTGCAGAGGCGCTATAGTGAGCAGCATCGAGAACATATAGCTCCGAGCCTGCATCAAGACCCTTCATCGAGGCGGTGTAGCCCGAGAATGTGTACTCCTCGTATGATAGCATTCCCATCGCGGTGATCTTGTGTCCGCTGCCAAACTGCTTGTTGAATGTCAAACCGCCAGTCGCGCTGAGGTTTGTCTTGCGAGTTGACGTAGAGGTGATCGAGCTGTTAGAGAAACCATCATCCTCAACCTCGCCCGTTGTTGCATCATAGATAGTTACGTTAGGCACCATCTTTGTAAGCAGGGTTGCTGTGTAACCATAACCAAACTTAGAGTTGAAGGTTAGATTTGGGGTGAGCTTATAGTCGAAACCTACGTTAAGGGCAGCCTGGTCTGTCTTGGTGTTGTTATAACCACAAAGCAGCTTAAGCATGGTCTTTGCACCATTTACTGTAGCCCACGAGGTGTCGGTTGTGTAGTACTCGGTTGTAGAGGCATCCACCACCGGAGCATATGTATTTACGCTAATCGCTGTGGTGATAGATGAACCACTAGCTGCGTATTTCTCTGAGAACATCATATTAGATCCGAGGGTCAAGGTAAACTTATCGGCCTTATATGACATATTTGTACGGAAGTTGAAGCGATCAAATGCCGCATTTGGCAAAAGACCCGCCTGGTTGTAGTAACCTCCCATCGCACTAAACGATAGCGGGCCAGAGCCTCCAACTATATTTATATTATATGTCTGCTCGGGGGCGTTGTTTGAGAGCAGGATATCGTATGGGTCGATATCGCGAACATAGTTATCACCGCTGGTACGAATCTTAGAGTTGAGTGCGGCGAAGTATGTACCATCAGCAAGACATGTCACGCGCTCCATGTAGGCATACTCCTCGGTGTTCATCAAGTCTGGCAAGTTGCTCATATTAAGCTGCTGCACACCATACACGCCTGAGAATGTAACGCTGATCTTACCCGAGCTATCACCCTGGTTAGTGGTGATAAGGATAACACCCGCTGCACCACGAGTACCATAGATAGCACAAGAGGCGGCATCCTTAAGGATATCAATCTGGGCGATCTCATTGCTACTTAGCTGAGGGTCACCCTCCTGAGGGATACCATCGACAACATAGAGAGGGGTGTTGGCATCATCCGAGATCGAGGTCACACCACGGATCTGGATATTCGATGTTGCACCTGGCTCACCAGAACTGGCGGTGATACTCACACCGGGAACAAGTCCCTGTAGAGATGTACCAAGGTCGGCACTCACGGTTGTCTCCAGAGCCTCAGAGTCTACCTGAGCGGCAGCACCTGTCATCTCCTTCTTTCGTACGGTACCATAACCTAGAACGACAACCTCCTCGAGCTCCTGTGTGTCGGAAGAGAGTTGCGCATCAACGACAGTTTTCGAGCCTACTGGCATCTCGACTGTCTGCATTCCGATAAAGCTGAAGGTAAGGGTGGCTCCTTTCACATCGGAAACGTTCAAGCTGTAGTGTCCATCAAGATCGGTCGATGCTCCAGCGGTTGTCCCCTTCAACAAGACTGTAACACCTACCATCGGATTGGAATCTTGGTCTGTGACTGTACCAGTCACTGTCCTGCTCTGAGCCATCGCACCTTGGGAGAGCGCAAAGCAGAGACATAGCAAGAATAGTAGTTTTTTTAGCATACTTGGTTTGTTTATAATTTGGTTAAGTCAAAGATAGATATATTATTTTTAATTAAAAGCATACAAAGCTATTTAATATGTAGCTGTGAGTATTTTTTTTGTATCTGTAAATCTCTATCAGCATCGTAACAAGCTGACATGATGATAAATAACTCGACAAAGTGCAATCATAGATATTTATTATAAAATTAGCTACACCCATAAGCTACACTCTATAATTCATTAATAATTCAATAAAAGCATTATATATAAGAGAAAAAGTTCGTAAAAGAGGCTTTTCTATCAATTATTTTTTGCATCTTTGTTCTAACAAATAAAAAAATCCCAAACCATTAATCCTTATGCAAAAAATTATTATCCCCTGCCTAGTTATAGGGGCTGCAACTGGCTGTAAAAGCGGCTCTGCCGAGCAGACAAAAAGCGAGTGCGGCTCTCGACCAAACATCATCCTTTTCGTCACCGACGACCATGGCCGCGACGCGCTGGGATGCTACGGAAACCCCGTTATTAAAACCCCAAACCTGGATGCTCTAGCCGCCTCGGGCGTGCGCTTTGAGAACGCCTTCTGCACCAGCTCGACATCGGCCGCGAGTCGCTCGGTGCTGCTTACCGGCCAATTTGGCCATGCAACCGGATCTTATGGCCATGTTCATGACTATCACCACTTTAGTACATATGACAATGTACAAACGCTACCCGTTTTGCTCGCTAAGGATGGTTATTCAACAGCGCGCATAGGTAAATATCATGTCGCACCTGAAAAGGTATACCATTTCGATCAAACCTTCGAGGCCGACCCCCGCAGCACGGTTGAGATGGCCGATGCCTGCGGCGATTTTATCAAGGATAGCAAGAAGCCATTCTTCCTCTACTTCTGCCCGGATGACCCACACCGCGGCGACCCATTCAAGCCCGAGAAGTGGGAGGATCCAAACAACTTTGGCAACCGCGAGGGTGGCTACCCAGGAGCTGAGCCTGAGGTATATAACACCAAGGATGTTCTCGTTCCAGGCTTCCTGCCCGACACCGAGATCACCCGCCGCGAGATCGCCGAGTACTATCAATCAATATCGCGCATAGACAAGGGCTTCGGTCGCCTAATGGAGCTGCTAAAGGCTTCGGGCAAGGCCGACAACACGCTTGTGGTCTATATCTCAGACAACGGCATGGCATTCCCTGGCGCCAAAACCACCCTATATGAGGCTGGTATGCGCCTGCCATGTATTATTGATGGCCCAATGGTCAAGGGTAAAAATGAGGTTAGCAATGCTATGATCTCATGGGTTGACATAACCCCAACGCTGCTTGATATAGCTGGCGTGAAGTACGATAAGAGCGCCTTCCACGGCCACTCGTTCCGCGGTGCGCTGGATCAAAGCTCCAACTACTCGGCCGACGAGGTGTATGGTTCGCACCAGTTCCACGAGATCACCATGTACTACCCTATGCGCGTTTTGCGCGAGCGCCAATATAAGCTATTCTGGAACATCGCCTACAAGCTAGACTATCCATTCGCCTCAGATCTATGGGATGCCTCAACATGGCAGCAGATCGAGCACGGCAAGGTCAAAGGGCTCGGCGAGCGCACGGTGGAGCAGTTCCTTCAGCGCCCCGAATTTGAGCTATACGACATCTCGAAAGACCCCAACGAGGTGAAGAATCTTGCCGCCGATCCAAAGTATAAAAAGGAGCTTGAGCGCATGAAGAGCAAACTCAAAAAGTGGCAGATGGCGACCTCCGACCCATGGTTTATTATGTGGGATCACGATGCACAATTCCAGGGCACGGGTGTAAATCTATAGAACCAAATCAAAATATGAAACGAACACTATTGTTATCGGCCTCGGCAGCAGCGCTCACCCTCGCTGCCCAGGCTCAGATCGCCGAGAAGCCCAACATCCTTTGGGTTATGGCCGAAGATATGGGGCAAGACCTCTCATGCTATGGCATGGGAGAGGTTCAGACCCCAATTCTCGACAGAATGGCAAACGAGGGAGTGCAGTACAACACCGCGCTCTGCTCTAGCCCGATCTCGTCGCCCAACCGCTCGGCGATGATGACCGGCGTGCACCAAACCTCAATCAATGCCCACAACCACCGCAGCAACCGTGATGTGCCGCTTACAACTAAAGTTCAGCCCATCACCTACCACCTGCGCCAGGCCGGCTACACCTGCATCCTCGGCAACGAGGGTGTAATGCGCTATGGTCGCAAGATCGACTGCAACTTCAAGACCCAGGAGACGGGCGAGTGGGATGGCGTGACAAAGTTTGGACTCTTCGATAAGGTGAACACCATCACCGCCGAAGATCAGCCATTTTTTGCTCAGGTTCAGCTAGTTGTGACCCACCGCGGAGATTGGTGGAAGCAGGTGCGAGCCGAGTCTAAAAAGCCTATCGACCCCGATAAGGTTGTGATGCCTCCATACCTGCCCGACCACCCTCTAGTGCGCCTTGAGTGGGCTACATATCTCGACCAGGTTGAGCGCATGGACTCTGAAATGGGAGGTCTTTTGGAGTATCTCAAAAAGGCCGGCGTGTTGGACAACACCATTATATTCTTTATAGGCGACAACGGCCGCTGCGACATCAAGGGCAAGGGCTATCTCTATGAGCCTGGAATCAGAATCCCGATGATCGCCTGGGGTAAGGGCATTCAGAAGTGTCAGGTTGACGATGTTGTCAGCACGCTCGACATCTCGGCCACGGTGCTCGACCTTGCTGGCTGCGAGCTCCCATCATACCTAGATGGAAAGCCTCTTTTCAAGAAGTCAACCGGCGAGTCGGTTAAGACCAACACCACCTTCTACTCGGCACGCGATAACTGGGATGAGATCCCGGAGTGTATCCGCTCGGTGTCGGATGGCAAATTTAAGTATATCCGCAACTACTTCCCCGAGCAGCCATGGGATATGCACCAGCAATATCTTGAGTTCCACCGCCCAGCCCTACACGTTATGCGTGCGCTTAAGGCTGCCGGCAAGCTCTGCGATGCAGGTATGCTATTCCTTGCCGAGAGCAAGCCCTATGAGGAGCTTTACAACGTGGAGAAAGATCCACACGAGCTAAACAACCTGGCCGAGAACCCAAAATACCGCAAGCAGCTTGTAGCTCTGCGCGAGTCAATGGAGAGGTGGCAGAACACACACAACGATATGGGTCTAGCAGATCGCTTTGATCGCGACCCAGAGCGCATCGGCCCGGTGATCGAATTTGCCCAGGAGAAGTATCCCGAGGAGTGGAAGGCTATCACCGATGGCAACGTAACCGACATGTATAGCAAGATCCGCAGCGAGTGCATGAAGTCTCTAAAAAAGAAGTAAACCAAACACTAATACAATGAATAACACTATTAAAATCAGCTCATTACTGCTCTTAGGAGCAGCAGCAACTTCGTGCTGCTCGGATTGCTCGGCACCTAAAAAACCAAACGTAATCTACATCCTAGCCGACGATATGGGCCCGGGGGATCTAGGCTGCTATGGCCAGAAGATCATCGAAACACCAAATATCGACCGCCTAGCCAAGAGCGGCATGCGCTTTACTCAGCACTACACCGGCTGCACCGTATCGGCACCCTCGCGCTCGGCTCTGCTTTCGGGTCTACACACCGGCCACACCACCATCCGCGGCAACCGCGAGATGCGCCCACATGAGGGTCAATATCCGCTGGCGGGCGAGATCTACACCCTAGCCGAGATGTTCAAAGATGCAGGCTACACCACCGGAGCTTTCGGAAAGTGGGGTCTAGGATATGTTGGATCGGAGGGCGATGCGAATGCCCAGGGCTTCGACGAGTTCTTCGGCTACAATTGCCAGCGCATGGCACACCGATACTACCCTGAATATCTGTGGCTTAACCAGGAGAAATATCCTCTTGAGGGCAACGACACCAAAAACATGGCCATCTACGCTCCGAAGGTTATCCAGGAGCGCGCGCTAGATTTTATCCGCAAGAACAAGGATCAGCCATTCTTCGCCTATGTGCCTATCGTGCAGCCTCATGCCGAGCTTCTAGCTGAGGATGACGAGATCCTGCAGTACTACAAGAATAAGATCAAAGACGATGTGCCTTACCTCTCTACTAAGCCAGGTGCTGAGTATGGATCAGAGGATTTCGACTATATGCAGTATTGCTCGCAGACCCACACCCGCGCTACTTTCGCCGCTATGATCGCAACCGTCGACCGCTATGTTGGCGAGATTATGGATGAGGTTGAGCGCCTAGGACTCACCGAAAACACCGTTATCCTCTTCGCCAGCGACAATGGCCCTCACCAGGAGGGTGGCGCCGATCCAGATTACTTCAACAGCAACTGGGACTACCGCGGCTACAAGCGCAGCCTTACAGATGGCGGCATCCGCACACCATTTATCGTATCGTGGAAGGGGCAGATCGCCGCAGGCTCTGGCTCAGAGCATGTATCGGCATTCTGGGATATGCTCCCAACAATGGCCGAGCTAGCTGGCGTTGAGCTCACCGCCCCCACCGATGGTATCTCGATGGTGGCCGAGCTAACGGGCAAGGGCGAGCAGCATAAGCACGAGTTTCTATATTGGGAGTATTCACTCAGCGGCGGCCTACAGATCCTGCGCATGGATCAATGGAAGGTGCACCGCACAAAGGTAAACAATGGCCCTAATGGCCCGGTACTCCTATATAATATATTGGAGGATAAGGAGGAGCTCAACGATGTGGCTGCCCAGCATCCCGACGTTGTAAAGCGCGCGCTAGAGATTATGGATCGCGAGCATGTGCCTAGCGATGTTTTCCCATTCACCTATGAGAAAAAGAAGTAATGAAGATTAAAAATATTATAGCCTCTGCCGCTGCACTACTATGTGTGGCGGCAGCTAGCGCCTCTCAGCAGACGATTAACGATGGCTGGCGCTTCTATCTTGGAGACGATGCAGCCGCCTCGGCCACCAAGTTCAACGACAAAAGCTGGCGCGAGATCCGCCTGCCACACGACTGGGCATTTGAAGAGGGCTACTCTCTGACAGGCGCCCAGAAGGATAAGGGCGGCTACGCCTCGGGCGGTGTCGGATGGTATCGCAAAACCCTAACACTCAGCGAGAGGCAGCTGGATGATGCGGAGAACATCTTTATCGACTTTACGGGCGTATATATGAATAGCGAGGTGTGGGTCAATGGCACATATCTTGGCAAGCGCCCCTATGGCTACATCTCATTCTCATACCAGATCGACAAGCTGCTGGTTAAGGGTGATAACACCATCGCCGTAAGGGTCGACAACACTCTAGAGCCTAGCGCACGCTGGTATCACGGCTGCGGTATATATGGCGATGTTGCAATCCGCACACACGATGATATCTACTTCGAGAAGGATGGCACCTTTATCACCACTCCGGGCGAGAGCATCCCCACGGGCGAGGTGTGTGTGTCGTCTGAGATTATGCTCGCCGATGACCAGAGCGAGAGGTGCACTGTAATCTGGGAGCTACTCGATGGCCGCGGCAAGAAGATCGCCACCATCGACAAGCAGGAGGCGATCCTAAAGAGCGGCATCAACACCCTAAAGGCCTCAACAAAAATAGCTAATCCAAAGCTATGGTCGCCCGAGAGCCCTGCGCTCTACTACGTTAAGATGAGCATCCTGGACGATGATAAGAAGCTAGTAGACAGCCGCCGCGAGCGCTTCGGCTTCCGCACCGTGACATGGATCCCCGAGACCGGCATGCACCTAAATGGCGTGCAGACCAAGATGCGCGGCGTGTGCGAGCACCTGGAGGGTGGCCCAACCGGCGCTATCTGGACAGAGAAGCTTATCCGCTGGAAGCTACAGCTGATCCAGGATATGGGCTGCAACGCCGTTCGCGTGGCGCACAACCCACAGCTGCCGCTCTTCTATGATATCTGCGACGAGATGGGATTGCTTGTGATGGATGAGATATTCGACGGCTGGATGAAGAAGGCCGACTTCGATTATGGCATGCAGGCCTTCGACGAGTGGTGGGAGCGCGACCTGCGCGCCTGGGTTCGCCGCAACCGCAACCACCCATCTATCTTTATGTATAGCGTGGGCAACGAGACCCATGGCGAGATAGCTGCAACTCTAGTTAAGACCTGCCACGAGGAGGACAACACTCGCCTTGTGACATCGGGCAGCTGCGAGGTAGACAAAATGGATGTAATCGGAATGAATGGCGGCAGCGAGAAGATGTCCTACATCAATGGCTACATCCCAATGGATCGCGCCTTTGTCGCAACGGAGAATCCACACACATGGCAGGTGAGAGGCTACTACCGCACCAAGACCTGGTATCGCAACGGCTACCCAAGCGCCAAGCAGGAGCCTGAGTATATCCCGGATCTTACCGAGAAGGAGATATTTGGCTACGACTGGACAGCGCCGAAGAATCGTCGCAATATAAAGCAGGTATTCAACTCATCATACGACAACGCAACGGTTCGCGTAACGGCACGCCACCTAATACAAATTCTTCGCGAGAAGCCTTGGTTCTCGGGCAGCTTCCGCTGGACTGGCTTCGACTATCTTGGCGAGGCTGGCTATGTGCATGGCGGATGGCCATTCCGCGCCTTCCAGGGCGGAGCGATGGATTTAGCGGGATTTGAGAAGGATCTCTTCTACCTATACCAAAGCGAGTGGACAGACAAGGATATGGTTCACATCCTGCCCCACTGGACACACCCACGCATGGCCGAGGGCGAGAAGATCCCCGTTTGGGTCTACACCTCGGGCGATGAGGCGGAGCTTTTGCAGGATGGCAAATCTCTTGGAAAGGTCAAGAAGGGCACTGCCTGGGATCAGATGCAGTGCCAATGGCTAGTGCCATGGTGCGAGGGCGAGCTAACCGCCATCGCCTACCGCAATGGCAAGGAGATCGCTCGCGAGGTGATGCGCTCATCGGGTGCACCAGCCACTCTTAAGATCGAGAGCGACAACTCGGCTCTTAAATCAGATTGCGACGATATCGCCATCGTAACCCTAACGCAGGTCGACGAGGCTGGCACTCACTACCCTTATGGCGAGAACAGAATCTACACTAAGATCTTCGGCCAGGCCAAAATGTTGTCGTTCGAGAGCGGCAGCCCGGTAGATGTTGAGACCAACTTCATGGCCAGCGACAAGTGCGGCTTCTTTGGCCTAAACCGTATGTTTATACAATCTAGCGCCATGGGCGAGAAGGCACCCGTTTCGGTTATGACGGGCGTTATCAGCGGCGACAAGCAGCTGACCCTATCCGATAAGATCACCATCGACGTGCAGGAGACAGCCCTACGCGGCAAGTGCCCACGCCGCACGATCGAGATCCGCTACACAACCAACGGCAGCGAGCCAACGGCAAATAGCACCCTCTACACAGAGCCCTTTGCGATCAAGCTAGGCACCGAGGTTAAGGCCAACGTCTACAGCGATGGCGAGCTACTACTTGTGATGCGCGAACGTTTCGCCGAGGATGAGGGTCTCTACTGGGGTGCTCCGGGCGAGGAGCCCTGCGCCTTCACCGGCGAGCAGGCCGAGCATGCAAAGCTTACGGATTGTAAAAAGACCAAACTCGGCGGTGATGGATTCTATGGCGATTTCTATGTTCTTCCTACCCCAAATGAGGGCGCGCTAGAGTGGTATCAGGAGAACGACGGTGCCTCGATGGAGTGCTTCATGGTTATCCGCTACTCTTTGGGCGGCGAGAAAAATGGCCAGATGGAGCTTACCCACAATGGCGACCTTGTGAAAGTTGTAGATTTTGCACCAACAGGAAGCCAAGCCACTCACTGGCAGGAGGTGAAGGTTGCTGTGCCGATCAATTCGGGTGGTAATACACTAGCACTCAAGAGTGTATCTAATATAGCACCAAGCATAGACCAGATCGAAATTATCGAATAACAGGGTCTGAATTATTAAAAAAATCATCAGTTATCATACAACTGATGATTTTTTTTTGTTTTTTCTTTGTATATTAAAAATAAATGTCTACTTTTACAATATCAACCACTCTAAAGAGTTTTAACTAACCAACAATAAACAAAATGAAAAAACTATTCAAGTCGCTACTAGTTCTAGCAGCAGTTGCAGTTGTAGGCTCGGCCGCAGCTCAGCAGGAGGGCACAGCCCTAACATTCGAGGCCATCTCAGCAGGCAAAGGTTCTGTAGAGGGCATCTGGTTCCAGAAGGGTAAGGATATCTTCTCGCTATCTTCAGAGCAGGCCGCTTCGGGCACTCAGAGTCTTAAGGCAAAATTTATTGCAGCTCAGTCGGGCCCTAAGGGTTTCAACTTCAAGCTTCCAGGACGCGACAGCAGCTACACCCTATCTAAGGGTACGCACACAATCTCTTTCAAGCTTTATGTTTGCGACTATGCCCCTAAGAACCTATTCATCTCTTTGCCAGGAGACCCAGGAACTACCCCAGGCAAGGCAAAGGTTGTGCTAGACGACTACCCAAAGAATCAGTGGGTTGACGTATCTGTAGATATGGATCTTAGCTTCGACGCTGTAAACAAGAAGATCACCCTATTCCTAGGCAAGAGCGACGTTGATCTTGGCGCATTCTATATTGACGACTTTATGGTAAAGTAGTTTTCGATTACCATTTTATATAGCGATCCTAATCTTTTAGGGTCGCTTTTTTTGTCTTTTCACAAAAAAGCCATACCTTTACGCTACAAACCTTTAACAAACACAAAAAAATGAGACAATTTATTAAATCACTTATGGTGGTGGCAGCTCTTGCTATTGTCACCTCCGCATCTGCTCAATTGGAGGGCACAACCATAAGCTTCGAGCCTGCGGGTAAAAAAACAGCCGAGGGTCTTAGTATCAACAAAAACCTTGTCGCCTATCTAGCATTCTCAGACGAGCAGGCCTCCGAAGGCACACACTCGCTTAAGGTTACCTTCACTCCTGATGAGCTTGAGCCTAAGGGTGTTAACTTCAGAATGGGCTCAGCCGATAAGGGCTTCACCCTCGCTAAGGGTTCGCACAACATCTCTTTCAAGCTCTACCGCGCAGATGATAATGCTCCAAACTTTAAATTCGTGTTCTATGGTGGCGAAAAACCAACAGCTGTAATGGTTAAGAGCGCCTCGTACGAGAGCGGCAAATGGGTAGATGTATCGCTAGATTTCGAGCTAGGCTTCGACTTTAACAGCACCATCTCGCTCGTTACGCCAAAGGCTAAGTACACCGAGAATAGCGCATACTACATCGACCAACTAACTATCAAATAAGAGATGAAAACTTTAACAAAAACCGTTCTGTCTCTTGCTGCGCTATGCGTAGTGGGCTCAGCATCAGCCCAGATGGAGGGCGTAACTTATGGCTTTGAGGCTAAAGGCACTAAATCAACCGAGGGGTTGTGGCTAGCAAAACCACTAGTAGAGAATGGATCACTTGCCTTCTCTGAGGAGCAGGCCGCTTCAGGCACACACTCGCTAAGAGTTGAGATCGGCAAAAATGATGGAAAGGTATTCAACTTCCGCGTAGGTGACAACACTAAAAAGTTCAACCTCAGCAAGGGTAAACACACTGCATCTTTTAAGATCTACCCAACGGATAAGTCGCCTAAAAAGTTTGGATTTGCACTCTTTACGGGAGATAACCCAGTTCGTGTTCTCTACAACACATCCGACTACCCAGCAGGCCAATGGTCTGAGGTGAAGGCCGACTTCGAGCTAGAAGCAGATTTCAGCGACAGCTTCTACCTACTGCTGCCTAACTGGCAGGGCGAGGATAGCGGCGTATTCTACTTCGACGATTTACTAGTAGAGTAACACTACACGTCATCTTATAAGGGACGATCCAACTTATGGGTCGTCTTTTTTTTGCCTACTCGGGCATGGATATATGCAAAAAAACGCTACCTTTGCTTTAATAAGTAGTGTAAAACAATTATTGCCATATTTTTAAAAGCACTCTTGGAGCGATATTTTTCACTATCAAATCTCAATATAGAATAACTATATTTTCGATTCAATAGCAAAAAAATCTCTTCTCCAATAGTACTCTTAAAAACACACCAATAATTATTTTACCCTACTTAATCTAACAAACACAAAATGAGAAAACTACTAACCGTTCTTCTAGCCTTAACGATGGGCTTCGCCTCAGCCGCAACAAAGGCCGAGATAACCTCGCTCCAGGGCGAGCTCACCGAGCTCATCGCCAAGGCACAAGCGCAGGGGATCAACACCCTTAAGGAGGAGACCTCGCTCCGCACCTCGGAGCTCTTTCTTGTCTACATTGATTGGGACAAGGCCAACATTGCAAAAAACACCGAGATATTCAGCAAGACCAGAGCCTACAAAGCCGAGGCGGCACGCTATGCCAAGGAGCTGCCCGAGTATGAGCTCTCGGAGCTTAAGGCGCTGCTAACAGATAATATAGCCGAGCTAAAATCTGTAATGGCCGGCGAGATACGCCGCCTCGACACCCCGAAAGTGGACTGGAGGGAGTGCACCGTGGAGGGTGATCAGATCACATTCGAGGGCAAGCCCGTATTCCTTGCCGACTGGACATGGAAGCCAAAGAGCGAGAAGTACACCGAGTTTCACGGCAACCTAGGCATTCAATCGCTATCGTTTGGCACAATGATAAATGCCAAGGGCGATATCGCCCCTAAGACACTAGAGGATATCGCCGAGAGGGGCGATAAGTCGCTAGGCTTTATCTTTGTCAACAACGCCATGATCCCAAAGTGGGCGCTAAACAGCTACCCCGACATCAAGGAGGGCGCGGGCATCAAGTACACCATGTATGACATCCACAACCCCGGCGCTAAGCAGATGATGAGCGACCTACTCGCCGGCACTGTGCCAACCCTTAAAGGGCGCAAAGGCATTGAGCTAGGCTATATGCTCTGCAACGAGCCACATTGGAACATTATCGACAAGGAGTGGGCGGCATCGCCACTCTCGGACTACGCTATCGCCGATTTTCGCAAATGGCTAGAGCAGCGCCACGGCGATATCAAGAGCCTCAACGCAGCTTGGAAAAGCAAGGCCAAGAGCTTCGACGAGCTTAAGCTTCCTAAGATCCTACAGCGCACCGATATAGGCTCTGGGCTATGGCACGACATGATGCTCTTTAATATGGAGCGCACCACCGCTTGGTTTAAGTTTATGCGCGACGAGATCAAAAAGCACGACCCCAATGCACCAACCATGGTCAAGTTGATCCCACACCAATGGTCGAGCAATGGCCGCGTGCATGGTATTGACATAGAGCAGATTACACGCGATAGCGACATCCATGGCAACGATGCCAGCACCGGCGGCAAGGCCATGTGGGGCGAGGCGGAGGATTGGGAGAACCGCTACACCTTCAACTGGTTTGATGTGGGCATGGACTACGATCTAATGAAGTCGGTAAACCCAAACAAGATCAACTTCAACAGCGAGGGTCACTTCCTCTCGCGCGTGAAGTTCCGCGACCTCTATATGACCGAGCAGTATGTGCGCTGCAACTTCTATCTGGCTCATATTCAGGGTATGACCGCCTCGCAGAACTGGTACTGGGCACGCCAGGAGGATGGCTCAACAAAGTCCGACGGCCCCGACTATGCCGGCACCAACAACCAGCAGCCACGCGTGGTGAACGCCGTGCATACCACCATGCTAGAGCTTAACGCCGTGTCGGATATCATTATGGCATATCAGCGAGAGAGCAAAAATGTGCGCCTATATATGTCTAACGCCGGCGCTATCATCAGCGACAAATATATGACCGACATTAAGCACGCCTATGAGGATCTCTTCTTCGAGGGCATGTCGATCGGCTTCGCCACCTCGCGCATGGCAGAAAATGAGGGTACAGATCTATGGAAGGTAGTTCAGGTGGTTAACACCCCAAACGTATACAAAGAGGATATCACAGCGCTTCAGGACTATCTCGACAAGGGAGGCATAGTTGTGATGGACGAGAAGAGTCTACTTATGGATGAGTATGGCCGCAAGATAGAGGCCAAGCTAAAGAGCGGCAAGGGTCAGCTCATTATGGTCAAGAGCGCCAAGGAGGCGGCGGCTAAGACGCTAGAGATCGCCTCGAAGCTTAAGCTAAGAGCGCCAATACAGCTCACAGAGAAAAACAAGGCCGGCGCCAAAGGTTGCGTATGGCGCGTGGTGGAGGCCAAAGATGGGGGCTACAACCTCTTTGTCACCAACATCGGCAAGAGCAAGGCTACAATCAATATCACCATGCTCGATGGCAAAGCACCCAAGAGCGTGGAGGATATCGCCACCGGCAAAAAATATGGCGGCGAGCTCACGCTTGAGCCTACGGATCTACTCCTTGTGAAGATAAACTAACGAACAAACAAGAAACTATACCAAACCTAAAAAATATGAAAAAAATCTTCACGCTGCTACTAATCTTTGCAGCAAACCTAGCGGTAGCCTCCACCCAAGCGGAGATAGCCTCTCTACAGAGCGAGCTCACAGCGCTCGTTGAAAAGGCTCAAAAAAAGGGGATCAACACCCTCAAAGAGCAAACCTCGCTTCGCACGGCGGAGATCTTTCTCGGCTATGCTGATTGGGACGAGAAGAATGTAGCCGCAAACATTGAGAAGTTCAAGAAGGTTACAGCCTACAAAAAAGAGGCCGAGAAGTATGCAAATCTACTCCCCGAGTTTGAGCGCTCGGAGATCAAGGCGATGCTAAGTGATGGCATCGAGGAGCTTAAGGGTGTCATGGCTGGCAAGATCCGCCGCCTAGACACGCCGCAAGTTGATTGGTCGAAATGCTCTGTCGAGGGCGACCAGATCACCTTCGAGGGCAAGCCCGTATTCCTGGCCGACTGGACATGGAAGCCTAAAATAGATAAATACTGCGAGTTTCACGGCGAGCTAGATGGCTACTTCCTAACCCCAGCACACGTCATAAACGACAAGGGAGATGTCAGCCCCAAGGTGCTATCGGATCTTAAGAGCAAGGAGAGCGGCTCGCTGGGCTTCGTATTCCTAAACCACTCAAACGTTCCGAAGTGGGCAGTAGCGGCCGATCCTAAGATCAAGGAGGGAGCCGGCATAAAGTACACGATGTATGACGTCAACAACCCCCTCGCACGCAAGATCCAGAGCGATCTGCTAGCCAAGGTTGTGCCTATGGCCGCTGGCAAAAAGTATAGCGAGCTAGGCTATATGCTCTGCAACGAGCCTCATTGGAACCTAATCGACAAGGAGTGGGCAGCATCGCCATTTTCGGATTATGCCGTTGAGCTTTTCCGTGGCTGGCTCAAAGATCGACATGGTAATATCAAGACCCTCAACGCAATATGGGGCACAAAGGCCAAGAGCTTCGAGGAGCTAGAGCTGCCCAAGATCCTACAGCGCTCGGAGTTTGGCTCACCAAAGTGGCACGATATGACTCTTTTCAACATGGAGCGCATCAACGAGTGGTTTAGCTTCTTGCGCGGCGAGGTTCTGAAAAATGACCCCAATGCCAAGACTCATATCAAGCTGATCCCAAATATGTGGGCCGACAACGACCGCGTGCATGGCATGGATATCGAGACGCTAACACGCCAGAGCGACATCATCGGCAACGACGCCGCCTCGTGCGGCAAGTGGATGTGGGGCCCCGCTCACGACTGGGAGGAGCGCTACACATTGGATGTGCTCGATCTTACTATGGCATACGACTTTATGAAGAGCGTAAGCCCCAACAAGATCAACGTAAACAGCGAGGGACACATGCTATCGACTGGCAAAACGCGCAACCTCTATATGGATACTAGATATGTGCGCTGCAACTTCTATCTGGCTCATATTCAAGGCATGACCCTATCACAAAACTGGTATTGGTGCCGCCGCGAGGATGGATCATCGCGCGCCGAGGATGACAACGGCTATGCCGGCTCAAACAACCATCAGCCACGCGTGGTGAATGCCGTGCACACCACCATGCTCGAGCTAAACTCTGTTTCGGATATTATCATGGGCTATCAGCGCCAGCCAAAGGATCTGCGCGTATTTATGTCTAATGCTGGTGCCATCAATGGCGAGCGCTATATGTCGGATATATTTGAGGCCTACGAGGGTCTACTATTTGAGGGTATCACACCAGGATTTGCCACCAGCGGCATGGCCGAGGCTGATGGATATGATGGCTGGAAGGTAGTTCTTGTTGCCAACTCGCCTAGCGTATATCGCAAGGATGTTGAGATGCTCCAGGGCTATCTTGATGCAGGTGGCACTGTGGTGCTAGATGCTAAGAGCCTCAAGACAGATGAGTATGGCCGCAAGCTGGACGTCGCCCTTAAGAGCAGCAAGGGCACACTTATCACCGTTAAGGATTGCAAGGCGGGCTACACCAAGAGCCTAGAGATCGCACGCGAGAAGAGTCTTTTGCCAACGATCTCACTTTCGGAGAAGAATCAACTCGGCATGAAGGGTTGCAACTGGCGCGTTATAGAGAACAAGGATGGCAGCTATGACCTGTTTGTTACAAACCTCGGTAAGACAACGGCCAACATCTCTATCACCCTACCTGGCGGCAAAGCACCAAAGCTTGTCGAGGATACTATCTCGGGCGAGAAGCTCGGCGCAAAGCTGACACTTGAGCCTACGGATATGTATCTTCTTAAGATTAAGTAGCAATACAACTATACTTAGCAGCAGGGGTAGGCCGAGGTCTACCCCTCTTCGTATCTGGAGAGTTGCTAAATTTGCAAAAAAAGATTAACTTTGCATAAATAATAAATCGCATGAAACTACGCAACGTATGGCTCTTTGTGGCCGCCCTACTTATAATCGACCAGGTGCTGAAGATCTGGATCAAGACCACAATGGCCATCGGCGATTCGATCCCGGTATTTGGGAGTTGGTTTCAGCTCTACTTTGTCGAGAACAACGGCGCCGCCTTCGGCATGCAGCTAAGCATGGGCAGCGGCTTCGATTGGGGCAAGGCGCTGCTTAGCAGCTTTAGAATCTGCATGATCGCCGCCATCATCTACTACATCGCAAAGCTCGTGCGCGAGAGCGCCCCTAAGGGGATTATCATCCCCATAGCGATGATCCTCGCCGGAGCTATCGGCAATATGATTGACAGCATCTTCTATGGCCTTATATTCTCCGAGTCGACAACATCCACCATCGCCCACTTTGGCGGCAGCTACGCCCCGATGATGATGGGCAAGGTTGTTGATATGCTCTATTTCCCGCTATTTAGATGGGAGAGTGCCCCCGGGTTTCTGCAATTTCTGCTCGACTCGCGCGGCTACTTCTTTGGGGCGATATTCAATATTGCCGACAGCTACATCACAGTGGCGGTGGCCTATATAATCCTATTCCAATCCAAATATTTCAAGTAGTGTATAGAGTAGAGATCAGCAGCTCATTTGATGAGTATTGGCGCTACAACGTGGTTGTGATGCTAGAGGGGCTAAACTCAGATGCCGAGAGAGAGTATGTCGTGGGCACAGAGGATAGCATCGCCGAGATTGGCGATAATCTTCTCGCCGCACCGATGGACTACCCTAAGACGAGGGTGACTGTGGCATACGGCGCAGCTGCGGCGGCGATAGAGAGCGTAATATATGTCATACCCCACACCATGCCGCAGGGGTCGATCATCGCCGAGAATCCGCCATTTATGGTCAAGGTGAAGATCTTCAACGACAAGGGCATGATCCACCAGAGCGAGCACGCCATCAATCAGTGGTCGGGCTCGGATATAACAATAAAGATATAGATATGGAGCTAACAAAATTTAGCCGCCGACGAAGCCACGAGGTTAGAATCGGCAGCATAGTAATTGGCGGCAACCACCCCATCGCCGTGCAGTCGATGACAAACACCGACACGGCCGACACCACGAGCAGCGTGGAGCAGTCGCTCAGAATCGAAGCGGCTGGAGCACCAATCGTTCGCCTCACTGCCCAGGGGGTTAAGGAGGGCGAGAATCTAAAAAATATAGCCGCCGAGCTTAAAGCTCGCGGCTCGAAGGCCGCCCTGGTGGCCGACATCCACTTCACCCCCAAGGTGGCCTCCATCGCAGCACAATATGTAGACAAGGTGCGCATAAATCCTGGCAACTACCCCATCGAGGGCGATGATCTGCAGCGACTTATAGCCGATTGCAAGCGCCGCGGCGTGGCACTCAGAATCGGCGTAAACCATGGCTCGCTAGCCGCGCGCCACTTCGATGAATATGGAGATACCCCCGAGGGGATGGTGGCCGCCGCAATGGAGTTTCTGCACCTATGCCGCACCGAGGCCTTCGACCAGGTTGTTGTCTCGATGAAGTCGAGCAACACGCGCGTTATGGTGCACGCCTATCGCCTACTTGTTGAGGCGATGGATCGCGAGGGAATGCACTACCCCATCCACCTGGGCGTTACCGAGGCGGGCAACGATATCGAGGGCAGGATAAAGAGCGCCGTAGGCATTGGCGCGCTGCTCGCCGATGGCATTGGCGACACAATCCGCGTATCGCTAACCGAGGCACCCGAGAGGGAGGTTCCCGTGGCGAAGATGATCGTGAACCACTTCTCGCAGCGCCGCGGCGAGTTTGAGATCCATAGCCACAAGCAATACTCGCCAACCGCCTATCGCCGCCGCAGCGCGGTGCCAACACCCGTTATCCACAGCGAACCACACGAGGGCTGCACCATAATCGAAGCCACAAGCGAGAACCCCACCGCCGAGCTGCGCGCCGCGATACTCAACATGCAGAGCACAGAACCGGTCGTGGTTAAGCGCCGATATGAGGAGGCGGATGCCATAAGCGTCGGGGTTAAGGCCGGAGCGGATCTAGGCGTGCTATTTCTCGATGGTCTTGCCGATGGAATCTGGGTCGATGCTCCAAACATCGGTGAAGATGAGCGCACTCTGATTGAGCTAGTGATACTACAATCGGCACGTGTGCGACAATCCAAAACCGAATATATCGCCTGCCCGAGCTGCGGCAGAACGCTGTTCGACATTGAGTCGACACTCGAGCGGATCAAGGAGCGCACCGGCCACCTGAAGCACCTAAAGATCGGCGTGATGGGGTGCATAGTAAATGGCCCCGGCGAGATGGCCGATGCCGACTATGGATATGTGGGTGCCGCCGCCGGCAAGGTGAGCCTCTATAAAGGGCGCGAGCTAATCGAGCGCAACATCCCCACCGAGATGGCCATAGATCGGCTCCTGGAGCTTATTAAGCTACACGGTGACTGGGTGGATTAGCCGACCAACTGCCGCCACACACATTGCGCGTCATTGCGGCATCACTCACGGGCGTCATTGCGGCCCCCGAGCCAATCGTGTCCAAAATAAGCAATTAAAACGTTAAAAATAAGCGTATTAAAAAGCCTTACCCCCCCCATCTCTATTCTCTTTCAAAGCCCTCTCTTCCCGTCATTGCGGGCTTGACCCGCAATC
>JBCQTD010000006.1:0-31444 GCA_047178725.1 Rikenellaceae bacterium
GAAATATCAATGGCTACCATTCGATGCTTATATTAACTTTATGAGACTAAAAGAACGAGTCGCCGAGGTGCTGGAGTGCGTAGGGTTAAAATATCGCATTAATTTTTGTTGATTACTTAAGAGGTTTATTTTTATCTTTTATCTCTCGATGAGCTGCTGCAATGCGTTTCTCTTTCTGCTTCTTTTTATAGGCCTGTTGAGAACATTTGTGAGTACAGTACTGAGTAGAGATTTTCTTTGCAATAAAGTGAGCACCGCAATGAATGCACACTTTGGGGTATTCGCTGTTACTGCTCATAATTTTTTAGAATTTTGTTGTTTGAATAATTGGAGAGAAATTTTATTTCGCCTCCTTAGTTGTCATAATTTTGCACACGACTAGACAATAGCATACAATAGATAACAATAGTGCGCACGGATTCTACTCCTTATTGAGGAGTGCAAGAAATTGTCGTAGAATTTTTAGTTTTGAAGAATGGGTGGGGCTACTTAGAAAGTAGAGAGTGTTTCTGGAGATATTCTTGAGGATCTCGTTAGTGGGTTATTGCACCCGTGATGTAACCTAGGTGGTGGACGATCTGGGCTACATCTTTTGGGGTTATTTCACCCATAATCGTTGTCTAAGCTCGTCTAAGCTCGTCCACCCTCGTCTAAGCTCGTCTAAGGAGATGAGATTCTACCTTACATCGTAGAGGGTCATAATACCATTTTGTTAAGCAGGGAAAAACGGGGGAAATAAATAGACATTAACACCGCTTAAAACCACATAATAGCGCATATATGCGACAAAAAAATAGCACCTGTTAAAAGTGCTATTCTATTGATAATCAATATGTTATATGTTGCATTTTGACTAAAATCATTTACCAATGCAAAACCCAGAAAAGATACTCCCAAGAATCTCGTCGGTAGTTATTGTGCCGGTTATTTCGCCGATGTGGTGGACTACTTGGCGGAGATCTTCGCAGAGAAGGTCGGTGGGGATGTTGTTTTGCAGGGCGATTTTTGAGGCTAAAAGGGAGGCTAATGCATCGCAGAGGTGGTTGTAGTGACGAGCCGAGGATACGATTGGTGAGCCGTTAAATATGGCGGATCTATCTATGGTCTCGCTCAGCGCCTTAAGAAGCCGCTCAATACCATTGCCATCTTTGGCCGAGATGTTGATAGGGGAGAGAGATGTTAAGTTATCGAAAGAGAGATCGGATGATAAAAGGTCAATTTTATTAACCACAATAAGCAACCTCTGAGATGGTGAGTGGTCGATGGGCGTGAAGTTGGTCAATGCTTCAACGTCGCTGCCATCAATTAGTTGCACGATGATTTGAGCGCCACCCATAGCGCGCATAGTGCGGTCGATGCCCATCTGTTCGAGCCGATCTTCTGTGGCGTGGATGCCCGCCGTGTCGATAAATCTAAAGGTGATTCCATCATAATTGATGCACTCCTCAATCACATCGCGGGTGGTGCCGGCAATATCCGATACCATGGCACGATCCTCCCTCAATAGCCGATTTAAAAGGGTGCTTTTTCCTGCGTTTGGTCGACCAACGATAGCCACCGCTACGCCGCTCTTTATGGCGTTGCCCAAAGCAAATGACTCTGCGAGCGATTTAATCTCTCCTGCGATATGGTCGATGAGCGAGAGTAGCTCAGAGCGGTCGGCAAACTCAACATCCTCGTCGCTAAAATCGAGTTCAAGCTCCAGAAGTGTGCTAAGTCGTATTAACTCACCACGTAGCGAGGCGAGAGCCTCCGAGTATCCGCCACGCATCTGTGTGGTGGCCATGGCGTGAGCGGCGGCAGAAGAGGCGGCGATAATGTCGGCCACAGCCTCGGCCTGCGATAGATCCATCTTGCCTGAAAGATAGGCGCGCATGGTAAATTCGCCGCCCTCGGCTATTCGAGCTCCATGGCGAAGTGTTAAGTTGATGATCTCTTGTGTGATATAGCTAGAGCCGTGGCACGAAATCTCAACGCTATCCTCGCCCGTATATGAGGCAGGTGCGCGAAATAGCGATAGAAGCACATCGTCGATTATCCGCTCCCCATCTCTCACTTGGCCATAGTGCAGCGTTTGCCCCTTGGCCTCGAGTAGCGACCGCCTGCTAGAGGCTATAAACAGCTTATCACACAGCTCAATAGAGCCCTTGCCACTAACTCTAATGATGGCGATTGCACCACCAGATGGTGTAGCTGGCGCGACGATTATATCCCTCTCGGCCATGGCTAATTGGCAACTTTTAGCTTCTGCCCAACTTTGATTTTGTTGGCGCTTTTGAGGTTGTTCCAGATCATGATTTGGCGTGTCGTGGTGCGATATTTTACAGCTATTCCGCTTATGGTCTCGCCGCTTTTAACGGTGTGAACTTTGCCCATCGGATACTTTAGTGCCTTATCTATATTCGCAGGATCGGTATACTGTTTAAGGTATTTCTTGCCCTTTGAGTTTATCTCCTCCTCGCGTGCGATATACTCGGTAATATAGCGTTGAGGCATACATAGCGAGTAATCCTTGGTTGTGGCGGGGATAATGTCGCGACGATATTGAGGGTTGAGATTGCGAAGTATATCTATAGGGATATCCAGGGTCTCGGCCACCTGTCCAAGGTGTAGAATCTTATTTATGCGCACGGTGTCTGTCGCCAGAGGAACGGGGGGCGCTTTGTACTCAATATTGTGCTGCTTATGATAGGTGTAGACGTATGTGGCGCCTATAAGGGCTGGCACATAGCCGCGAGTTTCGGTGGGCAGATAGTAGTATACATCCCAGAAACTGCCCTCCTTTATGCCAGCACGAGCTAGCGCTTTGTTTACATTTCCGGGGCCGCAGTTGTATGCTGCCACCGCTAGAGGCCAATTCTCATATAGGTTGTAGAGATCCTTCAGAAAGCGACAAGCGGCGTCGGTCGAGCGCACCGGATCAAGCCTCTCGTCAACGAGATAATTCACCTCCAGGCCATAAGATTTTGCTGTAGCGGGCATAAATTGCCATAGGCCGGCGGCACCTGCATGTGATACGGCATTGGGTATGATGGCAGACTCAACAATAGGCAGCATACGAAGATCAACCGGCATGTCGTGTCTTATAAGCGCCTCCTCGAAGATCGGGAAGTAGTATTGAGCGCGCGAAAGCACGCTCGACATTGGGCTGTGCTTAATATTTAGGTATCGCGATATATACCCCTTTACGATTGGATTATAGGGCATGCCAATAGGCGAGGCTAGATCATACAATCGCCTGGCATATAGTGTATCAACGGTCGAGATGCTCTCGTCAAGATCGCCATCGGGTTTGATATATTTATCAAATAACGAGTCGAATTGTGCCTGCGATTGCCACTCGCGCCATGAGGTGACTAGCGAGTCGATCTTTTCGATCGAGATATTGAACTTTAGCGAGTCGTTATATCTTTGGATCTCATCATATGAGGCTGGTGCTGCCTTCTCGGCTTTTGGCTCAGAGCTAGCAAACTTTATAGAGTCGCGTCGGGCGATCTCGATCTCAACCAGGCTATCTATCATATGGCGAACCTGCTCCGCCTCGCGCTCTTTGCGAGTGAGTCGCTGTGCCGAGGCAGAGGATAGGGATAGTGTAGCCACAAGAAGCGTGGCGAGCGTAAATTTGAGGGTCATTAAAATTTAAGGTTTATGTTGAAGCCCATCATAGCGCGATTGCCTCCGACGGCTGGAACGTAGGCGTAGTCGAGGCTCGGCTCGATATTCATTGTTAGATCATCCGATATATCATAGTCCTTAAGATGGGCATCAACGTGGGCATCAATGATTTGGAGTATATAGAGTCCTGCTCCCAAGATTATACTCAGGTCTCTGTTTCGTCGATAACTATCTCTTAGACTCTTGAGGTATGAGGCTGTGTAGCGCCCGCCAAACTCATCTATTGAACCATCGGGATAGTTCTCGGGGTAGAGATCATAATCCAATCGCAGCGTGTAAGCTGTGCCAAAGCGCTTGTAGCCTCGATTGTTCCAATCTAAAACATAGATTATCGAGGCGAAGCCACCAACCACAAATGGAACTTTCCAATAGGCTTTATTGTATATCTGGCCAGCACCAGGGCAGATTGTCGCTAGGGTGGTGGCCTTCTTTACGCTAGAGACCTCGTTTGTGGAGTAGTTCACCGCGGCATCCCCCAGCGTGTAGATAAACGATGCCACCGCAGCCCCAATATAGAGCTGCCGGCGAGTGTTTGAGCGAATCATCTCTGTCTGCACAGCATCCATCTCCTCGGTGCGCAGCGAGTTGTCTATTGATAGCTGATCAAACTCATCCCTGAGGGGCTTGTAGCGTTTGTTTTCATTGATAAATAGAGCAAGAGAGCTACCCATAATTCCGTAAAATATAGGTAGCTTCCAGTACTGTTTATTGTAGATCTGTCCATAGCCAGGCAGGAAAGTTGCAGTCCAGCACATGCGTGAGAGAGAGACCGAGTCGCTGAAGAACTTAAATCTATCCTTCTTACTCTCTAGACTATCCCTTTTCACAGCTCTTAGCCCCAGCTTTGTTGAGTCGGTGTGAGCATACTTTGCCTCAGGAAGGGTTATGCTCGCACCGCCACTGACAATGCTCTTTTGCTGCTGAGCATATGCCTTATAGGGTAGTATGGATAGCACTATGGCTATAGTGAGCAGAGCGAGCTGAATCGCCGTGGCTCTACGCCTTAAAATATTTGATAAATCGCTCAATTTCGCTCTCGTTACTATACTCAATTACTATCTTGCCAGAGCCCTTTTTGCCCTGCTTAATGGTCACTTTACCCTTGAAAAGGGGCGATAGGGTAGCCACCGCGCTGCGCTCTATTTGTGATGGTGCGGCGCTCTCGCTCTCTTGAATCTCGTGCTGGCTAGCCTCCTGCATTTTGCGAGCCATCTGCTCGGCGGCGCGAACCGAAAGCTCGCGCTTCTGGCATAGGTTAAGTAGCTCAATCTGTAACTCCTCATCTGCAAGAGATGCTATAGCCTTGGCGTGCCCCATGCTTATAACGCCGCTTTTTAGGGAATATTGCACTATGTCGGGCAATCGAAGCAAACGCATGTAGTTCGATATCGTCGAGCGCTTCATACCGAGCTTCTCGGCTAGATTGTCTTGTGTTAGCTCGCACTCCTCAATAAGGCGGTTCATTCCTAAGGCGATCTCTATCGGGTTTAGATCCTCGCGCTGAAGATTCTCAACCAAAGCCATTGAGTGGAGTTCTAGCTCCTCCACCTCGCGGATATATGCCGGCAGGCGCTCTAGCCCGGCCATCTTTGAGGCTCGGTAACGGCGCTCGCCGCTGATGATTGTATATCGCGCACCATTGCGGCGCAGGGTGATAGGCTGGATTATACCCAGCGATCGGATCGAGTCGGCTAATGCCTCAAGCGCCTCGTGGTCAAAGTCGCGACGAGGCTGCTCCGGGTTGGCATCTATATCGGCAATGGCAATGATAGAGAGCTCGCTCTTTTGAGGTGTAGCATCTATCCTCTCCGATGAGAAGATAGCATCCAGGCCACGCCCTAGACCCTTGGTTTTTGTCTGTTTCATAGAGGAAAGTTATTTTTGTTTAGAGCGTTTTATAAACTCTTTAGCAAGCTCTAGGTAGTTTTTGCTGCCTGTTGCTGCCGCATCGTATAGAATTACGGGTTTGCCGTGTGATGGAGCTTCGCTTAGGCGAACGTTGCGCTGTATTACAGTCTTATAGGCCAGCTCGCCAAAGTGCTCGCGCACCTCCTCGATCACCTGGTTGTTGAGTCTGTTGCGCATATACATTGTCATCACAAATCCCTCGATCTCTAGCTCAGGGTTGAGCTCGCTCTTGGTTAGTTTTATGGTGTTTAGCAGCTTGCCTAGACCCTCAAGTGCTAGGTACTCACACTGCACGGGAATAAGTATCGAATCTGCGGCAGTAAATATATTTACAGTAATAAAGCCCAGCGATGGCGAGCAATCTATAAAAATATAGTCGTAATCCCCGCGGATTGACTCTATGGCGTTGCGCATTGCAAAGTGCGGCTTGTCGATGTGTGGTAGCTCAGCATCTGCCGCTACAAGATTGATGCTAGAGGGAAGAAGCCACAACTTTTTTATGTCGGGCGATTGCACAATAACATCACTCGCTTTGCGTTCTCCCATCATCACCTCATATGCGCCCTCGGTGTTGACATCAAAGCCAAGGCTGGAGGTGGCATTTGCCTGTGGGTCAGCATCTAGGATGAGAACTCTCTTTCCTAGAATTGCTAGTGAGGCGGCTAGGTTTATCGCCGTTGTGGTTTTACCTACGCCCCCCTTTTGATTTGCCAAAGCTATAACTTTTCCCATGCGGTTTTATTAATGGTTTGTGCAAAAATAGTGATTTTATATTAATATACATAATCGTATGAGAAAAATAGTTATCTTTGTAGATAGATAAGTTATACAAGAGAAATTATGCAAGAGAGTATAGAGGGTATAGTTCAAGATGAGGCGGTAAAGAGGCCTAAGAGTAATTTCCCGACGATCATAGATCTGTTGGCTATTCTGGGCATTTTTCTTCTCTCGCAGGTTATAGGTTTAATGGTGGCCTATGGTTTGGGTTACACTATTGATGCAGCTGCAATCAATAGTGGGGATGATCTGTTAGCACGTGCGGCCGAGTATCAGCTAGGGTGGTTTACCCTGATAAGCTATCTGGTGGTTATGGGTATCACAATACTCTTCACCATCTTTCTTCGCCTGCTCCGCGGTGTGCGCGGTGTGCGCATGGTGCGATTCTCATATCTGGGGCTAAACCCCACGTTGCTTTTGTGGGGTATTATCCTGCTTCTGCTCATAAGCGTCGCGTTGGATCCGCTAATTTCTATTATGCCATCGCCACCCGAGATCAAGGGGCGAGGAGTAGGCATGATCCTATCGCTGCTTGTCGCTGCCCCAATCCTGGAGGAGTTTCTCTGTCGAGGTATTATTCTGGAGAGTGTACGTCGTAAGTGGGGGCTTTTTGTCGCTTGCATATTGTCCTCGCTCTTTTTTGCTGTTTTACATATGCACCCAACTCAGATCATAAATGCCTTTGTGGTTGGTCTCCTGCTAAGCTACCTATATGTACGTACTAACTCAATCTTTGCGCCCATCTTGTTGCACGCCTTCAATAACGGTTTAGCCTTTCTGCTTATCTATATTGGGTATGGCGATGTAACCCTTATGGATCTGGTTGGTAATCGCGAGCTATATAATATGATATATTACCCATCGTTAGTACTTCTTTTGATATCTATGTGTATTATAGCTAGAAGATTAGCACACATGGAGCGTGAGCAAAAAGAGAAAAGCATGCAATAAATAAGTTTCAATTTTCGTTTTTTCAAGTAAAAGAGCTATTTTTGTAGCTTGAATATGGCCATAAAAGAGAAATTATATATCCTCATATCGTTGTTTGTGTTAGGCTCGTGCCAGCGCTTGCCCTACCTCTTTGATAACGATCGTGTAGTCGCCTCCGTGGGTGATAGGGTGCTCTATGCTAGCGAAGTTACAAGTCGCCTGCCTATAGGGATTAGTAGCGGCGATAGCCTTTCGTTTGTGGAGGTATATACCCAGAAGTGGATCGCCTCACAGGTTAAGGTGCGTGAGGCGGAGCGAATCTTCTCCTCGTCGGCAGGTGATATTGCCGAGCAGGTGGCTGCCTATCGCCTCTCTCTACTAAATAGAAAGCTCGACCAATACTATATTAATAGTTCAACAGATATACCCTACACAAAGGATGATGTTGTTGATTACTACACAAGCCACCACGGCGAGTTTCGCCTTGAGCGTCCAATCGTTAAGGGGCGAGTGATACGTCTGCCGATCGACTATCCCGAGCGCAGCAAGTCGAAGCTGCTGGATGTAATGAAGGATAAGGGCGAGATGCGCCGAACGGATCTGCTCTCGCTCAGCCAGAAGAATGGCTATAAGCTCACCGAGTCGCTCGATAGCTGGATTGATTATGGCGAGTTTTTGGATTGTCTTCCGGTCTCTCGCGAGCAGGATCACACCTTTGATCTCACAAGAAGGGGTGTGCGCCAGCTTACCGATAGCCTCTATCTCTACTGCTTTGAGGTTGTTGATAATCGAAAGATAGGTGATATAGCCCCGCTGGAGATGGTTGAGGGTGTAATAGGTCAGATACTAAGCAATCGCTATCAGATAAAACTGATCCAGAGCTATGAGCAGGGGCTTATGCACCAGGCTACCCAAGCGGGTATTATTAAGAATTATCTCCACGAGGAGGAGTAGAAATTATTTTTTTGTAAGATATGTTTAAAAGATTGATTCTGCCACTTATGGCAACGATATTGACCCTAAGTGCTTTTGCCGAGCCACAGAGGGTTTTGCTCGATAAGGTGGTGGCAATAGTTGGCAGTAGCCCGATATTACACTCCGAGGTGAGTCTCTATGCCCAGCAGATTATCGCTAGGCGACGCGCGGAGGGTTACACCTCTGATCGCGACCCTAAAGTTGAAGCTCTTGAGGAGCTGCTCACTCAGAAATTGCTCTATAGTCAGGCACTAATCGACTCTGTTGAGATCAATCTGTCCGATGTGCAAGGCAGGGTAGAGCAGCAGCTCAATCTCTTGATTGATAATGCAGGCGGCATCCGTGCGCTAGAGAAGCAGCAGGGCATGGAGATATTCAACATAAGGGCTACAATGCGAAAAAAGATGGAGGAGCAGAGCTATGCTCAAAATATGAAATATAGTGTAGCGAGTGGTGTGACCATCGTTCCAGGTCAGGTTGAGAGCTACTACAACAGCATAGACCCCGACTCGCTGCCTATGATAGGCGATCAATATACCTATGCCCAGATTACGCGCCTTCCCTCAAATGTGGATGAGGCTAAGCGCAGGGCGAAGGAGAATCTTCTAGAGCTAAGGGGACGAGCTATTCGCGGCGAGACCCGTTTTAGCATTTTGGCGCAGATGTACTCTGTCGACCCCGGTTCGGCTTATCGCGGAGGCGAGATGGATCCTCAGCCCTCGTCGGCATTTGTGCCCGCCTTTGCCGATGCACTAGAGGCTCTGCTGCCGGGGCAGATATCGGAGGTTGTCGAGACTGAATTTGGCTACCATATTATCGAGCTTATAGATGCCAAAGATGGAAAATATCACTGCCGACACATACTCTTGCGCCCAACCTATGCCGCGGATGATCTAGCCGAACCTCTTGAGATGCTAGATAGTCTAGCGCGCGAGATCCGTTCTGGTTCAATCAGCTTCGAGCAGGCTGCGCTAGATGTCTCGGATGATGATGCCTCAAAGATGAATGGTGGAATTGTCTCAAACCACGATCTTCTCAAGCGATATAACGCCTATGATGCAAAGCTGACCGTAACCAAATTCTTGAAGGAGGATTTCGGCACGCGTGGATATAAGAGTATTGATGATCTGATGGCGCTCAACCGACTCCAGGAGGGCGAGGTGTCGGATGCTTTTGCCACTACAGACATTAGCGGCGATCAGATAAGTAAAATTGTCAAGCTGGTGGATATACTGCCCGCCCATCGCGCCTCGTTGGCCGAGGACTATCTACGCCTTGAGCAGATGGCTCTTGAGGATCGTAAAACAAAGATATTTAATAAGTGGCTCAATGAACGTATCGAGGGTATGTATATCCATATTGCCCCAGAGTATCGAAATGCCGATTTCGCAAATCCTAGTTGGGTAAAATAGCCTCTTATGCGTAAACTATTCTCAATACTTTTGGTTGTGGTGCTAGGCGGAATGATCTTCGCCAGGGGTACAACCGCCAACGAAAGCCCCCAGCAAGAGTCTCCGCAGAAGCAGCTAATCGACATCAAGGCCGATTTAGTATTCTCTCATAAGGTGAATGATACGCTCAGCGTACTCTGCTTTGTGGGGGATTTTGCTGCTCAGCACAATGGCGCTATTATCACCGCAGATAGTGCTGTTAGATATGATGATAAGCGCATCGTCTGCTTTGGCAATGTATTGATAAACAAAAACACCACCTATGCCTATGCCGATAGCGCCGAGTATGATGGCAATCTAAACGAGGCCTCATTATATGCTCCGATTGTTAAGGTTGTCGATGAGGATGTTACGCTCTACTCATATAATTTCAAGTTCAACACCCTGGATAACTATGGCTGGTATTGGGACGGCGGCATCACACTCAACGAGGAGAGTCTGCTCAGCTCAAAATATGGCTACTACTATAGTGATGAAAAAGAGTTGATATGTGTTGAGGGTGTTGAGATCCGTGGCGAGGGGTATGAGATGAAGGGCGATTCGGTGATCTACAACCTTGAGACAAACTATGCCGACTACTTCGAGCGGACAAATATATGGAGTGATGAGGGCGACTACCTCTATGCCGATCGTGGCTCGTATGATCGAGAGCAGCAGCTGCATCTGATAACACTAAATGGCTATCTGCTCACCGATGAGCAGGAGGCTTGGAGTGACTCTCTGGACTATTATCGCGAAAACGAGCACGCTATTCTAAGGAGTAATATTCAACTCGACGACACCACACACAAGGCTCTGGCCTTTGGTGATTATGGCGAGTTGTGGGGCGTGGAGGATAATATCTTGCTCACTAGACGTGCCAAGCTTGTAAGCTATGACCTTGAGCAGAGTGATAGCCTCTTTCTCAAGGCTGATACAATCGAGCTGATAAGCCATAATAGCGCCTGGGAGAGGCGCGAGGCGGTGCGCATGGAGCGTGAGGCATTTGTTCGTGATAGCCTTGCCAAGGAGCGTCTGCTCGATAGCCTTCGTGCGGTTTTTGTCGCGGACAGTATACATAAGGTCTTTGTCGCCGATAGCCTCCGCGCGGTCTTTGTTGCCGATAGTCTACACCAGATTTTTGTCGCTGATAGTCTACACCAGATTTTTGTCGCCGATAGCCTGCGCCAGGTGTTTGTTGCCGATAGCTTGCGAGATGTTTTCGTTGCCGATAGTATTAAGAAGAGATATGTTGCCGATAGCATCGCAGCAGTAAAGGCGACTGAGGCGAAAGAGGCGGCATCGGTAGTTGCGCCCAAGCCAGCTCCAGCCCCTACACCCGCGCCAGCACAACAGCCGAAGAGCATTGTCACCACCGAGGGCGCACGAGCTGCACGTCCTGAGCCGAGTGTAGCTACTGAGGCAAAACCAGATGTAAAACCAGATGTAAAACCAACTCCTAAGCAAGTTGAGGTGGCACCAAAAGAGGATAAGCCGGAGGTGGAGCTTCAAAAGCAGGAGGAGATAGTCGTGCAGGAGGAGCTGCCGCAGCCAGATAGTCTATCGCTAGACTCATTGGCGCTTGATACGTTGCTTCTTGATTCGCTCACCCTTGATAGTATAGCTCTCTCTAGGACATGGTGGGGTAGGATGAAGTATAAATATAAGGTGTGGCGCCGGGAGCGTGATGCCGAGATGGTTGTTAAGGATAGCATCCGTGAGCAGGAGCGTTTGGCTAAGATATACCAAGACCAAATCGAGCTTAAGGAGATTGCACAAGCGCGCCAGGCCAAGATTAACGAGAAGCTGGATGCCGAGGAGGCTCGGCTTGCGCGAATAGCTATAGCACGGAAAATTAGATATGTTGAGCGCGAGAATAAACGCCGAGCGCGCCGTGGCGAGGAGCTTTTGGTTCTTGATACTGCTGGCATGTCGGTTGTTCGTAGGGATAGTTCGGATGTAGATTCTCATGATCACAGCCATGAGCATGAGCATGATCACGGCGTTAAGTTGCCAGTCATAGACTCTCTTTTGCAAGACTCTTTAGCCCAGGATCTTATAGAGGAGGATAGTATCTACCGACATATTAAGGCCTATAGAAATGTACGTACCTACCGTGATGATTTTCAGAGTGTAAGCGACTCGATGGTGATGGTCACCTCGGATACCACGCTGCATCTCTATCTATCTCCGGCGGTGTGGAACGGCAGCAGTCAGATCACCTCCGATATCATGGATGTCTACACTTTCGGTGGTGAGCTAGAGCGAATAGAGTTTATCGGCAAGCCGATTATGGCAAGTAAGATAGATACTATCTTCTATAATCAGGTTACAGGTAAGATCATGACTTCGTATTTCAGAGATAATGAGGTCTATCAGAATGATGTGGAGAGCAACGTTGAGACGATCTATTTCCAGCAGGAGGAGGAGAGTGATGAGATTGAGACCCTAGTAGTAGTCGAGAGTGGGTCGGCAAGCTTCTATATTAAAAATAATGAGCTAGATGGAATCACTTATCGCTCTAATCCCGTCTATAACTTCTATCCTCTGGATAAGATCCCCGAGGGGCAGTCTATATACCTTAAGGGTTTTGTCTGGCGAGAGGACGAGCGTCCAACGCGAGAGTCGATATTTAATCATACTCAACGCTCCTCTGAGCGCGAGCAGCGTGCCGCAATACCTAAGCCTAAATTCCCTATCGAGTCGAAGATCCTCGAGTCGATGGAACGCTATAAGAGCCGCAAGCTGTGGAGAGATCGTAATGAGGTTGTCTCATTTGTAAACGAGGAGTGGATGCGATCGCTCGGCTATACTACAGGTGAGAAGCGTGAAGATAACCCATTGAAATAATGCAAGATAGAGCAGAAGAGGTATTCCCAATAGTGGATAGCGAAGGCCAGCAGATAGGCTCGGCCACGCGTGGTGAGTGCCATGGTGGCTCTATGCTTTTGCACCCGGTGGTGCATCTACAGCTCTTCAATTCGCGGGGCGAGATCTACTTGCAGCGCCGCCCGGCGTGGAAAGATATTCAGCCCAATCGTTGGGATACCGCCGTTGGTGGCCATGTCGACCTGGGCGAGAGCACCATCGAGGCGCTTATGCGCGAGGCGCGCGAGGAGCTCGGCATCGAGGGATTCACCCCCACGCTGCTGGGTTCATATATCTTTACCTCCTCTCGCGAGAGGGAGCTTGTGACGAGCTATACCACAATCTATGATGGCCAGATCCGCCCGAGCGCCGAGCTCGATGGCGGCCGCTTTTGGAGCGTGGATGAGATCCGTGCTGCCATCGGTAGCGAGCAGCTAACCCCTAACTTTGAGCAGGAGTTTCTCTCTCTTATCTCTTCTGAGGATCGTTTGTAGAGAGCTGCCTCCTCCCCCCCCCACACACAAGAAAAAAAAGATCTGGTAACCACCAAGTGATTACCAGATCGAAAGATCTCAACTAAAGAGAAGTTACTCTGAAAGTGGAGTTACGCTAACGTAAGACTTGCCACCAGACTTCTTGCAGAAGTTCACAGTACCGTGAACAAGAGCGAAGAGAGTGTGGTCCTTGCCAATACCAACGTTCTCACCTGGATTGTGAAGAGTACCTCTTTGACGTACGATGATGTTGCCCGCCTTAGCGAACTGACCACCGAACAATTTTACGCCGAGTCGTTTGCTCTCTGACTCGCGGCCGTTCTTAGAACTACCAACGCCTTTCTTGTGTGCCATTTTCTCTAATTTTTAAGGGTTACGCAACAATCTCGTCGATAAGGATCTGAGTCAGATACTGGCGGTGGCCATTCTGCTTCTGATAACCAGTTCTACGCTTCTTCTTGAAGACAAGAACCTTATCATCCTTAAGGTGACGAAGGATCGTACACTTAACTGAGGCGCCTTCTACTACAGGTGCACCTACTTTAACCTGACCGTCGTTGTCTGTGAGCAGGACTTTGTCGAAACTGATAGACGAATTTTCTTCGCCTTGGAGACGGTGAACATACAGTTTACAACCTTTTTCAGCTTTAAATTGCTGACCTGCAATCTCTACTATTACGTACATTTAATATATAAATATAATTAGTGCAGATAAAATTTGCCCACAAATATAGCGATTATTTCTGATATAACAATAGCATGGGCTAAATATTTTTAAATTTCGCTTTTTTTAGCCCCTCTCTCTAACTATGGTATAGTTTTTATAAAATGAAACAGTGAACCAAATAACCAACCTATGCAAGATATTGTTATACTATCCTCCTCCAAGGCCGACGGGCAGCTGCTTTCGCTCTCGCTTTGGCCATCTTTATATTCTCATCGGCTGCTTTGCTCTGTCGAAGAGTTGAAATATTGCGACGATTGCCTCCTGCTTTTGCTGCTCGGAATCTCTGCCCAGCAGGCGCTGAGGGCGACCAGGGCGTTGCGAAGTCCAGCAACAACATTTTTTTTAACAGAGCAGCGATCCTCAGAAAATATTGAATACCTCCTCTGTAGTGGGGTAGATCAATATATGACTCTTCCCATCTCTCTAGTGCGACTTAGAGCCAAGGTCGAGGCGGTATTGAACTCATTAAATTCGGGCATATGCAGGGGTTAATAGCGACAATCTTCTCACAGCCTGCCGCGCTCGATGAGTTGGCAGAAACGGCAGTACGGTTTGTAAATTTAATCTCTCTCGCCGACCAAAGAGCGCTAATGCTCTCACTTCTTAGGCGCGGTGTTTATGGTTATCTGCTTAGATCGGCAGCGCATCAGATGCCCAGGCATCGCGCACGAGCACTCTCGCTGTTGGCCTATCTGCCTCTTCCTGGTGGATATGCTGAGAGGGTGGAGTCCTATTGTAATGATCGCGATGCTGGGGTTCGTTTCGCAGCTATGCTTGTACAGCTCTCGGCTGCGCCTGCTAGGTTTTATGATACTCTAGCCACATATCGCGATCGCATAAGTTTGCCTGAGATAGAGCAGATTATCGCTCTTTTGCGAGTTAAAGGTTGGCAGCTAGATTATATGTCGATGAGTATTAGCGGGGTGGATAATCTACAGGCTCTTGCCCTGGAGCTTATGCGTGAGATGGATGATGAGAATCTTTTGCCGCATATTAGCTCTCTGCTCGAGCATGTCAACGATTCAATACGCCGCAGCGCTATAGAGCTAATTATAGATCGAGGCTACACGTTGAACGAGAAGAATATAAAGCAATATTTTCGATCTCTGCACCCCCTCTCGCGGCGTGCAATACTTAGGATCTGCGCGAGGGTGGGCTACTCTCATAGCGCTATCTGTCCTATTGTGGAGGCTGGCGATGAGGAGTATTATGATAAGATATTAACCAGTTATAAATCAACAATGCTATGTCAATATTAAGGGTGATAGAGTGCTCCAAGTCCCGTGATGGTGTCTCGATCCTGCTCCCCTCGCCACGCTCCTTTGCTCAGGTTGTGCAGATGGTAGAGTGGGATTATCGCGAGCTGGAGGTCGTTGTGATACTCTGCTCCGAGGAGCAGTCGCTTTTGGAGCAGATTATTGAGTATTATGAGATGGTACAGGTGAGTTATTGCGATCCTGAGGAGTTGAGCGGTGAGCATCCCTGTAGACTATTTCGCTCGCGCCGCAGGCTATTTCGCCGCTTGGTTGTGGTCGATGGAGGCGAGGCTTCTCTAAGCCGCCGGTTAGATATGGGGCTTAGTATTGCAACCTATGGCTATCTTCTTCTCGTGCGCGATTCGCTTGTCGCTGGCGGCGGTTTCTGCTCTGCTATACTAAAGCAGTAGATAAGCTCGTTTTAAAATAAATAAGAATATTGATAGAATAGTTAATAAAAAAAATCGTATCTTTGATTAGAATAAATGAAAAAAACAGAAAATATTATGGAGACCGAGGTTAGAGAGTATCTTATAGCGCATATAGTTAATGCGGCACTTAAAGCTGGCGAGGCCGTTATGCAGATTTATACCAGGCCTGAGAGTTACGACTATTCGCTGAAGAGCGATAAAAGCCCTATAATCGAGGCGGATCGAGTGGCGCACAACAAAATCAAGGAGTCGTTGGGTTCAACGCGTATCCCAATCCTCAGCGAGGAGGGGCGCGAGATGCTCTACTCCGAGCGCTGCAATTGGGATCTCTACTGGCTCGTGGACCCATTGGATGGCACCTTGGAGTTTATAAATAATAACAATGAATTTACAATCAACATAGCGCTAATGCATGGTAAAAGCTGCATCGGTGGTGTGATATATGTGCCATATTTCAAAAAGTTATATCTAGCAGGGCGAGGCTTCGGTGCCTATCGTTGTGCAGATATTGAGCGCACCCCGGGTCCCGATCTTAGCTTTGAGCAGATAATATCGCGCATGGTGGCTCTGCCTCTAGACTCTAAGGTGCACCAGAGGCCAATCGTTGTCATATCGCGCTCGCATGTCAATGAGAATACCTATGCCCATGTAGATTCCCTACGCGAAAAGCACCCCGATCTTGAGGTGATGCAGCAGGGCAGCTCATATAAATTTTGCCTCTTGGCTGAGGGGGCGATAGACTACTATGCTCGCACATCACAAACCTATGAGTGGGACACCGCAGCCGGGGAGCTGATCCTTTCGGAGGCAGGTGGTTCGACCCGCTCGTTTGATGATGGCTCGCCGCTCCTATATAATAAAGAGGAGCTGCATAACCCTTGGTTTATCTGCCGTGGCCCTCGATCGTTGATCTAGGAGGATAAAAAAAGTAGGATTCCACCCTCAAAAGTGAAATCCTACTACTGTTTTATCGTTCAAAGTCGCTTATCAGATAAGCAGCTCAAAGAGCTCTGGCTTCTCGTTGAGATACTCATATCTAACGCCGAACTCCTTCATGCGAGCGACGAGCGAGTCGAAATCCTCCCTGTCGTGTAGCTCAATGCCAACTAGTGCTGGGCCATTTTCGCGGTGGGTCTTCTTCTTATACTCGAAATAGGTGATATCATCCTGCGGGCCAAGAACCTCGCTCACAAAGGTGCGCAAAGCACCAGCCCTCTGAGGGAAGCGAACAATAAAGTAGTGCTTAAGTCCCTCATATAGAAGTGATCGCTCCTTGATATCCTCGTTGCGAGTGATGTCGTTATTGCCACCGCTGACAATCGACACGGCACGCTTGCCCTTGATCTTATCGCCATAGAGCTTGAGCGCAGCGATAGATAGTGCACCGGCAGGCTCAACAACGATCGCCTCGCGGTTGTACATCTCTAGGATGGTGGTGCAGATCAGACCCTCGGGTACAGAAATAACATCATCCAACACCTTCTCAGCGACGGCAAAGGTAATCTCGCCGACACGCTTTACGGCAGCGCCATCGACAAACTTATCTACATTTTCTAGCGCACGAGGCTCACCCATATTTAGTGCATACTGCATTGAGGGTGCACCTGCAGGCTCTACTCCGATGATCTTTGTCGATGGAGATATCTGCTTGAAGTATGATCCCACACCGGCTAGTAATCCGCCGCCACCGATGGGTACGAATAGATAGTCGATAGGCTCATCGCAGCTCTCGATGATCTCAACACCAACTGTGGCTTGACCCTCGATGATCTTCTCGTCATCAAATGGGTGGACAAAGCACATCTCGTGCTGCAAACAGAAATCCATGGCATCGGCGGCACATGCATCAAAGGTGTCGCCCGTAAGGACGATCTCGATATTGCCATTGCCAAAGAGGCTCACCTGCGTAACCTTCTGCTTAGGGGTTGTTACGGGCATAAAGATAGTGCCCTTGATCCCGAGCTTATTGCACGAAAAGGCGACACCCTGGGCGTGGTTGCCGGCGCTGGCACACACAACACCGCGCGAGCGCTCCTCTTCGCTCAGAGATAGAATCTTGTTGTAGGCGCCGCGCAGCTTATAGGAGCGCACCACCTGAAGATCCTCCCTTTTGAGAAGAATCTCAGCCTCAAATTTACGGCTGAGGTTCTCGCTGCGCATTAAAGCGGTGTTGTTAACACACCCCTTTAAGCGACGGCGAGCATCCATTATATCAGTGAGTTTGGGAAAGTACCCCATCTCTTTGATCGGTTTAGTTGTTCTCTGGACGGAGGCTACGAACAGTCTCGCCAGCTCTCCACATCTCTGACTCACGTAGCTCAGCAAGCTCCTTCTCTAGACCCTCACGGTAGTCTGGCTTAGAGTTGGTGTCGATTGAGCGCTGTGCCTCGTTGCCGCAAGCAACCTCAGCATAAAGCTTCTCGAATACTGGCTTAGTAGCGTCGCGGAAAGGCTTCCACCAATCCAATGCACCGCGCTGTGCTGTTGTAGATGTGTTGGCGTACATCCAATCCATGCCGTTCTCGGCTACAAGTGGCATAAGCGACTGTGTAAGCTCCTCAACTGTCTCGTTGAATGCCTCAGATGGTGAGTGGCCATTCTCTCGAAGCACCTCATACTGAGCAGCGAAGATGCCCTGGATACAACCCATAAGTGTACCGCGCTCGCCTGTAAGGTCAGAGTAAACCTCTCTCTTGAAGGTTGTCTCAAATAGGTAGCCAGAACCGATAGCGATACCCAAAGCGATAACACGCTCCTCGGCACGACCTGTAGCATCCTGGAAGATTGCGTAAGATGAGTTGAGGCCACGACCTGCAACGAACATGCGACGAAGTGATGTACCTGAACCCTTAGGGGCAACTAGGATAACGTCAACATCTGCTGGAGGAACGATACCTGTGCGCTCCTTATATGTGATACCAAAACCGTGTGAGAAGTATAGAGCCTTACCTGGAGTCAAATACTTCTTAACTGTTGGCCATGCGTCGATCTGACCTGCGTCAGATAGCAAGTACTGGATAACGGTTGCCTTCTCGCAAGCCTCCTCGATCTCGAAAAGAGTCTCTCCTGGAACCCAGCCATCCTCTACAGCCTTATCCCAAGACTTACCGCCCTTGCGCTGGCCAACGATTACGTTGATACCATTGTCACGAAGGTTTAGAGACTGACCAGGGCCCTGTACACCATAACCGATAACGGCTACTACCTCATGCTTAAGCACCTCTTGTGCCTTTACCAATGGAAACTCCTCGCGAGTTCTTACATTCTCTTCGGTAGTTCCGAATGTCATCTTTGCCATAATTGTCTTTAATTTGATTAAATATAAAAAATTTGTTCTATTTCTCTAAGAATCTGTTTAAGTTTTTATCGCTAAAATTGTTAAGAGAGATGTTGCTTTAATTTTCTCTCTTTGTACGAGGCGCATAGCTATAGCTATGTAACGAGTAGAAAAAGAGAAAAGTGAAGTGGCAGATCCTTAACAAATTAGATGAGAGAAATTTAAATAGATTCTAAAAATTGTTTAAGGATCTCGCGCTCGCGCTCTGGCGTCAGAGGTGTCTCGCGCTGCTCCTCTGTGGTCTGTATGTAGGCTCGCATAACGTCGATCTTCTTCTCGATCTGCTTTGCAAGATTCTCTACACGGCTGATATTAGCCGTTACGTCAATTACATAACGGTGGATGCCATCTATCGACGAGCGCTCGGTTTTGAGCATCTCGATGTTGATGTGGCGTGATGTAAATACTGTGGTGATAAGACCCAATACTCCTGCATGGTTCTCAGAAAAGACTGTCAATGTGTACTTTGCCATAGCTTTACTCTTTAAACATGATATCTACTAGTGCCTTACCTGGGGCTACCATCGGCAGAACATTATCCTCGCACTTGATCTTCATCTCAAGCAGGTATGAACCCTTAGCCTCGACCATCTTCTTAATCTCGGCACCAAGATCATCCTTGCTCTCAGCGCAGCCATACTCTAGGCCGTTGGCCTTAGCGATAAGCTCAAAGTTTGGATTTATCATCGGAGTCGATGAGTAGCGTCTATCGAAGAAGAGCTGCTGCCACTGGCGAACCATCCCTAAGAATGAGTTGTTGAGAAGCACGATCTTCACACTTATATTCTCTTGTAGGATTGTGGCAAGCTCCTGGATATTCATCTGGATGCCGCCATCGCCAACAAAAAGCACAACCTCGCGATCTGGGTCGCCAATCTTAGCTCCAATAGCTGCCGGAAGTCCAAAGCCCATTGTGCCCAAGCCACCCGAGGTGATCATCGAACGGGGCTCCGAGAATGGTATGCTGCGGGCGGCGACCATCTGGTGCTGGCCTACATCTGTAACGGTTATATTCTTTCCGTTATATGCCTCTCCAACCTTAGATATTGCATCGTGGATGGTGATCTCTCGATCTGTTTTATCGTAGCCGCTCTTAAGGATCTCAATCTCCTCGCGGTTGTAGGCGTGAAGCCTCTCTAGCCACTCGGCATGCTCGCGCTGCTCTATCTGTGAACATAGCGCTTTGAGAACCCTCTTGGCATCGCCAACGATTCCAACCGTAGCTGTCACGATCTTGTTGATCTCCGCCGGGTCGATATCTATATGTATGATCTTTGCACTCTTCGAGAAGTTTGCCGTGTTGCAAGTTACGCGGTCATCAAAGCGCATGCCAACGGCGATGATTAGATCACACTCGTTGTTGGTGATGTTTGGGCCATAGTTTCCGTGCATACCGATCATGCCGATATATTTCGGATCATTTATATCTAGGGCTGAAAGTCCAAGAAGTGTTGCCGCTGCTGGAATGCCGCTCTTGTCGATGAAGGCCTTCAGCTCCGCCTGAGCTCCAGAGATAGTGACGCCCTGGCCAAAGATAACCATCGGCTTTTGGGCGCTGTCGATTAGCTCTACAGCTTTTGCAACCTGCAACATATCAACCTTTGGGCTTGGCTCATAGCTGCGGATCTTCTCGCAAGGCACATAGCCCCTCCACTCGGTAAGGCCGATCTGGGCATCCTTTGTGATGTCTACAAGTACTGGCCCCGGACGACCGCTGCGAGCGATATATATCGCGCGAGCAATAGCGCCGGCAACATCCTCAGCTTTGCGCACAAGGATATTCCACTTAGTGATAGGGTGGGTGATGCCTACGATGTTGGTCTCCTGGAACGAGTCGATGCCGAGTAGTGGCGATGGCACCTGGCCGGTGACAACCACTAGAGGTGTTGAGTCCATCATAGCATCGGCGATACCGGTAACGGTGTTTGTAGCACCCGGGCCCGATGTTACGAAGCACATACCCACCTTGCCCGTAGCGCGAGCGTAGCCCTGCGCCGCGTGAACGGCAGCCTGCTCGTGGCGTACTAGAATATGGCGGATCTTATCCGTATAGTCATAGAGTGTGTCATAGAGCGGCATAATCTGGCCACCAGGGTAGCCGAATACTGTGTCAACACCCTCAGCAACAAGGCTATTTAAGAGCACCTCTGTGCCCTTGATTTTACTGTTCTGCTCCATAATTTACTCCTCTATTAATCTTACTGCTCCCATATCGGCCGAAGATACGCTCTGGGCGTAGAACTTAAGCGACTTAGGGACATTGCGGTCTCTATTTTTTGGCTTGAATACCCCACCAAGCGCGGCCATACGGCTAGCGATCTGCTCATCGCTGATAAGTAGATTCATCTTGCGGCGAGGGATATCAATTGAGATGGGGTCGTTATCCTCAATAATGGCGATCTGACCTCCCGAGGCAGCCTCTGGTGAGACGTGGCCAATCGAGAGACCCGATGTTCCGCCCGAGAAGCGACCATCTGTGATAAGTGCACATAGCTTGCCTAGGTGCATAGACTTAAGGTATGAAGTGGGGTAGAGCATCTCCTGCATGCCGGGGCCACCCTTTGGACCCTCATAGCGGATAACTACCACATCGCCAGCCTTAACCTTGCCGCCAAGGATTCCGCTCATGGCATCCTCCTGCGACTCGAATACGCGAGCCACGCCATCGAATGTCAGCTGCGACTCGGCAACGCCGGCGGTCTTTACGATACAGCCATTCTCGGCGATATTTCCAAATAGAACAGCAAGTCCGCCATCCTTGCTGTAGGCGCTCTCTAGTGAGCGGATTGCGCCGCCCTTGCGGTCGGTATCCATCTCCTTGTAGCGGCTATCCTGCGAACCTAGCACTAGGTTGAACTTGCCGGCAGGTGCTGCGCGGTAGAACTCATTGACCTCAGCGGCTGAATAGTCGCCCATCTTAGCGATCAACTCGGCCATGCTCATGCCCGAAACGGTCGATGTAGAGCCATCAATAAGCCCGCCTTTAAGCATCTCGCCCAAGATTCCGATAACACCACCAGCGCGGTGGATATCCTCAATATGGTAGTCGCACGAAGGTGCTACTTTGCAAATTACAGGTGTGGTGCGCGAGATGGCATCCACATCATTCATGGTAAACTCCACGCCAGCCTCATGCGCAACGGCAAGTAGGTGAAGAACAGTATTTGATGATCCACCCATGGCGATATCTAGGCTCATGGCGTTGTGGAATGCCTCCTTTGAGGCTATATTTCTTGGTAGCACACTCTCGTCACCATCCTGGTAGTAGGCGTAGGCCATCTCGACGATGCGCTTAGCGGCGCGCTCGAATAGGCGCTTGCGCTCAACATGTGTAGCGACAACTGTACCATTGCCTGTAAGCGCCATGCCAAGAGCCTCGGCAAGGCAGTTCATCGAGTTTGCGGTAAACATACCCGAGCATGAGCCACAAGTAGGGCAGGCCGAGCGCTCGATGGCCTCAACCTCCTCGTCGCTCTTTGTGCTGTCGGCGCTCTCGATCATCGCGTCGATAAGATCTAGCGGACGACCATTTAGATTTCCAGCCTCCATCGGGCCACCCGATACGAAGATCGTAGGGACATTTAAGCGCATGGTGGCCATCAACATTCCTGGGGTGATCTTGTCGCAGTTGCTGATACAAACCAGCGCGTCAAGGCAATGAGCACCAGCCATATACTCAACGCTGTCGGCGATAATATCGCGCGAAGGGAGCGAGTATAGCATGCCGCTATGTCCCATTGCGATTCCATCGTCGATGGCTATCGTGTTGAACTCACAAGCAAAGCACCCTTGAGCCTCGATCAGGGATTTTACATACTGGCCAATCTCATGCAGGTGTGTGTGTCCTGGGACGGTCTGTGTAAATGAGTTGACAACGCCGATAATAGGCTTGCCAAAGTGCTCCTCCTTCATTCCGTTTGCACGCCATAGCGAGCGAGCTCCAGCCATTAGACGGCCTGAGACTGACGTATTGCTTTTAAGCTTGTTCTTCATTTTTTCGTTTAGTTGTGTTTTTTATTATCTATCATTTTTAGGCGACAGAGCGGCGAGAGTCGAAACTCACCCCACATAATAATCGGACAAAAGTATCTATTATTCTTCAAACTACCAAATTTAAATTAACACATATATATAAAAAGGGAGGCCATAGTAATGATAGCCCCCCCTTTTAGTGTAATATTTAGCTCTCGCTAACTCCTTATCTGCCCATCACCCTCGATAATATATTTGTAGCTCGTGAGCTCTGGCAGCGCCATGGGGCCTCGGGCGTGTAGTTTCTGGGTGCTGATGCCGATCTCGGCTCCAAAGCCAAACTGTGCGCCATCGGTAAAGGCGGTCGATACATTTACATATACACAAGCGGCGTCGATCATCTGCGTGAATAGTCGGCCTGTGTCAGCGCACTCGGTGACGATCGCCTCGCTGTGCTGAGAGCTGTTTTCGGTGATGTGACCTACGGCCTCATCGAAGCTCGCCACGGTGCGGATTGAGAGCTTGTAGTCCAGAAACTCGGTGCCGAAACTCTCTTCGCTAGCATGCTCCAAGAGCTCTGATGGATAGAGGCCATCGAGCGCTGCATAGGCTCGCGCATCGGCATATATTGTGACAGATTTTGTCGCTAGCGCGGCGCAGATTTCGCTAATCGCTTCAAGCTTGTCGGCGTGCAAAACGATGCAATCCAGGGCGTTGCAGACACTCACACGGCGAGTCTTGGCATTCATCACAATGGCAGCGGCCTTCTCTATGTCAGCATCCTTGTCGATATAGGTGTGGCAGATGCCTGCGCCGGTCTCAATAACGGGGATCGAGGCGTTGTGGCGCACGTAGTTGATCAGCGACGAGCTGCCGCGTGGGATTAGGAGATCTACATACCCCTCGGCCGCTAGAAGCTCCGCGGTGGCCGATCTGTCGGGAGGGAGAAGTGTTACGACTCTCTGGTCTATATTGTTCTCTTTGAGTACTTTGCGGATAAGCTCTACTATCGCAGCGTTAGACTCTGCGGCATCACTACCCCCTTTAAGCACGCAGGCATTTGCTGTCTTGAAGCATAGGGCAAAGACATCGAAGCTGACATTCGGGCGAGCCTCATAGATCACACCAATAACTCCAAATGGCACGCGTACCTTTCGGATCGACATGCCATTAGGGCGCTCATATGTGGCAAGCGTCTCACCCACAGGCGAGTGCAGCGAGGCCACATTGCGCATATCGTCGGCAATCCCCTTTACGCGCTCGGCGGTGAGTAGTAGGCGGTCGTAGAGCGGATTTTCTCGCTCCATCTTTACAAGATCTTTGGCGTTAGCCTCTAGGATTTTATCTGTTTCGGCCTCAGCGCGATCTGCCACCTTAAGTAGCAGAGCATCAATCTCGGCCTGAGGCAGAAGCGAAAGGGAGCGCGAGGCTACTCTTGCCCCCTCAAATTGTGGTTTAAGTGTCATGTTAATCTAAATATAGATAGTCGTAGTGTATAATCGGTTTAAGCCCTCGCTTGCCGATCGACTCGCGAGCTGTGGTGCTATCCATCGACGAGCGACCAACGCCAATGTGCTCACCCATTGGGGAGATTATGGTTATTATATCGTCGCGTTCAAATTCGCCATCGACCTCCACTACACCTACCGTTAGTAGGCTGGTGGCCATGCGAGTGGTGAGCGCCTCGTATGCCCCCTGGTTGATCTTGAGCGCCCCCTTGGCAAAGCCATCCGAGTGGGCTATCCACTTCTTGAGCTCCGATATGGGTTTTGCGGATGGCGTGAAGCGAGTGCAGATTATATCCTCGTTGTTGAGCACCAGATCCACAAGAATATCCTCCCTCTTGCCGTTGGCGATGATAACCTCCACACCTTCGTCGGCCACCTTGCAGGCTATGCGCGACTTGGTTAGCATGCCGCCACGTCCAAATTGTGAGCGGGTGGTTGAGATATATTGGTCGAGCGACTCGCCATCGCCACTAACGCGGCGTATAACCTCTGAGGCGGGATCTTTCGGATCGCCGCTGTAGAGCCCATCAATATTGCTGAGTATAACCAGTGCATCGGCGCTCATCATCGTGGCCACTAGACCCGAGAGCTCGTCGTTGTCGGTAAACATAAGCTCCGTTACAGATATCGTGTCGTTCTCGTTGATGATCGGCACAACACCATTTTCGAGCATCACCTTCATACAGTGCTTCTGGTTGAGGTAGTGGTCGCGAGTCGAGAGCGACTGCTTGGTGGTGAGCACCTGGCCGCAGACGATGTTGTATTCGCTAAAGAGGTTGTAATATTTATTTATAAGCTTAGCCTGGCCAACAGCCGAAAAGAGTTGGCGCGAGGCTACAGAATCGAGCTTCTTGCTAGGTGTGATAACGCTGCGTCCTGATGCCACAGCACCCGACGAGACGAGGATCACCTCCACGCCTGCACGATAGAGCGCGGCAACCTGATCGGTGAGCGAAGAGATGCGTGTGCTGTCTATCGAGCCATCTTTTCGCGTCAGCACGTTGCTTCCGATCTTCACCACCACGCGGCGGTATCTCTTCTCTTCTCTCTCCATTATCTGCTCTTGAAAAGTCCATTTTTAACCGCCTCCGTAAAGCCGCTTTCGGCCATTGCGTCGAGACCCTTAAATGTTATGCCACCCTTGGTTGTCACCTTGTCGATCTCTGGCTGTGGCATTGTGCCGTTTGTCTCAAGCATCATAAGTGCTCCGCGAACGGTCTGCAAGACAACATCGCGTGCAAGGCTCTCTTTAAGCCCCATCTCTACACCACCCTCTATCGAGGCATCAATATATTTGTAGGCAAAGGCTATTCCGCAAGAGGCGAGCGAGGTGAGCGGAGTCATCTGACCCTCGTCGATCATAAAGCTCTTGCCCATCGCGCCGAATAGATCCATCATCATCTCATCCTGCTCCGGTGATGAGCTGTGGCGGCAGATGAAGTTAACACTCTCCGATATTGCGATCGCCGTATTAGGAATAACCCTATAGATTGTCATATCGCCCTTGGCTTGGCAATCGAGAAGCTTGGTTAGATCCTCGAATGTGATACCGGCGGCGATAGAGACCAAAACCTGCTTTTTGCGATCAAGCACGGGCGCGATCTCGCCCAAAATCTGCTCCATCATCCATGGCTTTACAGCCACAACTACTAGATCTGCGCCAACAATGGATTTTGCGTTGTCGTCCTCAATTATAATACGCTCCTGCACACCCTCAAAGAGAGGATAGCACTTGGGCTCTAGGTGTGAGATTGTAACATCTTCGGGTGCGACCTTCGAGGCCTTGATAGCCCCTGCGGCTACTGCGCCACCCATATTTCCGCCGCCAATAACTGTTATCTTCATATCTTTTTTTTAATTTTCTTTATTCTCTGCCACCCAGTTGGTTAGCTCTATAAAATCTGCTACTGACAATCTCTCTGCCCTCTCAGTAAAGAATTCATGCTCCGCGCCACCAAAGCCGCCAAAAGCCGCCTTAAGGGCGTTGCGCAACATCTTGCGGCGCTGGCCGAACGCCCCCTTTACAACCCTTATAAATAGCTTCTCGTCGCAGCCCAGGCTCTGGGTTGAATTGCGCTTCATTCTGATAACGGCACTCTTGACCTTGGGGGGTGGGTTGAATACCGTTTCGTTGACTGTAAAGAGGTACTCTATATCATACCACGCCTGCATCAGCACGCTGAGTATGCCATACTCCTTCGAGCCCGGAGGCTCGGCCATACGGATTGCCACCTCGCGCTGGATCATGCCCACACACTCGGGGATAAGGTCGCGATTTTCGATAACCTTGAAGAAGATCTGTGATGAGATATTATATGGGAAGTTGCCGATCACGCTGAGCCCCTCGCCGAAGCGTTCGCGTAGATCCATCTTTAGGAAATCGCCCTCAATAAGGCGCTCGCTAAAGTCGGGATAGTGTCGGTTGAGATACTCCACGCTCTCGCCGTCGATCTCCGCACCATATGTGATAAGATCCTCTCTCTTAAGAAGAAATTGAGTCAATACCCCCATGCCACACCCCACCTCTAGTGCGGTGAGAGGTTTATCGGGGGTGCCCCCCGATAGTGAGTTTGATATCTTTTGTGCAATATTAAGGTCTGTTAGGAAGTGTTGCCCCAGCGCCTTTTTTGCCCTTACTTCGGCCATTTAATATATGTTTTAGTTGCCCTGCTCGCAGATGAATTTAATACGCATCAGGCGGATCTCCTCCTCGGAGTAGTCTGAGCCAAGCTCTTCGATCGCCTCATCGAGCGAGTCGCTGTCGGCATCCTCCTTGAAATATAGGTAGATATCCTCTGCCTTCTCCTCATCCATATACTCCGATATGTAGTAGGAGATGTCGAGCCTGGTTCCCGAGTTGACGATGCCCTCAATCTCGGAGAGTAGCTCCTCGAAGTCGAGGTTCTTTGCGCGAGCAATATCCTCAAAATCCATCTTCCTGTCGATAGACTGAATGATGAATATCTTGTTGCCCGCCTTGTTGGCTACTGATTTAACGATCATATCTTGAGGTCGGATAATATCCTTCTCCTCAACATAGGCCTTGATGAGCTTTATAAACTCCTCGCCAAAGCGCTTCGCCTTGCCCGCACCCACGCCGGTGATGTTCTGCATCTCCTCCAAGGTGATGGGGTACTGCACCGACATATCCTCTAGCGATGGATCCTGGAATACAACAAACGGAGGCAGGTCTAGCTTTGATGCCACCCTCTTGCGCAGATCTTTTAGCATGGCGAAGAGCTCCTCGTCGGCCACGCCGCCCTTCTGTGCTGGCGCTGCCAGCTCACTCTGCTCGGCCATCTTCTCATAGTCGTGATCGAGGGTTATGCTCACCCTTGTTGGCTTCTTTATATATGCCTTGCCCTTTTTGTTTATAGATATTAGGCCATAGTTCTCAATGTTTTTATCTATGAGACTCATAATCAGCGCCTGGCGTACAACCGCCCCCCAGAACTTGGCGTTCTGCTCGGCACCCAAGCCAAACCACTTTAGCTGGTTGTGCGAGTAGCTCTTGATAAGAGGGGTGTTCTTGCCAGTCAATATGTTGATTAGGTGGTCTGATTTAAATTTATCGCCAATCTCCTCTAGCGCCTTAAGCAGAAGCGTAAGCTCCTCGCTCACCTCCGATATCTGGCGTGGGTTGCGGCAGTTGTCGCAGTTGCCACAGTTGTCTATTGTATACTCCTCGCCGAAGTAGTGGAGCAGAGTCTTGCGCCTACACATCGAGCTCTCGGCATAGGATACGGTCTCTAGAAGCAGCAGCTTTCCAATCTCCTGCTCGGCCACCGGCTTACCCTGCATGAATTTCTCTAGCTTCTGAATATCTTTGTAGCTGTAGAATGTCAGGCAGTAGCCCTCGCCGCCATCGCGACCCGCGCGCCCTGTCTCCTGGTAGTATCCTTCGAGGGATTTAGGGATGTCGTAGTGGATCACATAGCGCACATCGGGCTTGTCGATGCCCATGCCAAAGGCTATGGTGGCCACAATCACATCGACCCTCTCCATGATAAAGTCATCTTGGTTTGTTGCACGAGTTTGAGCATCCATGCCGGCATGGTAGGCGCGCGCCTTTATTCCGTTGGCTAGAAGTAGCTCGGTGAGCTCCTCTACCTTTTTTCTGCTTAGGCAATATATTATACCACATTTTCTATCGTTCTGCTTAATGAAGCGGATGATCTCGTGGTCGACATTGTGCTTAGGACGAATCTCATAGTAGAGGTTCTCGCGGTTGAACGACGATTTAAAGACCGAGCTGTCGGCCATGCCCAGATTCTTCTGTATGTCGAGCTGCACCTTGGGCGTAGCGGTAGCCGTTAGGGCGATAAGAGGTGCCTGGCCGATATCGTTTATGATGGGGCGTATGCGGCGATACTCAGGGCGGAAGTCGTGACCCCACTCCGAGATGCAGTGCGCCTCGTCGATAGCGTAGAACGAGACCTTGATCTTGCGCAAGAAGGCGATGTTATCCTCCTTTGTCAGGGACTCCGGCGCGAAGTATAGAAGCTTGGTTTTACCCTCCAGAACATCGTTGCGCACCTGAGTGATGGCGCTCTTGTTGAGCGACGAGTTAAGGAAGTGAGCGATGCCGGAGTTGGTCGAGAAGGTGCGCATGGCATCCACTTGATTCTTCATCAGGGCGATTAGTGGCGAGATAATAATCGCCACGCCATCCATCATCAGAGCGGGTAGCTGGTAGCATAACGATTTACCACCGCCAGTTGGCATCAGCACAAAGGTGTCGTTGCCATCTAAGACGTTGCGAATCACAGCCTCTTGGTTTCCCTTGAAGGCTGAAAAGCCGAAATACTCTTTGAGTTTTTCGTGGAGTTGATAGTTGTCTCGCTCTTTCATTTGTGGATATATACTGCTAATATTGCAATTTGTATGTAAAGATAATGAATATTTTGGAAAAAATAATAACTTTGTGAAAAATTTTTAAAACAATGAGACTTTATACTAGCGAGCTGGTAAAGCGATATAAGAGCCGAACTGTTGTAGATCATGTTTCGGTGGAGGTTAAGCAGGGCGAGATTGTCGGTCTTTTAGGCCCCAATGGAGCTGGTAAAACCACAACGTTCTATATGGTGGTGGGGCTGATTAAACCCAACGAGGGGTCGATCTTTTTGGAGGGTGATGATGGCTCGGTTGCAGATCTCACTAAGCTGCCCGTCTATCGTCGCGCACAGCTCGGTGTGGGATATCTTGCACAGGAGGCTTCGGTTTTTCGTCAGCTTAGTGTTGAGGATAATATTCGTGCGGTGCTAGAGATGACCTCTTTTCCGAAGACTTACCAGCGCGAACGCTGCGAGGCTCTTATCGAGGAGTTTCGTCTGCAGAAGGTGCGTAAGAGCCTAGGCATTCAGCTCTCGGGTGGTGAGCGCAGACGTACTGAAATTGCCCGTGCGGTGGCTATAAACCCATCGTTTATCCTCTTGGACGAGCCCTTTGCCGGTGTCGACCCGATCGCCGTTGAGGATATCCAGAGCATTGTCGCCACCCTTAAGAGTAAGAATATTGGTGTGATTATCACCGACCACAATGTCGACGAGACGCTAGCGATCACCGATAGAACCTATCTGCTCTTTGAGGGTAAGATCCTAAAGGCGGGAACGGCCGAGGAGCTCGCTGCTGATGAGATGGTGCGCAAGGTCTATTTGGGTCAGAATTTTGAGTTGAAAAGTAGAAAATAAAATAGATATATTAGATGGATATAGAGTTATGCCCGGGGGTGGTGGATGGTTGCTTAGCCCCCCCGTGTTCAAAGAGTTATGCTCAGCGTGCCTTGGCCGTTGCGCTATTGAGCGAAGGGGAGTCTACGCTTAGAAATTTCGGCACTTGTGATGATACACTCTCGGCGATGAAGTGCGTCGAGACTTTGGGCGCCACTATCGAACGAGTGGATGATAAATGTGTTAAGGTAAAGGGTGGCCTAGCCCCCAAGGGCGATTGTCTATTTATTGGAGAGTCGGGCTTGGCAACAAGGTTATTCACGCCGCTCGCCTCGCTGTGGCACTCGCCCATCGAGATCACGGGGCATGGCTCAATTCTAAAGCGCCCAATGACGATGATGATCGAGCCCCTGCGTGGGCTAGGTGTCAAGGTTGAAGATTGCGCGGGATATCTACCTTTTAAGGTTACGGGGCCCATTAAGGGTGGAGCGGTAAATGTAGATGGATCAGTATCTTCGCAGTTTATCACCGGTCTTTTGATCTCGCTTCCGCTTGCCGCCGAGGATACAGTTTTGTATGTCGATAGGGCGGTCTCTATCCCATATTTAGATATGACCATCGAGACAGCCAAGGGCTTTGGTGTTGAGATCTCGCATAAGGAGTACAAGGAGTTCTTTGTCGAGGGCGATCAGAGATACGAGGCTACAGATTTCACCATCGAGGGCGACTGGTCGGCCGCCTCGGCGCTGCTTGTTGCTGGTGCTGTTGCCGGCTCGGTTGAGCTAGAGTGTTTGTCAACACTATCTAAGCAGGCTGATGTAGCTATCTGCGAGGCGATCGTTAAGGCTGGCGCGCAGCTAACTAGCCAGGATGGAGCTGTGAGGGTTGTTCATCGCGAGCTGCATGGCTTTGAGTTTGATGCAACTCAGTGCCCCGATCTATTCCCGGCACTTGTGGCGCTCGCCGCTGCTGCCGAAGGTCGGACAACACTAAAAGGTACTTCTCGCCTAACACATAAGGAGAGCAATAGGGCGCTCACGCTCCAGGCCGAGTATGCCAAGGTGGGCATCAAGGTGGAGCTTGAGGGTGATGATATAATGATCGTGCATGGTGGCGAGATTCACTCCACGGAGGTGGATAGCCACAACGACCACCGTATCGCAATGTCGATGGCCATTTCGGCGCTGAGAGGTGATGGGAAGATGGTTATAAAGGGGGCTGAGTGTGTGGCTAAGAGCTACCCTGAGTTCTTCGAGGATTTAAGGGGAGTTCTAACTTCTCACTAAAATACTTTTAAGCTACTAACCACGTCTTTTTAATTTTACAATTATAGGTAATAGGAGCCACTATGACCCACGTTTGCAAAATCAAAAATTCGCAGTTATTAACTACTAGTGATGCGTTAACTTTTTAAATTCAACTGTAATTGATTGATATGTAAATATTTGAAGCTAATATTTGAATAAACGATTTGAATTATAATTTTA
>JBCQTD010000006.1:31454-74773 GCA_047178725.1 Rikenellaceae bacterium
GGACTTGATCCGCAATCTCTTAAGTTGTTAATACTGAAAGTGTTTGAGATTGCGGATCAAGTCCGCAATGACGCACGAGCGAGTTTACGCATCAGTACTAATTATTAACTAAAAATTAAACTCAGGGAGAAGTTAGAGCTCCCCTTAAAAATTAATGAAACAAGAGTAGAATAATGAATAGCTTTGGCAGAAATTTTAGAGTCTCGCTCTGGGGTGAGTCTCACGGTATCCAGATTGGTGTTGCACTAGATGGCGTTCCTGCAGGATTGGCTCTTTCGGAGGCCGATTTTGCGGTGGATCTAGCGCGTAGACAGAGCGGTAAAAAGGGTACAACCCCTCGCAAGGAGAGCGACACGCCAAGGATCGTATCGGGTCTATTTAATGGCCATACAACCGGTGCGCCTCTGACGGTGGTTTTCGAGAATGAGAATACCATATCAAAGGATTACTCAAACCTGGTGACTCACCCACGCCCATCGCATGCCGATCGTGTGGCTGATGTTAAATATAATGGTTTCCAGGACTATAGAGGTGGTGGACACTTCTCGGGTAGGCTGACTCTAACGCTCACCTCGGCTGGTGTGGTGGCAAAGAAGATTCTTGGAGATGGGGTTAGCTTTTCGAGCGACATTATCGAGCTCGGAGGCGAGCGCGACAGATCTCGTTTTGATGATATTGTAGCCGCTGCCGTTAAGAGTTGCGACTCGGTCGGAGGGGTTATCGAGTGCCGCGTTGGCGGTTTGCCGGCAGGGCTTGGTGAACCATTTTTCGACTCTGTGGAGAGCATGGCGGCTCATCTTCTCTTCGCTGTTCCGGCCGTTAAAGGTGTGGAGTTTGGAGGCGGCTTTGACTCGGCTCGCCTCATGGGAAGCGAGAATAATGATATGATTCTGGATGGAGAGGGGCGCACCGCAACAAATAATGATGGCGGCATAAATGGCGGCATCACAAACGGAAATGAGATCGTCATGCGGGTTGCAATTAAACCTACGGCGAGCATCGCCACCGAGCAGATGACCTACAATAAGGTGAGCGGTAGGGTAGAGCCTCTAGTGATCCATGGCAGACACGATGCCTGCATAGCTTTGCGTGCCGCGGTCGTTGTTGAGGCGGCTATGGCCATAGCTCTTGCCGATCTAACGCTAACCGCCAGATAGCGTATGCTCGCCCGCGAGATTCAGCAGCGCTTGCAGCGAGCCGCCACGCCTATTTATGGTGAGCGAGAGGCGCAGGTTATCGCCTATATGCTCCTTGAGGGTGTGTGGCAGGTTACACGCACGATGCTTGTTGTTGATCCAACTTTTGAAGTTGATGAGGGTGATCTAGAGCACGTTGAGCGCCAGGTGCGCCAGGCGCGTCCGGTGCAGTATATCATCGGCTGGGCGGAGTTTTGCGATCTGAAGCTCTCGGTTCGAGAGGGGGTTCTTATCCCTCGTCCCGAGACCGAGGAGTTAGTGCATTGGATTGTGGTAAGGCTGCGAGATACCCCCGAGCCGAGGATTTTGGATGTCGGCACGGGAAGTGGTGCGATAGCTATAGCGCTAGCTACAAAGATAGAAGGCGCGCGCGTTGAGGCGCTGGATATCTCGCCCAAGGCGCTAGAGGTGGCCGATGAGAATATCCAAAAATGTGGAGTTGATGTAGAGCTCATCGAGGGTGATGCTCTGCGCGGAGTTGATTGTTATGTGGAGGGAAGCTATGATCTTATAGTGTCAAATCCTCCATATATACCACAGAGCGAGAGCACTCTTATGCGGGCAAATGTTCTAGATTATGAGCCCCATTCGGCGCTGTTTGTTGTTGATGATGATCCGTTGATCTTCTATCGCGCTATAGCCGAGTCGGCCTTGGAGCTCCTCGCGCGCGGTGGTAGGCTCTTCTATGAGCTGCATGAGGAGTATGCCCAGGAGTGCGAGAGGATGTTGGAGATAATGGGCTACTCCGAGGTTGAGCTGCGTGAGGATATAAATGGTAAGCCAAGGATGATATGTGCGAGCAGGTAAAACGTCCAAAGAAAAAGAGCCCCGAACGGGCGCTCTCGGCGCTAATGGCTATCTGTGCCAAGGCCGAGAAGAGCAGCGGCGATGCTAGGCGATTGCTAGCGCGCTGGGGTGTCGAGGAGTCTGATCGTGTGCAGATCCTGGGGAGGCTTATCGAGATGCGATTTATAGATGATCGGCGTTTTGCCGAGCTATTTGTTCGCGACAAGTGTCGTCTGAGCGGTTGGGGCGCAAGGAGGATCGCATCTGAATTGATGATAAAGGGGATAGATCGCGATATTATTGACAAGGAGTTAGAGAGGTTAGATAGTGATAAGTTAAAGGAGAGGCTCGGCGAGCTATTGGAGCGAAAGTTGCGAACAACTAAGGGCAAAAATAGCTATGAGAAGAGGGGTAAATTGCTCAATTATGGAGCGCGATTGGGGTATGACTACTCCATGATGTGCGAGGTGATCGAGCAGCTCAATTTTAATGCTGAAGAGGAATGCGACGAGGAGTCTCTATATTTTTAATGCTATGTTGCGCACTAGTGGTTAGCGCGCAAAACATCGACCCTAAAGGGTATATATTTCCAATGAAAAATGTGGCGGGCTACTACTCGGCCAACTTCGGCGAGTTGCGCCCCGATCACTTCCACTCGGGGGTGGATATCAAGAGCGATGGTGCCATCGGCAAGCCAATCGTCGCGGTGATGGATGGCTATATTTCGCGCATTTCGCTCTCGCCCGTGGGCTTTGGCTTGGCGCTATATATAGCGCACCCTAACGGCACCACATCGGTCTATGCCCATCTAGATAGGCTGCGCGAAGATCTTGCCGAATATCTTGAGCAGCAGCGCTATGCTCAACAGCTTAGTGCCATAACTTTACATTTAGGGGCGGATAAATTTCCCGTCAGCCAGGGCGACCTGGTTGCCTATTCGGGTAATTCGGGATCGTCGTTTGGCCCCCACCTTCACTATGAGTTGAGGGAGACAAAGCAGCAAAAACCGCTTAATCTCATTACGCTAGGCGTGCTGCCCGAGAGAGATAATACGCCGCCAACAATCTCAAACCTATACTATGTAGAGATCGACTCGCTGCTAGGTGTAGCTTTTCGTGCGCCGGTCAAGAAGTTCAGCCTCGTAGAGCATGGTAGGGGCGAGTATAGGATTTCGGGAGGCTCTAAGGCGTGGATCGGGCGCAAGGGCTACTTTGTTGTGCAGGTTATAGATCGCAAGGAGAATACAACTAATAGATATGGTATATTTAGAATCACTCTAAAGATGGATGGCAAGCCAATCTATGGCTATAGGATGGATGGCTTTACGTTTGATCTCTCGCGCTACTCAAATGCTGTGAGCGACTATGCTCTGCAGCAGAAAATCGGCGGCGAGGTCTTTCGTTTGGCTCTGCTCAATGATGACAGCCGTAGCCTATACGATGTGATGGTGGATAGGGGGCTGGTGCGTGCCGAGGCGGGTGAGGAGCATGAGTTTGAGCTGGAGATTGAGGATGATAGCGGTAATATCTCGCGCCTCAACTTCACAGCCCGCGGCATGGGTGATGGGGATCTGTTTCGCGCCGAAGCGGATACCAAGCAGCCTGTAGCTCGCCCAGCAAAGGCCTTTGAATATGTAGCCGATGGGCTAAAGGTGAAGATCCCCAAGGGGGCACTATATGAGTCTGTGCCATTCTCAATAAGTGCCACCGACACCAAAATCAAACCCAAGAGTGGTGTTGAGATCCTCTCGCGTAGCTATGCCGTGATGGATCGCTCGCTGCCGCTGCAAAAAGGTATTGATCTAACTATATTTATAACCCCCGATGAGGCTTTGCGCAGGCATGTTGTTTTGGCCGAGATAGATGCAAAAGGCGAGATTGTCTATCTGGGAGGAGGGTATAATAGCGGGGCAGCTACTGCCCAGACGCGCCGCTTTGGTGAGTTTGTGGCTGTGGCCGACACAGAGCCCGCCGTGGTGAGAATCACAGCAATAAATAGATCGGCGGTGAGCTTTACTATCAAAGATAACCTCTCTGTTATAACCAGTTATGAGGCGAGCATTAATGGCGAGTGGGTTGCAGTAGATCTTGATAAAGAGCTCTATACAATCCGCTATCCCAGCTCTATGGCCACCGGCGAGCGGCTGCTTAAGATCGTGGCGCGCGATGGCGCTGGTAATGAGACAATATTTGAGAAAAAGTTGTAATTATCCCGGAATTTTAATTAATTTTGCACTATAAAAATAGAGAATCGCAAAAGTGTTAAATTATCAGCTCATATCACCTCTAGTGGCAGCATTAGAGAGCTCGGCCGAGCCCGAGCAGATCAACATGCTTAAGCTCGAACATACAGTCGAGCGCCTCTCGGATATGAATATAGGTGAGATATTTGCGACTATTGGGGGTGGCCTTTTTCACTTTGCCGTTAAGCTTATTATCGCCGTAGCTATCTATTTTATAGGCCGCTGGGTTATTAAGCGCGTAATGAAGTTGATGGATGTAGCCTTTGAGCGCAGGCTTTTGGATAACTCCTTGAGCTCGTTTCTAAAGAGTATGGTCACCATCGTGATCTATGGCTTAACCTTTTTGATGATTATTCAGGTGCTGGGCGTAAGTGTCACCTCTATTGTGGCGCTGCTGGCCTCTGCCGGTCTCGCCGTCGGTATGGCGCTTGGAGGCACGTTGCAGAATTTCGCCGGTGGAGTTATGATTTTGCTTATCAAGCCCTATAATGTAGGCGACTATATAACGGCGCAGGGGCAGTCGGGCACGGTTCGCGAGATTCTGCTCTTTACAACGATGCTAGAGACATTGGATGGGCACACGATCTTTGTCCCAAACAGCTCAATATCCTCATCCATTATCGACAACTACTCCCATTCGGGAGTGAGGCGCGTAGATTGGCGTGTGGGTATAACCTATGGCGATAGCGTAGATCTAGCGCGCGAGGTGATTCTTGAGATTCTCCATAGCGATAAGAGGGTGATACTCAATGAGCGAGGTGCAGAGTTTCGTCCTGCGGTGGGTGTTGACGAGTTGTCGGATAGTGCCGTGACGCTGCTGGTGAGAGGATGGGTTGTTCCGGACGATTATTGGGAGGTCTATTGGGATATATATGAGCGAATATATAAAGGATTGCCGGCTAATGGTCTGCACTTCCCATTTCCTCAGATGGATATCCATATAAAAGAGAGTTTGAATATTAATAAATTATAGTTATGAATTTTAAGGAAATTTTGGCAATCTCGGGTCAGCCGGGTCTTTACAAATATGTGGCGCAATCAATGCGTGGTGTGATCGTAGAGTCGCTCCTTGACGGCAAGCGCTCGAATGCAGCATCAACGGCTAAGGTTAGCTCCCTTTCGGAGATCTCAATGTTTACCGAGGGTGAGGATATCGCCCTAGCGGAGGTATTTGAGAAGATATATGCCAAAACCGGAGGCGAGAAGGCTATCTCGCATAAGGTGAGCGCTGCGGCTATCGAGGCTGCCTTTGCTGATGTTTTGCCGGAGTATGATCGCGATCGTGTCCACACTTCAGATATGAAGAAGTGCTTTGCCTGGTTTAATATCCTTGTCGGTGCTGGTTTCACCTCGTTTGTTGCCAAGGAGGAGCAGAGCGCAGAGGAGGCATAAATGAAGATTGGTGATATAGAGCTGGGTGAGAAGCCTCTGTTTCTCGCCCCCATGGAGGATGTTACCGATCCATCATTTAGATATATGTGCAAGGGCTTTGGGGCGGATGTGGTCTACACCGAGTTTATCTCGGCGGATGGGCTGATTCGTGATGCCTGGAAGTCGCGCGCAAAGCTCAATATTGATGAGGCGGAGCGTCCGGTGGGTATCCAGCTCTATGGTCATCTGGTCGAACCCATGGTTGAGGCGGCTCGTATTGCCGAGAGTGCCTCGCCCGACATTATAGATATAAACTTCGGCTGCCCTGTGCGCAAGATCGCCTCTAGAGGTGCCGGTTCGGGGATGATGCGCGATGTGCCGCTTATGGTGGAGATGACGCGCCAAATAGTTCAGGCCGTAAAGAGCCCTGTCACAGTTAAAACACGCTTAGGCTGGGATGAGGATAGCAAGAATATCGAGGAGATCGCTCTGCGCTTGCAGGATGTAGGCATCCAGGCGCTCACCATCCATGGCCGTACGCGTGCCCAGATGTATAAGGGCGAGGCGGATTGGACGCTGATCGGTGCGGTGAAGAATAACCCTCTGATTAAGATCCCAATCATCGGTAACGGAGATATTGACTCGGGGGCGAAGGCCAGCGAGATGTTTGATAGATATGGCGTTGATGGTGTGATGGTAGGTCGTGCAACTTATGGTAGGCCGTGGATCTTTCGCGAGATTCGCCACTATCTCTCTACGGGTGAGGTGCTGCCTCAGCCAACAGTATTGGAGAGGGTGGAGATTGCGCAGCGACACCTGCGCCGATCAATCGAGGTGAAGGGAGATAAGGTGGGCATCCTTGAGATGCGCCGCCATCTATCTAACTACTTTAAGGGTTTGCCCGATTTTAAGAGCACTAGGCTCAAGCTCGTAACGCTAAACAATGGTGATGAGCTACATGAGCTGATAGGCTCAATAGCTGATAGGTGGGGCGATTTCGATACCTCACAGAGTGTGCCGCCGCCCCTCTCGCACGAGATCTAGCGCTCTGCTGAGTTGCGATTCTCAAGAAACTCTTTAGATACAATCACGCGTATTGCCTTGTCGAGCACCTCAAATGTGAATGGACTCTCGCCAAGCATCTCGCCATCAACCTCTAGGCTAACCTCGGGGATAGACTCTATGCGAACAGTTCTGCCACGTCTCTGCCTAGTGTGACCTATACGATAGATATCTCCATTAAACAGATAGTGTAATCTGAATATGATTTGCCACCAGTATAGAGGGCGGATTAGTGTGATATCAAATAGGCCATCGTCAATTACAGCTTCGGGGAGCTGTTGCACGCCGCCGCCGTTATATTTACATATACCTATGGCGCTGCTAAGAAGCAGATTGTTGTAGACAAGCTTGCCATCTATCCACACCTTTGTGCCGGCTGGCTTATATCTAAAGAACGAGAAGAGAACACTCCAGTAGTATATCCATTTTCCTCTATACCCTTTTTTGCGCAGATGGGTTGATTTCTTGACCACCGCTGCGTCGAATCCCGTACCACCTACGTTTGCCATATATTTTGTGTGGTGAACTTTGGCCTCTTCATAGCTCACCTTGCCAACATCTTGCAGAAGTGTATACCCTGCCTTAATAGCTTCAATAGCTTCGCGATAGCGGTTAGAGATGCCAAATGTGCGCACCCAGTCATTGCCAGAGCCTATGGCTAGCACCGCTAGAGTCACCTCTTTTGGATCAACTACTCTCTGTATAAATAGCCCTCCGACAACCTCGTGCAGAGTACCATCCCCGCCCACGACAATTATCTTGCGGTAGCCCTCATTTATAGCCTTAACGCAGAGCTCTACGGCGTGGAATTTGTGCTCGGTGAAGTTGGTTTTATAGTGCACTCCAGCCTCAAGCAGCAGGCGCGATATGAGGGGAAAGTCGCTTAGACCCTCTCCGCCGCCAGCCACGGGGTTCACTATCATATACCACCTCTCTCTCATCTTGTTATAGTTTGGAGAGTATATCTGTAAGGTGAGCATAGAATCGCTCAACGCTGGCTATATCAACACGCTCGTCGGGCGAGTGGGGCGAGAGGATTGTCGGGCCAAAGGAGATCATATCCATCTCGGGATACCTCGCTCCTATCATGCCGCACTCTAGCCCTGCATGTATGCTCTTTACTGTGGGCTCGGTGCCAAATAGAGATCGGTATGAATCTTTTGCCACCTCTAGTATTGCAGAGTCGGCCTTGGGTGTCCACCCCTCATATCCGCCCGAGCGCTCCACGTCGGCATCGGCAAGCTCAAATACTGAGGCTATAGAGTCGGCCAAAGCCTCCTTTTCGCTACGCTGCGAGGCGCGAAGAAGAGCTTGTAGTTTAACTTGTGAGCCCTCGCTGTAGATGCGTGCTAGGTTTGATGAGCACTCCGGCAGGCCGGCGATTACGGGCGAGAGGCGCTGAAGCCCATTTGGTGCGCCACACACCGACCATATAATGCAGGCGGCGGCATCCTCTTCGATCATCTCCTCGGGCATGGCTGTCTCGGTGGCCTTTATTGAGATGCTATCCTCTACTCCTTTGTACTCGCTAATGATCGTATGCTCGTATGCATTAATATCGTCATAAAATTTAGCTATATCATCCTGGTGAACGAGAATGGTAGCCTCCGCTTCGCGAGGTATGGCGTTGCGCAGCCCGCCGCCATCTATCGAGCAGAGAAGTAGATCCAATTTTGAAGCTCTCAAAAAGCGGAATAGAATCTTATTTGCATTGGCAAAACCCTCGCCAATCTGAACACCAGAATGACCACCCTTGAGTCCATTGACAACTAGGCGCAGGGCGACAAAATCGCTGCTTGGTGTTGGTCTCATCTCCACATCGAAGGTGATGTTTAGATCCAATCCGCCGGCGCAGCCGATGCAGAACTCACCCTCCTCCTCCGAATCGAGATTAAGCAGGGTTTTGCCCTGTAGTAGATCCTCCTTTAGCCCCATTGCGCCATCCATGCCCACCTCCTCGCTGGCTGTAAAGAGTGCCTCTAAGGGTGGGTGCTTAAGGCTCTTGTCGGCAAGCACGGCGAGCATAGCAGCCACACCTATGCCGTTGTCGGCGCCAAGGGTTGTTCCTTCAGCCTTTAGCCATCCGTCCTCGATGTAGGCCTTGATAGGGTCGGTGAGAAAGTCAAATTTGGTGGCTTTATTCTTTTGAGCAACCATATCCACATGCGCCTGTAAAACTACGCCGGGATGAGAGCTCATCCCTTCGCTAGCCCCCTTGCGGATGTATATATTGTGCGCCTCATCCTCAACGCAGTATAATTCGTGTTTCGCTGCAAAGGCCTTGAGGTGCTCGCGGATTCTCTCCTCGTGATATGAAGGGTGTGGTATATCTAATATCTGGGCAAACTCTCCCCAGAGAGCTGATGGCTCTAGTGACTCTATATTCATCATATTCTCTATTTATCTTTTTCAAATGCTGATACAATCTTTCCAACAAGCGGGTGGCGAACAATGTCGCGCACATCAAACTCCACCATGCCAATCCCCTTAACCTCGCGCAGCCTCTTCATCGCCTTTATTAGGCCGCTATCGACGTGGCTTGGCAGGTCGATCTGAGTCACATCGCCCGTTACAATAAATTTGGCGTTGCGCCCCATGCGTGTGAGGAACATCTTAATCTGCGATAGGGTGGTGTTTTGCGCCTCATCTAGGATTACGCAGGCGTTATCGAGCGTGCGACCACGCATATAGGCCAAGGGGGCAATCTGTACCGTCCCCTCCTCCATGTATTTTTGGAGTTTGGCCGGAGGTATCATATCATTTAAGGCGTCATAAAGTGGCTGCAAATAGGGGTCGAGCTTCTCCTTCATGTCGCCCGGCAGGAAGCCTAACTTCTCGCCCGCCTCTACCGCAGGGCGCGTTAGGATTATTCGCTTTATCTCGCGCTCTTTCAGTGCCTTTACCGCCAAGGCTATCGCCGTATAGGTCTTTCCCGAGCCTGCGGGGCCAACGGCAAAAAGCAGGTCGCACTTGCCATAAAGAGTTACTAGATGCTGCTGGTTTACGGTTCGCGCGCGAATTATCGCACCGGAGTTTCCATAGACGATCACATCCTTATCAACTCGGGTCTCGATCTCAACTCTGCCCCCCGAGAAGCTCTGCTCGATCACCTCTGCCGATATGTGGCCATACTTTAGGTTGTAGGCTATAAGGTTCTCCAGCCTGAGCTCAAACTTGTCGATTGCCTCCTCCGATCCGATCACCTTAAGCGATGAGCCTCGCGCCACAAATCTCAGATCGGGGTGTAGCGCAGTGATCTGCTCAAGGTATCGGTTCTCGGCGCCATAGAGCTCGCGCGGGTCGATGCCCTCTAGCTCAATTGTGCGGCTTAGCTCGTTGCTCTCGATCATATATTAGAATCTGTTTAAATTTTATTCATCTATTTTGTTAAGGATCTTTCACTTATCCTTTCTCTCTTTACAATCCGTTACATAGTCCCGCTATGCGCCTCTTGTAAAAAAAAGAAAATATAAGCAAAATCTCTCTTAACAAAAGCAAGCGAACAAAACTTAAACAGATTCTTAGAATTTGTATCCGATGCTAGCACTAAATGAGTAGGCGCGCATGTCGACTAGTTTGCCGCCATTGTTCAGATCGTTGGTCGTTGAGCTAAAGCGTCCGATATATCTTACATCCATAAGCAGATGACCAAATGCTACATAGCTCACACCTAGGACAAAGCCTGTTGTCGATTTTATACGGCCGATCTCATACTCCTCACCATCGGTGGTGGTGGCCGTCGAGTTGTTGGACAGAACAAAACTTGGGCCCATGTTTAGACGAAATTCATCGACAAGGTTTAGTTGAAAAAGAACCGGGATCTCGATGCTGTTGGATTTGATCTCCGTTCCTGCTATTATCGACTCGTTGTTAAACTTTAGTTTGTTGGTCTCATACCAAAACTCGGGGATAAGCTCCAATATACCGAAGTCGATGCCCCACATAAATCCAGCCTGGAAGCCGGTGCGCCCCGAGGTCTCGACCCCCGAGTGGTCGATGCGGAAGTTGGGGATGGTAATACCACTCATCACACCATAACTCATTGATATATTGCTGCCAGCGTGGAGGTTTGCCCCCTTGTCAGAGATCACAAAATCCTCGGCATAGTGCTGCGCCATGGTTGGTGCGGTGGCTAAAGCTAAAGCTAAAAGCAGGGCATATATTTTTTTCATAATTTTATAAGGTTTTATTAACTTGTCAAAGTTACTTTTTTCTCTTCAATATCCATAATTTTTGCCCTGCAATTTCCATGAAAAAATAACTATTCTCAAAAATTTTCTAGATCCATTATTTTAAACTATCTTTGTAGCCGAATATCAACTTATTAGTATATGGCTTTAGTAGCAATAGTAGGCCGACCAAATGTCGGAAAGAGTACACTTTTCAATCGTCTAGTGGGCGAGCGCAAGGCGATTGTCGATGCAACGGCAGGCACCACGCGCGATCGTCACTATGGAAAGTCGGATTGGGCGGGGCGCGAGTTCTCGGTTATCGATACGGGTGGTTACTCGGTAAATAGCGACGATATCTTCGAGGATGAGATCCGCCAGCAGGTTCTGTTGGCAATCGAGGAGGCAGATGTGATCCTATTCCTTGTTGAGGTTATGACCGGCATCACCGATCTAGATATGATGATGGCCAACCTGTTGCGCCGCACCTCAAAAAAGGTGATTATGGTCTGCAACAAGGTTGATAATAATAATCAGGTTTACCTATCGCACGAGTTCTACTCTCTAGGCCTGGGTGATGAGATCTTCTGTATCTCCTCTATGAGCGGTAGCGGCACGGGAGATCTGTTGGATGCTGTGGTGGCTGAGCTGCCAGATGATGAGGTTGTAGAGCTTGACGACACTCTTCCACGTATTACAATCGTGGGTCGCCCCAATGTGGGTAAATCATCTATGACCAACGCTCTGCTGGGGCAGGATCGCAATATTGTAACTCCAATCGCGGGCACCACGCGCGACTCAATACATACACGATACAACAAGTTTGGAATGGATTTCTATCTAGTCGACACTGCCGGTATGCGCCGCAAGAATCGCGAGATGGAGGATCTGGAGTTCTACTCTGTGATGCGCTCAATTCGTGCTATTGAGGCCTCGGATGTATGTGTGCTGATGCTCGATGCTACACTTGGTCTTGAGCAGCAGGATCTAAACATCCATAACCTTATTGTTCGCAACCGTAAGGGCGCTGTGATTGTGGTCAATAAGTGGGATCTGATCGAAAAGACAAACAACACGATGAAGGAGTGGAGGGAGAATCTTGAGCGTCGTCTAGCGCCGTTTAACGATATTCCGATTATCTTCACCTCGGTGCTTAATAAGCAGCGCATCTTGGATGTCCTACAGACCGCCATTCAGGTGTTCCAGAACCGCAAGCGTCGCGTGCCAACACACGAGATGAACGAGTTCTTCTTGCCTATTATTGAGAACTATCCACCACCATCAACTAAGGGTAAGTATATCAAGATCAAGTACGCTATGCAGCTGCCAACGCCAACGCCGCAGTTCGCCTTCTTTGTGAACCTGCCGCAATATATCAAAGATCCATATCGCCGATTCTTGGAGAATAAGCTCCGCTCGGAGTGGGATTTCTCGGGTGTGCCGGTGCAGATCTATTTCCGCCAGAAGTAATTTTCGAGCAATCTATATTAGGAGGGTGATACTTTATCGCCCTCTTTTTTTGTGCGATCTGTTGATGTAATTCAATATAATTGTGTAGTTTTGTAGTAAGTAGTGTAAAACAATTATTACCATATTTTTAAAAGCACTCTTGGAGCGATATTTTTCACTATCAAATCTCAATATAGAATAACTATATTTTCAATTCAATAGCAAAAAAATCTCTTCTCCAATAGTACTCTTAAAAACACACCAATAATTATTTTACCCTACTTAATTTAACCCAACACAAATGAAAATTTATAACTCTAACCTAGCAAAGGCGCTGCCTATAGTGCTATCTGCCGCCGCCCTTGGTTCGTGCGCCGGTGGCTCTGGTGTGGCTCAGCGCCCCAATATCCTCTTTGTTTTTGTCGACGATCTGGGCTATGCAGATGTGGGCTTTAACGGCTCGACCTACTATGAGACCCCAAACCTTGATGCCATGGCCGCGCAGTCGGTTGTCTTTGAAAACTCCTATACCTACCCCTCAAGCTCCCCCTCGAGGGCGGCGCTGCATACGGGTCAGCAATCATTTAGAACCGGGGTGTATAATGTGCCAGTTTTGGAGAAGGGCGATGATAGCGCCTCGATATTCTCGCGTTGGACACTAACCAAGGAGTTTCCATTCTATAGCGAGCAGCTTGCGGCGGCGGGTTACAAGAATATCCATATTGGCAAGTGGCATGTGGTGGGGCCATACCCTAAGCAGGAGCTCGCAACGCCATACCCCTACAAGGAGCATCTGCGCCAGCCCGACTCGGGAGATTATAGTTGGGTGGCCGACCATCGCGAGGATGATATAACGATGAATTACTACCCCGAGGGGCGCGGCTATCTAAAGAATGTGGGTGGAACCTATCGTGGCGATCCAGCACTTGAGCCCAAGGGGTATAAGGGTGTGACGGGGGGGTATTATGCCCCATTCCCAAATCCATTTATCGACGCGAAGTCTGATGACGAGTGGTTGACAGATAGATTGACCGACGAGGCGATAGCCTTTATGGCGGAGCATCGCGACGAGCCATTCTTTGTAAATTTGCACTACTATACCGTTCATGCCCCGGTGAGAAAGCGCAGCGAGGGGCTGTATGATAAATATATTAATAAAGAGGGCGATCCCGTGCTGGGGCAGGGCGAGGGTAAGACACGCAAATATGTCGCCTCGTATGCCACGATGATCGAGTCGTTGGATGATAACTTTGGTCGTATGGTCGCCTATCTCGAGCAGAGTGGTCTGGCCGATAATACCATCATCGTATTCTCCTCGGATAATGGCTATGCCGCCGGCGCAAATAGGCTCTTAAGGGGCAAGAAGCTCGATATATATGAGGGTGGTGTGCGTGTGCCAACGTTTGTCTATTGGAAGGGCAAGGTGCAGCCACGCCACACGCAGGTGCCGATCTCTATCCTTGATTTCTTCCCTACTTTTTTGAGTTTTGCTTCAATAGACAACTATGATGGAGTGCTGGATGGAGTTGATATCACACCGCTGCTAACCTCCGACGCGCAGCAGATTAGCGATCGACCTATCTTCTGGCAGCTCAATAGCGTTGCGCAGAATCATGGCACATGTACCGCCATGCGCCTGGGTGATTATAAGATCATCGAATTTCTTGCCGATGGTAAGGTGGAGCTATATAATCTAAAGGATGATCCTCGCGAGGAGCACAATCTAGCCCGGGAGCAGAGTGAGCTTGCTGCGTGTCTGCTCGCTAAGATCAAGAGCTGGAGGCGCGAGAACGAGGTGCCGCTGCCACCCAATGCTGTGGTTGATAATAATTAACGGCAAAGATATAACAAAAGGAGGCAAACCGCGATGGCTTGCCTCCTTGTTTTCTACTATTAGCCCACGATTAGAATTTTGCTCCGAGGTGGATTGAGAAGTCGTGATTCTTAACGCTATAAGTTGATGTGCTAAGATCGCCCATTGATGTTGCGTGATTGTCGAATTCGCCGTTGAAGCGAACGCCAACAACCAAACGGCTTAGAATAACAACCTGCGCACCAACTGTATAGCCAACATTTGGGGTGATGCGGCCAATCTTCTGCTCCTCTCCATCAACTAGGGTTGCCACAGCTTTGTTGTAGACCGAGAAATTAGGGCCTGCAAGTAGCTGAACTGGGCCTAGGATGTTAAGTGAGGCGATGATCGGAATGTCGATTGAGTTGACAACAACATCTGCATTCTGACCATATACGCTATTGTCGTTGATCGAGAACTTAGTGCGAGAGTAGATAAGCTCTGGACCAACGCTGACGATGGCCAACTTGAAGCCCCATGAGGCGCCAACATTGAAGCCCGATGTGTTGCTGATATCGCTAACACCCTCGATCGAGTATTTAGCGGTAGTAGATCCAGCCGATAGGCCGAAGCTCATCTTCTGCGCCGAGACGCTGCCCACGCCAAGTATGGCGATTAGGGCAATTAATAGTTTAAACTTTTTCATATTCTTTTACTTTATTAGTGTGTCGTAGATGGCTCCACAGCATTTGGATCATAGCTGCGAAGTGCTAGATTGCGCACCCAAACCACAAATCCTCCGGTTAGGATAAGGTTCAGAACAAGTGTAAGTGCTGAGATGATAAGTGCATTACCTCCAAGGTTATAGCTGATGGCGATAAAGATAACTCCGGCGCCAACCTCACCGCGCGTAAACATTCCAACCGAAACGGCCAGGCGCTCGCTAATGCGACGGTCGCGATAGAAGAATAGCGGCATAAGCTTTCCAACGTTAGAGAGGATTGATACAAGCAGAACGTGTATGGCGATCTCGCCCCATGACATCATTGGAATAGAAGATATAACCGACTCGGCCGAGGCGGCACTCTCGGTAAGGGCAGCACCCGTAACAAGCGGCATGCTCATGCCCACGAGGAACATGAATAGGAATGAGATTGTGGTTGAGGCACGCTCCTCGGCCACCGACTCGATATGTACATTTTTCATAACCATACCTGCTACAAATGCTGGCAGAAGAACCTCGATATGAACGCTGTTCTCGTGGCCAAACCAGTGTGATGTTGTCACATATACTACATGAGTTATGCCAAAGATAACAGCGGCATAGCATAGTACAGATTGCCAATTTTGAGGTACGTTATAGCTATCTAGCCTCTTCCATCCAATTATAAGAAGCAGTACGACGATCGAGAGCATGGCTACCATCTGCCAACGCATGCCGATCATCATGATCTGAAGTGGGATCATAAGCAGGATGGTGTCAAGGTCGTCAAAGATTGCCAGCACCTGGATTTTGCGGTAGATCCAACTCCTGGTGAGGTTTAAGCTGGCTAGCATGGTAAATAGGATACCGGCCGAGGTGGGCGCTGCAAATCGGCTAAGGAGAAGACTCTCTTTCCACGCCTCGCCGCAGCTCCAAAGTGAAGATGGGAGGAGGACAAAGACATAATATAGTGCGATAAGAATCCAAGGCAGAGCGGCTGTGGCCATCGCTATAAAGTAGTCGGTAGTGTAGCTGCGCCACTCCTTTTTGTTGATCTCAAACTCGCGTCCGACATTTATCATGATAAATGCTAAGCAGATGTAGAGTAGGGGGTTGGTGATATAACTTTTAAGAGAGTTGTAGCCATCGCCCATTATGCCAGGCAGAATCTGCGAGGCAACAAGACCTAGCATTAAGAAGAGAGAGAATGAGAGAACTTTTTTCATGTATTATATTTAAGTTTATTAGTTTTTGTAGATAAGGGCTATGGCACTAGCTGAAACACCCTCTTCGCGCCCCTCGAATCCGAGACGCTCGGTGGTGGTGGCTTTGATTGAGATTGAGTCAATATCAATATCCATTACCTGGGCTAATGCCGCGCGCATAGAGTCTATATATGGACGAAGCTTTGGGCGCTGCATGGCTATTGTGGCATCAATATTTCCTATATAGTATCCCCTCTCGCAGAGGAGCTTAACCGATCGGCGAAGTAGAATTTTCGAGTCGATAGCTTTGAATTCGTTAGATGTGTCGGGGAAATGCAGGCCAATATCTCCTATCGCCGCAGCTCCAAACAAGGCATCGCATATAGCGTGTATAACAACATCGCCATCCGAGTGTGCTACACACCCTCTGCTGTGTGGTATTAAAACACCCCCTAGAGTGAGCTCGAGCCCCTCTTTTAGGGCGTGCACATCATATCCTTGTCCAATTCTAAATCTCATAGCGCTACAAAGATAGCGATTTTTTTGCAAGGTTTATCATCATAAGTCACATTTTGTGAAAAAAATAACAGTATTGCTCACCCCATTTGTGTGGCAAACGCTATATATAGAGTGCTTAAAGTATGAGTGGACCCATCAAAATGCTAATTTTTGCATATTGAATGAAAATTAATCACACGAAAATGTTAAACTGTATTTCTTTTTGTCTATATTTGCATCGTGTATATAGTTGTGTATGTAGTTGGATGGATGAAGAAATTGTTAATAAAAGTAGATGAAGAGATTTATATTTGTGCTTGTGCTTGTATTTGCTACAACTATTGCGCTCCAAGCGCAGTACACTAGTGGAATGACGGGCATGCTCAATATACCTACTGCAGAGTGTGATGAGGCTGGATCGGTGAAGCTGGGCGCTAATATGCTTCCTACCTCGATGGTGCCAAATCTTAATGTTAATTATAAGTATACATACAACTACTTTGCTACAATATCGTTCTTTACGTTTTTGGAGCTTAATTATAGGGCAACACTACTTAAGACAAATTATATGAGCGAGGATGGTAGGTATAATCAGCAGGATAGAACCTACTCTATAAAGGCACGGGTGCTCAAGGAGGGCAAATATAGGCCGGCGATAGCTTTGGGCGCAAACGATCCATTTGCTGATTTAGGAAAGAACTACTATGCCGCATATTATGGAGTGTTGACAAAGAGTATTAACTTTAGGGATGGAGGTGAGCTCTCCGCCTCGTTTGGCTATAAATATCGAGCATTGTATGACACAGAGCCTGAGCGCAGATGGCACGATGGACTCTTTGGTGGTGCTCGCTATACACCTTGGTTTTATAAGGATTTAGATCTTATGGCCGAGTATGATACGGAGGGTGTGAATGTTGGCGCGGCGGTGCTGCTGTGGAGACACTTGGCGATAAACTGTTTTACGCGCGACTTTAATACTATATCAGTAGGCCTGCGTTATGAAGGTGTATTAATACATTAAGATAGGTATATGAAGAGATTCTTGCTATCCATAGTCGTTGTCTTTATGGCCGCCCTCGCTCAAGCGCAGGTTGTAGAGATTTTGTGTGATATGGGGATGGAGGATATTCGCAGCGCTGAGGTTGATGGCAATACCTATGTTTCATTTGAGAATACTCGCTATAGAGGTACCTACACGGGAATAGGAGAGGCCGTCAAAGCCCTTGTTGGAGGATATGTTACGGGCGATTTGAATATCGTGGCAACTATAAGTGATAACCCCGAGTTGGCTATTACAATCCCCGCCGAGCTGCTTGAGGGTTATAAATCGGGCAAGGTGTCGTTAACTCAGATTTATGAGAAGATGGCCATTAGTTATGATGTAGACCCTCTGTGGAGCGAGTTGAGGCATAAGCCGATAGATAATAGCGCCTCCTTTAAGGTCGATTTTGTCATCTACCCTGAGCTTATGGTGGATAACTCAAGATTCTCGCCGCTATATAGCTACTACTTCAACCTTTCGCCGGCGCTTGAGGTTCAGTTGTGGCGCGGCGGACACTTCACAGGGCAGATCGTGATCCCTGTGGTGACAAACCAGAGCGGTGTTTATGAGCGGGTTAGAATGGGAGTTTTAGCTATAAGTCAAGAGTTTTATCTTGGCAAGGGCTTCCAGGCGAAGATTGATGCCGGTAACTTTACTGGAAATAGACTCGGTGTGCAGGGTTCAGTAAATTGGAGCACAAAGAGTGGGCGCTTAGCTCTGTACGCAAAGCTTGGCAGAACGATAAGTTCAGAGTTTGGGAGCGATGGATTGTGGCATATCACACCTGGGGGGTTGACAAATGCCGCTATAACAGCAACCATTTATGAGCCTAAGACAAATTTGCGTTTCGATCTGCAGGCTAGTAAATATCTCTATGGCGATATTGGTGTTAGAGCCGATTGCACTAGATATTTTGGAGAGTATGCCGTTGGCGGCTTTGTTGTGTGTAGTGAGGGCGATTTTAATTGCGGCTTTAATGTGGCAATACCGCTAGGCAGCAAGAGATATATGAAGAATAACTATGCTAGGATCCGGCCAGCAGACTACTTTGGCTTGAACTATAGTATGAGTTCATGGGGTGATTTTGTCGATAATAAACTTGCCATTGGCTATGATGTTGTGCCAAATGCTAATAGAAGTAGCGACTACTATCAGCCAGAGTATATAAGATATTTTATATTGAAAACAGAAACAAAATAATATAATAAATTAATTAAAAACCAGTTAAAATGAAAACAAACAAATTACTAAATGCATTCGCCTATTTGTGCGCAGCGGTAGTGTTTATGGGTTGTACAATTAGCGACAAGGCGGTATCTGTTCAGGCCGTTGAGGATCTAATGGAGACAACCACAATTTACTATGTGTCGGGCGATGTGCTTAACCTTGACGGTAAGGTAGACCTTGCTGATGTAAGTGTTGCCGTGGATGGTACAAGTGCCTTTACGGGTGAAGATGGTAGCTTCTTATTGGAGCTCTCTAAGACAGGCACCTATGACCTATCGTTTGAGAAGAGTGGCTTTACAACAGTCGCAGCTTCGATTACAATCGCCAGCGATGCCTCAAATCGCTCTGTTTTGAGTGCTGGTACTGTGGTGATGAGCCCAGTTGCCGTCGCTAAGACTATTACAGCCGAGGATCTTCCAGCCGATGCCACCGAGTACACTCTATCGGATCAGCTTAGCGAGGAGATCACCTTGAGCTCTATCGTTATTCCTGTCGATTATGTAAAAACTCTAACCGGCGGTGAGGAGCTAACGATGACTGTTGCTAGTGCTGCTCCAGTAGTAGAGCTCGCCTCTGATGAGAACACCGCTGTTAGTGCAGCCTCTGCCGTGTCAGTACCGTTTGTAAGTGTAAGTGTCGAGTCTACGGTTGCTGATTTCGGTGTATATTCACTCGCCGTTACAGCCTCTAACCCATTCAGCTCTGACTACTCATTCGACACTGTAACCGTTGAGGAGTCTACCGAGTCTGCCCTAACAAAGGCTAGCATTCCAACAGCAACATTTGTTAAGAGCTCAAATAGCTACAACTACTCAACATCTAACCTTAAGTCGTCGTATGATTTCGTAATCGCACCACTTGTGGCCACTACACTTGTTAGCACAACTACAACAAGCGGCAACACCGTTAACGGCAGCTCAGAGTATGTTTGCTACAACGAGGGCAATTCGTCGGCCAACACTGGCATAGAGCTAGAGGTTGTGACTCAGATCGGCTGGACTTATGTTGATGCTATCGCAACAGTTGTTAAGAGCGCTTTCCCTTCAATCAGCGATGTAGATTGTGCTAGCCTCACCACATCTATCGGCGATATTATTGTATCTCGCGAGGGTAAAAATGGTGTTAAGACTATCACTACCTATTCAACAATTAATGTATCTGGTGATACTAACTACTACTACAGGGTTAATGCCGAGTATTGCGTGAAGAGCTATATATTTGTTATCAATGGAACTGATGTGACAGTTCAGATCAAGAACTACTATGGTAGCAACACTGTAGCTTACGCTGAGCAGGGCGACTCTCACTCAGGTGGTGGTACACACTCGGGTGGGTCGATAAATTAATTGATTTTAATAAACAAACAAACAAATATATAGAATAATGAAAAAGTATATCATGGGAGCCTTAGCTCTCCTTGTAATGACAACTGCAGCTAATGCACAGGCATTCACATATGAGAGTAATGAGTTCCAGAAGGGCAACCTATATGTAACCGCTGGCGGTCTTTTAGAGGTTTTAAGTAGCGAAGATGCTCCAACTCTTCAATACGCTGGTCAGATTGGATTAGGTTATTGGGCAAACCCATATTTCGGTTTAGAGCTATCTCTACTAGCAGGTAAGAATGACTTCTCGGAGTCAAATGAGTTCTCGCTTTATGGTGCAAATCTTAGCTATTTGGCATATCTATATGGTGGCAAATCTTTCCACCGCTTCAACATCATCTCTGATCTAGGTGCTGACTTCCGTTACTATGATGCTAAGGATGGCGGTGTTATGGGCTCTTACGAGTCTATAATGGCAATCAATGGTCATTTAGGTATCAAGTTTGTTTACAACATCTCTCGCCGAGTTAGCATCTATGCCGAGCCAATGGCTGTCCTTCAGTCTAAGTATTATGATGTAGCAGATAACTCTGCTCTAGAGTGCGTAGGCATGGTGGCAGCAGGTGTGACTTACACTTTCAACGATAGATTCGTTAATATGAAGCGTGTTCCTCGCTACACTAAGAAGGAGCGAGTTCTACGCTACAACGCTGCCGAGGCTTCAACTCCAGAGTATAAGGCTGCTGCTGCTGATGCCGCTGCTGCTATCAAGGTTCTTGAGAAGAAAGATCCTGCAGGTGACAAGCAGCAAAGTGTTAGAACAAGCGAGAAGTCTACCTATGTGGAGTTGATCTTTGCTGCTAACAGCGCTAAGCTTAGCGACAATGCCAAGGCCGAGATTAGCCGAGTGGGTAGCTGGATGTCTAACAATAATGTTGTAGCTCGCCTTGTAGCCCTAAGCGATGCTGGCATGTCTAAGGATGAGGCTAAGCAGCTTAGCGAGGCTCGTGCAGAGGCTATCAAGACACTTCTTGTTAAGACATACAAGATTAATGCAAATCGTATTGTAGTCAACACATCAGATGAGGCTGCCGTAGGTAACAATAGCGGTGCTACTGCAATCATCTCATTCATGATAAAGTAAATCCCAGGCGGTTAGACGCCAATATTTAAGCAGCCTCGGCACCACCTTGCGTGGATGTCGAGGCTGCTTTTTTGGCTCTATAACTTATATTATTCCGACTATAAGTGTTATCTTTGTATGGTGAAAACCTTGCAAAATAGTCAACTCGTAAAGCTCGTGGTTGTATTGATGCTGCTCCAATTGTTAGCGCCAGCCCAGGCGCAGAGTGTTCAGTATGATGAATCCGTGCCTATGATTGAGATGGATAGCTCGCTCTTTCGTCTTAGCGTGCCTCACTTTAACGATAGTTATGGTCAAGCTACCCGCTATGCATTTGACTATCTTTGGGCAAAAAGGCGCGGTCTGGATTATTGGATTGTCAATAGGCTCCTCTATTTTAATAGTAGCAAAACAGTTGTCGAGGCCACAAATAGCACCAAAATAAGGGTGGTAAGCTCAAATCGCAGCTACAGTTTTGGAGGAGGTGTCGCGAGCTCTAAGCTGCTGCCATCGGGTTGGTCTCTTATGGCGGATATCTCCTTTCGCGGTGGTAGAGATGGCTATATCGAGGGTCTATTTAGGCAAGATTTAACCAGCTCGCTGACCATCACTAATGGGGCATTTAGAGCAGAGCTCTATCTGCCATTGCAGCAATTCTCTACACGCACGGCAGCCTCTGCTGAGTGTTATACCCTGACGGGCGACTATAACTATAACCCCTCTTGGGGTCTATATCATGGTAAGGTTCGCTCCTCGCGTGTAAATGAGAAGATTATGCCCAAGCTCGAGGTGAGCTACGGTCTCTCGCTCGGGGAGCATGATCTCTCAATCTCTGTGGAGGGAGAGTGTGGCGTATATAAGCGCGGTTCTCTGGGCTGGTATAATGCCTATAATCCGCTGCCGGATTACTACCGTCGTATGCCTAGCTATCTGGATCAAGGCGCAGGATGTGATCTGACCACCGAGCTGTGGCAGAGTCAAGATGTGGAGTATACACAGATAGCATGGGATAAACTCGAGAGTTATAATAAGCTCTCTTCTGAGGGCGAGGCGCTATATGTTGTCGAGCAGCAGGTAGAGCGGCGCTGTGATTGGGGTGCCGAGATCCTCTTCAAGCGCGATCTTGCTAAGGGTCTCTCTATAAGTTATGGGGCGAGGGCGGCGGTGGAGAATCACCGCAAGTATAAGATAATGGATGATCTGCTAGGGGCTGAGTATCTGACAGATCTAGATCAATACACGGGCGACTATGCCCAGGTTGGAAATGATATGCAGAACGATCTGCGCAACCCCAATCGTAAGATATATGAGGGCGATAGGTTTGGATATGACTATTCGCTGACAAGCGTTGATTGGGGAGGAATTTTCGCCCTCGGATATAGCTCTGGTCGGTTAGATATATCTCTAGATTGCGACTTCGGTGAGCGTTACATTCGTCGCGTTGGGCACTATGATAAGGAGCGATTTTCGGGCAACTCATATGGTGCCTCATCCCTGGTCGTCCTCCCGTGTTACTCGCTGCATGCTATGGTGGGCTACGCCTTGGCTGCGCGCCACTACTTTACACTTCGTGCCGACCTGCTCTCAGACCCACCTTTGGCAGGCGATCTTTTTATTCAAGAGCAGAGTGTAAATAGCACTATCGCGAGCCCAGCTTCACGGCGGCTCACATCGCTCGCGTTAGGTTATAGTTACACAAAGCATGGTGTGCGAGTTGATGTTGAGGGCTACGTCACTAGCTCGAAAGATGGCAGCGCTGTGTGGTCGAGCTATGACGATCTCTCGGCGAGCTATGTAAATAATGTAATCAGCAATATATCCACGCTCTGCATCGGGTTGGAGATAACGGCGCTTTTTGATCTAGCACGAGATTTGCAGCTTAGCTCAACGCTCGCTCTAGGAGGCTATCAATATAGTAGCGCCCCCGAGGTTAATTTGTATAGCGATGTCGACCTCTCGCTCGTTGCCACCTCGTCGGCTAGTGCAATTAAGGGTTGTGTGGTTGGAAATTCGCCACAATTAATGGCATCTGCCGAGCTAAACTATAGGGGATTTAAAAACTATTTCGTAACTTTGAGTGGCTCTTATGCTGGCTTTAGATATATCGAACCCTCAATATTGAGGCGAACGGATAGGGTTATCGCCTTTTTGGCTGATGATGAGCTGCAAGAGGTTAGAGAGCAGCAGCGGCTCGGCGACGAGTACGACCTGAGCGCGAGCGTAAGTAGAATATTCTATCTCGCGCGCTCGTCTCGACGGCTGATCGCTACCGCAAGCCTCGGCAATATTTTGGGCGATCGCACAAGAGTTAAGTATGCCCGCGAGGGTAATCGCCTGCTTTCGCACTCATCAAGTGAGAGTTATTATGGCGAGGCTAGTCGCTATGAGTATGGATATGGACGAACTATTTACGTCTCGTTGGGATATCAATTTTAATGACCTATTATGAAAAGGCTTCTGTTTATATTTATGCTGATCTCTCATCTCTCATATGGAGGGTATCGAGCTGATATCTTGGGCGATGGCTACCAGCAGCTAACCCTTGTGATGGAGGATGACTATGAGGGCGATGTTGAGGCGACACTCATTCGATGTGCTCCTATCGCGCCATCCACTCGTGCGGTGCTCTATATCCATGGCTTCAACGACTACTTTTTTCAAACCGAGATGGCCGAGCGCTTTCGCGACTCGTTGTATAACTTCTATGCCATCGACCTGCGTAAATATGGGCGCTCGCTGCTCGATCACCAGCGCCCCTATAATGTGCGCGATGTGCGCGAATATTTCGAGGAGCTAGATATGGCAATAGACATCATCCGCAGCGAGGGCTCAAAGCAGATATTCTTGATGGGTCACTCAACCGGCGGGCTCACAGCCTCGCTCTACGCTAACGAGCGTAAGATAGATGGGCTTATCCTCAACAGCCCATTTTTGGATATGAATATGGGTTGGACGATCGAGACCCTCGGCGCGCCAATAGTCTGGATGTATGGTAGGCTCTATCCTAATAAGAGTATAACCACCGCCGAGTCGTCGGCCTATGGCAAGAGTCTACATAAGGATTACTATGGTGAGTGGGATTTTGATACTAACTGGAAGATTATCTCGCACTCAAACTTCTCGCTAGGGTGGCTCTCGGCTATACTCACCGCCCAGAACGCCGTGCAGAGGGATGTGCATATCGAGTGTCCGATATTTCTGGCCTACTCTGCTAAATCTATCTATAGATTGAGATTTCATGAAGATTGCCATACTGGCGATGCCGTTCTAGATGTTAAAGATATCGAGAAGTATGGAGGTCAACTAGGGGATGATGTCACACACCTTAAGCTGGAGGGGGCGCTGCACGATGTTGTGCTCTCGCGAGCGGAGGTTCGTAATAGGTTTTATGAGGAGCTGTTTCGGTGGCTGAAATGTATATAAAAAACACGCGGCAAAGATTTAACTCTCGGCCGCGTGTTTATTTGTAGTGTTTATTAGAATGGCAGGTCATCCACCTCGCTGCTGCCAGCGCTGTATGATGGGGCGGCAGGTGCTGGAGGAGCGTAGCTAGGGGCGCTCTCGGGCGGGATCTGCGACATCTCGTCCATCTTTGGCTGCACTCTCCAGGCCATAATGTCGGTATACCAGCGGCTGTTATACTCGCGCGAGCTGATGTTGATAGATACTATATAGCTAGCACCAACCTTGATCTGAGCCACATCGTTAGGCTTGTTGAAAAATGTGACACACACCTTGCGAGGGAACGATCCATCTGCGATCTCAAAGATCACATCCTGTCTCTGCCACTCGCCGCGAGCCGAAGTTCCCGAAGTCACCGGGTTTATCTGCAAAACTTTACCTTCAAATTCCATGATTATAGTTTATTAATTATTATCTCTAGACAAATATACAAAAAGGCTCGGATAAACTCCAAGCCTTTTGTTAATTAAGTGCAAAAAAATTACTCCTTGCTCTTTTTATCGTAGCGTTTTGCATATCGGTTCATGAACTTATCGACGCGACCAGCGGTATCTACCAGCTTCATCTTACCTGTGTAGAACGGGTGTGAAGTGTTAGAAATTTCCATCTTATACACGGGATAGGTTTCGCCGTTCACTTCGATGGTCTCTTTTGTCGAAACGGCGGACCGACACAAAAACACGTGGTCATTCGACATGTCCTTGAATGCCACCAAACGATAATTCTCTGGATGAATACCTTGTTTCATTGTGTTTTGTATTTTAAAATATTATTGCTTAAGCGTGGCAAAGATAGTGATTTATTTTGATACCACAACTATCTCGCACTCTATTTTGTTATAAAATTTAGTTTTTACAGAAAATATTTTGCTATTAAATATATATTGTCTACCTTTGGGGTATGAGATTCAGAGCAGCTACTATCCATCATCATCACCGCTATAATTAGGGGTCGAGTCGATGTGTATGTTGGAGCGGGATCTAGCAATATCAAACTCACCTCGAAAAAGGGGTGAGTTTTTGTGTGTAAAAGAGATAAATATAAATATTATAAAATAAAGATTATGCTAAGAATAGCGATTCAGGCCAAAGGCCGTCTAAATGAGCAGTGTGTATCTATGCTAGCTGAGGCTGGTATCGGGGTTGTAGAGAGCAAGCGCAAGCTTATCTCTGAGGCAAAGGGCTTCCCGTTGGAGGTTCTATATCTTCGTGATGATGATATCCCGCAGGCGGTGAGCATGGGCGTGGCGGATATCGGCATCGTTGGCCTTAATGAGGTTGCCGAGAAGGGCTTCGACGTGAAGAATGTCCTGGGCCTCGGTTTCGGTGGCTGCCGCATCTCGCTTGCGGTCTCTAAGAGCGTTGACTATAAGGGTATCGAGTACTTTGAGGGCAAGAGGGTTGCAACCTCATATCCACGCATCTTGCAGGATTTCTTCAACGAGAAGGGTATCAACGCCGAGATCCACACCATCGCCGGCTCTGTCGAGGTGGCGCCAGCGGTAGGCATGGCCGATGCCATCTTTGATATCGTATCTTCGGGCGGCACGCTTGTATCCAACGGCCTTGTTGAGGTTGAGAAGATCTTCTACTCGGAGGCTGTACTTATTGCCAACAATGAGCTCTCGGCTGAGAACCAGGCGATCCTCGATCAACTAATCTTCCGCTTTAATACCATCCTTGAGAGCCGCGGCATGAAGTATGTGCTTATGAATCTGCCTGTTGAGAAGGTGGAGGAGGTGTCGAAGATGATCCCCGGGATGCGTAGCCCAACAGTCTTGCCACTTGCCCAGGAGGGTTGGTGCTCGGTGCACGCGGTTATCAGCGAGTCTGGCCTATGGGATAATATTGAGCAGCTTAAGGCTCTAGGTGCTGAGGGAATCTTGGTGCTTTCACTTGAGAATATGATTAGATAGTTATGCTAAAGATAGCACTATATAATAACCCCTCGGTGGAGGATTGGGCAGAGCTCGTCGAGCGCAATATCCCGCAGGATAGTGAGATCCACGAGAGGGTAGTAGAGATAATTGAGGGTGTTCGCACAGGTGGCGATGAGGCTCTGCGCTCTATTGTTGAGCGCATTGAGGGTTCGGTGCCCGACTCTTTTGAGGTGAGCCGAGAGGCTCGTGCGGCTGCGGCTTCGAAGATCTCCGATGAGCTAAAGGCGGCACTAGATCAGGCTAAGGCCAATATCGAGAAGTTTCATGCCGCCCAGATGCCTAAGGGTGTTGATATGGAGGTTATGCCAGGTGTAAGGTGTGCGCAGCGCTCGGTGGCGATCCCTCGTGTGGGGTTGTATGTGCCGGGAGGCACGGCGCCGCTTCTTTCGACTGTTTTGATGCTCGCTATTCCGGCTAAGATCGCCGGCTGCAAGCAGATTGTTCTCTGCTCGCCAGCCTCAAAGAGTGGTGATATTGCCCCCGAGGTTCTTTATGCAGCCGATCTATGCGGCGTGGATAGAGTCTTTGCCTTGGGCGGAGCGCAGGCGGTGGCCGCCATGGCTTATGGCACCGAGAGTGTGCTGAGGGTTGATAAGATCTTCGGCCCCGGTAATAGATATGTAACTAAGGCAAAGCAGATTGTAAGCACAAATCGCGTGGCGATAGATATGCCAGCAGGCCCTTCTGAGGTGCTAGTTATGGCCGACGAGAGCGCCAATGCTGCATTCGTAGCTTCGGATCTTCTCTCGCAGGCGGAGCATGGCGCCGATAGCCAGTCGATCTTGGTCTGCTCGTCGGAGGCCTTTGCCCTTAAGGTGGAGGAGGCTGTCGTGGAGCAGATGAAGAGCCTGAGCAGAACCGAGGCGCTTGAGAGGTCGCTCGCCCACTCTAGAGCTGTGGTCTTTGATAAGATGGAGCAGATGGTCGCCTTCGCTGAGGCTTATGCCCCCGAACATCTAATTTTGTCTGTTGAGAATCCATGGCAGGTGGCGGATAAGATTACCTCGGCCGGAAGTATATTTATTGGTAACTTCTCACCCGAGAGTGCCGGCGACTACGCCTCAGGCACAAATCACACCCTGCCAACTGGCGGCTGGGCACGCTCATATAGTGGCGTGAGTCTAGAGAGCTTTATGCGCAAGCAGACCTACCAGGAGCTTAGCGCGGAGGGTATCGCAGCCCTGGCGCCAACCGTTATCGCAATGGCCGAGGCCGAGGGACTTGATGCGCACGCTAATGCTGTGAGGGTTAGAGTAATAACTACAAATTAAAATCAAGGAGAAAAATAGAACTCCCCTAAATAATGAAGAGATCATTAAAAGAGTTAGTACGCGCTAATATTCTAGCTCTAGAGCCATACTCTACAGCAAGAGATGAGTATAGCGGCGGCGAGATAGATGTGTGGTTGGATGCCAACGAGAACCCATTTGAGAATGGCGTAAACCGTTATCCCGATCCACACCAGCGTGAGATGAAGGCTCTGCTATCGGAGATTAAGGGTGTCTCCTCGGAGTCGATCTTTGTGGGTAATGGAAGCGATGAGGCTATAGATTTGGCCTTTAGAGTATTCTGTCGCCCAGGGGTTGATAATGCTATCTCTATAGCGCCAACCTATGGTATGTACTCTGTGGCGGCGGCCACTAACGATGTCGAGCTGCGTGAGGTTGCGCTAGGCGAGGAGTTCTCCCTGCCGGTTGAGGCGCTGCTTGCCGCGGCCGATGAGTGTAGTAAGCTGATGTGGATATGCTCTCCAAACAACCCGACAGGAGCCGCCTTTGCTGCCGAGCAGCTCGTGGAGCTTATCGAGCGCTTCGATGGTATTGTGGTGCTGGATGAGGCCTATGTAGATTTCTCTGCTGATGGTGGTATGCTGCCACGTCTGGGTGAGTTTGAGAATCTTATAATCCTCCAAACCCTATCTAAGGCGTGGGGTATGGCTGGCCTAAGATGTGGCTTGGGCTTCTCCTCGGCTGAGATCATCGCTATAATGAATAGGGTTAAATCACCATACAATATTAATGTACTCACCCAGGCTAAGGTCATGGAGTTGCTTCGCGCAGGTGTTAGCGATCAGGTGGAGGAGATCATCTCGCAGCGAGAGCGTGTCTCTAAGGCGTTGGAGTCGATGGCGTGTGTGGAGAAGATCTACCCATCGGATGCCAACTTTCTGCTAGTTAGGGTTTCAGACGCTGATAGATTGTATGATCGTCTCACCGAGGGTGGGGTTATTGTGCGCAACCGATCTAAGGTGTTGGGATGTAAAAGTACGCTGCGAATCACTATCGGTACTAAAAGTGAAAATGATCGCACATTAGAGATAATTAAAGAGTTTAAATAATGAAGAGAGCACTATTTATAGATCGCGATGGCACAATAATCCTAGAGCCACCACTAGATTTTCAGGTCGATTCCCTGGAGAAGCTAGCCTTCCGCCCAGGTGCCATCTCGGCGCTGAGTACATTGCGAACATTGGATTTCGATATGGTGATGGCCACAAATCAGGATGGGCTAGGCACTAGTTCATTTCCAGAGGAGACATTCCACCCGGCGCACAATATGATGCTTGATGTTTTGGCCTCTGAGGGCGTTACCTTCGACGATCAGCTTATCGACAGAACCTTCGAGGAGGATAATGCACCTACTAGAAAGCCGAGAACAGGCATGTTTGGCAAATATCTTTCGGGCGAGTATGACCTCTCTGGGAGCTATGTAATAGGTGACAGAGTGACAGATATAATCCTAGCTAAGAACTTAGGCGCGAAGGGAATCCTTATCGCAGAGCCTCAGGCAGGTCGCAAGATGGTCGAGGAGGCTGGCGTTGAGGGCTCGTGTGTGCTTATCACTGAGAGCTGGGGCGAGATTGTTGAGATGATCCGCCGCGGCGAGCGCAGGGTGGAGATCGTGCGTGAGACTAAGGAGACGCAGATCCGCGTTGAGCTAGATCTTGATCGCCTGCCGGGTGATGTATCGAAGATCTCGACAGGTCTACACTTTTTCGACCACATGCTAGATCAGATCGCTCATCATGGCGGTATATACCTTCGCGTGGAGGCTAAGGGTGATCTGCATGTTGATGAGCACCACACCGTTGAGGATGTTGCTATCGTTATCGGCGAGGCTATCGACAAGGCGCTGGGCAAGAAGGCTGGCATCGGAAGATATGGCTTTGCCCTGCCGATGGATGAGTGTAGCGCTATGGTGTTGTTAGATTTCGGAGGTAGAATCGACTTTGAGTGGGATGCTGAGTTCAGGCGCGAGATGGTTGGCGATGTACCAACTGAGATGTTTCGCCACTTCTTCCAGTCATTCTCTGCTGCTGCGCGTTGCAACCTTCATATCTCGGCTAAGGGCGAGAATGAGCACCATAAGATCGAGGGTATCTTCAAGGCCTTTGCTAGGGCTATCAAGATGGCCGTTAGGCGTGATAGATTTGGATATGACATCCCAAGTTCAAAGGGAATTTTATAATAAATAATATAGAATGGTAGCAGTAATAGATTATGATACTGGCAATCTGCGCTCGGTGATCAATGCTCTTGACAGGGCGGGGGCGGAGTATGTTGTGACGAGTGATGTGGAGACGATCCGCAGCGCCGAGAGGGTGATTATGCCAGGTGTTGGCGAGGCCGCCAGCGCTATGCAGAAGCTGCGCGAGAGGGGGCTTGATACCTTGATACCAACTCTTAAGCAGCCCGTTTTGGGTATATGCATCGGCATGCAGCTTATGTGCCTATCTAGTGAGGAGGGTAGTGCTGAGTGTTTGGGTATATTCCCAACAAAAGTTGTCCGCTTGCCCGAAAAGGATGCCGCCGACGAGATGCTTAAGGTGCCACATGTAGGGTGGGATACCATTGAGAGGCTTCGTAGTCCACTTTTTGATGGTGTAGATGAGAGTCGCCACTTCTACTATGTCCATTCGTTTGCCGCAGAGCTCTGCGCTGAGAGTATCGCCACAACCAGTTATGGCGTTGAGTTTAGTGCTGCGCTCAACCGGGATAACTTCTATGGCACACAGTTCCATCCCGAGAAGAGCGGCGATATTGGTGAACAAGTAATACGTAATTTTTTGAAGCTATAATGATAGAGATAATCCCAGCAACAGATATAATTGGCGGCGAGTGCGTTCGCCTGAGCCAGGGCGACTATAACCGCCAGACAACATATTTCCGCGATCCGTTGGATGCAGCCAAGCAGTTTGAGGATGCCGGAATCACTCGCCTGCACATGGTCGATTTGGATGGTGCTAAGGCCTCAGCTCCGATGAACCTTAAGGTTTTGGAGAGGGTGGCAACCCGCACCTCGCTTGTGGTGCAGTATGGTGGTGGCATCAAGAGTGCCGCGGCGCTTAAGGATGTATTCAATGCCGGAGCCGAGCGAGCTATCGTTGGCAGCCTTGCGGTTCGTGAGCCGGAGCTCTTCGCCTCTTGGCTTGATGAGTTTGGTGGCGAGAAGATGATTCTCGGCGCCGATCTTCGCGATGGCAAGGTTGCGATTCAGGGGTGGTTGGAGGCCTCTGAGATGGGTGCCTCGGAGCTATTTAAGCTCTTCACACCTCATGGTTTGAAGCATATTATCACAACCGACATATCGCGTGATGGCATGATGTGTGGCGCTGCTACTGAGCTATATAAGAGCCTAAATAGTGAGTTCCCGGAGCTAAATATTATCGCCAGCGGGGGAATTAGCCGCATGGCCGATATCGAGGAACTGGATGCTGCCGGAGTGGGTAGTGTGATCGTGGGCAAGGCGCTCTATGAGGGTGGTATAACATTTAAAGAGTTGAGAGAATGCTTGCAAAGAGGATAATCCCATGCCTTGATATCAAGGATGGACAGACAGTTAAGGGCATAAACTTCTTGGAGCTTCAGCAGGTTGGCGATCCGGTGGAGCTAGGCGCCAAGTACGCCGCCGAGGGTGCCGATGAGCTGGTATATCTAGACATTAGCGCCACATACGAGGGGCGCAGCACCTTTACCGAGCTTGTTACGCGCATCGCCCATAGGATTAATATTCCATTCACCGTGGGTGGTGGTATCACATCGGTTGCCGATGCTGGACGATTGCTAGAGGCTGGTGCCGATAAGATTACGGTTAATAGCGCTGCGGTGCGCAATCCGGAGCTTATCGACGAGATCGCCGCCAAGTATGGCTCGCAGTTTATTGTTGTGGCCATTGATGCTAAGATGGTAGATGGAGCATGGAGGGTGACAACCCATGGAGGCAAGAAGTTCTCCGAGCGTGAGCTCTTTAGCTGGGCTGCAGAGGCCTACCAGCGCGGTGCTGGTGAGATTCTCTTCACCTCGATGGATCATGATGGCACCAAGAGCGGCTACCCATGCGATAGCTTTGCGCGCCTCGCCGAGCTTCCTATTCCCATCATCGCCTCGGGCGGTGCCGGCACAAGCGCACATATTGCCGAGGTGTTGACGGCCGGAAAGGCCGATGCAGCGCTGGCGGCGAGCATTTTCCACTATAATGAGATTCCAATCCCAACTCTTAAGGAGTATCTTAGGGGCGAAAATATTTGTGTAAGATAATTTATATACCATGAAAATAGTAGCAAAACCATTCGATGAGCTTCAGCTAGAGAAGCTAGAGGGCGGATTAGTGCCCGTAATTATTCAGGAGCAGAGCACTTTGCAGGTGCTTATGCTAGGCTATATGAACCGTGAGGCGTATGAGAAGAGCCTAGAGGAGGGTCGTGTGACTTTCTTTTCGCGCACCAAGCAGCGCCTTTGGACAAAGGGCGAGCAGAGCGGAAACTTCTTGGATATTGTCTCTGTATCAACCGATTGCGATGATGACACGCTTCTGATCCGCGTTATCCCTCATGGGCCAACTTGCCACACCGGCGCCAAGAGCTGCTTTAAGCAGGATGGCGACTCGACAGAGGGTTTTATACGCTATCTAGCCTCGGTTATCAAGGAGCGCCATGCCCAGATGCCCGAGGGTTCGTACACCACCAAGCTCTTTAATAAGGGTGTAGGCAAGATCTCGCAGAAGGTTGGCGAGGAGTCGGTAGAGGCTATCATTGAGGCAGTTGCGGGAAATCGCGAGGCTATGATAGGCGAGGTTGCTGATCTGATCTACCACCTGCTTGTGCTCCTCGAGGCGATGGATTGCACCATTGGCGATGTGGAGGATGAGCTTGTAAAGCGTCACTCATAGTAAATTTCATAAAAAAGAGTTGCATTTAAGAATTTAATTTTCTATCTTTGCATCTCTCAAAGGCGTAAAGCTTAGAGTGCGGGCCCATAGCTCAGTTGGTTAGAGCAGCGGACTCATAATCCGAAGGTCGCGGGATCATGCCCCTCTGGGCCCACAAAGCAAAGGAGCTTCTAGTTATCTAGAGGCTCCTTGTTTGTAAAAATATCTTTCTACATTTGAGTTGTTACTTTGTAGAGTTAGATGTAGAAGAGAACCCTACCGTGTTATCATTCGTATCGTTCCACTCCTCTATTGTCGTATTGCTAGCAGTTAAAGAGTCAGGATTTATAGATAGTATAAAGGTGTACTGCTTGCCACTCTGTAGTGTCATTTCACTTGGTAGTGAGAGTGAATATTGAGTGCCGTTTTGAAGCGTTAGCTCCATTTTGCTGACGGAAGATCCGCCACCAATAAGACAGCTCAAACTCTCAACGTCAACTGCAATATTGGGGCTCACATCCGAGTCATTAGTCGCATCATTAAATAGATATATGTTTGTATATATATTACCGATAATTTTTATGCTACTAATCACTCTATCCGACTCAGCTATACTATCATCATAGTTAATTTCAAGTGCAATTTTGGCAATGCCTGCATATTCGAGAGCTACTCCTATTGATGTAGTTTGCCCATTTGATAAATAGACCCCCTCGCTTTTGGCCGATATCACCTCTCCATCAGAAACGCTACATTCTAACTGCTCTATTGCGGAGATTTCAGAGATGCCGGAGTAGCTATTGTTCCCATTGACTATTGAGTATATCGTACAGCCATCGTAGTAGGTATCCTTAAACCTAAAATATAGTTTATACTCACTGCCACTCAGGATAGGCTCATTATCGGTATTATTAAACAGTAGAGAGCCTTGCGAATCAAATGCTATCATCGTAATTCGTTCAACTTCAACATCGCTACCAGGCAGGGTGGATCTAGTAGATGCTCCAAAGCTCAGATTAAACGACAACTCACTATAACTCGATGCCTGCTCAATAGACAGCCTCTCAACAACCTCTCCATCGGTAGATATAAATTGCAGCTCAGCCGAGCGGCTCTGCTGACCCTCATTCTCAGCAAATTCTAACAGAACTTTTGCCCCCTCAACAGATATAACCTCGATAAAAACATCATCGCTAACGATATTAATTTGTGGAGTATAGTTTGCAATAAAATATATCGTCTGCTCTGAGTTCGGATAGTCAAAAGTATAGCTATGCTGATCTACGAAAAGATATGGAGAGCTGCCATTCAGCACGCCATCACCATCGCTATCTATGAAGTCATAGAAATTATCAATCGTAATACTCTCGCCAAGATCGCTATATCGTTGCTCTAAGTTAGAGATGATTTTAGGGACGTCTATCTGCTTAGAGCTCTCTATAATCTTCTCAGTCAAAGTGCTGTTATCAACAATGCCATTATCTGCAATGTCGATAGCGAGTTTAGATACTAGCTCCGACATCTCAGCAACACTCCGACCGCACTGCAAAATTGACGATATTGCCAGAAGGATAGAGTTTGATGCTCCGCTCTTAGTGATGTTCATATTGCTGAAGTTTTCAACCTCCGACTCATTAATGTTGAAGAGAGCTAACACCTCGCCTTTTGATTGTGCTAGGGCTGAATCATAGCTTTTGCCATCCTGGAGTAGCTGTCTTATTCTATCTACTTGCAGCGATGTAAGGATATTAATATTTGTAGATTGATCCATTTTCGAGATAGCCCGCAAGGTCAATTTGCTCTCCGACAACTCCCCCTCAACCTCATTAAAATAGTATCCATCCGCAACAAATTCGGCAAATACCTCCTCGCTCGCGTACGAAACTTTAAAGTTGCCAAAATCATTGGTTATCTGCGATGAAAAGGTTTTTCCCGTGGAGTTGAGCGAGCTGTTAAGCTCCTTTACATCGACAGATGTGCCTGTTATGAATGGCCCCTTTTGTATATACCCTTCGACTGCCTGATCGTTGTCGCCGGGATTATTTGAATCTAAATCATCCTCATTGCAGGCAATACATACGATCGTCGCAATGATTGTTAATATGAGAGTAAATTTTTTCATAATGTTTTACCCTACTTATCTATTAAGCTCCGCAATAGCCTCGCGCCCCTCGCTGCCGAGCGAGAGGGAGTATTCGTTGACAAATAGCGCGATGTGTGCCTCGATAACCTGTGGCTCTAGCTCCTGGGCATGGGCGAGGATAAACTCGCGCGAGGCGAGTGGATGGGCAAAGGCGTACTCGATGCTGTGGCGCAAAAGGCGCTCGAATTTTCGTTGCATGGCAGGATCTACATCACTCCGCATGGCGATAGCACCAAGCGGTAGCGGCAGCTTTGTGCGCTCCTCCCATAGCAGCCCTAGGTCGGCCACAAGCTCCAGCTCGCGCTCGGCGTAGACAAATCGCCCCTCGTGGATCAGCACGCCGCCATCCACCTCTCCACGCTCCACAGCCTCGGCGATGGTTGAGAATAGGCGAGGCTCTAGCTCCTCGATTTCGGGCACAAGGCGGCGGATAAGTGCCGCAGCTGTGGTGTGCTCGCCCGGTATTGCTATCTGTTTCAGGGCTGTTTTATCCCCTTTTCGCCTAACGAGTAGTGGGCCATTTCCGCGCCCAAGTGCCGCGCCGCTGTCGGATATTGTATAGCGATCGGAAATAGCTGGGAGGATTGCGCAGCTGATCTTCGAGAACTCCGCTTCGCAAAGCAGAGCGCGAGCATTTAGCTCCTCGATGTCGTAGTAGCTCACCTCTAGCTTAAGCCCCTCGAGGTCGATGCGCGAGTTGATCATGGCATCAAACATAAAGGTGTCGTTGGGGCAGGGGGAGATATATAGTCTCATCGTATTGAGGTTAGGGTTTCGGTTAGTGCCTCAAGAGCGCGATCTATCTGCCACTTGTCAAATTCATCACCCACCATATTAGATATGGCGCGAATCTCTGAGCAGGGGGTCTCGCACCTAGCGCAGATGGCAAAGAGCGCCGCCCCCTCCATGTTCTCCGTTTCGTGTCGAGGCGCTGAGCTGCCGCAGATCGTTACGCTGGCCGAGGCGGCGGTGGGCAGATTGAAGGCAGCAGCGTTGGTGTAGCAGCGCGAAAAGCGCTCGGGCAGGCCGGCTGTCTCCTCGCGGATGATCTCCACCACTGAGCCTATGGGGGCTGTTTCGACGTTGTGTGATCCCGCTATGCCGGCGAGGATAATCCTCTCGCGGCGGCCGGACGATATAATTTGAGCAAGCGTAGCGGCACACTCGGCAAGCCCCACGCCGCAGATTATAATCTCAGCATCGGGTGCCGCGGCGCGAAATCTCGCGGCCTCCATCTCGGTTGGAAATAGGAATATCATAGTGCTCTGTTTTGCATAAAGTTTTCGATCTGCTCCACACTCTTTGGGATGGGGTTTTTAGCCCCAAGTTCATAGCAGCCGCCATCGGTTATAACTAGCACATCCTCAATTCGTACTCCTCCAAAATTGTATAGAGATGAGAGCCTGGCATAATCGACAATGCCTTTGTACAATCCCTCGCGGCAAGAGCGCTCTATTAGTGGCTGAATGAAATATATGCCAGGCTCATTTGAGATCACAGATCCGTTTCTGAGGCGCCACGCTTTGCGGTTTATGCAGCACTCGGAGCTAGTTGTAACTCCGCTGCGCTCGCCAAAGGCCTCGCAGTCGTGCACATCTAGCCCCACGCCGTGCGAGAGGCCGTGTGGCATAAAGAGCTTCATTGCCCCGGAGTCGATAATCTCATCTATAGAGCCGCAAACGAGCGAGAGATCCCGTAGCCCATCGGCAAGGAGTCGATAGCATGCCGCGTGGAGATTTTGGTAGAGTATGCCGGCCTGGGCGATGGTTTTTGTGTTGTTGTGTGCCGCTAGCACAATGTTATATATGTCGCGCTGAAGAGGAGAAAATCGGCCACTTACAGGAAATGTGCGTGTGTTGTCCGATGCATAACCGCCGAGGCTCTCCGCTCCGGCATCCACTAGCACTAGGCGCCCATCTTTGAGCGTGCCGCCCTGCGATATATTGTGCAGGATTTGACCATCTTGTGAGCAGATCGTCTCAAACGATAGGCCAGCTCCATAGCGGTGTGCTATGCCAGTAAGTGCACCCGAGATCTCATGCTCTCTGCGCCCCGCGCGGCAGAGCTTCATGGCGGCGGTGTGCATTTTGTAGCCAATCTCTTGAGCGCGTTCCATCTCGGCGATCTCCTCCTCGCTCTTGACCTCGCGCATAAGTGCTAGCGCCTCGATAAGCGCTTGTGAGTGGAACTTTTTGAGCTCGGAAATTTGACATTTAAATAGCCCGGCAAGGGCTATTTTCGTCTCGGCACGGTAGGGTGGCAGGATGTGGATTTTGCGTCCTAGGCTGAGAGCTCTGCTAATAAATATATCTAGCTCGTCGATGTGGTGGCTAACCTCTATCCCAACACTCGCCGCGCGCGCGCTGAGTGATGGCAGCTCTCCGCTCCAGATGATATCCTCCATGGTTGTCTCTGCACCGAAGAGGATATGCTTGTCTGTATCTGCATCTATCACCCCCCAAAGTGATGGTGCATTGAGCCCAAAGAGGTAGCGAAAGGAGCTATCTTGCCTAAAGGGGTAGCAGCCGCTGGGATAGTTCTTGGGCGCGAGTTCATTACCCGGGATTATGATTATCCCCGAAGCTATGGCTTTAGATAGCCTATCTCGCCTTGCAGAGTATATATTACTGGCAAACAACATCTTCTGCCGATACCATTTTGTAGAGTTTATCTCCGCGGCGCACCATATCTGCTATCTTCATCGAGCAGACCTCGCCCTGCTTCACGCTATCGACCATATCGCCTTCGACCATGATGCCCTCAGTTGTCATCTCCACAACGCCGGTTGTGTGACCCATAAATAGCGCCGTTTCACCTTTGGTTAGCGGGGCGGCCTCGATTAGGATCTCTGCTATGGATGATCGCTTAAAGAAGTTGGTCACCTTGCCAACATATACCTTGCGCTCGGTGGCCGAAGAGCCATGATTTTGGGTCTGCTCGGCAACGGGGGCACCGGCGTAGTAGCCGCCCCAGAAGCCGCGATTAAAGACGCTCTCTAGGCGAGTGCGCAGCTCTGATTTTAGCTCATCATTAAACTCATCAGCCTCTATTGCACGAAGCGCACGATCGTAGCTCTCCACCACGCGCTTAACGTACTCTCCGCCGCGAGCACGTCCCTCAATCTTGAGCACGCGCACGCCGGCGGCTATAAATTTATCCAAAAACTCTATTGTGCATAGATCCTTTGGTGAGAGGATATATTGCCCATCGGTGTCTAACACCTCGCCGGTCTGGGTGTCGGTGATGGTATATTTTCTTCTGCATATCTGTCGGCAGGCTCCGCGGTTGGCCGAGTACCCCACCTCATGTAGACTGAGGTAGCACTTGCCCGAGATCGACATGCAGAGCGCGCCGTGGGCAAACATCTCGATCTCCACAATCTCGCCGCGAGGGCCGCGAATATCGCGCTCCAAAATGCCGCGATGGATCTCGGCGATCTGCTCTAGCGAAAGCTCTCTGGCTAGCACGAGGACATCGGCCCACTCGGAGAAGAACTCTACAGCATCAAGGTTTGAGATGTTGCTCTGGGTTGAGATGTGCACCTCGACGCCAACTTTGCGTGCATAGAGTATGGCGGCAAAGTCTGTTGCGATAATGGCATCAATGCCGCTTGATTTAGCGCGGTCGATTATCTGGCGCATAACCTCACCCTCACCCTCATATATTGTAATGTTAACCGTTAGGTAGCTCTTAACGCCGCTATCCTTGCAGATGGCGACGATCTTGTCAAGATCATCTAGCGTGAAGTTTGCCGCCGATTTGGCACGCATATTTAGCTGCTCTACTCCAAAGTAGATCGAATTTGCGCCCGCTGAGATGGCCGCCATAAGCGACTCGTAGGAGCCGACGGGCGCCATGATCTCTATATCTTCTCTTCTTGTCATTATTTGTTGCGATTCATAAGCCCCTCGGCAAATTGGCGCAAGGGGTAGGTTTTAGACTCCTCAAGCTCCAAGCTAGAAAGGAGTGATAGCGCACGCTCGAAGTGTAGGGCGATCTGCAGCTCGGTCAGATGAGGAATATCCAGCGCGTTGTAGATCCCCTTGATGGTGGCGATCTTCTGCTCATCGCTCATCGTGGAGTTTTTGTGTGTTGTGCATAGAAGCGCTCTATCTTTATCGCGTGCTAGGCTCTTGGCCTCTATCATAAGATATGTCTGCTTGCCCTCTAAAATATCGCCTCCGATCTTCTTGCCTAGAGCCTCATCGCCATACGAATCGAGTAGATCGTCCTGAAGCTGGAAGGCGAGCCCCAGCTCGGTGGCCAGCTCGGTGATCTTTGCCGCCTGCTCGGGTGTGGCACCTCCCGCGCGCGCTCCGATCTTTGCCGCTCCGCCTAGCAGCACAGAGGTTTTGAGGCGGATCATATGCATATACTCCTCTACACTCACACTCTCGCGCTGCTCGAAATCCATATCATATTGTTGACCCTCGCACACCTCTATGGCCATAGTGTTGAATGTCTCAAGTAGCTCGGGCAGGATATTTGTCTTAAGCATGGCGAGCTGACGATAGGCCAGGATCACCATCACATCGCCCGAAAGGATTGCAACATTCTCGCCCCAGGCGGCGTGCACGGATGGTTTGCCGCGGCGAATATCGGCGTTGTCCATAATATCGTCGTGTAGCAGGGTGAAGTTGTGGAATATCTCAACGGCCGCCGCCGCAGGTAGAATAGCCTCAAGTCGCTCTGCGTAGAGCAGATATGAGAGCATCACAAGCATCGGGCGTATTCTCTTGCCTCCACCATCAAGCGAGTAGGTGATTGGGGCATAGAGGCGCTCGGGCTCGGTTGGGAGGTTTATACCGCCGAGGTAGCTCTCAAAGCGCTCTAGAAGTTGATCGTTGCAGTTCATTGTTTTTTGTAATTTCTTATATCTGCAAAAATATGAAATTATTTTGTACTATACGAATTTTAGTTTAACTTTGGGGGAAAGATAAAATTTATACCTATGAAGAGATTAGCATTTGGAATTGATATAGGCGGAATCAATACCGCCTTTGGGTTGGTTGATGAGAGTGGTGATATCTATGCCGAGTCGGTTATCTCAACTAAGAAGTATCCCGCTTTTGAGGATTACCACCATTATGTGGAGGATCTAACGGCGGCCATGCGCACGCTGATGTGCTCGGTCGGCTTTGAGTTTGAGCTTGTCGGAATAGGTATCGGTGCGCCCAATGCCAATATCTATAGCGGCGCTATAGAAGAGCCAGCCAATCTCTGGAAATGGCCAGTAGGAGAGGAGGCGGGTAAGAGCGAGAGGATCTTTCCACTAGCCGCGGATATCGCCTCTCGCTTTGCCGAGATAGATAATAATATTCTACTTACAAATGATGCCAACGCCGCCACTATCGGTGAGATGATCTTCGGAAATGGTCGCGGCATGAGAGATTTTGTGATGATAACTCTAGGCACAGGTCTGGGCTCGGGCTTTGTCTCAAATGGTGAGATGATCTATGGCGCGGATGGTTTTGCCGGCGAGTTTGGCCACTTTATCGTTGTGCCTGGTGGGCGTGAGTGCGGATGTGGTAGACGTGGTTGTTTGGAGACCTATGTCTCGGCTACCGGCATAAAGCGAACAGCCTTTGAGCTGATGGCCACCATGCGTGCGCCATCACCTCTGCGAGATATCGCCTTTAACGACTTTGACGCCTCGATGATATCGCTTGCCGCTAAGGAGGGCGACCCTGTAGCTAAGGAGTGTTTTAGATTTACCGGCGAGATGTTGGGGCGTGCGCTAGCTAATGTCACAACGGTATCCTCGCCCGAGGCCTTTATCCTATTTGGTGGATTGGCAAAGGCTGGCGATATGCTCTTTGAGCCTACAAAGTGGTTTATGGAGGAGAATATGTTCTCTGCCTTTAAGAATAAGGTGAAGCTCCTGCCAAGCGGCATCGAGGGCAAGAATGTGGCCATCGTGGGTGCTGCGGCACTTATCTGGCAGAAGCAGGCCTAAGAGATTCTATATTACAAAATAGCCTCCAGGATCACTCTTGGAGGCGCTTGTTTGTTAGTTTGTTCTCTTATTTGATCTCGATAAGCATAGTGCTCTCGCTAGGGATCTTAAAGCCATTCTTTAGCTTCGCACCAAGAAACTGATCGGTTAGAGATTTAACCTTGCCATCCTTTATCCCTAGAGTTATTGTAGCATCAGATTTACCAAGGTTTGAGATCGAGACGATATAACCATCCCTACTCTTCACCGATCGCCACATGCAACCCTTCTCACCAACGCTGTTCTTCTCTGCAACGGTAATCTCTGGCAGACTCTCACTCTTGGCAAAGTTAAAGGCCGAAGTAAAGTAATCCTTGTCGTTTGCGGCGATTACAATCTGACCCTTAGAGGCCTTAAGCTTTCTCTTGATTGGCTCTTTATACTCGTTGAATTTAAGGCTCTTCTTATCCATCACCACTACACCGCCGCGATCGAGATAGCTCTGTAAAGCATCTATCTCGCTCTCTAGGATATACTCACTATCTTTGACCAGGACTACATCCCATTGGCTTAATTCCTGTTTAGAGAGGATGTCGCTTGTAACAAAGCCTAGAGGCACCCCCTCGAAGTATATCGATTCGTAGAGCTTGAATTGATTTGTCATATGGTCTCTCTTGTTTAGAGCCGATGCATTAGAGTAGTAGATTCTAATCGGGCGGCGAAGCGACTGCATCTGTGCGATCTCAGGGGCGAAGGCGTTGAGATCCATATATGTTTTGGCCACCTCATTGGCAACGCGTGGCTGCTGCACTACAGATGCTACATAGGCGCTATTCATAGCGTTATCGAATTGATCCTTGCGCTTTTGAAGATCCTTACGCACTTCGCCATCCTTCTCGCGAGCCCAAAACCACGAGAAGCTACCGCTCATGCCGTGAAGCGTGGCGAGCCAGTAGGCTGTGCGAGTAAACTCCTTGGTCATATAGATATCTCTGAATTGAGAGGCCGACAGAAAGTGGCTCTCGGAGTTTATATTAGCGCCTTTGGGGTTTACCGAGTGGAAAAAGTCATACGATAGAGCGACCTCCTCCCAGTTGAAAGCGTAGCGAGCCTCCCATTGTTCGGGATCTTTCTTGAAGGGCGAGCGCTTTACGATCTTGGCATCGTTGCCCACTATATCGGTTAGAGTGTATAGTTGCTCCATATCTAGTCCGTGGTCTAGATAGTCGTTTGAGAGCATATGTGGTATGATCTTAATATGGGTTTTGGCTTTAGGGTCATACTCTTTAACGCCATCGTTTAGGAATGTGAACCACTCGGTAACGCGATCCATATTAAAGCGCATCCAGTCGTATCCTTGAGCCTTTAATAGTATTGTTTTAGATATTGGCACGGTAATATCTACCTCGTCAAAGGAGCTGAATGAGCTGCCCCAAAGCTTATTGAGTCTAGCGATATCCTTGTGCTTAGCCTCTAGCCATGTGCGGAATTTAGCCTTAGTGTGATCCGACACCTCCCCCGTTGCCCATCTCTTTTCGATCGACATCCAATGAGGCTCATTGGCTAGAACATAGCCCATATCGGCCGCTTTTGTCTGAGCTATCTTAGGCACAAACTCCTTGAAGGTAGCCTCCCACGCCTTGCGAATAGTTGGATTGTCGATATCATAGTGGGTGAATAGTCGCTTGCCGATGGCGCAATCAGGATCAATATCTCTGATCCATTTAGGTGCTCCGCCGTGCCATAGCAGGACATATCCAGAGTATTTGTCGCTGATCTTCCCAAGCTGCTTCTCTCCGTTAGGGGAGATGCCGCCATCAAAGTTTCTGATCATATTGATGTTAAGCCCTGAGCTCCTAGGTATGCCCACATACTCGTTGCACTGGTGATCTGGGATGGTGAAATATGAGTTGAAGTACGTAGGGTGCGAGTTGCTGTAGAACTGGTTGCCCTCGGGTTTAATGCTGCTCCAGTCGATCTGAACGGTGGGGCGGCGAGTATACTTTCCAGATATCACACCTGTGAGCTCGTCAATTGCCGTATCGAGCATCTTGATAACCTCCTCGCGCTCGAACGAAGGAAGCTCCTCGGCTAGACGGCGAGCCTCTGCCTTGTATGGCTTCCAGGTTGTATATTGATACTCATTTTGGTCGATGTTTTGCTCATCCCAGGCGGCATACATCAAGAACTCATTTGCCATCCATAGGGCGCAATCTTCGCGGCGAGTGTCGATCTTCCTCTTTTTGGCTTGCTCGACGAGGGCATTTAGCTCCCCGATTTTTGTTTTAGCTGTCGACTCTAGTGAGGCGGCAGACGCGCTAGCTACTGAGGCGAACAGCGCTAGCGAAAGTAGGATTTTTTTCATTTGGGTTAGAATCTGTTTAAATTTTTCTCACTTAAATTGCTAAGGCTCTTTCACTTCGCTTTTGAATTTTGCTATCTTGCAAATAGCCCGCTATTAGCTGCGATATCAAAATCCAAAATCAAAGCAAAATAGCGCATA